>NZ_PDKH01000001.1:0-697521 GCF_004116575.1 Arcobacter sp. AHV-9/2010 | reverse complement strand
GCTTCTGTTGGAGCTTCTGTTGGAGCTTCTGTTGGAGCTTCTGTTGGAGCTTCTGTTGGAGCTTCTGTTGGAGCTTCTGTTGGAGCTTCTGTTGGAGCTTCTGTTGGAGCTTCTGTTGGAGCTTCTGTTGGTGCTTCTGTTGGAGCTTCTGTTGGAGCTTCTGTTGGAGCTTCTGTTGGAGCTTCTGTTGGAGCTTCTGTTGGAGCTTCTGTTGGAGCTTCTGTTGGAGCTTCTGTTGGAGCTTCTGTTGGAGCTTCTGTTGGTGCTTCTGTTGGAGCTTCTGTTGGAGCTTCTGTTGGAGCTTCTGTTGGAGCTTCTGTTGGAGCTTCTGTTGGAGCTTCTGTTGGAGCTTCTGTTGGAGCTTCTGTTGGAGCTTCTGTTGGAGCTTCTGTTGGAGCTTCTGTTGGAGCTTCTGTTGGAGCTTCTGTTGGAGCTTCTGTTGGAGCTTCTGTTGGAGCTTCTGTTGGAGCTTCTGTTGGAGCTTCTGTTGGAGCTTCTGTTGGAGCTTCTGTTGGAGCTTCTGTTGGAGCTTCTGTTGGAGCTTCTGTTGGAGCTTCTGTTGGAGCTTCTGTTGGAGCTTCTGTTGGAGCTTCTGTTGGAGCTTCTGTTGGAGCTTCTGTTGGAGCTTCTGTTGGAGCTTCTGTTGGAGCTTCTGTTGGAGCTTCTGTTGGAGCTTCTGTTGGAGCTTCTGTTGGAGCTTCTGTTGGAGCTTCTGTTGGAGCAAAATCATCTTCAACACTTCTTGTTGAAGATATGACTTCGTCATTTTCCAATAATGTATCCAATTGCTCTGTTGCAACAAAAGCTTCACTTGGATTTTCAGGTAATGTACCACCTTCTATATTTGTAACCAAATTCTCAACAATATCTCTAACTAAATTTAGGTTTTCAATTTGTACATTTTGAATATCAAACTCACCCGTTTGAAAAAAGTTTTCATTTAAAGTTAATTGAACTGGTCCTTGAACTTCAATCTCTCTACCATCATCAAAAATAATTCTAGCAAATTCACTAATTGTAAGTATCCCACCATTTTCAGATATAGGATCTCTCTCTTTTAATATCTCTTCTCCATCATTTAAAGAAACTAAACCTCTAATATCCGCTATTCTTGCTACACTTGCCATAATGTACTCCTATTTTCATTTATTTGAATATATTATTTAAAAATAGGAGTTTTGTAAATTATACTTTGGTATAAATTTTAAAATAGTTTTGACTCTATTTTGAAGTAAGTTTATTTATAACGTAATCTTTTTTTCCATCAAGAACAACTTGTCCATCTTCCATAACGATTATTCTATCAGCTAAAGATAAAAGTGATGTTTTATGAGATACTAAAATCATTGTTTTATCTTTTAAATATTTTTTGATATTTTTTAAGAATTTATCTTCAGCAGAATTATCCATTGCACTTGTTGGTTCATCTAATAAAACTATTGGATAATCTTGTAATATCGCTCTAGCAATTGCTATACTTTGTCTTTGTCCTCCTGAAAGAAGTGATCCTCTCTCACCTACTGGCATATCAAAACCTTTTGGATGTTTATTTATAAAATCCATAACTCCACTTACAGTAGCAGCTTCAATAATCTTTTCATCATCAATATGAGGTAATCTATAAACAATATTTTCCTTAACTGTGCCATTAAAAAGTAATACATCTTGAGAAACATAAGCTATATTTTTTCTAAGTTCCGTAGGATCAAGTTGTTTTATATCAATATTATCAACTAAAATTGCACCTTCTGTTGGAGTATACAAAGATAATATCAGCTTGTGAATAGTCGATTTTCCAGAACCAATTTTCCCTATTATTGCTACATGTTCACCTTCATTAATTTTAAAATTAATATTATTTAGAGTCGATGTATCAGCATTTGGATATGTAAAACTTATATTTTTAAACTCAATATTTCCTCTATATTCAGGTCTTGCTACAAACTTCTTACCTTGAGGATGCTCAACTGGCATATTCATAATATCATCTAAAGCTTGATAAGAAACCTTTGTGTGATGGAAAGTTGATAACAGACTTGCAACTTGTCCCATAGGAGCAATTGCTCTTGAAGAGATAATTACAACAGCAATTAATGCCCCCATAGAAAGCATTTTTTCGCCAATTAAGTAAGTACCTACAACAATAATTGCAACAGTATTAAGCTGTAATAAAAAAGAAGTTACAGTTGTAATAGATGCAGAAATTGTTTTTGAAGATATACTCTTATCAGCTATTTGAGAAGTTGCTTCTTCCCATTTCCATTGAGAATATCCTGTCGCACCAAGCGATTTTAAAGTCTCTATTGAAGACAATGATTCAATTAGAACTCCATTTTTCATTGAAGCTGCTTCATAAGATTGTTTAATACTATTTTGCAATTTCTCTTTTGCATAAATTGTATAAAATATAATAAATAAAATTATAACAATTGGAACAACAACCAAAACACCACCAATGTAGTAAATAGTAATTAAAAAAAGAATTATAAATGGTAAATCTATTAATAAAGAAATAGTTGAAGATGTTATAAATGACCTAATACTTTCAAACTCTTTTAAAATATTTGCCATAGATCCAACAGATGATGGCATAGATGACATTTTTAAATCTAAAACTCTTTCAAAAATTAAAGATGATGCTATAATATCGGTCTTTTTACCAGCTGTTTCTAAAAAATAAGTTCTTAAAAATTTTAATAATACATCAATTCCATAAACTATTAGTACTCCAATTGATAAAATCCATAATGTATCTTTTGCATCATTTGGAATTACTCTATCATATACATTCATCGTAAAAAGTGGTGTTGCTAAAACAAAAATATTTATTAGAAGCGAAGCTATAATAACATCTCTATAAGTTTCTCTAACAATTTTCATTGTTCCCCAAAGCCAGTGACTCTCTTTTACATCCCCAATTGTTAACTGCTTGTCATCAAATCTAAGCTCTTTTTTTAATAAAATAGAAAAACCAAAATAGTATTTTTTAAGTTCTTCAATAGTAACACTACTTTCAACATCTTCAGCTTCAGGAAGTAAAATTCTAGCATTTTGCATCTCATCATCAAAACCTAATAATATACAAGCACGAAGTTCATCTTTTGGATTTTTACCATTTAATAAAACTATACAAGGAAGAACTAATGGATTTATATCTTCTATTTTTGTTTTTAAAACTCTTGTTTTAAATCCAGCTTTAGCTGCAGCTCTTGAAAAAAGGGATTTTGAGCTAAATTTTGAAAACAAAACTGGAGAGCTATGCCCCTCTTCTATTGGTAACCCTGCTATTAAAGACTCTTTTGAATAAGGTCTTCCGCTCATTTTACAAAAAATTGCCAAACAATCCAAAATAGGATTTTCTACATACTCTTTAACTTTAATATCTTTAAATATATCGTAATCCATTAAATCAAACCCTTATTTTATATTTTTAGTAAAAATTTCATTCATATTTGAAAATTCATTTGCAAATATAGTATTATCCATATGCTCTAATAAAACATCTGAAAGAATACCAATTGAATACAATACCCTATAATGAGCAAGCAATAAATCATACTTAGTTGAGATATAATTTCTTTTTGTAGAGATATAATCTAAATGTGCATCAACAACACTACCTAAATCTCTAGTTCCCAATCCAAACTCTTGATAAGTTGCATCTAGTACAGCTTCTCTAGTTTTTACAAAATTTTTAAGTCTTTTTAACTTCTCTTGATTTAATATATAACTATTCCAAGATAAAGCTAATGCATTTTTAATATTTTTTTTTGTCTGATCCAACAATATACTTTTCTCTTTTATGGTCTCTTTCATTTTTCTATTATTTGCTAAATCTTTTCCACCATTATAAAGATTATATACCAATTTAAGACCAATTTCATATTGATTATTAGGTTTAGCATTTGTCTCTCTATATGACCCATCATTTAAATTATATTTAGCCTCCAAATTCAACTCTGGATGAAATGATTTTAACTCTTTTTTCTGTTCAAACTTAGCAATATCTATATTTATAACAGAAAAAAACATTGAAGGGTGATTTACAAGTGCAAAATTAAGTGCTTTTTCTTGAGTTTTTGGAAGAGTATAATTAAAATCCTCTTTTATCAAATCAGTTTCTTTAAATTCTTCTTGAATATTGTCATATAGATACTGAATAGAGTCTTGTAGACTTAATTTATCTATTGATAAATTTACACTACTCTCTTCTAAATTTCCTTTAGCTCTTTCATATTCTAGTTTTGTTCCATAGCCCATTTCAACTTTTCTTGAAGTTTTTTTGAATATATCTTCACTCATATTGTATGATTCTGTTGATAAATTCAACAAATCACTGCTTTTTAAAACATTTAAATAGTTTTGAACATATCTTAAAGCTAAACTATTTTGTTCCTCTTTTAAATAATATTCAGCACTTTCATATCTAGCATTCTGGATTCGATTTTCATTTATAGTTTCAAAGCCTTTATATATTGGCTGTTCCAACCTTACAACATATTCGTCATTTCTTTGCAAACTTCCATTTTCAGGTCTATATGAATCTGTCGAAGTTCTTTGATTATAAGCTCTTGCTTCTAAATCAATTGTTGGATAAAACAATCCTCTTGCCTTATCAATATCGTACTTGATTTTATTTAACTCATTTTGCCTTACAAGAACATTTGGATCATTTTGCAAAGATTTAATAAAGCCCTCTTTCAAAGATAGAGCATTTATATAACCAAATAAAAGGGCTGTAAAAATAGAAAATCTTATAATCATTTTGCCTCGTAATATTTTAATAAAATAGGATATTATTTTATCAAAACTATCTATAATTAAACTGAAAAATAGGCAAATTATTATATTTTTTTTATTTTTTTAATAATTTATAATTTTAACTCTTTAATATTTTTCGGAGCATCAAACAGATATCCTTGAAAATAGTCAATTTCCAACTCTTTGCAAGTATCGTAAATATCTTTTGAAGATACAAATTCCGCAACAGTTTTCATACCAACCTTTTTTGCAAAAAATACAATTGATTCTACAACAGCTCTTGCACTAAGAGATCTGTTAATATCTTTTATAATAGAGCCATCAAGTTTTACATAATCAGCTTGAAATTTAACCAAATATGAGAAATTTGAGTAACCTGTTCCAAAATCATCAATTGCAATTTTTACACCAAGACTTTTTACAATTTTTATAAAAGATACAACCTCTTCAATATTATCAATTCCTTCACTCTCCGTAATTTCAATAGTCAAAAAATCACCAATATCAAATTCACAAATTTTTTGAATAATAAAATCAACAATATCTTTTTCCAAAATATCAATAATTGATAAATTTATACTAAATCCAACATTTTTATTTTGAAAAAATTCAAAAGATTTTTGAATAACTTTTTTAGTAATCTCTGTATAAAGATTTATTTTTTAGATCTATCTATAAAAAAGCAAGGAGAAACTATCTCTCCTTTTGAGTCTTTCATTCGAACTAATATCTCATATTTTTTCTCAAATTGGTTACTTATTGATTGTGCAAAAATCTCAAATTTATCTCTTTTTATTGCTTCAATAATTTCACTTTCCCAATATAAATCATCTTTTATAGAGTCTTGACTTAAGTTTAATACATCATCTTCTTCATTATCATAAATCACTATATTTTGCTTTAAAACTCTTGTTTGTTTTAGTGCAAATTCAGCACAAAACAAAAGCTTTGAATAATTTATAGCAACTCCAGCTCTTAATGGAATATATACTTTATTTCCATCAATTTCAATTGCAGAGTATCCAAAGTACCAAATTGTTGCTTTTATTGTTTGAATAAATTTCTCTTTTAAAATATCACTATTTGTCGCAACAACAAAAATATCTGCACCCAAATAGTAAATTTGACTATTTTCAAATCTATCTTGAAGTCTTAAAGATATAATTTTTAATATTTTTTCTCCAAAATCATAACCATAGAAATGATTTATATTTCCAAAACCACTTATATCAAAAATAACTAGTTTATCAAAAATATTTTTTTCAAGATCACTCAAAAACTCTTTTCTATTTGGCAATAAATTACTATTTATACTTTGCATATTTAATCCTATAAATCATTTAACCAAGATGTAACTCCACCTTTTAAACTATAAAGTTCTGCATTAAAACCAATGTTTTTAAGCTTTAAAATAGCCTCTTTACTCAACATTCCTATTTTACAAACTACTATAACTTTTTTTAAAGAGTCTATTTGATTAATATCATCTTCCAAGCTTTCAAAAGGTATATTTATAGAATCTTTTATATTATTTAAATCAAAATCAATTTTAGGTCTCACATCAACTATTTGAATACTATCTTTTTTTGCTAGTAAACTTTTAAACTCTTCAAGAGTTATCTCATCTACTTTTATATTTGTTTTCTCTTTTAATCCACAAAACTCTTCATAATCAATCAGCTCTTTAATTGTTGCATTTTTACTACAAATTGGGCAATTCTCATTTTTATTAAATTTCATATCACGAAACTGCATCTTTAAAGAGTCAAAACTTAGAAGTCTATTTTTTAAAGGTTCACCAATTTTTAAAATTATTTTTATAAGCTCATTTGTTTGAATTGTTCCAATAATTCCAGGTAAAACTCCTAAAACTCCAGCTTCTGAACAACTTGGAACTAGTCCAGCTTTTGGTGGATTTGGAAACAGACATCTATAACAAGCTCCACCATCATAATTAAAAACACTAACCTGCCCTTCAAATCTAAAAATCGAACCATAAACAAAAGGTTTTTTTAGCATTACACAAGCATCGTTGATTAGATATCTTGTTGGAAAATTATCTGTTCCATCTATTACAATATCAAAATCTTTTATGATATTTAAGGCATTTTTACTAGTTAGTTTATCATTAAAAGTAACTATTTTTGAGTTTGGATTTAAAGCCTCTAATTTCTCTTTAGCTGATTGGACTTTCTTCTTTTTTATATCATTTGTTGTATGAATAATTTGTCTATGCAAATTTGACTCTTCAACTACATCAAAATCAACAAGCCCAATAGTTCCTACACCAGCTGCTGCTAAATATAGTAAAATTGGACTTCCTAAAGCTCCAGTTCCAACTGCTAAAACTTTTGAATTTTTTAGTTTTAATTGACCTTCAAGTCCAACTTGTGGAAGGATTAAATGTCTGCTATATCTACTTATCTCTTGCTCTGATAGTTTTTGCTCTTTTGTCATACTAAATCCTTCTTAAAATTGAGTTGTAAGAATATCACAAGAGGTATTAGACTCTCTTTTATTTAAAGAGGTATTTTATTATTTTTAAGGTAAGTATTTTTGCTAAAGGCTTAGGCCTTTAGCTTTTATTTTATTTCAATAGATTTTTTAGTAATATCATCTTTTAATTTTGGAATTACAACCTCTAAAACACCATTGTCACTTTTTGCTTCAATATTTTCTATATCAGCATTTTCTGGTAATGTAAAACTTCTTGAGAATTTTCCAAAGTATGTCTCAACTTTGTAATAATCTTCTTGTTTTATCTCATCTTTAGATTTTCTTTCACCACTAATTGTAAGAATATTTTTGTTTATATCAACTTTTATATCCTCTTTTTTAACTCCTGGTAGATCAACATCAACATGATATGCAAACTCACCCTCTCTTGTATTTACAACAGGAACAAAGGCACTAACTCCTTCATTTTTTGAAACAGTATAAAAATCCTTCTCTAAATCTCTTAATTGTTTAAATGGGTCAAATTTTGTTAAAAACATCTTAAACTCCTCTATTTTTTATAAGCTTGATATGTTTCGTATCAAACTGCTGAAATTTTAGCAAAATATTTAGCACTTGTCAATAGTGAGTGCTAAATATTTTTAGAGTCGCCTATTTATGGCTTATCTTAATTAGCAATTAAACAATTGATTTGTAATTTTATTTTTGTGTCAATATTAAAAAAGGGAAAGAGGTAAAACCTCTCTCCCTTCTATTTAAATAAACTAAATTAGCTTTTTATGAATTTTTCTCTTTTTTGGCTGTTCGTTTTCTCGATATTGAAACTAAAGTTTCAAATCTCGTGCTCACAGATTAGCTTTTTATGAATTTTTCTCTTTTTTGGCTGTTCGTTTTCTAACTGTTGGGTCAAGCTCTCTTTTTCTAATTCTAATAGAGATAGGAGTAACCTCAACAGCTTCATCCTCTTCAATCCACTCTAAAGCATTTTCTAAAGACATAGTTTTTGGTGGAACTAATCTAATAGCCTCATCAGCACCACTTGATCTTACATTTGATTGTTGTTTCCCTTTAATAGGATTTACATCAAGGTCATTATCTTTTGCGTGTTGTCCAACAACCATTCCAATATAAACTTTATCTTGAGGTTTTATAAACATAACTCCTCTATCTTGTAGATTGAAAATTGAGTAAGCTAAAGCTTCACCATTTTCCATAGATACAAGTGCTCCATATTTTCTGCTTTCAACTGATCCACTATATGGTCTAAACTCTAAGAAAGAGTGATTCATAACACCCTCTCCTCTTGTATCTGTTAAAAACTCTGTTCTAATACCAATTAATCCTCGTGCTGGAATTTCAAACTCCAATCTTGTAAATCCAATTCCCATTGGAACCATATTTGTCATTACAGCTTTTCTTTTCCCAAGTTTTTCAATAATTGCTCCACTAAACTCATCTGGAGTATCAATTACTAAATGTTCAAATGGCTCCATTTTGATACCATTCTCTTCTTTTATAATAACCTCAGGTCTTCCAATACAGAACTCAAAACCTTCTCTTCTCATATTTTCTGCCAAAATAGTAATTTGAAGTTCACCTCTTCCGTTTACTTTAAATTTACCTTCACCAATTTGCTCATAACCCATAGCAATATTAGTATTCATCTCAGCTTTTAATCTCTCATCAATTTTGTTTGAAGTTACATATTTACCCTCAGTTCCAGCAAGTGGAGAGTCATTTACAGAGAATGTTACGCTTAAAGTTGGTTGTTCAATATGCATAGGATCAAGTGGCATTGGATTTATTGGATCACATAAACTATCTCCAACATCAATAGTTTCAAATCCAGCAACAGCAACAATATCACCAGCACCAGCTGTTTTAATATCGAATCTATCCATCCCTTTAAATCCAATAAGTTTAGTTACTCTTCCTTTAATTTTTTCACCATCTGCTTTAACTAAAAGTACAGTTTCACCTTGAGAGATAGTTCCATTAAAAATTCTAGCGATTCCTATTTTTCCAATAAAGTTATCATAATCAAGAGTAAATACTTGAAGTTGTAAACCATTTTCATCGCTTCCTTTTGGTTTTGGAACCTCTTTTAAAATAGTTTCATATAGTGGTTTAAAATCCATATTATCATCTGTTGGATTATATCTTGCAAATCCACTTCTAGCAGCTGCATAAACTACAGGAAAATCAAGTTGCTCTTCTGTTGCATCCATTTGTGCAAATAGGTCAAACACCTCATCAACAACTCTATCAGGTTCAGCTGCTGGTTTATCAATTTTGTTTACAACAACGATTGGTCTATGACCTAGTTGAAGTGCTTTTTTAACAACAAACTTTGTTTGTGGCATAACACCCTCTTGTGCATCAACAAGAAGTAAAACAGAATCAACCATTTTTAAAACCCTCTCAACTTCTCCACCAAAATCGGCGTGTCCTGGAGTATCTATAATGTTAATTCTTACACCCTCATAATCAATTGCTGTATTTTTTGAAAGAATTGTAATACCTCTCTCTTTCTCAATTGCATTACTATCCATAACTCTTTCATCTACGCTTTGATGCGCTGAAAATGTACCACTTTGTTTTAACAACTCATCAACCGTTGTTGTTTTTCCGTGGTCAACGTGAGCAATAACTGCTATATTTCTAATGTCTCTCATTTTTCTTCTTTATATAAAATTTCGTGCGGATTGTATCCAAAAAAAACTTAAAAGCTTATTATAGCTTAAAATATGGTTAAATAAAAGCTAAATAAAAGTAAAATATTTTTTACTTTTATATATTAATTTAATCTTATTTTGTTAATATTCCTAAATTATAGGTTTGCGGTGCAAACAGACAACTTGAAACTCTTTTTTTTACTTACTCAAGAATGTCAATCAAAAATATTTTTATTGTCAAAGGACTTTTATGGAGTTTTTACTAAATTTTAGAAAAACCCTTTCAAGATTTTGGTCACAAATTCCAGCAGTTATTGCACTTGGAGTTTTGAGTGCTTACTACTTTGGAATTACGGGAACTTACTGGGCTGTTACAGGGGAGTTTACTAGATGGGGTGGACACTTTTTACAGTTATTTGGTGTTGATGTTTCAACTTGGGGATATTATAAACTTATGAGTATAGAGGGAAATATCTTCACAAGAGTTGATGGCGTTATGATTATTGGTATGTTTGCTGGTTGTATTGCAGCTGCTTTTTGGGGAAATAATGTAAAATTTAGATTACCTCTAAACAAAATTAGGATTTATCAAGCCCTAATTGGTGGAGTTATAGCTGGATTTGGAGCAAGACTTGGAATGGGCTGTAACTTAGCTAGTTTTTTTACAGGAATTCCTCAATTTAGTTTTCATGCTTGGATATTTACTGCATTTATGATGGTTGGAGTCTATTTTGGAGTAAAAGTTGCTTTAAGTCCTTTTTTTCAATCAAAAATAAAGATGCAAAAAGTCTCTTGTGCAAAACCACTTGAACACAATGAAGAGAGAGTTAAAAAATTCTTTACTCTTGGAACATTTGCATTTATTGCAATTATGCTTTGGGCTTTATATTTAATCTTTGTTGCAAATAGTGTTAAACTTGGAATGGCAATGCTTTTTGGAGCATCTTTTGGACTTATTATTGCAAAAGCACAAATCTGTTTTACATCTGCATTTAGAGATATCTTTACAACTGGAAGAAGTGAGTTAGCAGTTGCAATTATTATTGGTATGGCAGTTGCCACTTTGGGAGTATTTACATATTTAAATATGGGTGCTGCTCCAAAGATTTTTTGGACTGGACCAAATGTTGTTATTGGTGGATTACTTTTTGGATTTGGAATTGTAATTGCTGGTGGTTGTGAGTGTGGTTGGATGTATAGAGCTGTTGAAGGACAAGTTCATTTTTGGATTGTTGGAGCTGGAAATATTATTGGTGCAACTTTACTTGCATTTGTTTGGGATGATATATCTGAACCTTTAGCAACTTCTTGGCCAAAAATAAATCTGCTTGAGAGTTTTGGTCAATATGGAGGTCTCGTAGCAAACTATGGATTACTTTTACTATTTTTTATAGTAATTTTAATTTTAGAGAAAAAATATTTAAGAAAATCAAGAAACAGATAAGGAAAAACTTATGGAAAATAAAAATATAGTTCCAGATTATAGAATTGATATGCAAGGTGAGCCTTGTCCATATCCAGCAATTAATACTCTTGAAGCTATGAAAGAGTTAAAAAGTGGTGAGATTTTGGAAGTTATTAGTGATTGTCCACAAAGTATAAATAATATTCCAATTGATGCAAAAAATCATGGATATAGAGTTTTATTAATAGATAGTGATGGACCAACTATTAGATATATAATTCAAAAATAGAAGTAGCATTTTGCTACTTTTAAATCTTGACACTTTCTTGACAAATCATTAATGCTATATTAATCTTACTCTCATAATATTCCTTCATTCGTAAATTAGGAACAACATGAAGAGAATTTCTCAAACAAAACTTATAATATTTAGCTCAATATTTTTTACAATATTTTATAACTTCAAATTTTTTAAAGAACTTTTCAACACTTATGGTTTTAGTGGTTTAAATACTATCTACTTTTTATCAACTACAATTTTATTAATATCTTTGATAACTCTGTTAATAACTCTTTTTAGCTCAAAATATACAACAAAAGCAATTTTAATAACTCTTTTTGCAATTTCAGCATTTACAGCTTATTTTATGGATACTTATGGTGTTGTAATAGATTCTGAAATGCTTAGAAATAGTATGCAAACAGATTTAAAAGAGTCAAAAGATCTACTTAGTTTTAAACTATTTTTATATATTTTATTTCTTGCTCTTATCCCAATATTTTATATTTCAAAACTTCAAATAGTTTATAAACCTATAAAACAAGAGATATTATCAAAAATAAAAACTATAGTTCTAGCTCTTTTAATAGTTATTACAATACTTTTTACTTTTAGTAAATTTTATACATCATTTTTTAGAGAGCATAAAGTTTTAAGATACAATGTAAATCCTATTTATTGGCTATATAGTGTAGGAAACTATATTCATAAAACTTTTGATACAGCCACTTTAACAATAAAACAAATAGGTCAAGATTCCAGAGTAGTTGAAGCAAAAAATGAGCCAAAAGAGCTAGTTATATTAATTGTAGGAGAGACAGCAAGAGCAGATAGGTTTTCAATAAATGGTTACCATAAAGAGACAAATCCGCTATTAAAGCAAGAGGATATTATAAATTTTCCAAATATGACCTCATGTGGAACATCAACAGCTTTATCTGTTCCTTGTATGTTCTCAATATATGAAAAAAGCAATTATAGTTATAAAAAAGGTATATCAACTCACAATATATTAGATGTACTTAAAAACACTCAAGATATAGCAATTTTATGGAGAGATAATAACTCTGATTCAAAAGGGGTTGCTTTAAGAGTTGATTATGAAGATTTCAAAACTTCTAAAACAAACCCTATTTGTGATGATGAGTGTAGAGATGAGGGAATGCTTGTTGGACTTGAAGATTATATTGAAAAAAACAAAGATAGAGATATATTAATAGTTCTTCATCAAATGGGAAATCATGGACCTGCATACTATAAAAGATATCCAAAAGAGTTTGAAAAATTTACTCCAGTTTGCAAAACAAATCAACTAGAAAACTGCTCAAAAGATGAGATAAATAATGCTTACGATAATGCAATTTTATATACAGACTATTTTTTATCAAAATCAATTAATCTTCTAAAAAAATATAACAATAGTCATGAAACTGCTTTAGTTTATATCTCTGATCATGGTGAGAGTTTGGGTGAAAATGGTATATATCTTCATGGAATGCCTTATGCCTTCGCACCAAAAGAGCAAACAAATGTTGCCTCTTTTATTTGGTTAGGAGATGGTGCTATGGAGCATGAATATGACAAAACAAAATTAAAATCTTATAAAAATAGAGAGTTTTCACAAGATAATCTATTTCATACACTTTTAGGAATTTTTGAAGTAAAGAGTGAAGTATATAAAAAAGAGATGGATATTTTAAATGATGCAAGAAAAGCTGAATAAACAGATTTTAATTACAACTATTTTATTAATAGCTGCAATTTGTCTATTTCAATTTACAAATCTTGATATTTTTATTCAATCATTTTTTTATAATTTTGAGTCAAAAAATTGGTTAATAGATAAAAATGAACCTATATTAAAACTCTTTTTATATGATGGATTAAAAAAAGCTATTATTATTTTTAATGTTTTAATATTAATAGCTTTACTATTTTTTAGAAAAAAGCAAATAGTTCAAGAGTACAAAAAAGCTCTTTTGATAGTTTTACTTTCAGCTATTTTTATTCCAAGTATTGTTGGAAGTTTAAAAGCTATTACTAATACTCCTTGTCCTTGCAATATTATAAATTTTGGAGGAGTTTATCCTGAAAAAAAAGTTTTTGATTCGTATCCTTCAGATTTTATACAAACTTCAAAAGCTAAATGTTGGCCAGCAGGTCATGCTAGTGGTGGTTTTGCTTTGATGTCACTATTTTTTTTATTTAAAAAACCAAAACATCAAAAAATTGCTCTTATTGGAACAATAATTTTAGCTTGGAGCATGGGAACATATAAAATGCTTTTAGGAGACCATTTTCTAAGTCATACTATAATCACTATGCTTTTAGCTTGGTTAGTAATATTGATTATAAGTAAATTTGTAAACAAATTGTCAAGTAATAAAACATAGTATATTGAAACTATTTTTCTACAATTCTAAATATAAAAAAATATTTAGGAGCAAATTATGAGAAATTTTCTATTTTTAGTATTAATTTCAACTTTAAGTTTTAGTGCAATAGTTGATGAGTACTTAAACTCTCTAAAACAAGAGGTTTTAAAAATAGATTCATCTTTTAAAGGTTTTGATTATAAAAGAGGTGAAGAGATATTTTTATCAAAACATATTGGAAAAAAAGGTGAATTAATCTCTTGTGCTTCTTGCCATGGTACAAATTTAAACAAATCAAATGAAAACTATTTTACAGGAAAAACAATAGATGCTCTATCTCCAAAAGCAAATCCAAAAAGATTTACAGATAAAAAAGAGATTGAAAAATGGTTAAAAAGAAACTTCAATGATGTTTACAATCGAGAAGGAACAGCACTTGAAAAAGGTGATGTAACAACTTACATCATAAATAAATAATAAGGATTAAAAAATGAAAAAACTAGCTCTTTTAAGTTTGGCTACTTGTTGTTTATTTGCTGGGAAAATGGATGTAACTATTAAACCAGTTGATAATGTAATTTATGAAAAAGAGTGTGGAAGTTGCCACTTTGCATATCCTGCTGGATTATTACCAAGTAGTTCTTGGAATAAAATGATGTCAAATTTAAGTGAGCACTTTGGTGATGATGCAACTGTAGATGAAAAGACTTTTCAAACATTAGTTGGCTATTTAAATGAAAATAGTGCTGAAAACAGTATGAATTATAAAAGAAGTAGAAAAATAGTTGAGAATTTAAATGGCTCTATTCCCGATTCTATTTCAAAAATGCCTTATATGAAAAAGAAACATAGAGATATAAAAGAGCATTTAATAACTCAAAAAGAGGTTAAAGGTCTGTTTAACTGTACAGCTTGTCATCAAAATGCAAAAAAAGGTATATTTAGTGATGATGATGTAAATATTCCAAATTATGGAAAATGGGAAGATTAATATGAAAAAATCATATATTTGGTCACTACCAACAAGAGTTTTTCACTTTTTATTTGCTCTGTTTATTCTATTTGCTTTTTTAACAGATGATGATGAATTTTTAAGATTTCACGCAATTGCTGGTTACTCTATTTTAATTTTATTGATTTTTAGAGTGTACTGGGGATATTTTGGTCCAAAATACTCTTTATTTAAAGATTTTCCAGCAAATAAGTGTGAAGCTAAAGAGTTTTTAAAAAATATCTTCGATGATAAACAAAAATATATAGGTCATAATCCATTAGCATCTTATGTGATGATAGCTATGTTAATTGTTACTTTTATTGTTATTATTACAGGAGTTTTAGCTTATGGAATACAAGATGGAAAAGGAGTAGCATCTTTTTTAAATGACTCTTTTTTTAAAAAAATGAAACTTTTTAAAGAGATTCATGAATTTTCTGCAAATTTTCTTATTTTTCTAATTGTTGCACATTTAGCTGGAGTTGCTGTTGATAGATTGCTTCATAAAAAGAGTGAAACTCTAAACTCTATAGTAACTGGCTATAAAATGACGCAAGAAGATGAGACCATAAAACTATCATTTTTCCAAAAATTGTTTGCTATTTTTATGTTTGTAGTTTTTATAGCTTTTTTGATTTTTAATCTTTATAAACCAAATAATGCTTTAGTTGCTTCAAAATTTCAAGCAATTGATTATAAAAGACAAAATATAGCTTTTGTAAATGAGTGTGGAAGTTGTCACACTCTTTATCCTCCAAATCTTTTGCCTAAAAAATCGTGGGAACTTATAATGAGTGATTTAGAAAATCATTTTGGAGATGATGCAAGTTTAGATGAAGATATAAATAAAGAGATTTTGGCTTTTTTAGTAAAAAATAGTGCTGAAACTTCAACTACTAAAGCTAGTTGGAATTTTCTAAATTCAATAGGCAATAAAGATATAATTGCTTTAAGCAAAACATCTTATTGGGAGAAAAAGCACAAAAAGATACCAAAAGATGTTTTCAAAAATGAAAAAGTAAAAAGTGTTGCAAACTGTAAAGCTTGTCATAGTGATATTGAAAAAGGATTGATTGAATATGAAAATATTAAAAATATTTCTGATTTTATTTAGTATATTTTTGTTTTTAAATGGTGATGATAATTACAAAAAATATAAGCACTCTTATAAAAATTTAGATTATTTAAATTTAAATTATAATCAAGTTAAAGCTATAAAAAATATTCTTTTAGAGCTAAAAGATGAATATAAAGAGTTTTATGAGTATAAAGATGAGATTGAAGATGAGATTGAAGATTTGATAGAAGAGTCAAATTTTAATGAAAATTTATATATAGAAAAAAGTATGGAAATAAAAAGAAAAGCTACAATTTTAGAAGCAAAAAGAATAAAAAAGATATTAGAAATTTTAAATGAAGAGCAAAAAGATGAATTTGCAGATCATTTCAAGGAGTGGATAATTGAATAAAAAGGTTTTACTAGTTGAAGATGATTTGCAAATGCAAAGTTTGATTGTGGATTATTTAAAAGATTATGGATTTATTGTCACTGCTTTTGATATTCCAAAAGATGTTTTAGAAGATTTTAAAACAAACAGTGACTACTCTATTATAATTTTAGATTTAATGCTTCCATTTATGGATGGTTTTGATCTATTTAACAAACTAAAAGAGATAAAAAATATACCTATAATCATCTCAACTGCAAGAGGAGATATAGGAAACAAAATACATGGATTTGAGCTTGGAGCCGATGATTATCTTGCAAAACCCTATGAACCACGAGAGTTGGTTTTAAGAATAGAGTCTATATTAAAAAGAAATTCAAATAAATCTTTCAAAGTTGGTGATTTTACAATAGATAAAGAAAATCGAACTGTTTTAATAGATGATTATGCTATTGATTTTACTAAAATAGAGTTTGAGATTTTTATCTATTTAGTAGAAAATCAAAACAAAATATCTTCAAGAGAGCAGATTTTAAATGCAACTTCATTGGATTTGGATACAAGAAATAGAACTATTGATATGCATATTTCAAATATTAGAGCAAAAATTGGTGATGATTCAAAAAACCCCAAATATATAAAATCTATTTGGGGAATTGGTTATAAGTTTGTAGGTTAATATGTCAATATTTAAAAAATTAACTATTCTTTTTATTATTAGTTTTGGCCTAATGACTGTAATTGGAGTATGGATTGATAATATAAATTCAAAAAAAATAGATAATTTTGCCAAAGAGAAGTATTTAAAAATAGTTGATGATATTTTTAGAAATATAGAGAATAAAAACTATGTAAATTTTTTAGTAGAAAAAAACAGTTTACAAATAGTGAAAAATTTAGATGAAAATAATTTAGAAGTTATATACTCTTTAGATTCAACATTTGGAAATATTTCAATACTAAAATATAACTCATCAAATATCTATATTCTAAAAATAAAATATTTGGATGAGTTATATATTTTTAGAGCTTTAGATGAAGAGAGTTTAAGTGATAAAACTATTTTAAATATATTGGTATTTTTGGATATTTTTGCACTTTTAATGATGTTTTTATTTATAATCAAACTTTTAAGCCCACTAAAAACAATAACAAAAGATATAAACTCTTTTGCAAATGGTAATTTATCAACAAGAATAGATATAAAATCCAATGATGAGATAGGAACTTTAGCATCTAATTTTAATAAAATGGCAAGTTCACTTGAAAACTCTATAAAAACAAGAGAAGAGCTACTTCGTGATATTGGACATGAGTTAAGAACTCCAATAGCTAAAGGAAAGTTTGCAATAGAAAAAATAGATGACTCTTCTCAAAAAGAGCTGCTTAAAAAGATTTTTAATGATTTAGAAAGGCTTACAAGCGAACTTATAGAACTTGAAAAACTAAATATTTCAAAATTAAATCTAACAACATTTAGTGCAGAGACTTTAGTTTTAGAATCTTTAGGAAAACTATATTTAGAAGATGAATCAAAAATCAAAATAGAGATAAACGAAGATTTTAAAATAAATGCGGATTTAGATTATTTATCAATTGCACTTAAAAATCTAATTGATAATGCTTTAAAGTATGCTACGGCTTTTCCAATTATTATAAAAGTTGGTAAAAATCAAATCTCTATTTTAAATAGTGGTGAAAAACTATCAAAAGATTTAGAGTACTATTTAAAGCCTTTTACCCAAGAACTTATACAAAGAGATGGTTTTGGACTTGGTTTAAGCATTGTAAAAAAGATTATTGATAAGCACAATTTTAAACTTATCTATAAATATGAGAATAGTTTTAATATTTTTAAGATTTTGCTCTAATTTTATGTATAATTTCAAAAAAAATTCAAGGAACTCTTTATGAAACTTTTTAGAGAACTTTTAAAAGTTTATCTTATTTTTGCATCTGTTTTTTTTATTGGAAGGTTACTATTTTTTATAGTTTTTTATGAAAGATTTACTGAGATACCTTTTTTTGAAGCACTTTTAACTTTTATTTTTGGTATTCGTATGGATACTATTGTTATATCTGTTATATTAGTTATTCCAACAATAATTTTGACTCTATCTCCTAGGTTTTTCTCAAAATCTATCTCAAAATTTTTAAATATCTATGTTTTAGCTTTTTTAGTTTTTGCTATTTTTATTGAGTGTGCTTCATTTCCATTTTTTGCACAATATGATTTAAAACCAAACTATCTATTTTTAGAGTATTTAGAGTATCCAAAAGAGGTTGGCTCTTTAATGTTTAAAGATTATAAATTAGAGCTATTTTTAACTTTTATTTTAATTTTAATAACTATTAAACTATTTACAAAATATAGATTTCTAAATTTTGAATCTGTTTTTGAACAAAGCTATTTATCAAGAGTTTTAACTCTTTTGCCAATTTTATTAATCCTATTTTTAGGAATTCGTTCATCTTTTGGTCACAGACCTGTAAACATCTCTGATGCTTTATATAGTTCAAATAGAGTATTAAATGAAGTCACAAAAAACTCGATTCACTCAATAGCTTACGCTTATTACTCATATAAAAGAAGTGAAGGAAATGTATCAAAATATGGAAAAATGGATATTAATGATGCTTACAAAATTGCATCTTCTGCTTTAGGAATAGAGTATAAAGATGATAAAAGACCATTTTATAGAGAGGTGAAATCTCATATAAAAAGTGAAAAAAAGAAAAATCTTGTAATTATAATTGAAGAGAGTATGGGTGCACAGTTTACAGGTTTTATAGGAGACAACACTCTAACTCCAAATCTTGATAAATTAGCAAGTGAGTATATTAGTTTTACAAATTTATACTCAAATGGAACAAGAAGCGTAAGAGGACTTGCAGCTCTTACAAGTGGAACTTTACCTATTCATGGAAATGAAGTAATAAAGAGAAATAAGACTCAAAGTGACTATTTTACAGTTGCAAATTTGCTAAAACCTTATGGATATAAATCTAGTTTTATATATGGTGGAGAGGCTAGATTTGATAATATGAGAAGTTGGTATTTAGGAAATGGTTTTGATATTGTAATTGAAGAAAAAGATTATGAAAATCCAATTTTTGCTAGTACTTGGGGAGTTAGTGATGAGGATTTGGTAATAAAAGCGAATGAAACATTTGTAAATCACTCAAAGGCAAATGAGAACTTTGTAAGTGTTATTTTTAGCTCATCAAATCACACACCTTTTGAGCTTCCTGATGGAAAAATTGAGCTTGAGAAAAATGTACCAAAACAAAGCGTTGAAAATGCTATAAAATATGCTGATTTTGCAATAGGAAGATTTTTTGATTTAGCAAAACAAGAGAGTTATTTTAAAGATACAGTTTTTATTATTGCATCTGATCATAATGTTAGAGTTTATGGAGATCAAGTAGTTCCAATAGATATGTTTCAAATTCCAGCAGTGATTGTTAATCAAGATATTAAATCTTTAGTTTACAACAAATTAAGCTCACAAGCTGATGTTTTAGCTACTGCCTTGGATTTAATAGGAGTTGATTTATCTTATCCAATACTTGGAAACTCTATTTTTAAAGATAATAAAAAAGAGATAAACCTAATGCTTTTTGATGAGACTTACGCATATAGAAAAAATAATAGAGTTGCTATTTTAATTCCTAATATGGATATAAAAACATATCTATATGAAGATAAAAAATTAATAGAAGTAGAAGAGGATTTACTTTTAGAACAAGAGGCTTTAGCTTTAATTTACATTTTAGATGATATGTACAAAAATAGAAGTTTTAAATAAAGAGGTGATTTTTAATCACTTCTTTAAGCATAAGATACTTTTTAGTATAATTGCCTTCAATTTTTTACAAAAGGGATAAGATGATAAATTTAATAAACAAAAAAGAGAATATTTTTAATGATGATATCGCTTTTGTAGAGAATTGGGATTTTAGCACTGCTAATTTAAATGAAAAAAATAGAATTCAAGCTATAACTCAAGTTGCAAGTATCTGTTATCAAAATCCAAAAGCTCTTGGAAATGAGAGCCTATATAATAGATTAGCCTCTGAAAGTATGGGATTACCAAGCTCTAGTTTTGAGTTTGTTCCAGTACTACTTGATTATGAAAATCCAAAACATAAAGAGATTTTAAAATTGGAGTACTCAAATTGTAAAAAATTTGGAGAACAACTTGATGATAAATATCTTCTTACAAACTATAGAGCTTTGGTTTATGATTATGAAAACCTACAAGAAGAGTTTAGTTTTGATATAAGAACGATTTTTAATACGCAAGATGAGTGCAATATTATAAAAGATTACTTCAAAGTATTTTTATTTAAAGTTGATTTTCCTACTAGAAGCCAAATGGTAAGACATAGAATTTCTTGGCAAGAGTTAAGTAGAAGATATGTAAGTGCAAAAAGAGTTCCTTTTGAGTTTTATGTTAGTGAAAAACTAAAACATAATCAAAAAGTTAAAGCTCTTGTAAAACAGAGCGAAGAGTTATATTTTGAACTATTAGATGCTGGAGTTAAACCCCAAGAAGCTAGACGCGTAATTCCTCAAATGGCTTATACTCAAATTTGGGGTGCATTTATGCCAAAACAGCTTGATAACTACTTCAAATTAAGACTTGATGAAACTGCTCAATGGGAGATTAGACAAACAGCACTTGCTATGCAAGAGCTTATAAAATGAGTGCTTTAGAGATTGCTGATATTATAGGTATTATCTCTTTTGCCCTAAGTGGTTTTTTAATAGCAGTTCACTGTAAACTTGATATTTTGGGAGTTTTTATCTCTGCTTTTTTAACTGCTTTTGGTGGTGGAATGACAAGAGATGTTTTAGCAGATAGAACTCCTTATGTTTTTACTTCAAACCTCCCTCTTAGTTTAGTAATTGCAACAGTTCTAATAGCAATGTTATTTAAACTTCATAAAATTACAAATTTAGAGGGTAAATGGGCTTTTGTAATCTCTGATGCAATAGGACTCTCATCATTTGCAATAACAGGTGCAATAATTGCAATTGAGAGTGGTTTTAACTTCCTAAGTGCTGTAATGTTAGCATTTATAACAGCTGTTGGTGGTGGAACAATTAGAGATGTTTTAATAAATAGAATGCCTTTTATTTTAGTATCTGAGTTTTATGCAACTGTTGCACTTATTATTGGAAGTGTTGTTTATATTTTAGAAATTTTTGAACTTAGAAATCTATTTTCACTTATTATTGTTTTCATATTTGGAGTTGCTTTAAGAGTTCTTGCATACTATAAAAAGTGGCACTTACCAACTTTATCAAAAGAAAATTAATTTTCTATTTACTTTTTACAGCTAGAATTTTGAAAATTTTTAAAGGAAAAAATATGTTTAAAAAACTACTTCTAGCTACATTTTTAGCTTTAGGATTAAATGCAGCTTCACTAAATATTGATAGCTCAATTGCTGATATAAAAATCAAAGATCAATTTGATAAGGTTCACACTTTAAATGAAGGTGTTAAAACTATACTTTTTGCAAGTGATAAAGGTACAAGTGATATGTTAAGAGATTATCTTTTACCACTAAGCCAAAATGAGAATATTTTAGAGAAAAATGGTGCTGTTTATGTTGCTGATATATCTGGAATGCCAAGTTTAATCTCTAAATTTATAGCACTTCCTAAAATGAAAAAATACCCTTTTTCAATTCTATTATTAGATGATTCAAATAAAACTAACTTCACAAAAGAGGATGGAAAGATTATTGTTTATAGCTTAGAAGATGGAAAAGTTGTAAAAATAGATAAAATCTCTACAAAAGAAGAGTTAGCAAATATTATAAAATAGATATTAGAGGAGTTTTATCTCTCCTCTAAAACCTTCTTAAATGCTTCTACAATAGCAATTTTTTCAAGCTCTTTTATTCTATTTTCCAAAGTTTGTGCAGTCTCATTTTCATTTAGTAAAAGCTCTTTTATTAAAATTTTCTCACCATCATCATAATTCTCATTTACATAATGAATTGTAACACCTGATTTTTTCTCACCATTTTTTACAACAGCTTCATGCACAAAATGTCCATACATTCCAGCTCCACCATAAATTGATGGTAAAATTGCTGGATGAGTATTTATAATTTTATTTTCAAATGTTTTAAGCATATTATCTTCAATCTTTTTCATATATCCTGATAAAAATATATAATCACATCCATACTCTTTTAAAGTTTGAGAAATTTTTAAATCCAAATTCTCATCTGGGAAAAGTTTTGAATTTATAATAAAACTATCAATGCCGTATTTATTTGCCTTTTCCAAAACTCCAGCACTACTATTATTTGTAATTATTACAACAACTTTTGCATCTAAAATTCCATCTTCAATTGCTTTTTGGATTGTCTCAAAACCACTTCCATTGTAAGATGCCAAAATTCCTATTTTTTTCATAATTTTCTATCCTTTTATTCTTTGAGAGTGTGTTAATGCAATAGCTATTGCATCTGTTATATCAAGAGGTTTTATCTCTTTTTTAATACCTAAAAGTCGCTTAACCATAAAAGACACCTGCTCTTTTGTAGCTTTTCCATTTCCAGTAACTGCTTGTTTTACTTGAAGAGGTGTATATTCAGCAAAATTTCCAAAATTTTGAAGTATTTTTAGACTAATTGCTCCTCTAAATTGAGCAAGCTTAATAACAGTTTTTGGGTTAAAAGCATAAAACATATCTTCAATAGATACTTCATCAATTTTATGATTTTTAAATATCAAATCAATCCCCTCTGTCATCTCTACAATTTGCTCTTGTAAAACTGTAGTTTTTATCTTAATTAATCCAGCTTCTATTAATTTTGTCTCTCTACCACTTTTTTCAATAACTGCATATCCACAATTTTTTGTCCCTGGATCTATTCCTAAAATTTTCAATATTCACTCTTTTCACAATAATCTATTCACATTAAAAAAAAGTGATTATATCGTAAAAAATTGAAAGATTTAAAAAACTATTCACATCTTTATTCACAAAATATTCGATAAATTCTACATTATAATCGATAATAAAGCTTATTTATAAAAAAATAAGATATAATAAGTGTTTAATTAAATCAAAAAAATTAGGTATAAATGACACAAAAAGAGTTTATTTTAAATATCCAAAGAGAGACAGAATCTATTGACTTTGAGAGATATTTTAGACAACTTAACTTAAAAAAACTATCAAAAGATGAAAATATCGCTATTTTTGAAGTAGCAAATAGATATATTGCATCTTGGATAAAAAATAAATATGAAAATATATTAAAAGAGTTTTTTGAAAAATATAGCAATTTCAAACCAGATATTGATATTAGAGTTACTGGTGAAAAAAAACTAAAAAAACAAAATGAACTACAAATTAAAAACCAAACTCCTGAAAGTACAATTTTAAATCCATCTTATACTTTTGACTCATTTGTTGTTGGACCTTCAAATCAAATGGCATACAACGCAGCACTTGCTGTTTCAAATAAACCAGGAATTCAATATAACCCACTTTTTATATATGGTGGAACTGGACTTGGAAAAACTCATATTCTTCAAGCTATTGGAAATAAAGCTTTAGAGGATGATAAAACTGTAATTTATGTAACAATTGAGCAGTTTATGAATGATTTTACATTTTCACTAAAAAATAAAAATATGGAACATTTTCGAGCAAAATATAGAAATTGTGATCTACTTTTGATAGATGATGTTCAATTTTTAAGTGAAAAAGAGCTTACTCAAGAGGAGTTTTTTCACACTTTTAATGAACTTCATAATGCAAAAAAACAGATAGTTATGACAAGTGATAAACTTCCATCTCAAATTGCAGGACTTGCAGAGAGACTTAAATCAAGATTTGAGTGGGGATTAACAACAGATATTCAAATTCCAAAGCTAGAGACTAAAATAGCAATTATTGAAAAAAAGAGTGAGCTAAATGGAATCAATTTAAGTAGAGACATAATCTCATTTATAGCAACAACACTTGATAGCTCTATTAGAGAGATAGAGGGTGTTTTAATTAGAATAAATGCAAATGCTTCGCTACTTAATTTAGAGATAAATCTTGCTATGGTTCAAAATCTATTAAAAGATCAAATTAGAGAGAATAAAGAGAATATTAAACTTCCAGATATTATAAATATAGTTGCAAGTGAGTTAAATATTAAACCAAGTGATATTAAATCTAAAAAAAGAACAGCAACTGTTGCAAATGCAAGAAGAGTTGTAATTTATCTAGCAAGAGAGTTAACTCACAACTCAATGCCAGATATTGCAAAGTTCTTAGATATGAAAGATCATAGCTCAATTTCTCACAATATGAAAAAGACTCAAGAGCTTATGCAAAATGATGAAAATTTTAAGCTTGTAATTCAAAATTTAAAGAATAAATTAATAAATAAGGAGTAGAAGAAGTAGCTTAATGTGTGAAAAGATGTGAATATGTTTTTAGTTTTATTCACTATCTCAAAGTGTTATTTGTTGGCTCTTTGAACTATATTTTCATCTTTTCACATAGACTACTACTAATACTAAAAAAAATAGAAAAATAGGAGAACAAATGAAGTTGGTAATAAACAAACAAGTTTTAGAAAATGTTGTTAGCTCAATGCAACCTTTTTTAGAGAAAAAAGATTCAAGTGCAATTACTTCACATATCTATCTTGAAATTTCAAATAGTAGATTAATTGCAAAAGCAACAGATTATGAGATTGGATTTGAAACTTTTGTAGAAAATATATCAAACTTTGAAGATGGAAAAACAACTGTAAATGGAGTTAATCTATTAAGTTTTATTAAAAGATTAAAAAATGAAGATATAACTTTAGAGACTACTTCTAATAATCTTGTAATCAAACAAAATAAATCAGTTTTTAAACTTCCTACTTATGATGCAAATGAATTTCCAACAATAAACAGATATGAAAATCTAAAAGAGTTATCAATATCTATGTTAAATTTTATTAACTCTATTAAAAAAATTTCTCCAGCAATAGATACAAATAACCCAAAATTTGAGTTAAATGGTGCATTAATTGATATTAAAAGTCAAAAAATAAACTTCTGTGCAACTGATACTAGAAGATTAGCTTTAACTCATTTGGAAAATATATCAAATAGTGAAGCTCAATTAATAATTCCAAAAAAAGCTATATTTGAGATTCAAAAACTATTTTTAGATGATGCAAAAATATCTTATGATAATACAAATTTAGTAATTTCAAATGAAAATAGCATTTTCTTCACAAAACTTATAAATGGAAAATATCCAGATTATGAGAGAATTATTCCAAATAATTTAAAATATAATCTTTATATTCCAAAAAATAGTGTAGTAGAGTCAATAAAACTTGTAACTTCTTTATCTTCAAATGTAAAAATATCTTTTACGCAAAATGCAATCTTATTTGAATCATTAGATGAAGATAGTGTAGCAAATACTCAAATTGATATTGATTTAAATGTTGAAAAAGATTTTTATGTTGCAGTAAATGCTAAATATCTTTTAGATTTTTTTAGTATGTCAAATAGTGAAAAGATAAAAATAGGATTTAATGAATCAAATCTACCATTTTATTTAGAAGATGGTAAATTTATAACAATTGTAATGCCAATTGTATTAGAAAAATAAAAGTAAGGATTTATAAAAATGTCACAACAAGAGTACGGTGCTAGTAATATTAAAGTTTTAAAAGGTCTTGAAGCTGTTAGAAAAAGACCTGGAATGTATATTGGTGATACAAATGTAAATGGTCTTCACCATTTAATTTATGAAGTTGTTGATAACTCTATTGATGAGGCAATGGCTGGATATTGTAAAAATATAAAAGTTACTTTAACAAAAAATGGTTACGCAAGAATAGAAGATGATGGAAGAGGAATTCCAACTGCAATTCATCCAACTGAAGGAGTTAGTGCTGCAACAATTGCTTTAACAGTTCTTCATGCTGGTGGAAAATTTGATAAAGATACATATAAAGTTTCAGGTGGACTTCACGGTGTTGGGGTAAGTGTAGTTAATGCTTTATCAAAACATTTAAAAATGACAATTTATAGAGAGGGAAAAATCCACTCTCAAGAGTTTAGTGAAGGTATTCCAAAAGCTGCATTAGAGGTAATTGGAGATAGTCCAAGAAAAACTGGAACAACAATTGAATTTTTAGTAGATGATACTATATTTGAAGTTACTCAATATGAGTTTGCAATTTTAGCTAAAAGATTTAGAGAAGTTGCATATTTAAATCCATTTATTACAATTACTTTAGAAGATGAAAAAATTAATAAAAAAGAGGTTTATCATTTTGAAGGTGGTATAAAACAGTTTGTTGAAGATTTAAATAAAGATACAGCTGTTTCTGAAGTTGTTCATTTTAATGATAGAGTTGATGGAGTTGAAGTTGATATTGCTTTAATGTATAACGATACTTATATTGAAAAAACTCTATCTTTTGTAAATAATATTAGAACAATAGATGGTGGAACTCATGAAGCTGGTTTTAAAGCAGGACTTACAAGAAGTATCTCTAAATACTTAAGTGAAAATGCAGCCGCTAGAGAAAAAGATGTAAAAATTACAGGTGATGATGTAAGAGAAGGTTTAATTGCTGTTGTTTCGGTTAAAGTTCCTGAACCTCAATTTGAAGGTCAAACTAAAGGAAAATTAGGAAGCTCTTATGTAAGACCAATTGCACAAAAACTTACAAGTGATAGTTTAGATAAGTATTTTGAAGAGAATCCTACTCATGCAAAAGCTATTATGGAAAAATCTTTAATGGCTGCAAGAGGAAGAGAAGCTGCTAAAAAAGCTAGAGATTTAACTAGAAAAAAAGACTCTATGAGTGTAGGGACACTTCCTGGGAAACTTGCAGATTGTCAAAGTAAAGATCCAACAATTAAAGAGTTATATTTAGTGGAAGGTGATAGTGCTGGAGGAAGTGCTAAACAAGGAAGAGATAGAGTTTATCAAGCAATTTTACCTCTAAAAGGTAAAATTTTAAATGTTGAAAAATCTAGACTTGATAAAATTTTAAAATCTGATGAGATTAGAAATATTATAACTGCACTTGGTTGTGGAATTGGTGATGATTTTGATGATGAAAAAATTAGATATCACAAAATTATAATTATGACGGATGCCGATGTTGATGGTAGCCATATTCAAACACTTCTTTTAACATTCTTCTTTAGATTTTTAAGACCAGTTGTTGAAAAAGGTTATTTATATATTGCTCAACCACCACTTTATAGATATAAAAAAGGTAAAAATGAGATTTATTTAAAAGATAATAATGCTCTATCTTCTTATTTGATTGAAAATGGTTTAGAGAGTTTTGAATTTGAAGGAATGGGATATAATGATCTTTTAGATCTATTTAAACAAGTTTCAAGATATAGATCTATGCTTGAGCAATTAGGAAAAAGATACTCACTTTTAGAGGTTTTAAAACATCTAATTGAAAATAGTGATTTAGTAAATTTAGATTTTAGCTCTTTATATGAAAAAATTAAAGAGTTTATTGAAGCAAAAGGTCACAATATATTATCAAAGGTGGTAACTGAAGATAAAATTCAACTTTTCGTTCAAACAAAAGAGGGACTTGAAGAGTTAGTTATTGATGATGAACTTTTTGCATCACCATATTTTAGTCAAGCTACTTTTATTTTTAATAAATTAAAAGATAGAGATTTAACACTATTTGAAGGTAAAGATTTAGTAAATCTACTTGAAGATATAGAAAATCTTGCTAAAAAAGGTGCTTATATTCAAAGATATAAAGGTCTTGGAGAGATGAATCCTGAACAACTTTGGGAGACTACTATGACTCCTGAGAATAGAAGACTTTTAAGAGTTAAAATAGAGGATGCTGAAGCTGCTAGTGATACATTTACACTATTTATGGGTGATGAAGTTGAACCTAGAAGAAACTATATAGAATCTCACGCAAAAGATGTAGAACATCTTGATGTTTAAGCTAAAGGTTTAAACCTTTAGCTATATTTTGTGCAATTAAAAATCCATGATTTAAACTACTGCAAATTGATCCTTCGTTTGTTGAAGTTATATCTCCAGCTAAATATAAGTTTTTACAACAACACTCAAAATTTTCATCAAAAATTGGTTTAATATTATTATCAAAATTTACGCCACAAATTTTTAAAAAATCAATTGGTGCAGTTCCACCTATTGCATAAATTACTCTATTAAAATTTTCACTTTTACTATTTGAGAAGTTTACTTTTACAAATCCATTATCATCTTCTAAAGAGTTTATATCACAATTTAATTTTATAGTTAATTTGTTATTAGCTTCAAACTCTTTTAACATATTTTCATTTATAGAGTTTAATCTTGTAAAAGACTCTTTTCTATATGCCAAAGTTACAATATTATCATCCAAAGCTAGTAAATATGAATACTCAGCTGCACTATTTCCACCACCAACAACTAATATTTTCTCATTTTTTGAACATTTATCAAGATTAAAATTTACATTTTTTTGAATCTTAAGAGCTATTTTATAATCTGGTTTATTTGGTTTTCCCATCTTTCCAATAGCAACTACAACATTTTTTGCTTTTAAAATATCTGATTTTAAATGAACTTCAAAAATATCATCTGAGTTTTTAATAATCTTCTCTACTTCACTATTGTATATTGGATTTATATTATATTTTTTTAATAGATTTTCAAAATAATTCAAAATATCCTCTTTTAAACCACCATCAAAATCTATATTTCCTAAAAGCTCAATAACTTGATTTCTCCAATTTTTATCAACTCTTTTACCATCTTTATAAAAAGTTCTAATAGTGCTAAAAAAGTTATCACTTTTTTCAACAATAGCAATATTATCTATATTTTTTATCTTTAATTCAACAGCACAACTAATTCCTGAAACACCAGCTCCAACAATAACTGCATCAAATATTTTTGAACTCATATTTAGCCTTTTAAAATATATTTAAATTCTATCCTTATTTTTAGAAATTAGCTTTATAAGAGATATTTAGATAGAATATTTTTTAAAAATTTTAAAAAAAGGTTACTAATGGAAATAAAATATGGTGAAAAAGAGATTTTAGAGTTTGATATAAATAATTCTGAAAATTTTTGGCCAAATGAACATGATAAAAACTATATAATTGATATTGAGTTACCAGAATTTATGGCAAAATGTCCAAGAAGTGGTTACCCTGATTTTGCAACTATTAAAATTCAATACAGACCAAATAAAAGAGTTATTGAGCTTAAAGCACTTAAAATTTATATAAACTCATTTATGAATAGATATATCTCTCACGAAAACTCTGCAAATGAGATTTTTGATACACTTTTTTCAAAACTAGAACCAAAATGGTTAAAAGTAGTTGCAGATTTTAAACCAAGAGGAAATGTGCACACAGTTATTGAAATAGATAGCTCAAAACTATAAGAGAAAAACACCTTGAAAAGATTAGTTAGTACATCAGAAGCTTCAAAGATTTTGGGTATCTCTATTCAAGGTGTTCACTATAGAATTAAAAAAAATCAACTTGAACATATAAAAAAAGATGGAAAAATTTTAGTCTATATTGATGAGATAGATCAAAAATATTCTGAAAAATTGGATGATAATCTACTTTTAAAATTAAAAGATGAACAGATTTTAATACTTAAAAAATCACTAAAATATCTAAAAAAAATGCATCAAAAAGAGATAAAAAGATTAGAAAATAGTCATAAAATGGCAATTGATGTTTTTAATAGTGAGATAAAACTTCTTCAAAGTGCTTTTAATGAGATGAGAACAGTTTATAAAAATCAAATTGAGTATAATCAAAATGAACAAAAACAAAACCAGAGTGAATTTATAACACTAAAAGAGTTTTTTGTAATATTAAAAAAATCATCAAAAAGTGATGAACAGATAAAAGATATAATAATAAATTCTATAAAAAATGGTGATAAAAGATTTATTTACAACAAATCCACAAAGAAAATTTTGATTTATAAAGATGATTTTAAAGATTTAATCTAAAGAAGTACAAAGTACTCCTTTCCAGATACCCAAACACAACACTAAAAAAGGTGCCTTGCTATGTTCCCATCCTGGGGCGTTGTCTTTAGAAGTGCTTGAAAGGGTCTAAAAAGGAGCATTCAAAACATATCTTATGTTCTCAATGCTACTTTTAAGAGTTGCGATTATAACTAAGATAAAATTAATTTATTATAAAAAAGAGAAAAATGACATATTTAATACTTTTTATTTCAGCATTTGCATCTGCAACTTTGCTTCCACTTGGTAGTGAAGCTTTACTTATTTACAATATTAAAGAGGGTTTTAATATCTATGCTCTTTTATTAATTGCAACTTTTGGAAATGTTTTAGGCTCAATTTTGAACTACTATTTGGGTTTAAAAGGCGAAGAGTATTTAGTAGATAAAAAATTGGTTAAACAAAAATATATAGATAGTTCAAAAAGATATTTTGATAGATTTGGAGCTTTCTCTTTACTTTTTGCATGGTTACCAATAATTGGTGATCCAATCACTTTTATAGCAGGAGTTTTGAGATATGATTTTAGAAAATTTCTTGTTTTAGTAGTAATTTCTAAGTTTTCAAGATATTTTTTTATAGCTTTAATAGTTTAAATTTAATACTAAAAGGATTAAAAATGAAAATAGATATAGAGTCAATTGGTACAATATTTACAGAGTTTAAAGATCGTGAAAATATGCCTGTACAACCTTGTGGAGGCGATAAAAGTATAGGAAAAATTGTAATAAAAGATGAGTATAAACAAGGTTTAAAAGATTTAGATGGATTTAGTCATATCTATTTAATATACTATTTTCATAAATCAAAAGATTATAAACTAGAAGTTATCCCTTTTAATGATAAAAGCAATTCACAAAGGGGAGTTTTTTCAACTAGAACTCCGATTCATCCAAATAAGATAGGATTATCTTTGGTTAAGTTAGAGAGTGTTAAGGATAATATTATTGAGATTAGAGGGGTTGATATTTTAAATGAAACCCCTTTAATAGATATAAAACCATATATTCCAAATTTTGATTTTGTTGAGGGTGAAATTAAATCTGGATGGATGAACTCATCTTTAGATGAAGTAAAAAATAAAAAATCAGATAAGAGATTTTTATAAGAAGAGTCTATTTATAAACTCTTCTGCCAAGAGATAAATGCCCAAGTTAAACTCTCTTTCTCTTTTTTATTTTTATAAGTAGTATTAAAATACTCTCTTAATATTTTCTCCTCTTTTTTAGACAAATCTCCTAAGCTCCATTTTAAGCTTTGAATAAATTCATCTTCATCTAAGGTATCAAATTTAGAATTTTTTGTCTCAATAAAATCAACCTTTGCATAAATTCCCATGCTATGAAGAGTATTTAAAAGATATATATAATCAGGTCTTGGAATAATATCTCTTTTTAATTGCTTTAAAATCTCTTTATCTATAAAACTTCCACCCACTTTTGTTGTTATATAGACTCTTTTATTTGCTTTTTCATCTAATTTTTTTAAAGCTTTTTTTATATCTTTTACTTCCATAGACCTACTTGCAACCACAATATCAGCATTTGGAACATCTTCCCAAGAGTCATACCAAGATTTATGAATGCTTACTAAATTTTCTATATTTTGCTCTTTTGCATTTTGTTCGGCATAATTTAACATCTCTTTTGAATAATCAAGAGCATAAACAGTTTTTAATTTTTTTGCTAGTGCTAAACTAATAGTTGCTGGACCACTTCCAACATCAAGCAAAGTTTCACAAGCACTTAAATCAACTCTTTTTATAAACTCTTTTATATATGGACTATTCATAACATTTTGACTAAAATGCAAAGCTTTTTTATCCCAATCACTACTACTTTTACTCTTAAAAGTAGAGTTCTTCATTTGTATTTTATATAGTTTTGAAAAGTTCAATTTATCTAAATTTGTTTTTGCTAGTGGCATTATTTCCCCTTTTTATTTTTAAATTTTCCCTACAACAATTTTTTTAAGCCATTTTATATGTCTAGGACCATTTTTTATATCATCTATACTGATTAATGCAATTTTTCCTTGATAATCTTCAAGATAATTTCCATTTTTTTTATAGAAAACTATTATATTTTCTCCTAATTTTGTATTAAAGACTTCATTATAGGAAAAAATTGCTTCATAACCATCTGTTGAAATAGCTTTAAAATATATATTGTTGTACTCTTTACGACTATTTACTTTTAAAATAGCTTTATCAATAATATCTCTTAATAAAACTCCTTCATAACTCTCAACATTATCTTTTATCTCTCCACTCATACAAATAACAGGAGTTGAGCCACTTTTAAAATAACTCATTTTTTCAAGCTCTTTTACATTCAGTTTTATACTATTTTCGACCAATCCAGAAACTTCAATTTCTGTTGATATTTTATAATTCTCATTTGCAAATAAGTTAATTGCAAGAACTAAAACTAAAACTATTTTTTTCATATATTTCTCCTTAAATTATTGGTATACAAAATTTGTAACCATTTTCTCTTTTAATTATCTCAACATTTACATCATAAAGTTTGTTTATATTTTCAACAGTTAGTTTGTCATCAACTAAACCATTATCTAATATTTGTCCATCTTTTAGCATCATTACTTTATTTGAAGCATATAAAGCATGATCTGGATAGTGAGTTGTTTTTACAAATGTGTATTCTTCTTTTGATAACTCCTTTAAAAAATTTAATAGTTTTAGTTGATTTCCATAATCAAGTCCAGTAACTGGCTCATCCATAAAGATGATTTTTGCACTTTGTGTTAAAGCTCTTGCAATAAAAGCAAGTTGTCTTTCTCCACCACTTATTTGAGAATATATCTTCTCTTTTAGATGCAAAATTCCTACTTTTTCTAAAGCTTTTGTAGCAATATTTCTATCTTTTTGTGAGTAGTTTGAAAAAAGTCCAATATGTGGTAACCTTCCCATTAAAACTACATCAAAAACAGTGTAATCAAATGGGATTTGATGAGTTTGTGGAACATAAGAGATGATTTTTGCTAACTCTTTATTTGAATACTCTTTTATATTTTTGTTTAAAATTTTTATTTCACCTTTTGATTTGAATATTCCTAAAAGTATTTTTAATAAAGTTGTTTTTCCTGAGCCATTTTTTCCTAAAAGTGAAAGAATATCTCCTTCATTTAATTCAAAACTAACATCTTTTAAAACTTGATTATTTTTATATGAAAAAGATATATTTTTTGCTTCTATTAATTTCATTAAAAACCTTTTTTAGCATTTTTTAGAACAAAAATAAAAATAGGAATTCCTATAATTGCTGTAACAATTCCAATAGGTATTTCAAAGCTAAAAATTAGTTTAGATGTATTATCAACAATAAGTAAAAATATTGCACCAATTAATGCACTCATTGGTAATATTACTTTATTATCAGCACCAAATAAAAGCCTTGTAATATGTGGAATAATCAATCCAATCCAACCAATAATTCCAGCTAAAATAACACTAAGTGCACTTATTAAAGTGGCTACTATTATTATGATTAGTTTTATAAGTTTTGTATTTATTCCAAGAGCTTTTGCCTCTTCATCTCCAAGACTTAAAGCATTTAAATATTTTGAAAAAAAGATTAAAATCAAAATTCCACCAAGCATAGGAATAGTTAAATTCCAAACAATAGAGCTTGTGCTAAAAGATAAGCTTCCCATAAGCCAATATGTAATTGCAGGTAAAACATCATTTGTATCGGCTCCATATTTTATAATAGAAAGCAAAGCTGAAAATAGTGAGCTACTTATAATTCCACCAAGTACCAAAATAATCATATTTCTTGAACTTGAATATATAAAAGATATTGTAATAGCAAAAAAAACGGCAAGTATTCCAAAAATAAAAGTAGAAAGATTTATCAAAAACCAATTTAAGCCTAAAATCATTCCAAGAGCAGCACCAAATGAAGCTCCACTTAAAACTCCTAAAATTCCAGGAGAAACTAAAGGATTTACAAACATCGCTTGAAAAGATGCTCCAGCAACTGCTAAAGAAGCTCCTATTAAAATGGCAGAGATAATTCTAGGTAGTCTAATATCAAAAATAATATTTTTTAAAGTCTCATATTTTTCATCATCAATCAATGAGTTAAGTCCAATTAATTTTTTTAAAAACATTAAATACTCATCAAAACTAATTTGATATTGACCCAAAAAAAGTGAAATATTTATCATTAAAATCAAAATAACAATTAAAGCAAAAGAGCTTATTTTTATCATATGTTTTTGCCTAAAATATCATCAATTTGAGAATCATCTAAATCTAAATCTAAAAATAGTTTATAAAACTTTTTTGATTCTTCATAAATATCTAACTCATATAAATCAGGATGTAAAATAGAAATAACATATTTTAAACCCAATAATCTCATAAATGATGGTGGTCTATCAAACCAGCTAAAAGGATCCTTTGGTAAGAAATATACTTTTTTATTTTTTACAGCATCTATTAGTTGCCATTTTTTATCTTTATAAATATTTTTATAAAACTCTTTTTCATAAACTAAGATTATCTCAGGGTTGTAGTTTAAAACTTGTTCAAAATTTACAGATTGTCTTCCAAAACTGTTTGTTGTTTTGCACTTATGAACATTATCTCCACTTGCAAGATTTATTAACTCTGAGTGAATTGAAGTATTACAATCAGTCAGAAGTCCATTATTTCCTTCTGCATAATATACTTTTGGTTTTTTATCTACTTTTTTTGATATTGTTTTTGCTAAATTTAAACTCTCATTTCCATAATTTTCTAGCTCTTTTGCTCTTTCTTCTTTATCTACAAGTTTTCCTATATATGAAAAAGATAAAACAAGCTCTTCAAGCGTATTTGATTTTAGATAAACCAAAGGAACATCTATATTTCCTAAAGATGATTTTAGTTTCTTTTCACCCATTTTTTTTGTAGAATCAGACAATAAAATCACATCAGGCTTTGTTTGTAAAATCATCTCACTATTTGGAATTCTTCCTTGTCCAAACCAACCACCAAGAACAGGAAGATTTACAACTCTTTCATCTAAATATTTTGCTTCATCTTCATTAAATGAGAAGCTTAATCCAGCAATTTTATCTTTGTCAATTGCATATAATGAATACAAAAGAGTAGGAGTTGCTGCATGAATTTTCTCTACTTTTTTTATCTCTATTTTTGTTCCAAGCATATCTTCATAAATTTGTGCATTTAAAAAAATTGCAATAGAAAATATAAAACTAACTATTTTAAACATATGGTTTTACCTCATTTATATATAAATCTAAAACCTCTTTTGCTCTTTTTTGTGAGCTTACAAGAGGTTTTAATAAAAGTGCTTCAATATTAAATTCACTTTTTAACTCTTTAGTTTGTTTAATACACTCTTTGGGAGTTCCATAAATTGCATTTTGTAAAATTCTATTTGAATCAAACAAAGATTCTCTAATTTCTAAATACTCTTTTGTCAAAAGTTTTACCAAAGTTGGATTTGTATCTTTTGATAAGAGCATAGATTTCAAGAAAATATCAGCACTTTTTTTTGTCTCTTCTTCAATCTCTTTTTTATCAAAACCAATATTTATGCCTCTTGCAACTCTAAAAGAGAGCTCTTTTTTAGAATTAAAACTATCAAAAGTTTTAAAAATATCTCTTATTTTTTCTTTGCTTAAAGCTAAACTTCCAATCAAAGAGAAGTTTCCTTTTGCACATTTTTCTATGGCTTCCAGTGATTCAGAAGCTATAAAAGTAGTGATTGGTTTTTTTATTTTTGGTCTTATAGATATATCTTCACAAGAGAAATAACTGCCTTTAAAAGTTACTCTCTCTTCTAAAAGTAATCTATGAATAAGCTCATTTGCTTCAAACATAAGTTCACGATTTGATATGCCATCTGTTTTAAATGTTTTATCATAAATAGCAAATGCACCTTTTGCAATTCCATATAAAAATCTATCTTCATCATAAGCTTTGATTGTTGCAATCTCTTCTGCTAGTTTTATAGGATTATAATATGGAAGAAGTATTCCAGCTGTTCCTATTTTTATCTTTTTTGTTTTTCCTAAAAGATAGTTTGCAACACTAAGAGGAGATGGAGTTACACTAAAGTTATTAAAATGATGTTCTGTAAGCCATGCTTCATCAAATCCTAGCTTTTGAGCATAACAAACCAGATCTATCTGGTCTGTTATAGCTTTTTTGTAATCATCTTCCCAGTTTTCAAAAAGAGAAAAAATCGCACTTTTCATTTAGAATTTATATGTCATATTTGTGTAAACAACTCTTCCAGATTCTGGGTAACCATAACTATATTCGTAGTTTTTATCAAAAATATTTGAAGCTCCTATATCCCAAGTTAATCCTTTTACAAGCTCATAAGCAATTTTTGCATTCCAAATAGCAGCACTACTTACATCTTTAGCATTACTTTTAGAATCAGTGTGTCTGCTTGAAGAGAATTGCATATTTACATTTGCCATTAAAGCTTTGATTGGTCTATATGTTGCACTTAGAGCAATTTTATGTTTTGGAGCATCTGTGATTAGGTCTTTTTTACCTGTATCTTTATTTACTTCTTTGTTTTTAGTTAAAAGTCTTGTATAGCTTGCATCAAAATCAAGATTGTTTTCAAATGCATAGAAATACTCTAGCTCATATCCCATATGTTTAACTTTACCAATGTTCTTATTTTGAGAAATTTCATTAGTTTTATCTATTTCTTCAGATTGTATATAATCTTTTACATCAGAATAAAATAGAACCGCTTTTATTCCTTGATTTTCATATAGCTTATTTGCACCTATCTCATAGTTTATAGTTTGTTCAGGTTTTAACTCAGGATTAGGAATATATGAATTAAATTTATAAGAATATTTTTCTTTTAAGCTTGCAAATCTTGTTTTCTTTGCAACTCCTGCATAAGTAGAAAAACTATCATCTATATCATACTCAACTTTAATCATAGGATTAAAAGATGAATGGCTTGTATGTTCAAATTCAGCTCCATAATAAATGTCAGGTTTCTTATTATTTGCTTCTTTTACATCATCTTTATCCCAGCTTGCACCTGCAATAACTCTAAAATCATCTGTTACTCTAAAAGTATTTTCTAGACCAATAGAAAAATAGTTCATTTTATTTCTATTAATTTTCCCACTATCATCTTCTTTTTGAACATCTTGTTTTGCATGAAGAGCAAGTTTTAAACTATTTCTTAAAGTATCGAATTGTCCTAGTTCTAGTGAAATACCTTTTGTACTTGCATCATATGGAGTTGCATCAAATTTTAATTGAGTGTAAGAGCTATCTTTAAAAAAGTTCATACTATCTTCATATTTGTCATAAAAAACTCTAGATTTTATATATCCTAAATCAAAGTTTGTATTTGATAAGAAGTAGAAGCTCTCTTTATTTGAGTAAGGCCATTGTCTATAAGGGTTACCTTTTTTCCCATTTGTATTAACATCAACTGGCATTCCTTTATCTGTTTTTTGATTTATATAGTTAAATGCATACTCATCAGTTTCATTTGGAGTAAAACCTACTTTAAGATTTATATTTTGATCATTTTTATATGAGTTTACTCTTTTTTTATTATCTTGATTTGAGTTTGATTTAAAATCACTAGACATTGGATAGTAATCTCTTTCCATAATAGAACCACTAGCTTGAACATAGTATAAACCTTGGTTTGTAGCTAGATTTAAGTAAGATTTTCTTCCTTTACCATTAAAAACACCAGTTGAAAGAGTTCCTTCTAGCTCTTTTGTTGGTCTTTTTGTAACTAAGTTAATTGCACCTGCAAAAGTATTAATACCTAAAAGTGGAGAGCTTAAACCTTTTGTTACTTGGATTTTATCAAGATTAAAAGTCATATAGTTTGATAAATCTACATAACCTTCAACAGGTAAATTTATAGCAATACCATCAATAAACACAGGAGCATGTCTTGCACTAAAGCCTCTTATTGAAACTGTTTGTTCTCCTCTTGCACCATAACCATAAGTGTTTAAACCACTAATTGTATTTAAAGCTTCTAAAACACTATTTTTGTTTTGAAGCTCCATCTCTTCAGCACTTATTTCATTGCTTTTAAATTTACTATCTGTATTTGATTTCTCAAATATATCAATTTGTCCTAAATTTATTGTTTCGTTTGCAAGAAGTGTTCCTGAAAAAAGTGTTGTAGCTACAACAAAGCTTAATTTTCTAACCATATCTATTCCTTTATCTATTTTAGTATATAACGACCTTTAAAAAAAACTATACTCCTTTTAAATTTGGAGTGAATGCTTTTGTACTTACATTTACTTTTTCTCCAATTACTAAGTTTTTAGCTTCTATATTTGAAATTACAACTTCAACAATCTGTTGACCAATAGCTACAATAGCGATATTTATAACATCAACTTTTATAATATCCAAAAGCTCACCCTCAAAGCTAAATTTCTGGCTACCTTGAGTTTTTAGTAAAATATCTTTTGGCAATCCATCATCTATAATTTTTCCATCTTTTAAAACTAAAACTCTAGATGCTAATTTATACATCTCACTTGGATCATGACTTACCATAATAGTTGTAGTTTTAAACTCTTTATGAAGTGTTAAAATCTCATCTTGAAGTTTTGCTCTCATGTGAGGATCAAGAGCCGAAAGAGGTTCATCCATAAGAAGTATTTTTGGTTTTTTCATTAAAGCCCTACATAAACTAACACGCTGTTTTTGACCACCACTTAAAGAGTTTGGATATCTATTTTTAAGCTCATATAAATCTGTTAAGCTTAGAAGTTGTTTAGCTAAATCTTTATCTTTTTTTACATAAAGCAGATTTTCAATCACATTTAAATTTGGAAAAAGTGCATAATCTTGAAAAACAAAACCAATATCTCTTTTTTGAATTGGTTTTTTAATCTTTTCATCTAGCCAAATTTCACCATCTACAATAATCTCTCCACTTGCCTCTTCAAGACCTGCAAGTATTCGCAAAATTGTAGTTTTTCCACTTCCACTATCTCCACTTAATGCTACAAATTCTCCATTTTGTAAAGATAGATTTATATCTAAATTCATAAGCCCATTTGAACCGTGAAGCTCTTTTTTTATATTTAAACTAATCATTTCACAATTCCAATCTTCTTTTGCTTTCCATTAAAAATATAGACAGCAAGCAAAGTTAAAAAACTAAGAATAATCATAATTAAACTATAAATATGTGCATTTTTATAATCCATGATTTCAACAAACTCATAAATTGCAATTGCTGCTACTCTTGTCTCATTTGGAATACTTCCACCAATCATTAAAACAACTCCAAACTCTCCAACAGTGTGTGCGAAAGTTATGATTAAAGCTGTTAATAAAGATGGTTTGATATTTGGTAAAGCAATTAATAAAACGGTTTTAAATTTGCTTTTCCCACTAATATAACTAGCTTCAATCATATTTTTATTTAAGCTTTCAAACCCACTTTGAAGTGGTTGAACCATAAATGGAAGACTATAAATACAACTAGCAATTATAATTCCATATAAATTAAATACTAAACTAATACCAAAATGCTCTTGAAAAAATTGACCAATAATTGAGTTATGAGATAATCCCCAAAGAAGATAAAATCCTAAAACAGTAGGAGGAACTACCAAAGGCATTGTGCAAAGTGCTTCTAAAAATGGTTTGAATTTTGACTTTGTTTGTGATAAATACCAGCTAAGTGGAAGGCATAGCACAAACAAAATCAAAGTAGTAATAAATGCCAATTTAAATGAGAGCAAAAATGGTGCATAATCAACACTTAATAGATAATCAATCATTTAAAACCTTTAAAATTGATAGATCACTAGCTTTTATTAAAATATATACATTATCATCTATTTTAAGATTTAATCTTATAAAAGAGTCCTTTGTGATTATACTTTCAAAAATTGTATTATTTAATTCTAAAGTTATAATACATAGAAGTTCACCACAATTAATATCTACTATTTTTGCAAGAGTTTGGTTTGATAAACTAATATCTTCTATAAAATTTTTAGAGATAATTATATTTGTTGGTTTTACTACAAGTTCAACCCTTTTACCAATAGTTATATCTTTATTTAACTCCAAACTCATCATTTTTAAAGTTATATTATTAAAATCAAACTCTACGATATTTAAACTATCTTTTGTTCTAATCTCTTTTACTCTTGCAATCATACTCTCTTCTTTTATTTAACTAAGTATCCAAATTTTACAAAAATATCTTTTGCTTCTTTACTTAGAATAAAATCATAAAAAGCTTTTGCTTCACTGTTTCCTTGAGCTCTTTTTAATATTACTATACCTTGGTCAATTGGAGTATAAAGCTTAGGATCTACACTTACCCAGTGAATATTCTCTTTGTATTTTGACATTTTTTCATCATATAAAGATGATTTTGCAATAAATCCAATATCAGTTGCTGTTATAGCATAAGTTACAGTTTGAGATATAGATTCAGCATATACAAGTTTATTTTCAATCTTCTCTTTTAAATTTGCATTTTCAAAAGCTTCCATAGTTGCTCTTCCATAAGGAGCTGTTTTTGGATTTGCAATAGCTATTTTATTTATATTTGAATCTTCAACTATACTAAGTCCTTTTTTTAAATCAAGCTCTTTAGAACTTAACATTGCTAAACTTCCTTGAGCATAAATAACAGGTTTTGTAATAGTTAAATTCTCTTTCTCTAAAGCTTGTGGAAATTTCATATCAGCACTTAAAAAAATATCAAATGGTGCACCATTTTGAATTTGGGCTGTAAATTTACCACTACTTCCTAATGTTACTTGAACTTTAGTATCTGGATTTGTTTTATTGAACTCTTTTATTAAATCATTAATTGCATAACTTACATTTGCTGCAACTGCTACATTTATTGTTCCTGCAAAAGCAGTTGAACATAAAATCGCAAGTGTTAAAATAATCTTTTTCATAATATCTTCCTTATCTTCCAATCATAATATCAGATGCTTTTATAATAGCATCAACTTTAGTTCCAACTTCTAGTTCCATATTTTTTATAGATTCAGTAGTTATAACTGCAACAACTTTATCTTCATTTCCAATATTTATTATAACTTCTGAGTTTACCTTGGATAGATTGATTTGCTCTATCTCTCCTTTTAATATATTTCTAGCACTAATTTTAAATTCACCTTGATTTGATACTAAAACATTACTAGATTTTATAACAGCAACAACCTCATCAAAAAGCTCTAAACCAAGATTTTGTACAGCACTATTTGTTATAGTTGAAGTTAAAATATTCCCACTTTTTAGTTTTAAACTAATTTGAGCATTAACTTCTCCTAAAACTATATCTTGTACAACACCAACTATTTGATTTCTAGCACTAATTTGCATTGATAGCCTCCTTATAGTTTTAAGTGTTCCACTATTTAAATCTGTAATTCGATTTAAATTTTCAATAAATTTTTTATGCTCCTCTTTTAGTAAAGAGTAAGTTTGTAAAATCTTCTCTCCATACTCCGTAAGAGTTGTTCCACCACCACCAGCTCCTCCTGTTTCTCTTAAAACAATAGCACTGTCGGCTAAATTATTCATATCTTCAATAGCTTCCCATGCACCTTTATAGCTCATAGGAACTACTTTTGCCGCTTTATTTATAGATCCTGTTTGTTTAATTGCTTTTAAAAGTTCAATTCTTTTTTCAAGTAAAAAAGGTTTATTTAAAATTTCAAAAGTTAAAGTAGATGAAACTGGCATACTTCTCCTTGTTATTTTTATTATATATAACGAACGAGAATTCTATCTTTATATAACTTAATATATAATGATTTTTTATCAACTTTTCTATCTGCTATTTACTTTTCAACTCCAATAGCAGTCCTCTTTTCAAAAAATCTCAATCTTTAGTTTTATTTTCCTACTTATTATTACATTTTGATTAAATTTTTATATAAGTTTTTAAAATAAATCTAAATGAAATAAATTTTTGCTATAATTTTGATTTTAAAATGATTTATAATTGATGAGTATAAAACTTACAGAAAAGTTTAACTAAAACACTATACTCATCACTTATCAATCATCTAAATTCATCTTTCTTAAATAATCACTAATTCTTGGAATATTATCAGCTCTACAAACTAAACATGTTGGGATATAAGCCTCTTCTTTTGGTAAAATAGTAATTTTTATATCTTTATCATATCCCATTTTTTTTACAATACTAAGTGGTAGCAAAGATTTTCCCATACCAACTTTTATACAAGATAAAATAGTTTCTAAATTTCCAAAAGGAAGACTCTTTTGTACAAAAATATTTTTTTGTTGGTAATAGTTTTTTAAAAATTCATCATAAACACAACCCTCTTTAAATGTTAAAGTTACATTTGGAACATCATCTTTTTGTGGTTCAAGTATTGCAATTTGCTCTTCAAACTTTTTTAAAACTATTAAAGAGTCATTTTTAGGTTCACCACTTATAAATGCTATATCAACTCTATAATCAAGTATTAACTCATATATATCTTTTGTTGTTCCAGTAAATAGTTCAAGATGTAAATTTGGAAAATCTTTATGAAGTTTTAATAAAAATGGTGAAATTCTAACAGCAGCATTACAATCTGTTGAGCCAATTTTTAAAGTTCCAGTTTCAATATTGTTATTAGAAATAGAGTCTATACAATTTTGCATTTTATGTATTAATTCAAGAGCTTGAGGATATAGTTTTTCGCCCTCTTTTGTCAAAATAACACCCTTTGGAACTCTAAAAAACAGCTCAACTTTTAAATTTTTTTCTAGTTGTTTTATTCTTGAAGTTACATTTGATTGGGCACATTTTAGCTCATTTGCTGCTAGTGAAATACTCTTTTTATTTGCAACGCTTACAAAAACTTTTAATAAATTCAAATCCATATCATTTTTCCTTATATCACATATCATTATTAATTATTTGACACAAAATAACTTTTAGTGATATCATAACAAAAATTTGGTTTTTGAGGCAAAATATGTTGAAGCTTTTTGATAGAAATAATAATATCTCAATTTTAATTGCTGGAATTTTCTCTATAATTATTGGTATTGGTGTTGCAAGATTTGCATTTACAGGTTTAATTCCTCCTATGCTTGATGATTATTTAACTATTAAATTTGTTGGAATATTAGCCTCTTTAAATTTTGCTGGATATTTAAGTGGATCACTATTTTCAATATTTATAAAAGATATAAATGTAAAAGTTTATCTATATAGGTTTGGTGTTGTTTTAGCAACTCTTACAACTTTTGTTTTAGTTTATAGCACAAACGATACAGTTTGGATGATATCAAGAGTATTAGCAGGATTTGCAGGAGCTATGTGTTTAATTGTAGGAACTGCAATTGTTATGCAAAAACTTACAATAAAAAGTAAAACAAAAGCTATGGGAATTCACTTTAGTGGAATTGGATTTTCTATTTTAACTACAGATTTAATTGCAAGATTTGTTTTGAGTTTAGATTATAGCTGGAGAGATTCATGGTTTGTCTTAGCTATTTTTGCAATAGTTTTGTCATTTTATAGTGTTTATATTCTATCATTTGACAAAGAGGTAAAACAAAATCAAGTAAAACAGAAGTTTGATTTTACAATTTTCACACCATTTGTAATAGTTTTAATTATGGCATATTTTGCAGAAGGTGTAGGTTTTGTAGTTCAAGCTACATTTTTACCAGATATTATAAATAATCTTTCTGGACTTGAAGGTTATGGAAGTCTTACTTGGACACTTGTAGGAGTTGCTGGAATTCCATCTTGTATTATTTGGATGTTATTGGCACATAAATTTGGAAGTTCAAACATAATAATAATTGCACTCTTACTTCAAGCAGTTGGAATTTTAATTCCAGCTTTTACAAGTGATGTATATATGAATTTATTAAGTGGAGTTTTATATGGAGGTACTTTCATAGGACTTGTTGCTCTGTTTATGAATTTAGGTGGACAGTTATCAAAAGGAAATCCAGTTGTTTTAATGGGAGCTTTAACAACATCTTATGGAGTTGGACAAGTAATAGCTCCACTTTATAGTGTATATTTTATTGAAAAATATGGAAACTATGATTATGCTCTATATTTAACAGCTATTATTGTAATTGGTGGAGCTATTTTACTTTTTATGGCAAAAAAATTTGAGCCAAAAGATATTTGCTAAGTTAAAATATTACTTTATCTGCTCCAAAATCTCTTGATTTTTTGAGTAGATTTTGTAAGTTACACCTTTATATGGAAACTCAAGATGATTTGCATGAAGCCAAAGTCTACTTGAACCTGTAACTTTAAATCTATCCTCTTTACTTAGAGTTTTATTTAAGTAGTTTTCAGCATTCTCATCATCAACTCCATAAATAGGATCTCCTAAAATTGTATGTCCAATAGAGTATAGATGAACTCTTATTTGATGTTGTCTTCCTGTTAGAGGAATTGCTTCAATAAGTGTCAAATCTTTTTCTTTATTATATTTTATTGGTTTTATAATTGTAATTGACTCTTTTCCACCCTCATTTTCACTGCAAACTTTCATTCTAACACCTATTAATAAACCTTCTTTATCAATAGCTTTATCAATTTTTATCTCTTTTTTTATCTCACCATTTACAATTGCTAAATATGATTTATGATATTTTTTATCTTGAAACATCTCTTTTAGCTCAATTTCACTCTTTTTATTTTTTCCAACTATTACTAATCCACTTGTTTCAGCATCAATTCTATGAATTAAATTTGCATTTTCTCCAAAGTGATATCTTATCTCATCAAGTAAAGAGTATGGAGTATTTTTTGATATTGGGTGAACCATAAGATGTGTTGGTTTATCAAAAATTGCAAAATCTTTAAATTCTAATAAAGGTTTTAATCCTCTAGAATTGCCTTCAAAAAGTGCTATAAAGATATGATTTGTTGGTATTGTTTCACCTGTGTTTATATTATTGTTATTTTCATCAAAAACTCTTCCTTTTGATACAAGTCTTTGTGCTACTTTGCCTTCTATACCGAGGTTGTGAACTAGAAATGCTTGAATTTTTTTATCTTTTATTGCTTCATATTTCTTTAGTGTAAATGCCAAATTTATTCCTTAGATTTTATCTTATATTTTGCTCTAGTTAGGTATAGTTCAAATTCAAATTTAAAGCAATTTTATAATAAAAAATATAGAAATACGATTAGAAGGGTAATTTATGGTAGAAAGATATGCAAGAGAAGAGATGAGCTCAAAATGGACACAAGAGGCAAGATATGCAGCTTGGTTGGAAGTAGAAAAAGCAGCTGTAAAAGCTTGGAATAAATTAGGTCTTATACCAGATAGTGATTGTGAAAAAATAGTAAAAAATGCAAAATTTTCAGTTGAGAGAATTGAAGAGATAGAGGCTATTACAAAACATGATTTAATTGCGTTTAATACAAGTGTAAGTGAGAGTTTAGGAGAAGAGTCAAGATGGTTTCATTATGGAATGACATCTTCAGATGCCGTTGATACAGGTGTTGCTTTACAAATGAGAGACTCTTTACAAATTATAATTGATGATGTGAAAATGCTACTTGAATCTATTAAAAAAAGAGCAGAAGAGCACAAATACACTTTAATGGTTGGAAGAAGCCACGGTATTCATGGAGAGCCAATAACTTTTGGTCTTACTTTAGCTGTTTGGTATGATGAAGTTAAAAGACATCTAAAAAATCTTGAAGAGACTATGGAGGTTATTGCTGTTGGACAAATAAGTGGAGCTATGGGAAATTTTGCTCATGCACCACTTGAGCTTGAAGAGTACGCAATGGCTGAGCTTGGACTTAAACCAGAACCTTGTAGTAACCAAGTAATTCATAGAGATAGATATGCAAGACTTGCTACAACTTTAGCACTACTAGCTTCAAGTGTTGAGAAATTTGCAGTACAAATTAGACATCTTCAAAGAACAGAAGTTTATGAAGCTGAGGAGTATTTTGCAGCTGGACAAAAGGGAAGTTCAGCTATGCCACACAAAAGAAACCCTATTTTAACTGAAAATATCACAGGACTTGCAAGAATAATTAGAGCATATGTAACTCCAGCTTTAGAGAATGTTGCATTATGGCATGAAAGAGATATAAGTCACTCTTCAACAGAGAGATTCTGGTTACCAGATGCATTTATTACAACAGATTTTATGCTTCATAGAATGAATAGCGTTATTGCAAATCTTACAGTTATGCCTGAAAATATGATGAAAAATTTAAACTTAACTGGCGGACTTGTATTTTCTCAAAGAGTTTTACTAGAACTTCCACTTCAAGGAGTTAGTAGAGAAGATGCATATAAAATAGTTCAAAGAAATGCTATGAAAGTTTGGGAAGAGATTCAAAAAGGAAAACCAACTACAAATGAAAAAGGTGAGTCTTTATATCTTCAATATCTTTTAGCAGATGAAGAGTTAAGAAAATCTTTAAGTGAAGAGAAGATAAGAGAGTGTTTTAATTTTGACTACTATACAAAAAATGTAGAAAAAATTTTCAGTAGAGTTTTTAAGTAATAGGGGATTTCAAATGGCAATAATGATTCAAAAAAGAAATGGTCGAAAAGAGATTTTAGATATTACAAAAATCCAAAAAATGACTATTGAAGCAACAGCAGGACTTGAGGGAGTTAGTCAAAGTGAGTTAGAGCTTGATTCTCATATTAAATTTGTGGATGGAATGAATTCAAGTGATATTCAAGATGCTTTAATTAAAACAGCAGTTGAAAAAATAGATATTGATGTTCCAAACTGGACTTTTGTTGCTGCTAGACTATTTTTATACGATTTATACCATAGGGTTGGAATTGCAACTTATGGAGTAAAAGGTGAAGCATATAGACACTTAGAAGAGTATATTAAATTTGGAATTGAAGCTGGAAGATTAATACCAAATTTAGCAAGTGGTTATGATTTGGATGATTTAAACTCTTACATAAAACAAGAGAGAGATTTCTTATTCAACTATCTTGGAATAAAAACTCTATATGATAGATATTTACTAAAGAATAGCAAAGGTGAGCCAATAGAGTTGCCACAACAAATGTTTATGGCAATTGCAATGTTTTTAGCTCAAAATGAAGATAATAAACAAGAAAAAGCAAAAGAGTTTTATGATGTTATCTCTAAATTTGAAGTTATGCTTGCAACTCCAACTTTAAGTAATGCTAGAACAAATAGACATCAATTAAGCTCTTGTTATATTGGAAGTAGTCCTGATAATATTGAAGGTATCTTTGATGGTTACAAAGAGATGGCACTATTGTCTAAATATGGTGGTGGAATTGGTTGGGATTGGAATCAAATAAGAAGTCTTGGTGGGGCTATTGATGGTCACAAAAGTGCAGCTGGAGGAACTGTTCCGTTTTTAAAAATAACAAATGATATTGCAATTGCTGTTGATCAATTAGGTACAAGAAAAGGTGCGATTGCAGTATATCTTGAGCCTTGGCATATGGATATTATTGATTTTATTGATTTAAAGAAAAATAGTGGAGAAGAGAGAAGAAGAGCTCATGATCTTTTCCCAGCGCTTTGGATTAGTGATCTGTTTATGCAAAGAGTTTTAGAGGACTCTTATTGGACTTTATTTGACCCAGCTGAAGTAAAAGATTTAAGTGAGTGTTTTGGTGATGAGTTTAATGAAAAGTATATTGCATATGAAAATAGTGATCAAGTTACAAAAAATAGAATAAAAGCAAAAGATTTATGGAAAAAGATATTAACTTCATATTTTGAAAGTGGAAGCCCATTCTTATGCTTTAAAGATACTGCAAATAGAGTTAATCCAAATCAAAATAGTGGAATTATTAGAAGTTCAAACTTATGTACAGAGATATTCCAAAATACAAATCCAAATCACTATTTGATTAAAGTAGAGTTTGAAGATAGAACTATTGAAACTTTTGAAGAGAATGATGTTTTAAATTTAGATAGTGGAATTTCAAAAAAAGCAAATAAAGTAACTGCACTTGATAGTATAAATGGTAAAAAAATCTTTATAGTTGAAAAAGAGAAAATTGATGGAGATACAGCCGTTTGTAATTTAGCAAGTGTAAATCTATCAAGAATTAATAGTTTTGAAGATATAAAAAGAGTTGTTCCAATAGCTATTAGAATGCTTGATAATGTGATAGATTTAAACTTCTATCCACTTAGAAAAGTAAAAGCAACAAACCTAAAAACAAGAGCAATTGGTCTTGGAGTTATGGGTGAAGCTGAAATGTTAGCAAACAATAAAATATCTTGGGGAAGCGTTGAGCATTTCAAAAAGATTGATGAAATTATGGAAGCTATTTCATATAACGCAATAGAGTCAAGTTCAAATTTAGCTCTTGAAAAAGGTGCATATAGTTTATTTGAAGGTTCAAATTGGAGTAAAGGTATAATGCCTCAAGACCATACTCCTCAAGCTGTAAATGCTTTGGTTGAGAAAGATTTATTTGATAGCTCTTGTGATTGGGAAAGTTTACGAGAAAAAGTTAAAAAAGATGGAATGAGAAATGGATATTTAATGGCTATTGCTCCTACATCATCTATCTCTATTTTAGTAGGAACAACACAAGCTATTGAGCCTGTTTATAAGAGAAAATGGTTTGAAGAGAATCTAAGTGGTTTAATTCCAGTAGTAGCTCCAAAACTAAGTCCAGAAACTTGGTCTTTTTATACTCCTGCATTTGAAATAGACCAACTTCAAGTTGTAAAAGCAGCAGCAATAAGACAAAAATGGATAGATCAAGGACAAAGTACAAATATATTTATGAGTTTAGATAAAGCAAGTGGAAAATATCTACACGAAATATATACTTTAGCTTGGAAACTAGGTCTTAAATCAACTTATTATTTAAGAAGTCAAAGTCCAGAAGCAAAAAATGATGTTGAAGATAGAAGTATGGAGTGCGCTGGTTGTCAATAATGACACCATTTATATTTTAAAAGGAAAGATATGGAAAGAAAGATTATTTATAACCCAAATTCAAAAGAGTCTTTAAACGATAGAAGAGTTTTTGGTGGAAATAGTGATGGAATGATTAACTTCACTAAAATGAAATATCAATGGGCATTAAATCTTTGGGACACTATGGAGGCTAATACTTGGTTTCCAAGAGAAGTTCAAATGACACAAGATGCAAAAGATTATAAGTTTTTAACTCCAGCTGAAAAAAGAATGTATGATTTAGTATTAAGTCAATTAATCTTTATGGATAGTTTACAAACAAATAATCTAATGGATAATATAAATCCATATATAACAGCACCTGAGATAAATGCTTGTTTATCTAGACAATCTTATGAAGAGGCAAATCATAGCAAATCTTATGCTGTAATGGTTGAGAGTATTTCTGATAATACTGATTTAATCTATGATATGTGGAAAACTGATGCAAAATTAAAAGAGAAAAATACATATATTGCAGAAGTTTATAAAAATTTATCAGAAGGTGAATTAACAGATGAAAAACTGCTTTTAGCACTATTTGCAAATCAAATCTTAGAAGGTCTATATTTTTATGCTGGATTTGCAGCGATTTATGCACTTGGTAAAAGTGGAAAAATGCTTGGAAGTTCACAGATGATTAGATTTATTCAAAGAGATGAAGTTACGCATCTACTACTATTTCAAAATATGATAAATAGTGTAAGAAAGGAGAGACCTGAACTTTTTACTATTGAATTAGAACAAAAAGTTAGAGCAATGTTTAGAAAAGCAGTTGAGCTTGAATCTGCTTGGGGTTCTTACATAACACAAGGTCAAATTTTAGGGTTTACAGATGCAATAATCACACAATATATTCAATATTTAGCAGATAGAAGACTTGAAGCTGTTGGATATAAAGCAGAGTATAATGTAAAACACCCTATTCCTTGGGTTGATGGTTATGCTTCATTTAATGATCAAAGAACAAATTTCTTTGAAGGAAATGTTGTAAACTATTCAAAAGGAAGCATTGATTTTGATGATTTTTAATTAAATATGTCAAATTTTAGAAAAATATATTTATTAGTTATATTTACAATTTTATTAAATTTTGTAGCTATTTATAGTTTTGACTATAAAGAGTTTTTTAGTGATAAAAATGAGTTTAAAATCGGTGATGTAGATGATTTTAGTAATCTTTTTTTTGAAAAAAGATATTTATCTTCTGATTATACAATTTTAAAACAAAATAATCTTCTTGTACTAAGTGGAACATTTAGTACAAATGCCGTTTTAAATGAGTTTAAAACGGCTCTTAAAATAAATTTAGATGAAAATATTACTATTGATAAAAGTAGAAAAATAGATTTTGAAACTGCAAATAAAGTTTATAAGATTATAGATTTTTTAAAAGAGTATATGGAAAATGGTTCAAAAATCATAGTAAAAAATAATAATATCATTTTTGAGGGTGCCGTTCAATATAAAAGATACGCAAGATTAGTTCAAATTTTAGAAAATGAGTTTGAAAGTGATACTTTTTTTATTGATATTGATACTTTAGAGTTTAATTAAAGATTTAAATATCATTTTAATTTAAAATAATATAGAATATTACCAATTTATTAAAATAAACATAGGGGATATTTTATGATAGAAGTTTATGAGTATATAGTTTCAAAACCATTTCTTGTTTTGTTAATAGGAATTTTAATTGGATATTTCATTTCAAGAGGACAAAAAGAGAGATTTAAAGCTATCTCTAACTCTTCAAGTACACAAGAAATAGAAGAAAAAAGAGTTAAAATAAATCCAATTTTTAACAAAAATGCCTCTCTTGATGCAAAACCCATGGTTCTTAGTGCTTCAATAAAAAAAGATAGTTTTATTAAAATTAAAGGTATTAATGAAGATTTAGAAAAAAAGCTTTATGATTTGGGTATTTATCAATATGATCAGATTGCTACTTGGACAAGTAAAAACTGTGATTGGGTTGAGAGTTTTTTACAACTTCCAGGATATATTAGAATAAATCAATGGGTAGAGCAAGCAAAAATTTTAAAAACAGGAAGAGAGACAAGCTATAGCCAAAAGCTTTTAGATGAAGAGATTTCAGAAAATTAGTAAAAATAGATCAATCTATTTTTACTAAATATCTTCCAACAGCTTTTGAATTTAAAAGATTTGAATAGGCATCTTTTATATCATTTAGTTTTATCTCTTTAGTAATTAAATTTAAATTACCAGCTTTGTATATTGATGCCAATTTTTCCCAAGCATCTTGTTTTTTATCTAAACTACACTCAACACTATCAATTCCAACTAATCTAACACCTCTTAAAATAAAAGGGAATACATTTGTGTGTAAATCGCTTGAAGATGTAAGTCCGCAACAAGTAACAACTCCATCATAATTTGTCTGTTTTAAAGCAGTTGATAAAATCTCTCCACCAGCTGTATCAATTACAGCACTATATTTTGTAGGTAAAAGAGCTTTTTGACTATCTTTTAGAAAATCATTTCTTAAAATAACCTCTTTTGCTCCAATATCTTTTAGAAAATCAATGCTACTCTCTTTTCCTGTAACTGCTGTGACATAAAATCCTAAATTATTTAAAATAGTAACCGCTAAAGAACCAACTCCACCTGTGGCACCTGTAACTAAAATATGGCTACCTTTAAAATCTTTAATATGATTTATTATCTCATTGATACTTAGTGCTGCTGTAAGTCCTGCTGTACCATAAATCATTATATCTTTATCACTTAATTTATCAGGAATTTTTGCTACCCAGTTTGATGGTACTTTTACATATTGACTATGCCCACCATTACTATTCATTCCAAAATCATAGCCAGTTACTAATACTCTATCTCCTACTTTAAATTTTGAAGATTTAGTTTCAACTATTATTCCAGCAACATCTACTCCAGTAATATGAGGAAATTTTTTTGTAACTCCAGGATGTCCAATTGAACTTAGTGCATCTTTATAATTTAAAGATGAGTAAGTAGCCTTTATAATAACTTCATTTTCACCACATATTGGTTTTTCTATCTCTTTTACACTTGAAGATATATTCCCATTTTCATCTTTTTCTACTACAAAAGCTTTCATTTTAAATCCTTTAGTTTTTTAATAAATCCTTTAGACTATCTTGAGGTTTTTTACCATCTAAAATTAGTTTTATCTCTTTTGCTATTGGTGTGTATATATTATGTTTATTGGCAAGTTTATCGATAGCATAAGCTGTTTTAACACCCTCTGCAACCTCTCCTAGCTCTTCTAAGATATCTTGTAACTCTTTATTTTTTGATAAACCTAAACCTACTCTAAAGTTTCTGCTCATTGTAGAATTTGCTGTTAAAAATAGATCTCCAGCACCACTAAGACCTAAAAATGATGAGTTTTTTGCTCCAAAATATTTTCCAAATCTTTGCATCTCTACTAAACCTCTTGCAATTAAAGATGCTTGAGCATTTTTACCAAGATTTAATCCTTCACAAATTCCACTTGCAATTGCAAGAACATTTTTGTATGCACCTGCAATTTCAGCTCCTATTACATCAGAGCTATAGTAAGTTTTTATGAAATTTGGGAAAAAAGGGCTAAATTGTCTATATAGTTTTTTTGATTTTGAGTTTATTACCAGTGCACAAGGAAGACCTTGTATAACCTCAGCAGCAAAGGATGGTCCTGAGATAAATCCAATATTTTTATCTGGAACAAAAGAGGCATAGATTTCATTTAAAAAATCTCCAGTTGAAGCCTCTATTCCTTTACTTGCAACCAATATTTTTTGATTATTAAAAACAAAGTTATCTTTTAGCCAAGCTCTTATCTCTTGAGCTGGGATTGCAATTACTAAATATTCACAAGATAGTGCAAACTCTAAATCAACAAAGTTTTTAATATCTCTTTTTGTTCTTGAAGTAATATAACAATCTTGTTTAGCACTTAGTGCAAAATGAAGAGCCTGTCCCCATTTTCCAGCACCAATAACTGCAATCTTACCTTTTTGCATTATTTTGATAATCTCTCTTTAATTAGTTCATTTACTTTTTGAGGATTTGCACTTCCTTTAGATGCCTTCATAGTTTGTCCAACAAAAAATGCAAACATCTTCTCTTTCCCAGCTTTGTACTCTGCTACTTTATCAGCATTTGAAGCTAAAATTTCATCGATAATTGCTAATAAAGAACCATCATCTGAAACTTGTTTTAAACCTAACTTGTCAATTGCTTCATCAACATTTTTTGAACTTTTTTCAATCAGATAATCTAAAACCTCTTTGGCAGCTTTTCCAGAGATTGTACTATCTTCAATTCTTTTAACAATTGTTGCTAGTGTTTTTGCATCTATTGGTGATTGCTCAATAGTAACACCCTCTTTTAATCTTCCTTGAAGTTCAACAGTAAGCCAAGTTGTAGCATTTTTAGCACTAATTCCTTCACTCATCATCTCATCAAAGTAGTTTGCCATCTCTAAAGATGAAGTTATAACAGAAGCATCATACTCTTTTAGTCCATACTCTTTTACAAATCTCTCTTTTTTCTCATCAGGAAGTTCTGGAATTTTAGAGTACTCTTTAATCATCTCATCACTAATAATTAATGGAAGCAGATCTGGATCTGGAAAATATCTATAATCAGCAGCATCCTCTTTTCCTCTCATAGATCTTGTCTCTCCAGTAGTTGTATCAAAAAGTCTTGTCTCTTGAACAATTTTATCTTCATACTCTCCATCTTCCCAAGCCTCTATTTGTCTATTTACTTCATATGCAATTGCTTTTTCAATAAATCTAAATGAGTTCATATTTTTAATTTCACATCTTGTGTAAAATTTAGTATCACCTTTTGGTCTTATAGATATGTTAACATCACATCTAAAACTACCCTCTTGCATATTTGCATCACTAATTCCTAAATATCTTACAATTGAGTGAAGTTTTTTAAGATATAAAATAGCCTCTTCAGCACTTCTCATATCAGGCTCTGAAACAATTTCAAGTAAAGGTGTCCCTGCACGATTTAAATCAACTTGTGAGTGGTTACCACTATGGATATTTTTTCCCGCATCATTTTCTAAGTGAGCTCTTGTAACTCCAATAGTTTTACTTCTTCCATCAGCAAAATCAATAGTTAATTCACCAAGACCAACAACTGGAATACTTAATTGTGATATTTGATAACCAGTTGGCAAATCTGGATAAAAGTAATTTTTTCTATCAAAAATTGAAACTTTGTTTATCTTTGATTTAAGAGCAGTTCCAAGCATAATAGCCTTATGAACAGCCTCTTTATTTAATACAGGAAGACCTCCTGGAAGTGCTAAACAAGTTGGACAAGTATTACTATTTGCCTCTTCTCCAAAACTTGTTGCACATGAACAAAAAAGTTTTGTTTTTGTATTTAGTTGTACATGAACTTCTAATCCTATAACTATTTCAAACATATTATTTGACATCTAATTTACTCCTTATCTTATTACTTTAATATCTGCTGTTAATTTTTGTTTTTCAAAATGTTGTTCTAAAAACACCTTCTCTCTTTGTTCCATAATTTCATTAAAAATTCTATCTTTTACAATATCAAAATTTATAGCTTCACTTCCCTCTTTGTTTTTTACATATAAAGATATATATTGATTATTCAGTGTAAATATTGGAGTAAAAGATCTATTTTTAGTAGTAGTTAAAACATATTGTAGTTGCGCATTAATATCTTTACTATCAATTTTTAGCTCACTTACTGTTACTGCTGGTATAACCTTCATTGGAGTTGAAATTTTTTCAATTAAATCCTCTTTATTAGAAGAGCTATATTGAGTTACATAAAAATATTTTGAAGTTTGATATTGTGAAATATTTTTTTCATAATATAACTTTACATCATCAATAGTAGCAATTGCAAGTTGCCCACGAACAAGTTTTTTGATTAGTTTTTGTCTAATAACACTATCTTTTACTTCATTTTCAAAATCACTATAGTTTGGATATTTTTGTTTAATAATTGATTTAAAACTATAAACATCCATCCCGTTTGAATTTGCAAGTTTTTCAATCTGTTCATTAATATCAAATATATCAGCACTTATATTGTTTTGTTTTACAAGTTGCTCAAAAAGAGTTTTATCTATTAAATAAGAGACAGCGCTATTTTCATCAACTCCTCTTTTTTTCATATCCTCTTTTATATCATATATAGTTATTGGATCTTCATTTACTAATAGCGCTATACCATTTATAGTGTTAGCTAAAGTAAAACCAATAAAAAGAGAAAAAATTAATAAAATTTTTTTCATAGTGAGAATTTTCCTTTTTAAATAAAGATATTATTTTATCAAAACACTCTTAAGTTTTAGGAAATTTGCTCTATTTTTACCCCATTGTCTTCTAAAAATTTTGAAACTACATCTGAATTTGTGTGTTCATACGATTTTTCATAAACAATTTTTTTAATACCACAAGCAATAATATTTTTAGAACATTCGCTACAAGGCTCAAGTGTTACATATATTGTTGCTCCTTCTATTGCTATTCCTTTTCTTGCAGCCCAAATAATTGCATTCATTTCAGCATGAATTTCATAAGTCTTAGACCATTCGTGATGATCTTTTGTATATTCACCATTCCAATAATTACAACAATTTTGATATCCAGATGGTGTTCCATTGTAACCAGTTGATAAAATTCTTCCATCTTTTACAATAACAGCACCAACTTGTTTTGATACACATTTTGAAGCTTTTGCAATCTCTTTTGCAATATTTATAAAATTTTTATCACTTATCATCTTTTATCCTAATTTTTTTTGGTATTTTAGCTATTTTTCTTAAAAAAAGCTTATTTTTTATAATAAAAGAATTAAAATTAGAAATATTTTGATATTATTTGAGAAATTTTTGAAAAAAAGGTACAAAATGGATTTTAAAGATATCAAAGAACTAATTAGAGTTTTTGACAAAAGCGAACTTAATAAGTTAAGAATAAAAGAGGCAGATTTTGAAATCTCTATGCAAAGAGGTTTTGAAGGAGGAGTTACAACTGTAGCTACAACTCCAATGGTATCTGCACCTGTTGCTTCTATTGCACCTGCTTCTGTGGCTACAACATCTTCTGTTGCATCTGAAGTAGCAAAAGATGATAGCAATGCTAATTCAAATGGAGTTACAATAAACGCTCCAATGGTTGGAACTTATTACTCTGCTCCATCTCCTGATGCTCCACAATTTTGTGCAATTGGTGATATAGTTAGAAAAGGTCAAACTCTATGTATTTTAGAGGCTATGAAAATTATGAATGAGGTTGAAGCTGAATTTGACTGCAAAATTATAGATATATTAGTACAAAATGGATCACCTGTAGAGTACGATATGCCAATTTTTGTTGTAGAAAAAATATAAGAGCTTAAAATGGCAGAAATTAAAAAAATATTAATTGCAAATAGAGGAGAGATTGTTCAAAGAGCTATTAGAACAATCAGAGAGATGGGAAAAAAATCTGTTGCAATATATAGTGCTGGTGATAAAAATGCCTCTTATTTAAAACATGCTGATGAAGCTGTTTGTATTGGTGGAGCAAAATCAAGCGAATCTTACTTAAATATTCCAGCAATCATAACTGCGGCTGAGATGACAGGTTGTGATGCAATTTTCCCTGGATATGGGTTTTTATCTGAAAATCAAGATTTCGTTGAGATTTGTAAACTTCATAATATTAAATTTATTGGTCCATCTTCTGAAGTTATGGAGAAAATGGCTGATAAATCAAAAGCTAAAGAAGAGATGGTAAGAGCTGGAGTTCCTGTTGTGCCTGGAAGTAAAGGTGCTGTTAGAACTCTAGAAGAGGGTAAAAAAATTGCAAGAGAGATTGGTTATCCAATTATGGCTAAAGCTGCTGCTGGTGGTGGTGGAAGAGGAATGAGACTTATTAAAGAGGAGAAAGACTTTGATCACCAATATTTAGCAGCTTCTAGTGAAGCATTAGCAGCTTTTGGTGATGGAACAATGTATTTAGAGAGATTTATAAACAATCCAAGACACATTGAAGTTCAAGTTCTAGGTGATTCTCACGGTAATGCAATCCATGTAGGCGAGAGAGATTGTTCTCTTCAAAGAAGACACCAAAAAGTAATAGAAGAATCACCTGCAATTTTACTAAATGAAGAGACAAGACAAAAACTTCTTGCTGTTGCAGTAAAAGCAACTAAATATTTAAAATATGAAGGTGCTGGAACTTTTGAATTTTTAGCAGATGATAAACAAAATATCTATTTTATGGAGATGAATACAAGACTTCAAGTTGAGCATCCAGTTTCAGAGATGGTTTCTGGAATAGATATTGTTGAGTGGATGATAAAAGTTGCACAAGGTGAAGAGCTACCACCTCAAGAGAGTATTAAATTTAGAGGTCATGCAATTGAGTGTAGAATTACAGCTGAAGATCCAAATACATTCTTACCTTGTCCTGGAAAAATCACTCAATGGATGGTTCCAGGTGGAAGAAATGTAAGAGTTGATTCACATATTTATGCAAACTATATTGTTCCTCCATATTATGACTCAATGATAGGAAAACTTATTGTTTGGGGAAGAGATAGAGAAAAAGCTATTAATATTATGAAAAGAGCTTTAAATGAGTTTGAAGTTACTGGAATTAAAACAAATATCCCATTCCATCAAAAAATGATGCTAAACAAAGATTTCATAAATAATAACTACGATACAAAATACCTTGAAGATTATAAAGGTTTAGATAGTATCTAAAAATTTAAGAGAGATTTCCTCTCTTAAAGCAAAACTTAATATAAACTTAGATAAAATCCGCCAATTTATACACATTTATATGCCTATCTTTTTTTAAGATTTAGTAATTTTATACTAATAACTTACATAATTTTTATATTTGATTATCCATTATAGGAAGGTTTTTTAATATAAGAGTGTATATTTAAAATATATACTTAAGGATAAAAAGTGACTTTTCAAGATTTTAATTTTAAAGAAAAATTACAAAAAGCAATAGACGAAGCTGGTTTTAAAGAACCAAGCCCAATACAAGTTGATGCAATACCACATATTTTAGCAGGTAAAGATATTGTTGGACAAGCTCATACAGGAACAGGAAAAACTGCAGCATTTGGATTGCCAGTTTTAAATCAATTAACAGGTAAAAATGCTGAAGCAGTTGTTATAGTTCCAACAAGAGAACTTGCAATGCAAGTGTCAGATGAGTTATTTAAGTTTGGAAAACTTTTAGGAATAAATACAGCAACAGTTTATGGTGGACAATCATACTCAAGACAATTAAAATTAATTGAAACTGCAAGTATTATTGTGGCAACTCCAGGAAGATTTTTAGATTTGTTAAGAAGTGGACAAATAAAAATTCAACCAAAATTTGTAATTTTGGATGAAGCTGATGAGATGCTTGATATGGGATTTTTGGATGATATTAAAGAGATATTTACATTTTTACCAAGTGAGAGACAAACTCTACTTTTCTCTGCAACAATGCCAGTAGCAATAAAAAATCTTGCAAAAACAATTTTAAAAGAGCCAGAGTTTGTAACTATTACTAAATCAGATGTTACAAATAAAAATATTACACAAACTTTTTATGTTGTAGATGAGAAAGAAAGAGATGATGCTCTTATTAGACTTTTTGATTACAAAAATCCAAAAAAATCTATAATATTTTGTAGAACAAAAAAAGATGTTGATAGATTATCTACATTTTTAATCTCTCAAGGTTTTATGGCTAAATCTCTTCATGGAGATATGGAGCAAAAACAAAGAGAAGAGGCAATTAAAGCATTTAAAACTTCAAAACTTGAAATTCTAATTGCTACAGATGTTGCTGCAAGAGGATTAGATGTTAATGATGTAACTCATGTATTTAATTACCATTTACCATTTGATGGTGAGTCTTATGTTCATAGAATTGGAAGAACTGGAAGAGCAGGAAAAGATGGAGTTGCAATTTCAATAGTTACACCACATGAGTTTAAAACTCTTCAAAGAATTGAAAAAACTATCGGAACTAAGCTTGAATCTAAAGTTGTACCAAATATTAGTACAGTAAAAGAGAAAAAAATAGATGATTTAAAACAATCTATTATCACTCAAGAGATAAAAGATTATGCAATTGAATTAGTTGAAAGCCTAAAAGATGAGTTTGATGTTTCAACAATTGCATTTAAATTAGCTTCAATTATTGCATCAAAAACTTATGTAAAAGGTAACAACAATATTGGTAAAAATGAAGTTGATTTAAAAAGATTAACTGAAATGTTATCAAAAGTTACAGATAGAAATGATGATAGAAGAGGATATAGAGGTAGAGGTCAAGGAAGTAGAAATAGTAGAGGCGCTGGAGCTTCAAGATCAAGACAAAGAAGTTCAAGTGGATCTAAAGAGAGATCTAGTTCAAATAGATCGCCTAGAAGTAGAAGAGCCGACTAAAAAGAGCTTTCCATAAAATATTTTAATAAGGGTATTTATAATATAATCCCTTATTATAATTTTATTACAAGGAAATTTTATGGATATCAAAACTATAAAGACCATTGAAAGTGCCACCGAAAAATCTCTTTCAAGTTTCGCTAAATTAACTCTCTCTTTGCTATTTTTACTAGCAGTTTTTCTTTGGACATACTCTTCTCACGGTACAGTTCCTGATAATACTTTCTTAATTATTGGTGCAATTTTTGGCGCTTATATGGCTTTAAATATTGGTGCAAATGATGTTGCAAACAATGTTGGACCAGCAGTTGGAGCTAAAGCTTTAACTTTAACAGGTGCAATTATAATTGCAGCTATTTTTGAAAGTGCTGGTGCAATTATTGCTGGAGGAGATGTTGTAAATACTATTAAAAGTGGTATCATTAATCCTGATTTAATAACAAGTAAAGACTCTTTTATTTGGGCTATGACAGCTGGTCTTTTAGCAGCTGCTATTTGGTTAAATTTTGCAACATCTATTGGAGCACCTGTTTCAACAACTCACTCAATTGTTGGTGGAGTTATGGGAGCTGGAATTGCTAGTGCTGGATTTGCTATTTTAGATTGGGGTAGTTTAGCAGAGATTGCATCTTCATGGGTAATATCTCCAATTTTAGGTGGAATTGTAGCTGCTGCATTTCTATTTTTTATAAAAAAACAGATTATTTTTAAAGAAAATATGTTGGAACAAGCTAATAGGTTTGTTCCATATTTGATTGCTATTATGACATGGGCATTTACAACTTATTTAATTTTAAAGGGTTTAAAACAGCTAGTAAATATAGGTTTTTGGGGTGCTTCATTTATTGGTATATTATTTGCTGTTGTCTCTTATTTTTTAATGAAAAAATATGTATCACAAGCATCTAAAAATTTAGCAAACGATAGATCAAGTATAAATAACTTATTTACTGTTCCACTTATATTTGGTGCTGCTTTATTATCTTTTGCTCATGGTGCAAATGATGTTTCAAATGCTATTGGACCACTTGCAGCTATTAATGACGCAATAATGTCAGGTGGAACAGGAGTTAAAGCTTCAGTTCCATTTTGGATACTTTTTGTTGGTGCAATAGGTATTGTAATTGGTCTTTTACTTTATGGACCAAGACTTATTAAGACGGTTGGTAGTGAGATAACTGAACTTGATCAAATGAGAGCTTTCTCTGTTGCAATGGCAACAGCAGTTACAGTTATTTTTGCTAGTCAATTAGGACTTCCTGTATCTTCAACTCATATTGCAATTGGTGGTGTATTTGGAGTTGGTTTTTTAAGAGAGACTTTAGATATTACTGAGAAAAAATTTATTCAAGATATTAGAGAGAAGTTTAAAAAACACAAAAAAGATTTAGAAAAATCTCAACAAGAACTTGCAAAATTAGAGGCTATAAAAGATAAAAATAAAGGTACTTATATTAAGATTGTTGAACTTTTCAAAAAAATTGATGATATTGAAGCACAAGTTAAACAAGAGAAAAAAGATTTCAAAAAAGCAAAAGGTGCAAAATATGTTAAAAGAGATGCAGTAAAAAGAATTATTGCTGCTTGGCTTATTACGGTTCCAACTTCAGCTCTTTTAGCTGCAGGAATTTATTATATGATTAAAGGTATAGTTGCAGTATAAGTAGATTTTCTACTTATACTATATTTTTTTAGGATTTTAAAATAGAAGCTATTTTTTCGGTTCTTCCAATATATTTTTTTATTTTATTAGGTTTTTTTGCAAAGAAAAAACTACAAACTCAAATAGATGAAAAATCATTAGTTCTATTATCTCTATATTTTCTTCAACCAATTATGATTTTTTGGGGCTTGACAAAAGAGCAAATTAATTATGAGTTTGTATTGTCTCCACTATTTTTTCTTTTATCAATGTTAATAGCTCTTATTTTTATGCTTATGTACTCAAAATTCCTATTCTCTTCAAAAACAGATGAAAATATATTTTTAGCAACAGCATTAATAGGAAATACAGGAAACTTAGGAATTCCACTTGGAATTGCGTTATTTGGAGTAGAATCAGTTCCTTATACAAGTATAATTAATATTGCAAATATATTTTTTATGTACACAATATCTATCTATTTTTTTGCACGAGATAAGTTTAATTTTAAAGATTCAGTAAAATCTATATTTAAAATTCCAGTTATCTGGTTTGCAATTTTTGCTTTGGCTTTTAACTATTTTGAGTTTAAAATTCCAAAAGAGTTTGATTTTGCACTAGAAATGGGAGCTTATACATCTTTAACTCTTCAATTAATCATTTTTGGAACATATTTGTATAGTGTGAAGGTTAAAACAATTCCTTGGAAATTGTCCCTACAAATAAGTTTCGTAAAGCATATTCTACTTCCAGTTGTAGGTATTGTAGTTATTGTAGGATTTACAAATTTAAATCCTATGATAGCATCAATTTTAATTATGGAGTTAATGATGCCTCTTGCTGTAAACAATGTAAATTTTTCTGCTGTTTATAATACAAAGCCTAGTGAAGTAGCAGCTACTATTCTAGTCTCATCAGCTATTTTTGTAGGAATTTTGCATTTTTATATAGAGATTATTAACTATTTTATATGAAAAAAATCGATACAGAACTATTAACTATATATTTTGAAGGTGAAATATATAATAAAAACTCTTTTAATTTTAGTGATAATCTTTTATTATTAGAAGAACTTTATTTAAAGTATAAATATGATTTTTTAACAAAGCTTGATGGAATTTTTGCTTTTTCTATTTATGATAAGCAAGACAATACATATTTTTGTGCTAGAGATAGATTTGGCAATATTCCCTTATATTACTATATTAAAGAAGATAAATTCTATTTTTCAACTCAAATAAGAGATATATTAAATAGTTTACCAAAGAGACCAAAAATGAATAAAGTTGCTTTAAGTAAATATATTCAATATTTTTCTACTTTTGGCGAGGATACTTTTTATCAAGATATTTATAAACTAGAAGATAGTACTTATATTGTTTATAAATCAAATAAAGAGCTAATAAAAAAAAGATATTATAAAATCAACACATATAAAGCTGTAAACGATGAAAAAACAGCTTTAAAGAGCATAGAAGAGCTTTTATACTCAAGTATTGAAAAGCGTCTTAAAAACTCTCCTAGCTCACTTTTAAGCGGAGGAGTTGATAGCTCTTTAATTGCATCAATTTATACTAAGATTTCTGGAAAAAAAATAGATACATTCTCAATTGGTTATAGTGAGTTTAAAAACTATTGTGAACTTCCATATGCCAAAATTACTTCAAACTTTATAAATTCAAATCATCATGAAGTTATTTTAGATAAAAAAACTTATATTGATAATTTTTATAGCTCACTTGATAATTTTGATGAACCTCACGGTGATAGTGCATCAACTCCTTTAAATATCTTGTTAAAGAGTGTTAAAGAGTTTGGGGTAAGTGATATCTTATCTGGTGAAGGAGCTGATGAGCTATTTTTTGGTTACGATAACTATTCAAAATTTCTAAGATACTATAACTTCCAAAAATCTTTGACAAAAAATCAATTTGAATTTTTAGATGAGATAATAGGTGCTCTACAAAACAACACAAAAGAGAGTGAATATTTAAGAAGAGTTGTTAAAAAAGAGACTGTTTATAACTCATTTGGTGAAGTTTTCAATGATATTCAAAAAAGGAAACTATTTAAAAAAGTTCCAACATTTAAAAGTGAAGCAGCAAAACAGGATTTTATAGATAATATGAGCTATACAGATTTAAAAATTTGGGTTTCAAATGCAGTTTTAACAAAAACTTATAGAGTTACAAAAGCAAATGATTTGCAAATACACACACCTTTTTTGGATAATGATATATTAAAATATGTTTTTAGTATAGATAGTAGTTTAAAAATGGGAGATACAAATAAGTATTTGCTTAAGAAAATTGCACAAAAACATATTCCAAAAGAGATTATAAATAGAGTAAAAAAAGGTTTTAATAGTCCATTTAATGAGTGGCTTCAAAGCGAATTTGGAACTTATATCTTAGATATAATTTTAGAGGTCAATAAAAAGACAGATTTGTTTAATGATGATTATCTAAAACAGATATTTAATCTTGCAAGTTCAAATAAATTTAAACAGCATTTATATTCAATATTTATATTCTCTTTGTGGTATAAGAGAGTCTATCTATAAATAGTAGATGTTTCCCGTGAAACATCTACTATTTTTCCCAAAAATCATCTAATTTTTGGTTTGTTTCAACCAAATCCTTATCAAATTTAAATTCACTATTAACTGATAACTTCTCAATCTCTTTTAATGCAACTTCATAATCATCTTGTGAAATTTTATCATCACCAATTTTGTCTATTTTCTCTACCTTATCATCAGTTTTTCTAGTTGTATTTGATTTTAAATTTAAGTACTCTTTCATGATTTTTTCATACTCTATAAAATCAAATATTATTGCAGATGGTTTACCATCTCTTAAAATAACAGCTTTTTGAATCTCTTTTGATTGTATTTTGTCAAAAATATATTTATTTTTTCTTACTAAATCAGTTGCTGAGAACATTTCATCTGAGGTATATTGGATTAAAGACATTTTGTATTCCTTTACAAAAAATATTATGTATTATAACACAATATTTTAAGTTTAGGTTTTAAAATAGTTTATTAAAAGATTGACTCAGCCCACTCTGTAATTGGACCTCTTAAGACCTTTTCAAGTTTTATTGCAAAAATATTTACAAAACTATTCTCATTTTTAGTAGATTTTAAAAGAGTTGTTAGAGCATTTGTATATTTATTTACATAGAAGTTATCTATTTGTTTATTTGAACCCAAAATTACAACTTTGCAAGAGTTATCAACTCTTGAAAGCACCATTTGCATTGTTTTATTTGACATATTTTGAGCTTCATCAATAATTATAAAGCTATTTGATAAAGTTCTTCCTCTCATCTCTCCAACCCACATAGTCTCAATACCATAGTTTGAAATCATCTGTTCAATTCTAGCTGTAACTTCGCTATCTTCAAGAGGTGTATATGGAGTATCAGATCTTTTATTTCTTCTTTTTTTATGCTCACTTCTAATTATATAATCTAAGCTATCCATTAAAGGGTGATTATATATTCTAAATTTCTCTTCAAGACCTGGTAAATATCCAACATCTTCACCTTTATCTAAAGATTCAATAGAGTTTCTTATATAGATAATTTTTTGAAAATGTTTCTGCTTTACAAGTTTTAATGCTCCACTTAGAGCCAAAAGAGTCTTTCCGCTTCCAGCTTTTGCTTCAACTATTAAAACATTATAGTAGTGAGAGATAATTGCATTTGAAAAAAATAGTTGCTCTTTATTAAGTGGTGTTATTGTTTGATTTCTAACCTCCTCTTCATCTAAAAGAACTATTTTTTTATTTTGAATAGATGCTAACACTATTTGATCTGAATTCTTAACTTTAAAGCAATATGAATAATCACTTGGTTTATACTCTTTATCAAATTTTGATATATTTTGATTCTCTATAAACTCTAAATCTTCGAAGTTTATATCAATTTCTTTAATAAAATTTTGATTAAACTCTATATTATCTTTACCATGAAGTGCATAAGTTTTTAAATCCAAACTTACAGCTCTTGTTCTTGCCATAATATCCATTGAGATAAAAATCACTTCTGTTTTATAGTAATCTTTTATCTCAACAGCCAATTCAAGTATCTTTCTATCATTTAAAATATTACTTGATACATTTTTGCTAGATACACTATATTCATCTTTTGAAACAATATCTATGATAGTTTCATATCTATTTTTTATCTTTAATCTTACTATTTTTTTATCTTGATACTTTATTGAATCAATAATCTCTGAATTTTCAAGTATTCTTGCAAACTCTCTAGCTTGAAAATTAATCTCATCAAAACCACTCTTTTTGCTATCAATCTCATCTAAAACAGTATCTGTTAGGATTATTAGATTTTTTGATTCATCACTAAGTTTAAAGATATTTGTAGCATCTTCTAAAAGAATATTTGTATCTAAAAGGTAGTATTTTTCAAATTTCATTATTTAACCTTTTTAGGTTTTAAAATCATATATGAAATAAATGCAAATAGTGCAACAGTGATGAGTGTAAAAAGTATTGAGAAGTTTTTAGTAATTACATAAGTAACTATTAAAATAGCTAACATTGTAGGCATTTCATTGTACATTCTAAAAAATTTACCACTTTTATTGCAACTATTTTCATATAAAGCTTTTCTATAATACTCAAGAGATAAAGAGTAAGCCACAAGTAAAATAAGCATAAATATCTTTGCTATAAACCAATCTTGAGAAAGAAGTGCTTTATTTAAAGTTATCATTGCTACTCCACTAAATATTGTTACCCACATTGCTGGATTACCAATATATTTATATATTTTAAACTCTTGAACTTTTACAACTTCAACAAACTCTTTTTTATCAATATTTTCAACATGATAAACAAAGAGCCTTGGAAGATAGAATAGCATCGCCATCCATGATAAAACTGCTATTATATGTAAACTCAATATCCAACTATAATACTCCATATTACTCTCCTAATGTTTCTCTATATTTTTTATTTTTGATATCCACTCATTTAAAGTCTTTTCATAACCAATATTTAGACTCTCATAAAGTTTCAAATCCTCTTTTAAATACTCTTGTTCTACATAACCACCAAAATCATGGGGATATAAGTATCCAATATGTTGTGAATCTAAATGTTTTGGAATATCTAATATTCTACCATTTTTAATCATTTCTAATGCTTTATTTACAGCTTTATAAGCACTATTTGATTTAGGACTAGATGCTAGGTATATTGCACATTGAGCTAAAATAATCCTAGATTCTGGATAGCCTATTTTATTGCAAGCAAGCATTGTACTACTTGCCAGATTTAAAGCATTTGGGTTTGCATTTCCAATATCTTCACTTGCAAATATTACAAATCTTCTAGTAATAAAATCAACACTCTCTCCACCATCAATTAATCTTGACATATAGTATAAAGCTGCATCAATATTTGAACCCCTTAAAGATTTAATCATTGCACTTGCTAAATCATAGTGTGAACTACTAGAACTAACACCATCTCCTATTACATTTGCTCTTAATTGTTTTAAAGTATCTATTGAAATATTTTGATTTACTTTGTATGCAAAATTTAATAAAGTAAGCATAGCTCTTGCATCTCCAGAGCTTGAATATATCAAGTAATCTTTAACTTCACTTGATAAGTTAATATCGATATCTTTTAAAACTGTTTTTAAAATATTTTCCATCTCATCATAAGTAAATGGTAAAAATTCATATAAAAATGATCTTGAACGAATAGCAGATGTTAAAGTAAAAAAAGGATTTTCTGTACTAGCTCCAATTATAGTTGCATCATAGTTTTCCATTATTGGAAGAAGAACCTCTTGTTGATTTTTTGATAATCTATGAACTTCATCAATAAAAATTAAAGGTTTAATAAAACTATTTTTATATCTTTCAAATACCTTTCTTAAATCTTCAATTTTAAAAGTTGTTGCATTAAAGTAGTAGTAATCTGTTCCAACTTCTTTTGCAATAATTTTAGCTAATGTAGTTTTTCCAGTTCCAGGTTTTCCATAAAAAAATAGATGTGGAATCTCTTTTTTTTTGATAAGTTGATAAAGTGCTCTATCTCTACCAATTATATGGGATTGACCAACAAAATTTTCAAGATTTGTTGGTCTATATCTATTTGACAAATCAGTCATTATTCTCTTCATTTAGGAAAATTCTAAGATTTTTATACTCCTCTTTTGTCAAAAATCTTGATTTTCCAGTAGGAAGGTTATTGAGGCTAACTCCTCCATACTCTAATCTTTTAAGATCCATAACAGTTAGTCCAAAGTGTGCAAAGAATCTTCTTAACTCTCTATTTTTACCCTCATTTATTGCAACTTTTATTTTAGAAGTTTTTTCTGTATTTGTTTGTATATCATAAGCTAAAAATGGTGAAAACTGCATAGATTTTATTTTTGTATTTTTATATGCACCTTTTGTTGCATCTTCAATTGTAATTCCACTTTGCATAGCCTGTTCAACTTTAGGAGTTATAAAACCATTTACTTTGATCTTATAAACTCTTTCTAAATTTGAGTGCATTAGTGCATTTACAACCTCTACACTATCACTTAGAAGTAGTAAACCTTCACTTGCATAGTCAAGTCGCCCTACGCTCATAAAGTGCTTATATTTGCTCTCTAAACTATCATAAATAGTTCTTCTTCCTTGAGGATCGCTTTTACTTACAATCTCACCTTTTGGTTTGTTGTAAACAATTACAGTGTACATTCTATTTTTATCTTCTTTGATAATTTTTTTACCAATCTCAACTTTATCAGTTGTCTTAACTTTTGTAGCTAAATCTGTTACAACTTTATTGTTTACTCTAACTTTACCTTCAGCAATAAGTGTATCAGCCTCTCTTCTTGAGTAGCCACTATTATGAGATATAAACTTATTTAATCTCAAAATTTCATAAGGCTCTTTTTTTTCTAACTCTTTTTTCATTTTATACCAGCCTCTAATAAATCATGGATATGTAAAACTCCTAGAAGTTTCTTATTTTTATCTGTGATAATTAATTGTTGAATTTTATAGTTTTCAATAATTTGTAAAGCATCACTTGCCAAAAGGTTCTCATTTTCAAAAGTTTTAGGATTCATTGTTGCAATAGTTTCAATTGGACAATCAATAGAAAAATTTGGTTTCATAAGTGCTCTTCTTAAATCGCCATCACTTAATAATCCAACAACTTTTTCATCTTTATCAACAATAATTACTGAACCCAATCTTCCTTCACTCATTGTAATAATTGCATCTTTTAAAATAGTTTCACGTGAAACTATAGGTAAATTATCTTTTCTTAAAAGGTCATTTACTTTCACAAAAAGTTTTTTACCCAAACTTCCACCTGGATGAAAAGATGCAAAATCCTCTTTTTTGAAATCTCTTCTTTTCATTAAACAAACTGCAAGAGCATCACCCATAGCCATAGTTAAAGTAGTTGATGAAGTTGGAGCAGTATCAAGAGGACAAGCCTCTTTTGTAACAGCAATATTTATAAAATAGTCTGCATATTTAGCTAAAGTTGAGTTAGGATTTTTTGCCATAGCAATTAGTGGAATATTAAATCTCTTTAAGTGAGGTAAGATTTGAATAAGCTCTTCACTCTCCCCGCTATATGAGATTCCAAGAACAATATCATCTTTTCCTATCATTCCTAAATCCCCATGCATAGCCTCTGTTGGATGCAAGAAAAATGAGCTAGTTCCTGTGCTTGCAAGCGTTGCAGCAATTTTAGCACCAACTAAACCAGATTTTCCAACACCAGTGACAATTAATTTACCTTTAGATTTAACAATTAATTCAACAATATCCTCTATCTCAAAAAAAATAGAGTTTGAAGCTAACTCTAACTCTTTAGCTTCAGTTAGTAAAACATCTTTTACTATCTCTTTATAGTTCATTTTATTTCCTTATTGAACAAATATAGTAGGAACAATCATTGGGTATTTTTTATATTTTCTTACACAATGTTTTCTAACAACTTTTCTAAGCTCATCTTCTAAAATTCTACTATTTTTAAAGATTCCTGGTTTTGCATTTGCTAAGAATACAGCTAAAATATCTTCAATCTCTTTTTCAAAATTTCTATCTTGTTTATTATCTGAAAGAAGCCCAAATGAAGCAACTTTAGGTTTACCAGCAACCGCTCTATCATTTTCATTTATTTGAGCAACTATCATAACAATACCCTCTTTTGCCATTGTTTGTCTATCTATTACGACATCATCAGATATTTTATGATTTAATTGATTGTCAATATAAACTTTACCACTTTTTACAGCTCTAAGCTTTTTAAGATATTTTGGAGTTACTTCAACTTGTTCACCATCACTCATAATATATACATTTCTCTCTAAAATTCCACAATCAATTCCTGTTTGTGCATGTTTTAAAGCATGATTATACTCTCCATGAACTGGTAAGAAGAACTTAGGCTTAACAAGCCTAAGCATTAGTTTTTGCTCCTCTTGAGCAGCATGTCCAGATACATGAATATCTGCATAATCTTGATATGCAACTTTAGCTCCAGCTTTTAGTAGATGATTTATTATCTCAGATACACTTCCTTCATTTCCAGGAATTGCTTTTGCAGATAATATTATTTGATCTTCAGGTTTTATTTTTATGTGTCTGTGTTCATGAATTGCCATTCTGTATAAAGCACTCATTGACTCACCTTGACTTCCTGTTGTCACAATCATTACTTCATTATCATTATATTTACCAACTTCATGTGCTTCAATAAATTGATCTTTAGGAAATTTTATATATCCTAAACTCATAGCAATATCCAAATTTTTCTCCATAGAACGACCAATTACACAAATCTTTCTACCATATTTTAAAGCTTTTTCAATTGCTTGTGCAACTCTGTGAATATTTGAAGAGAATGTACTCATAATAACTCTTCCTTTTGCTGTTGAAAAGATTCTTTCAAATGTAGGAGAGACAGCTTTTTCTGTTTTTGTAAACCCTGGAGTGTGAGAGTTTGTTGAATCAGATGTTAAAACTAAAACCCCCTCTTCCCCATAATGCGCAAGTCTGTGAATATCTGTTGGGAATCCATCATAAGGTGTGTGATCTATTTTAAAATCACCTGTGTGAATCATAGTTCCAGCAGCTGTTTTAATTGCAATTGCAGATGAATCGATAATAGAGTGAGTAATATGCATCCACTCAATCTCAAAATCATTTCCAATCTTAATTGGAACTCTTTTTGATATAGCTCTAAATAAAGCTCTATGCTCTCTCATTTTATGCTCATCAAATTTTGAACCAATCATCTCCAAAGGAAGTGCAGATCCATAAATAGGAAATTGCATCTCTTTAAACAGATATGGCATCGCACCAATATGATCTTCATGACCATGAGTAATAATTACTGCAACAATTTTATCTTTTATCTCTCTAAGATATGAGAAATCTGGAATTAAAATATCAACTCCATGCATCTCACCATCTGGGAAACTCATACCAACATCTACAACAATTGCTTCATTTTCAGTCTCTACAACCATCATATTTCCACCAATTTCGTTTAATCCACCAAGTGGAGTAATTCTTAGTTTGGCATTTGTATTTAGATTTAATTTATAGTGAGGGTTTAATCTATCTTTGTGGATTTTTTCATTTATAAGATATGATTTTTTAAGATCATTTGTCCATCCATCACCGCTTGTTGGCATATCTTTATTAATAAATCTAGGTTTATTATTTGGTCTTTTCTTTTTAAAGTGAGCTCTTTTATCACCATTTTGCTCAATTGAACCACTATTTTCTTGATTTTCTTTGTTATTTTGTTGTCTAGGAGCTCTTGGTTTAAACTCTCTTTTTTTAACTTCAACTAAAGCAGTTTCTTGTTGTGTAGTGCTATTTTCTTCTTTTTTTATCTCTTCCATTCTTTTACCTTTGTATGCATTTGGCTATACAAAGATGATGAAAGTTCATGAGGTCGTAGATTGTCATTTATTGATAACTCTTCAAATAGAGTCTCAATTTGAGATTTATCCAAGATTGAGTTTAGATTTTTTGATAGTTTTTTTCTTGGTTGTACAAAACAAACTTTTAGAAATCTATTTAAATCCTTATCAATCTTTTTAGTTAAATCTTTTTTTATATAAAGAATTGAAGATGTAACCTTAGGCATTGGGTCAAATGCCGTAGAAGGAACATCAAAAAGAATTCTTGAATCTTTAGAGATAAGTTCAGTAATTATCCCTAAAGATGAGAACTCTTTATCATTTACTTTTGCAGTAAATTTTTGAGCTACCTCTTTTTGAACCATTACAATAATGTGTTCGCAAAGCTCATCTTCAAAAGCTCTTAATATAATATTTGTTGCAATATAGTATGGCAAGTTTGCTATTAAATCATATTTACCATCATGTAAAGATTTCAGCTCATCCCAAGCTCTTAAAACATCAATATGTTTAAGTGTGAATCTATTACTCTCTATCTCTTTTGCAAATTTCGACTTTAAGATACCGATTAAATCAGTATCAACCTCATAAGCTGTCACATCTTTGTATTTAACTAAATTCTTAGTTAAATCACCTAAGCCAGGCCCAATTTCTACAATATGATTATTGTTATGGGGCATCGATTGGATGATTTTATCTAAAATGGTACTATCTTTTAAGAAGTTCTGACCAAACTCTTTTTTTGCTTTTACTTTTTCCATCAAGGTAGGAGTATATCTTTTTTTAACTTACATTTAGGTAATATTTATTACTAATTTTTAAGGAATTTTAATTGAATAATCTAACAAAAAGAATAATCCCATGTTTGGATGTAAATAATGGAAGAGTTGTAAAAGGTGTAAACTTTGTAGGGTTAAAAGATGCAGGAGATCCTGTTGAAATAGCAAAAAGATACAACGATGACGGTGCAGATGAGTTAACATTTTTAGATATTAGTGCAAGTGTTGAAAATAGAGGAACTATAGTTGATATTGTAAAAAATGTTGCCAAAGAGGTATTTATTCCACTAACTGTTGGTGGAGGAATAAGAAATTTAGATGATATTTATGCACTATTAAATGTAGGTTGCGACAAAATCTCTATAAACTCAAGTGCTGTTAAAACTCCAAATTTAATAGATGATGGAGCTAAAAGATTTGGAAGTCAATGTATTGTTGTAGCAATTGATGTTAAAAAAGTATCAGATGGATCTTACCATGTTTTTGTAAAAGGTGGACGAGAAGATACAGGACTTGATGCAATTTCTTGGGCAAAAGAGGTTGAAAGTCGTGGTGCTGGAGAGATTTTATTAACTTCTATGGATACAGATGGTGTTAAAAAAGGCTTTGATTTAGAGATAACTAAAGATATATCTAAAATTGTAAATATTCCAGTGATTGCAAGTGGTGGAGCTGGAAATATGCAACACTTTAAAGAGGCTTTTGAAGCTGGAGCTGATGCTGCATTGGCTGCATCAATTTTTCATTTTAAAGAGGTTGATATTATGGAGTTAAAAAAATATCTAAAAGCAAATAATATAAATGTTAGGTTATAGATGAAAAGAGTATCAAAGCTTCTACTTCTTTTGCCTATTTTTGCTCTCTCTTATGAATTAAATTTTAATAACAGTTTTTCAAAGAGTTTAAATCCTGATATATTATCATCAACAGTAAATATAAGTGTTACAAGAAAAAATGAGAACAGTGCAAATATAGAGATAGAGAAATTTAATAATTTTTTAAAGAATACAAAAAATATTACATTAAAAAATACAAACTATAATTTGACACCAAAATATGAGTATTTAGATAATAAATCGTACTTTAAAGGTTTTGTAGCAAATATAAATTTTGTAGTAGAATCAAAAGATTCATCTATGATAAATAGTTTTTTATCTGATTTATTGGCATTTAAAGATAGTAAAAAAAAGGATGATATAAAAATAAATATATCTAACTTATCTTGGGAAGTTAGTGAAAAATTACAAAATAAAACTATTGATAACTTAAGATTAGAGTCTATACTTTGGATTGAAGATTATGCAAAAGAGATATCTAAAAAGAGCTCAAAAAAATGTGAAATAAAAAGTGTAATAATTAATGAAGAGGGCAATTTTAATTTTCCTAGAGTAAAAGCTGTATCATTTTCAACAAATAGTGAAAATATGGATATCTCACCAATAAGAAGTGAACAAAATATTAAAATTAATACAAATTATATTTTGGATTGTAAATGATAGTTAGTGCAGGAAAACAAGAGAGCTTTCCTTTTGCAAAAGCAATTGGAGTTGGTTTGGTTGAAAGCGCAATGAACTTAACAAAAATTTGTCTATTTAATAGACCTGAATATATTTTATTTATTGGAAGTGCAGGAAGTTATGGAAATCATAATATTTTTGATATTGTAGAGTCAAAAAACTCTTCAAACATAGAGTTAAGCTTTTTGCAAAATTTTGCATATACACCAATTGATAATGCAGTTAGAATTGATACAGCTTTAACAAATAGTGAAGTTATTGTAAATAGTTCAAACTACATAAGTACAAATCAAATTTTATCAAAAGATTTTTTACAATACAATGTCGAACTTGAAAATATGGAGTTTTTTTCTGTATTAAGTGTTGCAAAAGAGTTTGAAATACCAGCTTTTGGTATTTTTGTGGTTACAAACTATACAAATGAGAATGCACATAGTGATTTTATAAAGAATCATAAAGAGGCAATGAATAAATTAGTTAAATATTTAGAAGATAAAAATATAATAAAAGAGGCAAAATAGTGGCAAAATTTGATGAGTCATCAATATATGACTACACACTAGATGAGTTAAAAGAGAGATTAAAGCCATCATTTAGAGCAAAACAGGTTTATAATTGGCTTTATAAAAAGTATGCAAACTCTTATGATGATATGAAAAATCTTCCAAAAGAGTTGATTGAAGATTTAAAAGCAAACTATGCAATTGATATTTTAAAAGAGGTGAAAAAAGAGCAAAGTAGTGATGGAAGTATTAAATATCTTTTTAAATTAAGAGATAATCATACAATTGAAGCAGTTTTACTTTTAATGAAAGATAAAAAGCTAGATGAAGATGGTCAAATTGTAAGAAGCGAGAAATACACAGTTTGTATCTCTAGTCAAGTTGGATGTAAGGTTGGATGTAGTTTTTGTTTAACGGCAAAGGGTGGATTTGTACGAAATCTTACAGTTGGAGAGTACATAGCTCAAATTGTTCATATAAAAAGAGATAACAATATAGCTGAAAATAAGGCTTTAAATATTGTTTATATGGGAATGGGTGAACCACTTGATAACTTTGATAACTTTGTAAAAGCTGTTGAGATATTCTCAGAGCTTGATGGTTTAGCAATAAGTAGAAGAAGACAAACGGTTTCAACTTCAGGAATAGCAAGTAAGATTAAGAAACTAGGTATTAAAGATTTACAAATTCAACTTGCTATTTCACTTCATGCTGTTGATGATGAGTTAAGAAGTGAGCTAATTCCTATGAACAAGGCTTATAATATTGCTTCTATAATTGAAGCTGTTAAAGAGTTTCCAGTAGATACAAGAAAAAAAGTTATGTTTGAATATTTGGTTATAAAAGATAAAAATGATAGTTTAGATGCTGCAAAAAAACTTGTAAAGCTTCTTGATGGAATTCAAGCAAAAGTGAATCTAATATATTTTAATCCATATGCTGGAACTTCATATCAAAGACCTCTTGAAGAGGATATGCTAAAATTTAAAGATTTTTTAAATAGCAAAGGTGTTATTTGTACAATTAGAGAGTCAAAAGGTTTGGATATAAGTGCAGCTTGTGGACAATTAAGAGAAAAAGATATAAAAAAGGATGAAAATGGCAATTCTTGAGATAGGTTTATTGATTTTTATAGTAGTAGTAGTAGTTTCAAGTGGAATTGGATTTTATATGCATAATAAAAAAAATGAAAAAGATGAGGAGAATTAATATGACAGTTACAAGATTTGCACCAAGTCCAACAGGATATTTGCATATTGGTGGATTAAGAACAGCTTTATATAGTTACTTGTGGGCAAGAAAAAATGGTGGAACTTTTAGACTTAGAATTGAAGATACAGATTTAGCAAGAAATAGTGAAGAAGCATTGGGTGCTATCATAGAAGCTTTTAATTGGGTTGGTTTATCATATGATGGAGAGGTTGAATATCAATCAAAAAGAACAGAGATTTATAAAGAGTATATAAACAAACTTTTAGAGAATGGAAATGCTTATAGATGCTATATGAGCAAAGAAGAGTTAGATGCTTTAAGAGCAAAACAAGAAGCTGCAAAACAAACTCCAAGATATGATGAGACATGGAGACCAGAAGATGGGAAAATTTTACCTGCAATTCCAGAAGGAGTTGAACCAGTTATTAGAATCAAAGCTCCAAAAAATGGAGAGATAAGATTTATTGATGGTGTAAAAGGTGATATGAAGTTTGATGCTTCTTTTGTTGATGATTTTGTAATTGCAAGAAGCAATGGAATGCCTACATATAACTTTGTTGTTACAATTGACGATATGCTAATGAATATGACAGATGTAATTAGAGGTGATGACCACTTATCAAATACTCCAAAACAGATTGTTATTTATAATGCACTAGGAGTTAAACATCCAAATTTTTATCATGTACCAATGATAAATAATCCAGAAGGTAAAAAACTATCAAAAAGAGATGGTGCTATGGATGTTATGGAGTATAAAAGATTGGGATATTTACCAGAAGCTTTATTAAACTTTTTAGTACGCCTTGGTTGGTCAAATAAAGATCAAGAAATTTTTTCTATGCAAGAGATGTTAGAACTATTTGATCCAAAAAATATAAATAAATCAGCATCAGCTTATAATGCTGAAAAACTTTTATGGCTAAATAGTGAGTATATAAAAACTGTTTCAAATGATAGATTAGTTGAAGAGTTGAAATTTTTTGATTTAGATTTAACTAATTATTCTAAAAAAGATGAGATTTTAAACCTTGCAAAACAAAGAGCAAATACTTTAATAGAGTTAAAAAAATCAATTTTAGATATTAAAGATGCCCCTACTTTATATGAAGAGGCTGGAGTTAATAAATTTATCAAAGATGATACAAATGAAGTTTTAAAAGAGTATTTAGAACTTTTAGAAAAAAATCTAAACTCTTTTGATAGTGTTGAAAAATTAGAAGCAATTACAAAACCTTTTATACAAGAAAAAAATCTTAAATTTCCACAAATTTTTCAACCAATAAGATTAGCTTTAACAGGTACTACACAAGCACCTTCTGTGTACGATATTATTTTTGTTTTAGGCTTTGAAGAGGTGAAAATAAGAATTTTAAAAGCTTTGGAAAAAAATTTTAAAAACTCTTGATTTAGAAAAAATATTAAGGCATAATAACTAACTTTTTCAAAGGATTAAAAATATGAACATTTACGTAGGTAATTTATCGTACAGAATGAACGATAAAGATTTAGAAGCAACATTTGCTAAGTTTGGTGCAGTTAAAAGTGCAAAAATTATTATGGATAAAGAGACAGGAAGATCGAAAGGTTTTGCATTTGTTGAAATGGAAGATTCTGCTGCTGGTAATGCTGCTATTGAAGCATTAAATGGTAAAGAAGCAGAAGGAAGAACTCTAAGAGTTAATGAGGCAAAACCTAGAGAGGATAAGCCAAGAGATAGTAGACCAAGAAGAAGCTTCTAATCCTACTTTTTTAATGGGGCTATGCCCCATCTTTTTAAACTACAATACAATTTAAAATCAAAACTTTTTTATAAATATCAACCTCTAAAATATATTAATTTTATGTTAACTATAAGCATATATTATTGAACTTATTTAAATATAAGGAGCAAAAATGAATTTATTAACAAAAATAACAGGAAGCTTAGTGTTAGCAACTGCTTTATTGGGGGCTGCAGAGTATAAAGTAGATAATGCACACTCAAATGTAGGATTTACAGTAAAACATATGATGATTACAAATGTTAATGGTAATTTCAAAACATATGATGCTATGATTGATTTTGATGAGAAAAATAGAACTTTTAAAAATCTAAAAGCCACTATTGATACAACATCAATTTATACTGGGATTGAAAAAAGAGATGATCATTTAAGAAGTGATGATTTTTTTGCTAGTGATAAATTTCCTAAAATGACATTTGAGATGACATCATATAAAGCAGATGGTGATGAGGGAAAGATGACTGGAAATCTGACTATTAGAGGAGTTACAAAGAAAGTAACTTTAGAGATTGAAGATATAGCTATTTTAGGAGATAAAATTGGTTTTTCTATGGAAGGAAAAATAAATAGAACTGATTTTGGTCTAAAATGGAACAAGGCTGTTGAACTTGGCGGTGTTGCAGTTGCTGAAGAGGTAAAAATTAAAATTGATGTAGAGGCTCAAAGAAAGTAGCTTTTTTTAAGAGTTAAGATTTTAAATCTTAACTCTTTAATATCAATCCTCTATTCTTATCATAGCTGGTTTTGATAAAACAACTTTTGAGTGCTCAAGCTCATCAATAGCTTTTTTAATATCTTTTTCTACGCAAGTGTGAGTTGTTAGAAGTAGATTTGCTTTTTCACGCTTAAGAGATTTTTGCATCATATTCTCTATTGATATATCATTATCTCCAAATATTTTTGCAACTTTTGCCAAAGTTCCACTTTTATCAGCTACTTCAAGTCGTAAATAATATTTTGTTTTAATATCATCTCTTGCCATTAAAGTTGGTTGAGTTCCTACTTGTTTTTCAAAACCAAGCATAGGAGAGCCTTTTCCTCGTCTAGCAATATCAATTATATTTGCAATAACAGCACTAGCAGTTGCATCACCACCTGCTCCTGCTCCATAATACATAGTCTCCCCTACTTTATCTCCAACAACAGAAACACCATTCATAACACCATCAACTTTTGCAATCATCTTATCAAGAGGAACCAAAACAGGATGAACTCTTAACTCTATCTCATTTCCTACTTTTTTTGCAATTCCAAGCAGTTTTATATTGTATTCAAACTCTTTTGCAAACTCTATATCAATTTTAGAGATATTTTGAATACCTTCAATTAAAATCTCCTCAGGTTTTACATCAATTCCATAAGCAATTGAACCCAAAATTAGAAGCTTATGAGCTGTATCAAATCCACCAACATCAAAAGTAGGATCTGCTTCTGCATAACCTAGCTCTTGAGCCTCTTTTAGAATTTGGTCATAAGTAGCACCCTCATTTATCATCTTTGTAAGCATAAAATTACAAGTTCCATTCATTATTCCTTGAATAGATTTGATGTTATTTGCACTCAAACCATCTCTTAGGGCATTAATTATTGGAATTCCTCCAGCAACTGCTGCTTCAAATTCAAAAGGTGTATCTCCAGCAAGTTCTTGTAGCTCATATCTGTGATAAGCAAGAAGTGCTTTATTTGCAGTTACTACTGCTTTTCCTTTCTCTAAAGCTCTTTTAACTATCTCATAAGGTTTTTCAATTCCACCCATAAGCTCAACAACAATATCAATACTATCATCTTCTAAAACTTCATTTATATCTGTAGTTAATTTAATACTAACATCTCTTTTTTTATCTAAATTTGAAACTACTCCAATGTGTGGAACAATCTCAACTCCAGCTCGTGCAGTTATAATATTTTTATTATCAATTAAAATATTTGCAACACTTGTTCCAACAGTTCCAACACCAATAATTCCAACTTTAAGCATAACTATATTCCTATTCTAATGTTTTTAAATATCTTTTTATATTTTTTGCAGCTTGTCTAATTCTTTTCTCATTTTCAATCAAAGCAATTCTTACATATTTATCACCATAGTGACCAAATCCAATTCCAGGACTAACTGCAACTTGTGCCTCTCTTAGAAGCTGTTTAGAGAACTCTAAACTTCCTAAATGTTGTGCTTTTTCAGGTATTTTTGCCCAAATAAACATAGAGGCATTTGGTTTATCCATAATCCAACCAGCTTCTGCAAATGCTTGAAGCATAACATCTCTTCTCTTTTCATATTTAGAAACTATCTCATCTACACAATCTTGTGGACCATCAAGTGCTACAGTTGCAGCAATTTGAATAGGTGCAAACATTCCATAATCAAGCCATGATTTTATTCTTTTTAAAGCACCAACAAGTTTTTCATTTCCAACAACAAAACCAACTCTCCATCCAGCCATATTGTATGATTTACTTAATGTAAAACACTCAACAGCAACATCTAAAGCACCCTTGGCTTGGAAAATAGAAGGAGTTTTATATCCATCAAATGTAATATCAGCATATGCAATATCAGAGATTATATAAAATCTCTCTCTTTTTGCCATCTCTACTAATTTTGTGTAAAATTCAGGAGTTACAGTTGCACAACTTGGATTGTGAGGGAAGTTTACAACTACATATTTTACTTTTGGAATTGATTCATCAATTGTTTTTTGAAGATTTTTAAAGAAAAGTTCTTCATCTACTTTAAACTCATTATCAAATACTAACTCAAATTTATGAATAGCAGCTCCATTTAGCATAAAAGCATATGAGTGAATTGGATAAGTAGGATCTGGAACAACAGCAACATCTCCAACATTTACAATAGCTTGAACTAAGTGAACATATCCCTCTTTTGAACCCATTGTTGCACAAGCGTGTTTATCTGGATCTAAAAAATCAACATTATATTTTCTTTTGTACCAGTTACAAATTGCAAGTCTTAATTTATATATTCCAATACTAGCACTATATCCATAGTTTTTTGGCTTGCTAGCTGCATCTTTTAATTTATCAACAATATGTTTTGGAGTCTCTCCATCTGGATTTCCCATAGAAAAGTCAATTACATCAACTCCAGCTCGTCTAGCTTCCATTTTAATAGCATTAACTTCTGCAAACACATAGTTTGGAAGTCTTTTCATTCTTTCAAATTCAATTTCGTCAAACATCTTATTACTCCTTAGTAATATTAAGCCCATTTCTTATATTTGTTAGGGCATAAAAATCATCAATTTTTACAAACCTAGTCTCACTAGGAACATTTAATCTTAATTTAGAATATCTCTTCTCTTTTTCAAAAACTCTTAAAATATTTAACTCATCATCATAGAAAACAACATTTGGATGCCAAATTGTTCCGTTGTTTGTCTCTATAGATAAAATCTCTGAGTTTGAAAGCTCAATCATATAGGGCTTCGTTGGCTTTCTTAATGATAAAGAGCTATTATTTACTAAATCTTCAACCTTATATAGTGTTGAGTTACTTGAATCTATAAAATAACTCCACTTGTTCTCAGCCTCTCTTCTTATTTTTAAAACTCTACAATTTGCATTTTGAAGCTCTAAAGATAATCTAAGAGGATTAATGGCGGCTGCGGTTTTTAACTTTATACTCCAAAAAAGTTGTTCACCATTTGTTGCTTGATTTTTTGTTATAAAATTTTGATTTCCAATAGCTTTTAAGATATCAGTTATATTTTTAAACGATTTTTTTGGACTTGAGCTAAATGTGAAAGTTACTTCAATATCTTTAATTTCATCATAATTTAGTTTTAAAAGTCCATTTTTATCTAACTCTTCACTAATTTTTATATAATCAATATTTCCATCTTTATAAAATTTACTTTGATCTTTGAATATATGATTAATTAGGTTTAGGTGAGTATTATAATCTTCACTATCTAAGATATTATAAATAGCTTGGTTTACATCTGCTTTTAAACTTAGTGCTAGAATAATCGTAAATAGTATTTTTTTCATAATAAATCTTCCTATCTTTTTAGGTTATAAATTAAAATAGCAGCAGCTGAACTTACATTTAGTGAGTCAAACTCATGCTCCATCTTTATTGAAACTTTCAGGTCTAATTTTTTTGCAACCTTTGGAGAGATTCCTTCTGCTTCATTTCCTAAAAAAAGTGCAACTTTATCTGTTTGCTCTATTTTTCCATATTTTTTTAGATCAACTCCATCCATTGTTGCACCAATTAGTGTAAATCCAGCATCTATTAATTCACTTGCCAAATCAACACTTCTTGGGTGAAGACAAAATGGCAAATCAAGTAGTGCTCCAGCGCTTGTTCTTATAGTTCCAGAGTTGTTTACTGTTTTTATATTTGAAGCAATCATTCCATCAACTCCCAAAGAGTAAGCAGTTCTTGCAATTGCTCCAATATTTCCAACATCTGTAAGACCATCTAAAACAACAATAAAATTCATATTTTTAATATCTTTTAGAGGTGTATAAACATAATCACTAAGTTTTAAAATAAGCCCTTGATGATTTCCACCTTTTGCTAGTGCTTGAGCTTTTTGATTATCAACTCTATGAATTTTTTTATTTAGTTTTGCAAATCTTGAAAAAAGTTTGCTATCAATCTCTTTTGATAAAAAAATCTCTTCTATTAAATCTTGGTGCTTTTCTAGTACATATAAAACTATCTGTTTTCCGTAAATTATCATTTTGTCTCGTTTAAATTAATTTTGGATTTTATCCAATAAATCTTGATAAATCTCTTTTACACTTGCTCCTGTAAGCTTTGCAATTAGCTTTGCTTTTATTTTTGGAGCAATGTCAAGTGGAAGAATATCATCTAAGTCTAAATTAAAACCAACTTTCTCTTTGGCATCAATTACAACAACCCATTCACCTTTTATTTCACACTTTTTTAGCTCTTCATATAGGTTTTTAGCACTATTTTTATAGCTTTTTTCATAAAACTTACTAATCTCTTTTACTAAAAATATCGTTCTATCTGGCTCTTTTGTATTTAACTCTTCAAGTAGTTTTAGAAGTCTATGTGGAGATTCATATAAAATTGATACTCTAGGACTTCTTAAAACCTCTTCTAGTTTTGATGCCCTACTTGCACCTTTGTGATCTAAAAAACCAAAAAATGTAAACTCACTACTTGAAAATCCACTCATAGCAAAGGCTGTTAAAAGTGCATTTGCTCCAGCAATTACTTCGTAAGGAACACCATTTTTTATACACCACTCAACCAAAGTTGAACCAGGATCACTAATACAAGGCATTCCAGCATCACTACAATAAACAACATTTTTAGAAAAAGTATCTTTTGAAATAGTTTTTAAAACATCAGCTTCATTGTGAGAGTGAAAAGATTTGAACTCTTTATTTGAAAAATCTAAGTTATATTTTTCACTTAAAAGATTTAGAAGTTTTTTTGTGACTCTTGTATCTTCACAAAAAATAAGTTCCGCCTCCAATAGTGCATCAAGAGATCTTTTTGAAATATCATCAAGATTTCCTATTGGTGTTGGAACTAAGCGCAACATAATATTAAATTATTTTGCCATATTATATTTAGCTTTGAATTTCTCAACTCTTCCAGCAGCATCAACAAGTTTTTGCTCTCCTGTGAAGAATGGGTGACAAGAAGAACAAATATCAACTCTTAGAGTCTCACTATTTGATTTTGTCTCAAAGCTATTTCCGCATGCACAAGAAACTTGACATACTTTGTAATCTGGATGAATATCTTTTTTCATTCCATTTTCCTTTTTAAAATTAAGCGTTTGGAAAAAGATCAAGTCCTTGCAAGTCCTTTACCAAACTTTGAACTTGCGATTATATCTTAAAATACTTAATAATCTCTGAATTTAAGCTAGAAATTATGTTTGAAGATTTATTTTCAAATTGACCTTTATTAAAAGTGTTTTGTCGTTTTGCTAGTTTTATTGTGTTTGAGATAATTTTTTCTTCAAGCTCTTTTTTTGAGATTTTTCCATCAAGATATTGTAAAGTTTCAACAACTCCAATACTAGACATACAGTTTGGTAATCTTGTATATTTTTTCTCTAAATATATAATCTCATCAATAAGCCCAGCTTCTATCATAGCTTTTGTTCGCAATGCAACTCTACTTGCAAGCTCCTCTTTTTCCCATAAAATCTCAAATATTTTTAAATCTGCACATAGAGCAACTTTTGGATTCTCTTTGAAGTATTGACTTGGAATTAAACCACTTTGTCTATAAATAGAGTAGGCTTTTTGAACTCTATATCTATCATTTGCTTCAATTTTTTGCATATACTCTTTATCTAAACTATAAAGCAAATTATAAGTATCATTTAAACTCATATCTAACTCTACATTTGAGTTAAAACCAAGACTTAAACCATCTGTTAAAGCTTTTAAGTAAAAACCAGTTCCACCAACAATTATTAGATTTTTCAGGTTCTCTTGTGCAAATTTTTTTGCATTTTGATACAAATTTAAAAACTCAACAACATCAAACTTCTCATTTGGAAAAACTTCATCTATTCCAAAATGAACTATACCATCTCTCTCTTTTTTTGTTGGTTTTGCACTTGCTATATCAATCTCTTTATAGACACAAAGAGAGTCAAGCGAGAGTATTATAGAGTTTGTTTTGTCTGCAAGTTCAAGTGATAGAGCTGTTTTACCTGATGCTGTTGTTCCAATAATTGCAATTTCTTTCATTTTTTAATCAACTTTTTTATAAGTTTCAAGCTCAAGTTTAAGGCTATTTATCTCTTTCTCTTTTTCAACTAAAATTTTTATTAGTTCAGAGTTTGTCTTTTTGTTTGTAGTATTTTGTTCATTTTCAATTTTTGTTGCACAAGATGTGAAAAAAAGTATAAAAAGAGTTAAAGTAAGATATTTTTTCATAAATTTGCCTTTTTTGCTTGGATTATAACGAAAAAGCATTAATTTAATCATTATTAGATAATATTTTGCCCATGGAAAAATTAATAAAAAAAATAAAAGATTTTAGTGAACTTGTAGTGTTTCAGCACTCAGTTTTTGCTTTGCCGTTTATATTTATAGCGATGGTTGTATCATCTTCACAGGTAAATCAAACACCTTGGTTTGGGTTTAAACTTTTGGTTTTGGGAACTTTGTGTGCAATATTTGCAAGAAACTTTGCAATGGGATTTAATAGATACATGGATAGAGATATTGATGGTTTAAATCCACGAACTTCAAATCGTCCAAATGTAGATGGAAGAATTAGTGAAAACTCAATGTTGGCATTTGTTGTTTTTAATGCAATAGCATTTATTGTTGTAGCATATTTTGTAAATAGTTTAGCACTTATTTTATCTGTTCCAATTTTAGTAATTATTGGTTCATACTCATACTTTAAGAGATTTTCATATTTAGCGCATATTATTTTGGGAATCTCTTTGGCTCTTGCACCAATTGCTGGAGTTGTTGCTGTTAGCCAAACTATTCCTTTTTGGGTGATACTTTTAAGTATTGGAGTTATGTTTTGGGTTGCTGGGTTTGATTTACTTTACTCACTACAAGATATTGATGTGGATAAAAAACTAGGACTTCACTCTATTCCCTCGCGATTTGGTGCAAAAAAGACAATGCTATTTTCAAAAGTTTTTCACTTTTTCACAGTTTTATTTTGGCTTCTGTTTGTGATTTACTCATCTGGTTCATATTTTGCATATATGGCTGTATTAATAAGTGCTTTGATGCTTAGCTATGAGCACTATTTAGTAAATAAAGATTTTAGAAAAATTGATAGAGCATTTTTTACTGTAAATGGATATTTGGGAATTGTATTCTTCTTTTTAATAGTTTTAGATAATATCTTCTTCTAAAAATTTTAAGCAAAATTAGGATAAACTTCAATCCTAATTTTAAGTGCGTCTGTAGTTCAACTGGATAGAATACTCGGTTTCGACCCGAGGGGTTGTGGGTTCGACTCCTACCAGGCGTACCACTCTCTAATCTAAAAAATTCATCTACTACTTTTTAATCATCTTTAATTCTATTTAGCTAAAATAAAAGCAATAATTACTTAATAGGGACTTTTTATATATATGGCAAAAGAAAAATCAGTTAAAAATCAAAAATCTATGGAAGAGACTCTTTGGGAGAGTGCAAATAAACTAAGAGGTAGCGTTGAATCAAGTGAGTATAAACATATTGTTTTAGGGCTTATATTCTTAAAGTTTGTTAGTGACACTTACGAAGAACGAAGAGAAAAACTACTCTCAGAGGGTAAAGAAGCATTTATCGATATGGTGGAGTTTTACACTATGGAAAATGTATTTTATCTTCCTGAAATTTCAAGATGGTCATACATAAAACAAAATGCAAAACAAGATGATATAGCTCTTAAAATAGATACAGCACTTGCAACAATAGAAAAAAACAATCCTAGCCTAAAAGGTGCATTACCTGATAACTACTTTTCAAGACTAAATCTTGATGTGAGTAAACTTTCAAGCTTAATAGATACTATAAACAACATCAACACAATAGAAGATAAAGGACACGATGTAGTAGGGCGTGTTTATGAATACTTCTTAGGTGAGTTTGCACTTGCTGAGGGGAAACTTGGAGGACAGTTTTATACTCCAAAATCAATAGTAAATTTGCTTGCAAATATGATAGAGCCATACAAAGGAAAAATTTATGACCCTGCTTGTGGAAGTGGTGGAATGTTTATTCAATCTTTGAAGTTCATAGAAGCTCACAAAGGAAATAAAAAAGATATCTCTATCTATGGGCAAGAGTTCACAGCAACTACATATAAACTAGCAAAGATGAACTTAGCAATTAGGGGAATATCTGCAAATCTTGGTGCAGTTCCTGCTGATACATTTTTCAAAGACCAACACCCTGATTTAAAAGCTGATTATATTATGGCAAATCCACCTTTTAATCAAAAAGAGTGGAGAGGTGTAAATGAGCTACTAGATGACCCAAGATGGGCTGGATATGATGTACCATCAACTTCAAATGCAAACTATGCTTGGATTCTTCATATGCTTTCAAAGTTATCTGAAAATGGTATCGCTGGGTTTGTACTAGCAAAAGGAAGTTTGACAAGTAACTCAAGCAATGAAGGAGAGATAAGAAAAAAACTAATAGAGAATAATCTAGTTGATTGTATAGTAAATCTTCCTGCAAAACTGTTTTTCAATACTCAAATTCCTGCTTGTCTTTGGTTTATCAAAAAAAATAGAGCTAGAAATGATATTTTATTTATAGATGCAAGAAATCTAGGGCATTTGATAAATAGAAGAAACAAAGATTTTAGCTCTGAAGATATAGAGCAAGTAGCATCTACTTATCACAACTGGAAATTAATTGGAAGTGGGACTTCAGTCCCACAAAATAGTAAATATGAAGATATAAAAGGGTTTTGTAAAAGTGCCTCTTTAGAAGAGGTGCGAGAACTAAACTATGTTTTAACACCTGGGCGATATGTGGGACTTGAAGAAAATGAAGATGAGTTTGATTTTAAAGAGAGATTTGAAAGCCTACAAAATGAACTGATAAACCAAATGAAAGAAGAACAAAGCCTAAATGATAGAATATTAGCAAATCTAGCAAAAGTAGCGAATAGCGGTTGCGAAGCAAACTTTCCTGTAAAAGTTAATTTGGTGGCAGTTGATGAGCGATAAACAACTTCAAAATTCTTTTACTACTGAATATAAACAGTGGCTAAATGAGATAAAACAAAAGTTTCAAAGCTCTCAAATAAAAGCATCAATACAAGTAAATAGTATATTGTTAGAGTTTTATTGGAATCTTGGAAATGAGATTGTAGAAAAACAAAAAAACAGTACTTGGGGAAGTGGATTTTTACAGCAACTTAGTATTGATTTAAGTGCAGAGTTTCCTGATGTAAAAGGCTTTTCTTATACAAATATAAAAAACATTAGGCAATGGTTTTTATTTTGGCAACAAGCTGTGGGCGAATTGGAAAGTACAAAAAGCCAACAACTTGTTGGCGAAAGTAGCATAGAAAATACAAAACAAGTTGTTTCACAAATTTTACAAATACCTTGGGGACACAATGTTGCTATTATCCAAAAATGCAAAAATACGCAAGAAGCTCTATATTATGTACAAAATACCATAAAAAATGGTATTAGCAGAAGTGTACTTATACACCAAATAGAAACAAATCTTTATGCAAGAGATGGCAAAGCCATCACAAATTTTGAAGCTACTCTTCCACCTCTTCAATCAGATTTGGCAAAAGAGATTACAAAAGACCCTTATAATTTTGATTTTTTATGCCTTACAAAAGGGTATCAAGAAAAAGAGCTAGAAAATGCCCTCACTGAAAATATCACTAAGTTTTTACTAGAACTTGGAAGTGGATTTGCCTTTGTTGGTAGACAATATAAGCTAATTGTAGGTGGTGATGAGTTTAGAATAGATTTACTTTTTTATCATATCAAACTTAAGTGTTATGTGGTAGTAGAACTAAAAGCTACAGAGTTCAAACCAGAGTTCGCAGGAAAGCTAAGCTTTTATACATCGGTAGTTGATGGAGAGATAAAAGATATAAATGATAATCCAACTATAGGAATACTTATATGCAAATCAAAAAATGATTTGGTTGTAGAGTATGCACTCAAAGATATAAATAAACCTTTAGGGATAAGCCAATACGAACTTACAGAAATCTTGCCAAAGGAGTATAAGTCATCGTTGCCAAGTATCGAAGAGATAGAAGCACAGTTTCAAAATGAAGATTTGAAGGCGGTGGGTGATGAGTAGTTGGAAAAAGTGCAAGTTAAGAGATATTTTAGAATTGAAATATGGTAAAGACCACAAAGCTTTAAAAGATGGAAATATTCCTGTATTTGGAAGTGGTGGCATTATGAGATATGCTGACACTTCTTTATACGACGATGAGTCAATTTTAATCCCAAGAAAAGGAACTTTAAATAATATTTTTTATATCAACGAACCATTTTGGACTGTAGATACTATTTTTTGGAGCAAAATAAATACGAAAGGAGCATTTGGTAAATTCTTATTTTATCAATTAAAAACTATTGATTTTGCAAATCTTAATGTTGGTTCGGCTGTTCCTAGTCTTACGACAAAAGTTCTAAATGAAGTTGATATTTATCTTCCCCCTCTTGAAGAACAAAAAGCAATAGCAGAAATATTAAGTAGCCTTGATGATAAGATTGACCTTCTTCATCGCCAAAACCAAACCCTAGAATCCCTTGCCCAAACTCTTTTTAGACAATGGTTTATCGAAGAAGCAAAAGAGGAGTGGGAAGTTGGAACTTTTGGAGATTTAGTTGAAGTTTCAAGTGGTAAAAGTTTAAAAAGAGAACTTTTTGATGATATGGGAAAATATGAAGTATTGGGAGCTAATGGTAAAATTGGAAAGACAAATGAATGGCTTTTTGAAGAAAAACTTATTTATACAGGAAGAGTAGGAACACTTGGAAATGTATTTTTAATCGATGAAGATAAAAAAGTTTGGTTGTCGGATAATACTTTAGTAGTTAAACCTAAAAAATATTTTTATTTTATTTATTTTTTAATGATTGATTTTCAACTTAAAAATTTAAATGTAGGAAGTACTCAACCCCTTGTTAGACAATCTGATTTAAAAAATATTGAGATTTTATTACCAAATGATGAAATAGTTTTGAGATTTGAACAACAATCAAAAAATATTTTTAAAAAAATTAATCAAAATAAAAAACAAATCCAAACCCTTGAAAACTTACGAGATACACTCTTGCCAAATCTTTTGAGTGGGGAAATTATATTGAAATAAAGCACAAGGAATTAAAGTGAATGAAGAATTAGAGAAATTAAATAATGACTTTAATAATATTGAAGTTTTAGAAGCTGATAAAATAACTGTTGAATTAATTGAAAATAGGGGAACACAGCAATCTAAATTAATATTTAATGATGATCCAAACTTTTCAATAAAACTTGAAAATAGAGAATATAAATTTAAATTAGTTGAACCTATTTATATTGAAAAAATTCATTTAAAGTCAAAGAATTCATTAAAAAATATAATTGTTTCTTATCATACAATAAATGATGAAACTAAAAATATAGAAATTAATAATGACAAATCAGCATATATAAGTACTTCAATAAAATCAATTATTGATTATATTACGATAAAACCTCCAAAAAGTAAAAAAATTGAATTAGAAAAATTGGAAATTTTTGGGTTTAGATTATTGGAAGTTGAAAATATAACTCAAAATTTAAAATCTATAGAGAATATAAGAGAAGAAATAAAAAGGGAAATTGAAAAAATAACAATAAATAATCAAACTCAACTTGATGAAATTATAAGTGAAAAAGAAAATTTGGATAAATTACATTTAGAATTAGATGATGAAGTAGAAACACTTACTAATAAGAAAGAAGAGCTAGAAAATAGTCTAAAAGAATTAGATAATCAAATAAAACAAATTTCAGAAACTAAAAATAATAGTGAAAATAGGGTTAAAGATTTAAATAATAAAGAACAACAACTTAACAATAGTATTTCAGAAAGAAATACCACATTATCAAACCTTAATAATGATATTTCTAAAAAAAGAGAAGAACTTAAAAAATTAGAAAGTGATACAAGTTTAATTGCTTATGATGTACAAGGTTATATAAAAACTGCAAATAATCATTTATTTTGGTACTTAGGGTTATCTATTATTCCTTGGGTATTAATTGTAGTTATAACATGTTATATTATATTTGGAGGAGCTGATTTAGCAGCAGTTTTAAGAGTAGAAAAAGATGCTCAATTGTGGACTATATTTTGGAGTAGAATCCCTTTTGTTATTGCAGTGGGTACTGTAATTTTTGTGGCTTATGAAGTTTCGAATATATTTATTCATAAAATCATGGAAATTAATCAACAAAAACTCGATTTCCAGAAGTTAGGAATTTTAGCAAAAGATGTTAGTGAATCTGCAACTCAAGGTTTAGATTTAAGCGATGAAGAAAAATTTGAATTAAGAACAAAACTTAAAATGGAAATGTTAAAAAGTCATTTGTCAAAAGATTTGGGTAAAAAATTTGAAATCGATATAAAACCAAATATTTTGAATAAATGGTTAAATAGAAATAATAAAGTCACTAATCGAATTAATGATGATAACAAGGAATAATCCATGAAAAAAGAACTCATAACTACACTTCAAACATAGTTTAATCAACTCAAGTACTCTTGAAAACTTGCGAGATACACTCTTGTCAAATCTTTTGAGTGGGGAAGTGAGAATTTAAATTATATTTGAGTATAATCAAAATAATCTGTACTTAAGGTAAATAAAAATGGTTGAAACTAGAGAAGAGATATTTAATAAAATTAGTAAAAGTTTAGCTATTACAAAATATGATATTGAAAATAGACAATCAATAAATGATTATGGTTTAAATATACATTCAGAAAATTTTTTTAGAGATATTTTAAATTTTATTTATGGATATGAGTTAGTTAATTCAAATAAAGAAAAACAAAATACTCCTTATATTGATCTAGTAGATAATAAAAGAAGATTATTTTTCCAAGTAACAACTACTAGAACAAAAGAAAAAATAGAAAATACGTTACAAATTTTGAATGAATATAAAGATTATGAAGTTAAAATATTATATTTATTAGAAAAGTCAAAACCAAATAAAGAAACAATAACTGAATTAAACTCTAAATATAACATGAATTTATTAGATTCTTTGTACGATTCAAGTGATTTAATAAGAGATATAAATGATTTAGAAACTACAAAATTAAAAGATTTTTATAATAAATATTTTAAAAATTTAGAAAATAAATATTCAGAAATTTCAATATTAGATTTAGTAATTAAACATCTGGTACATAATAAAAAGAAATGTAAACGAAATTATTTAAATGATGATTTTGGAACTATTGAAAGTAATGAAAAACTACAGTTAAATAAAATAAATCAAAAAATATCATCCGAAATAAATAGTGGGATTGATTATAGAATATTGGTTGAAAAACTTGAAGAAGATAATACAATTACAGATTTAAAAGCTTTAATTGTAGATGATAAGTATAAATCTATATTAGAAACAAAGTTGTTAGCTAAAGTAAAAAGAGAAAAATTTTTAAATAAAGATGTGTCAGAATTACATATTTTATCAAAATTACATAATTTGAATTATAATGAAGTTATCAGTGAACTATATGAAAATATAAATAGTGAAGTTGAAATTGATGATTTTAACTCATTAAATGTAACTTGGATAATAATATCATTTTTCTTTGAAATATGTGATATAGGAATAAAAGAATGATAATGCCTACAAAAATAATTCAACCAGTTGACAGCTTGATTAGTATTTCATCTTTTGTTTTAGATATTCTAAAAAAAGAATCAATGTCTTTAGATGATTTATTAGATAGACTAAATGAACAATATTATAAAAAAATATCTATTGAAAAATTAATTTTATGTATAGATTTTCTATATATAATAAATAAAATAGAGAGTGAAAATGAAACTATTACAATTAACATCAGATAATCCAAAATTTAAAACATTAAATTTTAAAGATGGCTTAAATATAGTTGTTGGTACACAATTAACAGATGAACAAAAAAAAACAATAAATGGATTGGGTAAAAGTTTATCATTATCTTTGATTCATTATATGTTTGGCTCAAAATTTAAAACATCTTCAGAAAAAAAACTGGAACAATACTTATCAGAATACGGAATTTTTGAACTTTCTTTTATTCATAATAATCAGGAATACACAATTAAAAAAGACTTTTCAAAATCAGAGTTTTATATAAATGATGAAAAAATAGCTAAAACAAGCTATACAAGTAAATTGACAGAGATATTTTTAGGCAAAGATTCTGAAATATCTTTTAAGCAAGTTTTTAATTGTTTTTCAAGAAGATTTAGTAGCGAAGTGAGTTATTATAGTAATGTTTTGACTCAACAAGGAAGACCTTTAGAAGATTATTATCAAAAAATGACTAACTTGTTTTTATTGGGAGTTAATCTTTCGTTAGTTAAAAGAAATTTTGATGTAAAAGATAAGCTATCTAAATTGAAAAGTGCAGAAAAAACATTAAAAGAGTATGAAAAAAAACTTGATAAGAATAATATTAATGATATTAAAGATGAAATAAATAGATTAAAAGAGCAATTAGATAAATTTATAATTGCTGAAAATTATGATAGTTTAAAACAAGAAGCAGATATATTAACTCAAAATATAAATGATTTTAGAAATAAAATTTATATCATTTCTAAAAAAATAAGAATGAAAGAGTTAAATTTAAAAAGTTCAGAAAATATTGATATTGATATTGAAAAGATTAAAGAAATTTATGATGAAGCAAATTTCTTTTTTGAAGAAAGAATTACTAAGCGATTAGAAGAAGCACAAGAATTTCATAATAATTTAATACAGAATAGAAAGAAAAGATTATCGATTGAGTTAAATGATTTGAATATTGATTTAATTAAATTAGAACAAAATATGCAAGAAATATCGACTAAAAGAGATAGCATAATAAAAGATTTAGATAGTAGTGGAGCATTAGAAGAGAGAGATAGCTTAAAAGATAGAATAAAAACACTTGAAGAAGAACAAAAAGATTTAGAGAAATATGAACATATTTTAAATGAGTTTAAAAAAGATAAAGTTCAGTTAGAAATGAATGAAACTATAATAAAAAAAGAGAGTTTATCTTATTTAGAAAAAAATCATAATAGATTTGAACAAATAGAACAAAAGTTTAGAGGTTTAGTTAAAAGATTTTATGATAACACAGGTGGTTCACTAAAAATAGTAGAAACACCAACAGCTAGATATTTGTTTGATATTAGTAGTGATATACCAAAACAAGGTTCACAAGGAGTTGGAGAAGTTAAAATCTTTTGTTATGATATATTGCTATACTTATTGAATCCTAATTTATTAGAATTTTTATCTCACGATGGTTGTATTTTTTCAGAAATGGATAAAAGACAAAAAACTATGATTTTTAAGTTAATAATTGAACTTGTCCAAAACAACTCTTTGCAATATTTTATAAATGTTGGAGATAGTACATTAAATGAGATTTTAGATAAAGATAGCCAAATAAATATTCTATCTGATGAAGAAAAAAAAGTTATAGAAAGTAGTATTATATTAGAATTAAATGATATTGAGCCAAAAAATTGGTTATTTGGAGAAAGTTTTAATTAATATATTATTAAAGCTAGATTATATGTAAAATATTAAAAAAAATAATTATGAACAACTATACCACACCATATAAAATAACCTCAAAAATACTAAAACTATCAACGCAAATCAGTGAAGAACTCACAAAACTTCAGTTTACTGGTGTTGAAAAAGTAAATCCAATGTTAAGAAAAAAGAATCGTATCAAAACTTTAGCAGGTACTTTGGAAATAGAGGGGAATTTTTTAGGTGAGGAAAAAATCACAGCTATAATAGAAGGTAAAAGAGTATTAGGATCAGTAAAAGAACTTGCAGAAGTTCAAGGAGCTATAAAAGCTTATGAAAAACTAGATGAGTTTCGATACTTTGAATTAGATGATTTACTACTGGCTCATAAAATATTGATGGATGAAATACTCACAACTGCTGGAAGTTTTAGAAGTGTAAATGTAAAAGTGGGTGAACATATAGCCCCTCAAGCAAACATGGTAAATGAACTTATGATAAATCTTTTTTCATGGCTAAAAAATAGCGATGAACATATGCTTTTAAAATCTTGTATATTTCATTATGAATTTGAGTTTATACATCCATTTTCAGATGGAAATGGTCGTATTGGAAGACTTTGGCAAAGTGTGATTTTAAATAGTTTTAATCCTATTTTTTCACTTCTACCAACTGAAAGTATAGTAAGAGATTATCAAGAAGAGTACTATAAAGCAATAGAAGATTCAACAGAACTTGGAGAAGGTACTCCATTTATAGAGTTTATGCTTGAGATGATATTAAAATCAATTCAAAGTACTTTAAAAAGTGACCAAAAAAGTAACTATAAAAGTGACCAAAAAATTTTAGCACTTATGAAAGAAAATAGTAAAATCACTATTTATGAACTGATGGAAAAACTCTCTATGAGTGAATCAGGAATAAAAAAAGTAATTAAAAAGCTAAAAGATGAAAATATCATAAGTAGAGTTGGAAGTCTAAAATCAGGTTATTGGGAAGTAAAAGTATATGAGTAATTTTATAAAAACTCAAAAAAAACTACTATTAGTTGATAGTATAAAAACATCTATAAGTGTACTTACATATTATGTAAGTTATACTTTTGCTAACACACCCTTTCCACCTCTTAACAATGTGCCAAAGAGAGGGTCTTCTTTATGAATAACTATACTTTACTATATAAGATAGCCTCAAAAATACAAAAACTATTAATTCAAACTAATTTCAAAAGTGAACAAAAATTTGTTTATTTTGAAATAAACGAGATAGAAGAAAAATCAGTTATTTCCAAAATGGAAACAACTGCAAAGAAATGGAAATAAAATGAGTAAATTTACAGAAGAAAAATTAGAATTAGCATTTATAGAGTTACTTGAAAATCAAGGTATCACTTATCAATTTGGAAAAGATATAGTAAGAGCTGAAAGTGAAGTTTTACTAGAAAATGATTTAAAAGAGTATTTAAAAAATAGATATAAAACTGAAAATATTCTTGAAAGTGAAATCACAGGGATTGTACGAAAACTTCAAAACTATCCAGCAAGTGATTTGTACGACTCAAACAAAGCCATAATGAAACTAATCTCTGATGGATTTATTCTAAAAAGAGAAAAAGCTGATGATAAAGATATTTATATTGAGTTTATCAACTATGATGATGTAAATTCAAACAACTTTAAAATAGTAAATCAACTTGAAATTATGGGTTATGAAAAAAGAATACCTGATGGAATACTCTATATAAACGGTATTCCATTGGTTGTGTTTGAGTTTAAAAGTGCCATAAGAGAAGAAGCAACTATTTATGATGCTTTTGTGCAACTAACAGTTAGATATAGAAGAGATATTCCAGAGCTTTTTAAATACAACGCATTTTGTGTCATAAGTGATGGAGTAAATAATAAATCAGGTTCGTTCTTTTCTCCTTATGAGTTTTTTTATTCTTGGAGAAAAATCACTGGAAATGAAATAGAAGTAGATGGAATACCATCTATGCACTCTATGATTGCTGGGATGTTTGATAAAGAGCGACTTGTAGATATTATTCATAACTTTATCTATATGCCAGATAAATCAAAAAAAGAGGAAAAGATAGTTTGTAGATACCCTCAATATTACGCAACTAGAAAACTATATGAAAATATAAAAACGCATCAAAAGCCACAAGGTGACGGAAAAGGTGGTACATATTTTGGTGCTACTGGTTGTGGTAAAAGTTTTACAATGCTTTATCTAACTCGTATGCTTATGAAAAGTATTCATTTCTCAAGTCCAACAATTATTTTAATTACAGATAGAACAGATTTAGACACACAACTAAGTAGCCAGTTTTCAAATGCAAAAGGTTTTATAGGTGATGATGGAATAGTTAGCGTTGAAAGTCGTGCTGATTTAAGGCAAAAGCTTCAAAACAAAGAGAGTGGAGGAGTGTTTTTAACAACTATTCATAAATTTACAGAAGATTTAGAGATATTAAGCCATAGAACAAATATCATAGTAATCTCTGATGAAGCCCATAGAAGCCAAATCAACTTAGACCAAAAAATAAAAGTAACACAAGATGGTGTTAAAAAGAGTTATGGTTTTGCAAAATATCTGCATGATTCACTTCCGAATGCTACTTATGTAGGATTTACGGGAACTCCTATTGATGCAACACTTGATGTTTTTGGAGATGTTGTTGATAGCTATACAATGACTGAATCAGTTAGAGATGAGATTACAGTTAAAATTGTATATGAAGGACGAGCTGCAAAAGTACTATTAGATAACTCAAAACTTGAAGAGATAGAAAAATATTACGAAGAGTGTGCAAGTCTTGGAGCAAATGAACACCAAATAGAAGATAGTAAAAAATCTATGGCAAATATGAGTGCAATATTGGGAGATATTGATAGAATAAAAGCAATAGCAAAAGATTTTGTGGAACATTATGAAAAAAGAGTAGAAGAGGGTGCAAGTATAAAAGGAAAAGCTATATTTGTTTCTAGTTCAAGATCTATTGCTTATTCACTTTTTAAAGAGATAATTGCTTTAAGACCATCTTGGAATGAATTAAAAGTTTGTGATGATGATGTTGAACTTAGCGATAAAGACAAAAAAGAGATTCTACCTCTTGAAAAATTAAAAATGATTATGACAAGAAGCAAAGATGATGAAAAAGAGCTTTATGACGCCCTTGGAACAAAAGATTATAGAAAAACTTTAGATACACAGTTCAAAAATGAAAAATCAAACTTTAAAATAGCAATTGTTGTTGATATGTGGCTTACAGGATTTGATGTACCATTTTTAGATACTATTTATATAGATAAACCTATACAAGAACACAATCTTATACAAACTATCTCAAGAGTAAATAGAAAATATGCAGGAAAAGAAAAAGGACTAGTTGTTGATTATATAGGTATAAAAACAGCTATGAATAAAGCTTTGAAACAGTTTTCAAGTATAGATTCTCAAAACTTTGAAGATATAGAAGCTTCAATAGTTGTTGTAAGAGATCAGCTTGATTTATTGTCAAAGCTATTTTATAAATTTGATAGTAGTAAATATTTTATTGGAACACCAACAGAGCAATTAGCTACTTTAAACAATGCAAGTGAGTTTGTACAACTTACAAAAGAGCTTGAAAATAGATTTATGTATATAGTAAAACGATTAAAAAGTGCTTATGATATTTGTTGTGGAAGTGAAGTTTTTAAAGCAATAGAAAAAGATTATATTCATTTTTATTTAGCAGTTCGTTCAATCGTTGTTAAGCTTACAAAAGGCGAAGCTCCTGATACAGCTTCTATGAATAAAAAAGTTGCACAAATGATAGAAGAAGCGATAAAAAGTGAGGGTGTAGAAGAGATATTTAAACTTGGAAGTGATGATGAGAGTAAAATTGATATTTTTGATGAAGATTACATAAATAAGATAAATAAAATCAAACTTCCAAATACAAAGATAAAACTACTTCAACAGCTATTAGCAAAAGCTCTTGAGGAGTTTAAAAAAGTAAATAAGGTAAAAGCAGTTGATTTTTCTAAAAAGTTTAATGCACTTGTAGAAAAATATAATGAAAGAAAAGAGAATGATGTGCTTGTAAGCAGTGTTTTGGATGATTTTACAGATGAGATTATAGATCTTTATTATGCACTTCAAAAAGAGAAAGAGTCTTTTGTTGATTTAGGAATCGATTTTGAAGAAAAAGCCTTTTACGATATTTTAAAAACAATAGCTATTAAATATGATTTCTCATATCCAGAAGATAAATTAATAGCTCTATCAAAAGAGGTAAAAATTGTAGTTGATGATAAATCTAAATATACAGATTGGAATATAAGAGAAGATATAAAAGCTGAATTAAAAGTGGATTTAATAATGCTTCTTGCAAAACATGGTTATCCACCAATTACAAAAGATGAAGTGTTTAAAGAGATATTTGAACAAGCTGAAAATTTTAAGAGGTTTAGGCAATAGTAACCATTTTGTAATCAACAAATTTTAAACTTCCATTATAAATAAATTTAATGGAGAAAAAATGAGTTTAAAAAGAACATCAATTGCTTTAATAGCAAGTACACTATTAGCTACAACTTTAAGTGCGAGAGATCAAATCAAAATTGTTGGTTCATCAACAGTTTATCCTTTTTCATCTTCAGTTGCTGAAGAGTTTGGAGCTACTACAAAATTCCCAACGCCAGTTGTTGAATCAACAGGAACAGGTGGAGGAATGAAACTATTTTGTAGTGGAGTTGATATAAACACTCCTGATATTGCAAATGCTTCAAGAGCTATGAAAGCTAGTGAGTTTAAAATGTGTCAAGAAAATGGTGTAACAGATATTACTGAAGCACTAATTGGATTTGATGGTATTGCAATAGCTCAAAGCTCAAAAGTAAAAAGCTTTAATATCACAAAAAAACAGTTAGCTTTAGCAGTTGCTGCAGAAGTTCCTTCAAAAGATGGGAAATCTTTAATTGCAAACCCATATAAAAAATGGTCAGATATAGATGCTTCTTTACCAAATAGAGAGATTACAGTTTATGGACCACCAAAATCATCAGGTACTAGAGACTCATTTGAAGAGTTGGTATTACAAGATGTATTTAAAAAAGTATCAGCATATACAGATTTATATAAAAAAGATGAAAAAGCAAATAAGAAATATAAAGCTTATTCAGTAATTAGAACAGATGGTGTTTATGTTGAATCTGGTGAAAACGATAATTTAATCGTTCAAAGATTAACAAGAAATGAAGCTGCTATTGGAATTTTTGGTTACTCATTTTTAGCTGAAAACAGAGATAAAGTTATGGGATTAAGTATTGATAATACTTTACCAACAGTTGAAACTATTGCAAATGGTAGCTATCCAGTTGCAAGATCTATGTATTTTTATATCAAAAATCAACACTTAAAAAGTGTTCCATCTTTAAAAGAGTACACAAAACTATTTATGAGTGAAAAGATGATTGGTGAAGATGGAATTTTAAGTGAACTTGGACTTATTCCATTAGCAGACGATGTAAGAACTAAAGCTAGAGATAAAGTATTAAATAGCACAAAACTTACAGCTAAAGAGCTAAAATAATTTAATTAAAAAGGGATTTTTCCCTTTTTACAATCTTTCAAATAAAAATAGGAAATCCAATATATGCCAAATTGTAGTAAGATTATTGATAAGCTAGATTATGCTTTTCAGCCCATTGTTTACGCACATAATGGCAAAACTTATGCAGTAGAAGCACTTTTAAGAGATGTTCAAAATATTCCAAAAGTAAGTACAATTGATGATCTGTTTGATTTAGTATTTAATGAAAACTACCTATATGAGTTTGATTTAGAGTTAAGAGAGAAAGCCATAGAGAAGTTCTCTAAAATAGATATTAAAAATCTAAAACTATTTTACAATTTAGATAATAGAATAATTTATAACAAAAACTACTCTCAAGGAAATACAGAAAGAATTTTAAAAAAATATAATTTAACAAAAGATAGAATTTTTTTTGAGTTGAGTGAAAAGGGAACACCAATTGAGCAAAATGCTTTGTCATCAATGCTACAAAGATATAAATCAAGTGGTTACAAAATAGCCATAGATGATTTTGGAATAGGAGTTTCTGGTTTAAAATTACTATATTTTAGTGAAGCACATATTATAAAACTTGATAGATTTTTTATATCAAATATTGACCAAGATTCAAAGAAAAAACTCTTTTGTTCTTCAATTATAGAGATGGCTCATATTATGGGAATGAAAGTTATTGCAGAGGGAATTGAAACAGTTCAAGAGTTTTATACTTGTAAAGATATTGGTGCTGATTTTATGCAAGGATATTTAGTACAAAAACCAACAAAAAATATTGATGAGATTTTAGATGTTTATAAAAATATCCAAGATTTAATACAAGAGGATCAAAGAGTAAAACAGAATAATCATATTGATGATAAATATATAGATAAAATAGATGCTTTAGATGTAAATACATCTTTGCATGATCTGTTTTTACACTTTAAAAAAAGAACTAAACACAATTTTGTACCAATTGTAGATGAGTTTGGATATTTTTTAGGAGTTATAAACGAAAGTGATATCAAAGAGATTTCATACTCACAATATGGTTTTGCACTTGCACAAAATAAGACATTCTCTTCAACGCTATTAAAATATATAAAACCTGCTTTAAGCGTTGAGGTATCTTGGGGAATTGATAAAATTTTAGAGATGTATAATTTAAATTTCAATAACTCTTTGGGAATATTTATAACAGAAGGTGAAAAATATAAAGGGTTTATAAACTTAAACTCTTTATTAAATCTCTCATATCAAAGAAATCTTCAAATAGTTGCAAATCAAAATCCACTTACAAAACTTCCTGGAAATAATCAAATAGAGAAGTTTATAAGCGATACTTTTGAGAATAGATATTTAGAAGATGAGACACATATTATATATTTTGATTTTAATGATTTTAAACCATTTAATGATGTTTGTGGATTTAGACAAGGCGATAGAGCAATAGTGATATTTTCAGAAATTCTACAAAAAAAGTATCCAAAAGATTCATTTGTAGCACATATTGGTGGCGATGATTTTTTTGTAGGATTAAAAAAAGATAATAAAAAAGATATAGTTGAACTAACTTTAGAGGTTCAAAATGAGTTTGAAAATAGTGTAAAAAATTTGTACTCAAATGAGGATAAACAAAGGGGTTATATTGTTGCAAAAGATAGATTTGGAACAACAAGAGAGTTTAAACTTCTATCTGTATCAAGTGCAATTATCAAAGTAGATAGTAGCTCAAAAATAGATGATTTTGATCAGGTCTTAAGTGAGTTAAAAAAAGAGTCAAAGAGTTCAAAAGAGCCAATATATAAGGTTTTGTAAACATAAAATATTGTAATCATATTGTAATCGATTACAAATATAATACACAAAATTTAATAGAAGGTAAAAGTGTTGAGTACTTTTGAATCAAGAAAAAAACAAAGAGAGTTAAATGAGAAACTTATAAAATCTGCATTAATACTTGCAGCTGTTATCTCTATTTTAACTACTTTTGGGATTTTGTTTTCAATATTATTTGAAGCAATAGAGTTTTTTAAACTAAGAAGTTTTTGGTATTTTCTTACAGGAACACAGTGGACACCAGGAACTGCTGGTAGCCAGTTTGGAGCATTACCAATATTTGCAGGAACATTTGTAATAACAACAATTGCTCTACTTGTAGCAATTCCAATTGGACTTGGAAGTGCAATTTATATGAGTGAGTATGCAAGTTCTACTTTTAGGGATTATTTAAAACCTATTTTAGAGGTTCTTGCTGGTATTCCAACGGTTGTTTATGGATTCTTTGCAGCTATTACAGTTGCTCCAATAATTGTTGAGATTGCAGGATATTTTGGAGTTGATGCTGCTTTTAATAGTGCATTAGCATCTGGAGTTGTTATGGGGATTATGATTATTCCTTTAGTATCTTCTTTAAGTGATGATGTTATAAGAGCTGTTCCAGATGCTCAAAGAAAAGCAGCTTTTGCTCTTGGAATGACACAATCAGAGACTATTAAAAATATTGTAATTCCAAGTGCAATGCCTGGAATTATATCAGCATCACTTCTTGCACTATCAAGGGCTTTGGGAGAGACTATGATTGTTGTTATGGCAGCAGGGCTTAGACCAAATTTATCTATAAATCCTCTTGAAGATATGACAACGGTTACTGTTACAATAGTAAATAGTTTAGTTGGAGATTTTGAATTTAATTCGCCTGAAACACTTTCAGCATTTGCATTGGGATTAATGTTGTTTATTGTTACTTTAATACTTAACATGATCTCACTATCTCTAATTAGAAAATTTAAAGAAAAATATAAAGTGAATACATTATGATTAAAAGAAAAAAGAGAAACAAACAATACAATCCATTTTATGATCCAACTTTAAAAAGAAGACATAAAAGTGCAAAAAGATTTAAAAAGTTTACCTTAACTTCTTTAATCTTTTCAATAGCATTTTTAGCATTTTTCCTATTTGATATGATTGCAAAAGGAGTTCCTGCTTTTAATGTGGCTTATATTAAAACAGAAGTTACATTTAATCAAAAAACTTTAGAGGATACAAGATTAGCAGTATCAAGAGATTATAGAACTTTGGTTTCAAGAGCTTGGTTAAGAGATATTCCAAAACTTTTAGAAAAAAATCCAGAGTATTTGAATACAACACAAACTCTTTGGGTTTTAGCAAATAGTCAAGTTGATCAATATCTAAAAGAGCATCACAATACTTTAAAGAGTAAAGATAGAGCAAAAGTTGATGAACTTTATAATCAAGGTTTAATTGAAAAGAGATTTAATGCAATATTCTTTACAAATGGTGACTCAAAGATTCCAGAATATGCAGGACTTTTTTCTGCAATTGTTGGGTCTATTTTAACTTTGATTATAACTATGGCAGTTGCATTTCCTATTGGAGTTATGACAGCTATTTATCTTGAAGAGTTTGCAAATGATAATAAATTTACAAGATTTATTGAAATAAACATAAATAACCTTGCAGCAATTCCTTCAATTTTATTTGGACTTTTAGGTCTTGCAATTTTTATAAATCTTTTTGGAATGCCTAGAAGTTCACCTTTAGTTGGAGGTTTAACTTTAGCTCTTATGACACTTCCTATTATAATAGTAAGTTCAAGAGCAGCATTAAGAGCTGTTCCAGATAATATAAGACAAGCTGGATATGGTTTGGGATTAAATAAAATTCAAGTAACTAAAGATCATGTCTTACCACTTGCATTTCCAGGGATAATGACAGGTTCAATTATTGGCTTAGCTCAAGCTATGGGAGAGACAGCACCACTAATTATTATTGGAATGATTGCATTTATTCCTGATGCTCCTTCGATGGTTACTGGGGCGGCAACAGTTATGCCAGCACAGCTTTTTACTTGGGCTGGAATGCCTGAGGGTATGTATATAGAAAAAACAGCAGCTGGAATTTTGGTTCTATTGTCAATATTAATTTCACTAAATGCAATAGCTATATATTTGCGAAAAAAATTTGAAGTAAAATGGTAAAAGGAAAAAAATGAGTACAGATAATAAAACAAAAATAGATGTAAAAAATTTGAATTTGTATTATGGATCAAATCAAGCACTATTTGATATTAATGTAAATTTGTATCAAAACAAAATTACAGCACTAATTGGACCATCTGGTTGTGGAAAATCTACATTTTTAAGATGTATAAATAGAATGAATGATTTAATTCCAAATGTTAAAATTGATGGAAAAATTGTAATAGATAAAAAAAATATCTATGATAAAGATGTTGATGAGGTAAGTGTTAGAAAAAGAGTTGGAATGGTATTTCAACAACCAAATCCTTTTCCAAAATCTATCTATGATAATGTTGCTTATGCACCACTAAAACATGGAATGGTAAAAAAAGGAAAAGAGTGCGATGAGTTGGTTGAAACTTCACTTATTAAATCAGGTCTTTGGAATGAGGTAAAAGATAAGTTACAAAATCCAGGAACATCACTTTCAGGTGGTCAGCAACAAAGACTTTGTATTGCAAGAACGATTGCTATTAAACCAGAAGTTATTTTAATGGATGAGCCAACATCTGCTCTTGATCCAATTAGTACAGAGAAAATTGAAGCACTTATGCTTGAGTTAAAACAAGATTATACAATCATTACTGTAACTCACAATATGCAACAAGCTGCAAGAGTTGCTGATTATACGGCGTTTTTTCACTTAGGAAAATTAATAGAATACGATATAACAGAGACAATATTTGTTAATCCTACAAATAAAAAAACAGAAGATTATATTACAGGGAGATTTGGATAATGTTAAAACCTTATGAAGAGAAGTTAAAACTTATAAAAAGTGAAGTAGAGAAACTAGGATTAGATGTTGTTGAAGCTTTAGAGGTTTGTTTAAAATCTTTAAATGAAAGAAAGATAGAGAATCTAAAAAATGTTGAAATTAGTGAGAAAAAATTTCTTGCAAAATCAAATGAACTAGATAATATTATTATCACAACTTTGGCTTTATATGCACCAGAGGCAAGAGATTTAAGAAGAATGGTTGCTTTTTTAAAAATTACAAATGAGCTAGTAAGAACAGCTGCAAATACAAAAGATTTTGCAAAGATGTTTAGAAGATCTTATAGTGAAGATTTAGATACAAATACTATTTTAGAGTACACAATTCCACTTCTAAAATCAGCTCTGTTATCTACAAAAACAGCGGTATCTATAATTGATGAGCAAGATTTAAAACAAGTTGAACAGAAGTATCAAAGAGTTGTTGTAGAAGAGAGTAAAACAGATGATTTATACTTGATGATTGAGAAAAATATTTTAAAACTAATCACTCAAAAGCTAGATCTTTCAAAAGAGTATTTTGATATTTTAAGTAGCTTAAGAAGATTAGAAAAAATTGCAGATAGATCTGTATCAATAGCTAGTTTGCTTCAGTTTGCAAAACTAGGTGGAGATATGGTTCAATCATAATTCTTATGATATAATTTTTGCATGAAAAAAGCTATACAAAAAATCTCCGACTACTTTAGTTCAAACTTTGAAGTTTTGGTTGCTACTGTAATATTTTTAGTGATATTCATAGCTGGACACGACTTTTATAGAGCAATTATACTTATGCTTGAGTTTATTGTGATTATGGAAGTTGTTAAGATGATTTCAGATTTTATAAAAAAAGAGACATTAAGACTTAGATATGTTATTGATATTTTTATAATATTTTTAATTAGAGAAGTTGTAATTTTATCAGCAAATAAAAATAGAGACTACTTTGATATTGTATTCTTACTATTTGTAATATTTGTCTTCTTTTTGTTTAGAATATTATCTATAAAATTTTCACCAATAAATGATAAAAAAGCAGATGAGATAAAATGAAAAAATTAATTCTTATAGTTGAAGATGAAGAGGATATGCTTGAACTTCTTGAGTACACACTACAAAAAGAGGGTTATGATACTATTGGATTTTTAAATATTGATAAAAATGTAAGAAAAGTTTTGGATGAGGAGAACATAGATTTAATCTTAATGGATAGAAATCTTCCAAATATTGAAGGAACTACATTTATAAAAGAGTTAAGAGTAAGTGGTTACTCTAATCCAGTTATTTACATAACTGCAAAAGATAAAGAGAATGATGTTTTAGAGGGGTTTGAAGCATTTGCAGATGATTATATTACTAAACCTTTTAATCTAAAAGAGCTAATTGCTAGAGTAAAAGCTGTAATAAAAAGAACTTCAAAAGAGCTTGAGTTTATAAAAGCAAAAGATATTTTATATAACTTTGCAAATAAAAAGTTTTATATTGATAATAAAGAGATTGAACTAACTCAACTTGAGAGCTCTTTGCTGTTTGAGTTTATAAACAACCAAGATATTCTTCTTTCAAGAGATTATCTACTTGAAAAAGTTTGGAAAGACTCTTTTGATAAAAAAGAGAAGACTGTAAATGTTGCAATAAAAAGATTAAAATCAAAAATAGATCCAAAAGCTAAAAAGAACTATATAAAAGCTGTTCGTGGAGAGGGATATATTTTTTGTTAAAGATTCATCAACTATTTTTACGAACTTATCTAGCAATATTTATTGCTATTTTAATCACTCTAACCCTAGCTACATATTTTTGGGCAAAAAATTTATATATAAATCAAATTGAGAAAAATCTAATACAAAATTTGGATACCTTGGCTGTTGTTTTACAAAATAGTAAAGATATAAACGGTTTAAATAGTGTGGTTTTAAACTTGAGTCAAGTTCTAGCTTTAAGAGTATCTGTAATAGATGAGCTTGGAAATGTAATAGCAGAGAGTCATAAAAATTTGGATGATATAAAAAACCATGCAAATAGAGTTGAAATTATAGAGGCAAAAAATATTGGTATTGGAAAAGATACAAGAGTCTCTGAAACTTTAGGAAAAGATTTACTATATATTGCAAAAAAAATTGAAATAGATGGTAAAACTTACTATATAAGAATGGCTGACTATACAAATAAAATAACAGATAATTTTAAATCACTCACAATTGAGATTTTTATATATATTTTACTATTTCTATTTTTAGCTTTTTTGGCAACCTATTTTATTAGTCTAAAAATAAAAAAAGAGACAGATTTAATACTCGATTTTTTAAAAGATATAAAAAATAAAAAAACTCCAATACCTCTAAAATCAAACTATACTTATGAGTTTTATAAGATTGCAAAGTTATTAAATAAAGTATCTTTAAAGCTATCAAAAAGAGAGCAAGAAAAAGCAAAACATACTGCAAAATTAACTCTTGCAAATAGACAAAAAGATGATATTATCTCTGCTATTTCTCATGAGTTTAAAAATCCAATTGCTGTAATCTCTGGTTATAGTCAAACTTTGATTGAAGATGAGAACTTATCAAAAGATATGAAAAAGAAGTTTTTAAATAAAATCTTCTCAAACTCAAATAAGATGTCACAAATTATTGATAAGTTAAGACTTGCACTAAAACTTCAAGATAACAACAGCACAATTGTTTTAAATAATATATCAATAAAAAGAGTTTTAGAAAATATAATTAGTGATTTAAAAGTAAAGTATAAAAATCAAGATATAAATATTTTAGGAGAAGATAAAGAGATAAAAGCTGATGAGGTTTTAATATCTATTGCTATTACAAATCTAATAGAAAATGCTTTAAAATACTCTCAAGATGATATTACAATAGAGATTACAGATAATTATTTAGCTGTTATTGATAAGGGAATTGGAATATCAAAAGAGAATTTGGAAAATATATTTAAAAAGTATTATAGGGCAAACAACAATGAGTGGAATAACTCTTTAGGTTTGGGACTGTTTATTGTGAAATCTATCTTAACTATACATAATTTTGATCTAAAAATAGAGTCAACTTTGGGTGTTGGTTCAACTTTTAAAATATATTATTAATTTATACTTAATTTAAGTTAATTATAAGGATAACTTAAATATGATTCCAACTCATTAAAGAAAGGGAGTTAATAAATGAAATTTACTCAAATGGCAAAAGCCAACGAAATCGAAAGATCTTGGGTTGTAGTTGATGCAGAAGGTAAAGTATTCGGAAGAATTATTACTGAAGTTGCTACAATTTTAAGAGGTAAAAATAAACCTTGTTTTACACCAAATGTTGATTGTGGTGACTATGTAGTAATAATTAATGCAAGTAAAGCTAAATTTACAGGTGCAAAATTAGATGATAAAAACTACTATACACACTCAGGTTATTTTGGAAGTACAAAAACTCACAAAATGTCAGAAATGTTTGAAAAAAACCCTGAAAAATTGTATAAATTAGCTACTAGAGGTATGCTTCCAAAAACTACTCTTGGTAAAGCTATGTTAAAAAAATTAAAAGTATATGCAGGAAGTGAACATCCTCATACGGCTCAAATTAAAGGATAATAGTAATGGCAAAAGTATATGCAACTGGAAGAAGAAAAACTGCAATAGCAAAAGTGTGGTTAGAAAATGGTAATGGACAACTAACAATCAATGGTCAAACTCTTGATACTTGGTTAGGTGGACATGAGTCGATTAAAAAAAGAGTTATGCAACCATTAAATGTAGCAAAACAAGAGACAAGTGTAAATGTAGTAGTACAAACTTTAGGTGGTGGATATTCAGCTCAAGCAGATGCTGTAAGACACGGAATCTCTAGAGCATTAGTTGCTTTTGATGAGCAATTTAGAACTATCTTAAAACCACATGGTTTATTAACAAGAGATGCAAGATCTGTTGAGAGAAAAAAATACGGAAAGAAAAAAGCAAGAAAATCTTCTCAATTCTCAAAAAGATAATTGGTATTTTTCTTTATTTTCCCCAAAAGGAAGCGAAAAAATCGCTTCCTTTTTTTATACCAAATTTTTTAACTTTTTACATAACTCATCTGCTTATTATAAGCCATATCCCAAAACATATACTCAAACTCAACACTTGAAATAAATATATCTTCAATCACTTTTTTCTCAGCTTCTGTTCTGTTTTTTACAAGCTCATCAAGTGCATCATAAAACCACTCAAATGAATTTTCAAACTCACTTGATGAGTATGTATCAATCCAAGATTTATAGAAGTTATTTTCAAGAGAATCTTTATATTGCTCTTTTAATCTTTTACCATAATCACAATATGTCCAAGCACAAGGAAATACAGTTGCTAAAGTGTGTGCTAAATCACCTTTTAAAGAAGTTGCAAGCATATTTGCTGTGTAAGTTCTGTTAAACAAACTAGCTCTTACATTTTTAACCTCTTCATCACTAATACCAAACTCTTTCATATACAAATGGTGAAGTTTCATCTCATCAACTAAAGTTGCTTTTGTAATAGCACTTAAGTTGCTTAGCATCTTCTCATCATCTGCTTTTGTCATAGCCATTGCAAAAACTTTTGCATACTCTAAAAGATAGAGATAATCTTGTAGTAAATAAAACTTGAACTTCTCTTTTTCTAAAGTCCCAGCTCCCAACTCTTGTACAAATGGGTGGTTATAACCATCTTCCCAAACTTTTATAGCTTTTTGTTTTAATTGTCTTGAAAATGACATTTTAACTCCTTTTATAATTTAAATTTATCGCAAAAAGATTCTGGATTTTTCGTAGTCATACTTTCACTCATAATACAAAAATCTTTTGCACCCTCTTTTAAAACATCTTTAAAATTTTTCTCATTTATCCCACCAATTGCAATAATAGGAGTATCAATATTTTCATAAAGCTCTTTTAAAAAATCCAAACCTCTTGGTTTTAAACCCTCTTTGCAAGAAGTTTCGAAAATATGCCCAGCAATAATTGCATCTGCATTTAAACTTTGAGCAGTTTTTGCTTCAGTTAGTGAGTGAATAGATACATAGATATTTGAAAAACTATTTAAGCTATCTTGATACTTTAAAAAATCATCAAAAGAGAGTTGAATATTTTTTATATCTAATTTTATTGCTACATCTATAAAGCTATTTACAAAAAAATCCACACCATATTTTTGGCAAATTTTTTTAACTTCTATTGCAAGAGATTCATAATCACGATTTTCTAAATCCTTCTCTCTTAAAATTATTGCATTTGCTTTTGAACTAGCAAGTAGTTCAACTCTTCTTAAAAAATCATCACAACAAAGTTTTCTATTTGTTACAATAATTGCCATTTTAAACTCTTATAAAATTTGAATAAACAGGTTGTAAACTCTTATTTAAAATCATAGTGTGAACATCTTCTACACTTCTTTCATCAGATATTTCAAACTGCTCATCACCTTTTTTCTCTTCATCATGACCACCAACACCAACACTTACTCCAGCTGAGATCTTATTTGCAACAAGACCAACAACATTGTCTCTAAAAACATCTCGCTCTCTTGTTGAGATTGTAATTGTTGCATAAGGCATAAAAATTCTATATGCACACATAACTTGTAGAAGCTCTTTCTCATAAACATCATTTGAGTTGTTGTTTTTATTGTTTATATATGGTCTTAATCTTGGAACTGAAAAACTAATTTCAGCATGAGGATATCTTTGTTGAATTAGTGTTGCGTGAAGTGCAGCAGCAAAAGCATCTTTTCTAAAATCATCAAGTCCTAATAAAGCTCCAAAAGCTACTCCTCTAAATCCAGCTTTTAAGGCTCTCTCTTGAGCATTTATTCTATAAGAGAAGTTTCTTTTTGAACCCCAAAGATGAACATCTTCATATTTTTTTCTATTGTAAGTCTCTTGATAAACAGCTACAAAATCAGCTCCACTTTCATGAAGTAGTTTGTACTCATCTAAATTTACAGGATAAACCTCAAGAGCAACAGTTGAGAAATATTTTCTTGCAAGTTTAACAGCACTTGCAATATAGCTAACACTCGATTTTCTTCTGGCTTCTCCTGTTAAAAGTAGAATCTCTTTTAATCCTGTTTTTGCAATAGTTTGTAACTCATTTTCAAGCTCTTGTGTTGTTAAAGAGGCTCTTTTTATCTTGTTTGTTGCTTTAAAACCACAATATGTACACTCATTTTCACAATAATTTGCAATATATAAAGGTGTAAAAAGTAAAACTGAGTTACCAAAATTTTTTCTAGTCTCCTCTTTTGCTCTTTGCGCCATAATCTCTAAAAACTCTATAGCATTAGGTGAAAGTAGGGCTTTAAAATCTTCTAAATCTAATCTATCTTTTTTTAGGGCTCTTTTAACATCATCTTTACTATATTTTGAGTAATCAAAATTTTGCATAGATGATGTGATTATTGATTCAATATCAGATTCGATATCCTCCATATCTTTATAAAAGAGTTGATGATTTATCTCTTTCAATTATCATCTCCCAAAAAACCTGTTAGTGGACTTGAAGCTTCGGCTTTGTCTAAAACTCTTCCAAGACCTGATAAATAAGCAGCTCTTCCAGCTTTTATTGCATTTTTAAAAGCCTCTGACATCAAAACAATATCATTTGCTGTTGCAACAGCAGTATTTAGCATAACTGCATCAACTCCCATCTCCATAGCTTCACAAGCTTGTGATGGTCTTCCAATTCCAGCATCAACAATAATTGGTAAATCTATCTCATCTACTAAGATTTGAATAAACTCTTTTGTTAAAAGCCCTTTATTGCTTCCTATTAAAGAACCCAAAGGCATAACTGCAGCTGCTCCTGCGTTTACTAAATCTCTTGCCACATACAAATCAGGATAACAATATGGTAAAACTGTAAAACCTTCATTTGCTAATTTTTCAGTTGCTTTTATTGTCTCATAGTTATCAGGTAGAAGATATTTAGAGTCTTTAATAATCTCTAGTTTTATTAAATCTCCACATCCAAGCTCTCTTGAAAGCCTTGCTACTCTTAAAGCTTCATCGCTATTAATAGCACCTGAAGTGTTTGGAAGCAGAGTTATATTTTTTGGAATATAATCTAAAATATTTTCAACTCCACCACTATTTGCTCTTCTTAAAGCCAAAGTAATAATTTGCGCCTCTCCATTTTCAATAACAGCTTTTAAAAGTGGAAGTGAAAATTTTCCAGAACCTAAAATAAATCTTGAATTAAACTCATATTTTCCTATTTTTAATCTATCGTTCATAATATTTTCCTATTTTTATACATCGTAAATTCCCAAAATAAGCCTTAAAATCATATTTGCTTGATGAGCTGCACAAATAGTTACTCTTGGAGCCATAAGTCCCATTCCAACTTTAGCTTCTGCTTCTAAATCACCACAAATAAATAGATTTTTTAATGCTTTTTTTGTAGAAATTTTGTTTGAACTATCATATCCAGCCATTCCAGAACCAGAGACTACCTTTTTGTCTGGAAAATTTTGCAAAATACCATTTATAAGCATCGCTTTTTGATCCGCTTTATCAAATGCCTCACAAACAATATCGTAAGAGGCAAAAAGCTCTTTTAAATTTGATTCATCAATTTTTATATTTTTTGTAATAATCTTTATAAATGGGTTAATCTCTTTTAACTGCTCTTTTAGTGCATCTGTTTTATTCATACCTAAATGTTTTATGTAGTAGCTTTGTCTATTTAAATTGCTAGGCTCTACAATATCAAAATCTATTAATAAAAGCTCTCCAACTCCAACTCTTGCTAACATAACAGCAATATTAGAGCCAAGTCCACCAAGTCCTGCAATAGCAACTTTGCTATTTTTTACTTTTTGATGAACTTTTGGAGTGTGCCTTGACATCATTGTAGCTTCCAACTCATCACTTGATGGCATTTTTCCTTTTTCAATAATCACCAAAGAGTCACCACTATTTATTGGTAAATCTTTCTCTAAAATAAAACCATTTAATATAATAATTGCATTTTTATTTAAACTATCTCTTAAAGAAAAAGCAGATTTATACTCTGTTTGGATATTTTTGCCGTTTAGCTCTATATTTATCATCCGCCACCAACAAACCAAACTATCTCTAAAACATCACTATTTTTTAAAAAAGTAGTCTCATACTGAATTTTAGGAACAATTTTTTGATTTAATTCAACAGCAACTTTAGAGGGTTCAAAATTTTTAGAGATAAGTAGTTCATACAAACTTATCTCTTTTTCTATAGAAATCTCTTCATTGTTTACTCTCATCTTAATTCCTTAAGCTATCTTATCTCCATGATCTTTCATGATTTTTTGAGTTATTTTATATGAACAAAATTTTGGTCCACACATAGAACAAAACTCTGCTTCTTTAAATACATCTTGAGGCAAAGTCTCATCGTGATACTCTCTAGCTCTATCTGGATCAAGTGCTAGTTCAAACTGTTTGTTCCAATCAAAAGCATATCTTGCATCACTCATTGCATCATCAATATCTCTTGAGCCTTTTCTATTTCTAGCAATATCAGCACTATGAGCAGCAATTTTATATGCAATAATTCCATTTCTAACATCTTCAGCATTTGGTAAACCTAAATGCTCTTTTGGAGTAACATAACAAAGCATACTAGCTCCATGCCAACCACCAACAGCTGCACCAATTGCACTTGAGATATGATCATATCCAGCACCAATATCAGTTGTAAGAGGTCCTAAAATATAAAATGGAGCTTCATGACAATACTCTTTTTCTATCTTCATATTTCTCTCTATTTGATTTAAAGGTACATGTCCTGGACCTTCAATCATAACTTGAACATCTTTTTCCCAAGCTCTTAAAGTCAAATCTCCAAGAACTTTTAACTCTCTTAATTGTGCTTCATCACTAGCATCTGCTAAACATCCTGGTCTTAAACTATCACCCAAAGATAAAGATACATCATACTTTCTACAAATATCTAATATTTTGTCAAAAGCTGTATAAAAAGGATTCTCTTTGTGATAGTGCATCATCCAAGCTGCCATTAAACTCCCACCTCTTGAAACTATTCCCATCTTTCTTTTTGCAATATGAGGCATAAACTCAAGTAAAAATCCAGCGTGAATTGTGAAGTATGAAACACCTTGCTCTGCTTGTCTTTGAATAACTTCAAGCATCTTTTCAATTGTTAAATCCTCTATTTTATCTTTTACATCATGTAAAATTTGATAAATAGGAACTGTTCCAATTGGAACAGTTGAGTGGTTTATTACAGCTTTTCGTATAAGATCTAAATCTCCACCTGTACTTAAATCCATAATTGTATCAGCACCATATTTTAAACAAACATCAACTTTTTCTAACTCCCCTTGAACATCACTAACAATTGCAGAGCTTCCAATATTTGCATTTATTTTACAAGAACTTGCAATTCCTATTGCCATTGGCTCTTGATTTATATGGTTTACATTTGCAGGAATAATAAGTCTTCCTCTTGCAATTTCACTTCTAATAAATTCAGGTTTTAAGTTCTCTTTTTTTGCTACAAATTCCATGTGAGGAGTAATAATTCCTCTTTTAGCATAATGCATTTGTGTTCTTACTTCATCGTTTTTGTGTTCTTCTAACCATTTTTGTATATTTTGCATTTTCTTTATCTCCTTATCTTTTTGCAATACCAGTTAACTCTTTATGAACCTTTGCAGGAAAAACAAAAGATGCAGAGTGAATCTCTGCACTATAATAATCCATATCTTCCAAAAACTCAGCTCTATTTAGATTTAAATCAGCAGTTGGATGATATTTTTTTGAAGCAATAATTGAAGTTGTATGACCAAAATTAAAAGGCATAACTATCCAAAATAGTTTTCCAGCAAGCTCTAAATCACTCTTTAAAGCTTCAATATCTTTAGAGTAAAAGCTAGAGTTAAAAGTCAAAATTCCATCAGATTTTAAAACTCTAAAAATTTCTGAAACAGTTTGGAAATCAAGTTTGATATCTGTTAAGATAATTGTATCAACACTCTTTTCCTCTTTTTGTTTAAGAATATCAATATTACAGAATGTTATATTTGATTCATCTGAGTGCTTTTTTGCCTCATTTACAATAGCATCATCAATAGTTCCTAAAACTAAAACCTCTTTAGCTTCATAGTGAGTGCAAAGTGGAATATGTATCATCATCTCTGCAAATATTTTGTTATTTTTCATATTTATCCTTTGTTAAATTTAAGACAAAACTTTAATTTTTGCCATATTTCTTAAAATCTCTTCATTAAAGTTTCCTATTACATTAAAAAGCTCTTTATGAAAAGTTCCAAGATTTTTTTTATTTGCATTTATAGATGCAATTTCACCAGCAATACCCATAACCAATATACCTAAAACAGTAGCTTCAAATAGTTTATCATTTGAACTTCCACAAAAACTAGCTATTAAAGATGAACACATACAACCAGTTCCTGTAATTTTTGGTAAAAGATTATTCCCATTTTTAATAGCAACAGCTCTTTTTCCATCACTAATAATATCAACTTCTCCTGTTATTGCAACAATATTTTTATACTTTTTTGATAATTTTTTGGCAATGAAACTTAGATTTTCTATTGAGTCAAAATCATCTTTTGAAGCATCAACACCTTTTGTGTTTGAACTAATTTTCAAGATTGATTTTATCTCAGATATATTTCCTCTTAAAACATCAACTTTTGACTCTTTTAAAAGCTCTTTTACAATAGAAGTTCTAATCTTACTAGCTCCAACTCCAACTGGGTCTAGAATTACTGGAATATTTATACTTTTTGCTCTTGAAGATGCTTTTTTTATAGATTTTGTTACTCTTTTATTTATTGTTCCAATATTTAAAAGTAAAGATGATGCAATATTTACAAAATCTTCAACTTCATCAATCTCATCAGCCATCACAGGACTTGCCCCTATTGCTAAAGTTACATTTGCACAATCATTTACAGTTACATAGTTTGTAATTTGATGAATTAAGGGATTTTTATCTTTTGTATCTTTTAATATATCTACTAAAATATCTATCATCTACTCTCCTTTAAAAAATTTATGAAAATGGTTTGTTGGACCATTTCCTTTTCCTAGATTTGGCGCATTTTTTATAGCTTCATAAATATACTCTTTTGATATTTGAATAGAATCTTTTAAAGAGTTTCCTAAAGCTAAGTTTGCTGCAATTGCAGATGAGAATGTACATCCAGTTCCGTGAGTATTTGTAGTTTTTATTTTTGGTGATTCAAATTCAAAGAAACTGTTTCCATCAAATAAAATATCCAAAGCATCAAAACTATCTCCACCCTTTATAAGTACATTTTTACAAGCTTTATCAAATATAATTTTACAAGCCTTTTTCATATCATCTTTTGACTCTATTTTGATATTTGCTAAGTGTTGTGCTTCTGCTATATTTGGAGTAATAATATCTGCAAGTGGTAATATAAGTTTGATTAAACTATCCATATTTTTTATATCCATTAAAGCAGCACCATTTTTTGCATACATAACAGGATCTACAACAACTTTTAAATCTTTGTAGGTTTGTTTTGCTTTTTGTAAAAATTCACTTACAACTCTCATTGCATCAATATTTCCAAGCATTCCAATTTTTATAACATCTGGAACAATATCATCAAAAACAGCTTCAAGTTGTTTTTGAATCATATTAGAAGTTACATCTTGAATCTCTACAACACTAAATGTATTTTCAGCCACAACAGCAGTTACTACACTCATACCATAAGTTCCAAATGAACTAAAAGTTTTTAAATCAGCTTGTATTCCAGCTCCACCAATACAGTCTGATCCTGCAATGGTTAAAACTTTTTTCATAACAATCCTTTTTTTTAATATTTTTTCTTTTATTTTTGGCAAAAAAAAAGGTGCTCTCACTTGAAAGCACCTTTTTAATTAAATTTTAGTTATTTGTTATTAAGTTCTAAATTTTAATCTTTAAAATTTGCTTCCTACACTGGTATTAGCCAACAGGTTCAAAGGGTCAGGTTTTACCTTCTCAACACATTTAAGTGTTCCCCCGCAATAAAAAAAATAATTGTATCACAAATAGAGTTTAAAAGCCAATTTATATAAAAAACAATACAATACGCTATGAAATTTTTAATAATAAATATAATATTTTTTCTCTCTTTAGGTGCCTCAACTCTTACTTTGTCTATGAGTTCAACCCCTAGTAGATTAAATCCTATTTTAGCAAATGATAGTGCAAGTAGTGAGATTTCAAATTGGCTATTTGATGGGCTTTTAAAGTATGATAAAGATGGAAATGTTACAACTAGTATCGCTTCATATTATAAATTTGAAACTCCTACAAAATTAATAATTGGATTAAAAGAGAATGTACTTTGGCACGATGGTGTAAAACTATCTGTAAAGGATGTTGTTTTTACTTATGAACAGATAATTAGCCCAAAAGTTTTTAACTCTATAAAATCAAACTTTAACGAAGTAAAAAGTGTAAAAGCAATAGATGATTTAACTGTTGAGATAGAGTATAAAAAACCATATTTTAAAGCCTTAGAGATTTGGATGGTTGGACTTTTACCATATCATATTTTAAAAGATGAAGAAAATCTTATGACAAGCAGTTTTAATAAAAATCCAATAGGAACGGGTTCTTACAAATTAAAAGAGTTTAAAACAGCAAGTGATATTGAACTTATTGCAAATGATGATTTTTTTGAGGGTCGTCCAAAAATTGATAGGATTTTATATAAATTTTTACCAGATGCAAATACATCATTTTTGTATCTAAAACAAAACAGACTTGATATTGGCTCATTGACTCCAATGCAAGTTTCAAGACAAATAGATGATGAGTTTAAAAATAGTTTTGATATTTTTACAAAAGCTAGTAATGGTTTTAGCTATTTGGGATTTAATTTAAAAAATCCAAAATTTAGTGATATAAAAGTTAGAGAAGCTCTATCTTTGGCTATAAATAGACAAGAGCTAATAGATATTTTGTTTTTTGGATATGCAAAAGTTTGCAACGGTCCATTTATGCCAGACTCATTTGCTTATAATGATGAGGTAAAACCAGTTGTTCAAGATCTACAAAAAGCAAAAGCTTTGTTAAAAGAGGCTGGATATGATGAGAAAAATCCTTTATCTTTTGAACTTGTTACAAATACAGGAAATGATATTAGAATAAATACTGCACAAATTTTGCAATATCAATTAGCAAAAATTGGAGTTGAATTAAAAATAAGAGTTATGGAGTGGCAAGCTTTTTTAAATACGGTTGTTCATCCACGAAAGTTTGAAACTGTACTTCTTGGATGGTCTTTGGCTTTGATGCCAGATGCGTATCCGCTTTGGCACAGCTCTAGTTCAAAGCTTGGTGGTTTTAATTTGGTAAATTATAAAAACAAAAGAGTTGATGAGTTGATTGAAAAAGGAATTACAACTATAAATAAAGATGAGTTAAGCAAAATATATAAAGAGATTTTTAAAATTATTTCAAATGATTTGCCATATCTATTTTTATATATTCCAGACTCAATTACAGTTGTAAATAAAAATATAAAAAATATAGAGCCATCAATTATAGGTATTATGCACAATCAAAAAGATTGGGAGATAGAGGAGTAAATATTTTATGAATAAAAAAGAGAAGATTATTTTATTTGATTTAGATGGAACTTTAATAGATTCAACAGATGCAATTACAACTACATTTTTACATGCATTTTCAAAGCACAACTTTGATTTTAAAGGAACTATTGAAGATATAAAGGTTCAAATTGGATATCCACTTGATATTATGTTTGAAAATTTGGGCGTGGATAGAGAAATAGTTTGGGATTTTGTAGATAGCTACAAAATGCGATATAAAGATATTTCAGTTGCTCAAACGCTACTACTTGAAAATGCTTTTGAAGCGGTAACTTTAGCTTCAAAATTTGCAAGACTTGGAGTGGTTACTACAAAAACAAGAATCTACTCAACACCAATATTAGATAATTTTGATATAGGAAAATATTTTGAAGTAATAATTGGAAGAGAGGATGTAGAGAATCCAAAACCTCATAAAGAGCCAATTTTAAAGGCTTTGAATGCTTTAAAATATGATGATAAAAAATATCAAGCATTTATGGTAGGAGATACAAAACTTGATTTAATATCTGCTTCAAATGCCTCTATCAACTCTGTTGGAGTATTATGTGGTTACTCAAATGAAGAAGAACTTTTAAAATATACCAATATTGTAAAAAAAGACTCTTTAGAAGCTGTAAAACATATCTTTCTACTTTAAATGATAAAAAATATTTTTCAAATGCTACTAGCTTTGCTGCTAGCTTTTTGTGGTTCACTTATTTTTATATATTTGCATCTTCCACTTCCTTGGCTTTTAGGAAGCATTTTTGCTACAAGCATATTAATAAGATTTCAAAAAATTCCAATACAAAGCCCAAAACTATTTTCAGCCCCTGCTAGAATATTAATTGGTCTAGCAATTGGAAGTGCTTTTACTCCAGCAATTTTAAACCATATTCCACAATATACTATTAGCCTACTTTTGGTTGTTCCATTTACTATTTTAGTTATATTTTTTGGAACATACTATTACTATAAAGTTTTAAAATATGATTTAAAAACTTCATATTTAGGCTCTATGCCAGGTGGTGTTATTGAGATGGTTATAATTGGACAAGAGCTAAAAGCAAATACAGCAAAGATAACTTTAATGCAAAGCTCAAGACTATTTTTTGTAGTTGTATCTTTACCTTTTATTATTCAATATATTTTTCAAATTGATATAAGAGGTAACCAGCTTTTAACAACACCAATAAAAGATATAGATATGTTTGAGTTTTTATATATCTATATTGTTGGAGTTTTTGCAGCACTTTTTGCAAAAAAGATAAAACTAACAGCTGCATATTTGATTGGACCTATGATTGTAAGTATTATTTTGTATTCAAGTGGATTTGTAACTACCTCTATTCCAGATGAGTTATTAAAATTTATTCAAGTTGTTTTTGGCTCAATTATAGGTTTTACATTTAAAAATGTTGATTTAAAGACTATTTTTAATACTTTAGTTGCTACTTTGGGACATTTTGTTATTTTGATAATTTTGTGTGGAATTTTTATTTTTATTATTCACCACTTTTTTGGTTTTGCTACTTTAGATATTTTATTAGCCTTTGGACCTGGTGGTCAAACTGAGATAAATTTAATTGCTCTTTTAGTTGGTGCAAATTTACCTTATATAACTTTGCACCATATTGTAAGACTATTTTTGGTTATGAATATTGCGCCAATTATTGCTAAAAGGTTAAAGGATTGATAAATCTTTTAACAAACTATTTAAACTCTTTTCAAAACTAATATTTAAAGCCTTTACAAAACCGTAAGCATCATTTGTATCACAAAGAGTTTTTTGATTAAAATTAAAAGATTTTACTATCTTTTCATCTTTTACTAAATCAAATTTAAGTTTTAAAACTGCATAAGATTTATCATCTTCAAAATTTTGATAGATCTTTAAAACTTCTGTTTTTAATCTATATTGGCTTTTTATCTTCTTATCTTTTAATACATTTGTAAAAATATTACTAGATATAAAAGAGTCAACTAATTGAGTATAAACCATATTTGACGGAGAGCTTATCCATCTATTTTTTGCATACTCTTCAAATTGAAACTCTTTCTTGCTATAAAAAATTGCTTGTGAATTAAAAGCTCTATTTATATTTGGTTCTTCAATAAAAATTGAGTCAAACTTTGCTTTAGTTGTCAAAGCTTTTGTTTGAAAATCTATTCCATAATGATTTATTGAGATTTTCTCCTGTTTGAAACTACAAGCACTAAATAAAATTAGTGTTAAAAAAATTAAAATACTACTTCTCATTTTTCTCTCCTGGACCATAATTTATAGATTTTTGTTTAAACAACAAATCACTTGGACTTTCGTTTAAATTTTTGATTAACTCTTGCATAGAAATTAGAGTTTCATTCATATTTGTTAAAGCAGACTCTAAATTATTTAAACTATCTTGAGTTAAATTTTTTATATCAAAACTCCCTTTTTCTAGCTCTTCTTCCAATTTTTTCATTGTAATATTAAAGCTATCTGCTGAAGTTTTAACACTTTTAAAGCTTGAACTTCCAACATCTGTAAAATTTTTGATATCAAATAAAAGTTTATTAAAGTTAGCCATACTTTTTTGGCTATTTTCTAGAAGCTGTGCAAAGTTTGAGATATTTTCTTGGTTTAAAACTTTTTCAAAAGATTTAAGAAGTACTAAAACCTCTCTCATTACATCTTCAGTTGATGTTACTATATTGCTTAAAGTCGATTTTTTAGACTCTATAACTTTTTCTTTAAGATAGTTTTCTTTTAAAAGTGGTGATTCATTACTTCCACCTTTAAGCTCAATATATTTAAGTCCTGTAATTCCTAAATTTCCTAAAAGACCGTAGTTGTCCTCTTTTATAGGAGTTCCTTTTTGAATCTCTAACTCTATTTTTATCTCTTCAGAGTTATTTGGATTTATTGAGATATTTTTTACAACACCAATATCTAAGCCTTTGTATTTAATAGAAGAGCCAATATTTAAACCAATTATAGAGTCATCAAAAAATATAAAGTATGTATCATATTTTTTACTCTCTAATCCAAATTTACCAAGCCAAAATATTGCAAAAATAAGAAGTATAGATAGCAAACTAACAAATAAACCTATTTTTAAAAAATTAATTCTAGTATCCATTAAACAACCCTTTTTATTGATAAGAAATCTTGAATAAAACTATATTCTGATTTTAAAGCTTCATTTATAGTCCCATCAAATATTTTATCTTTTTTTATTATTATAAACCTATCAAGTACAGTTTTAATAGTCTCTAAATCGTGAGTTATTATAACTGTTGTTATATTTAAATGTTTTTTCAAATACAATAAAAGCTCATTTATCTGATCTGTACTTGCAGGATCAAGTCCACTTGTAGGCTCATCCAAAAATAGAATTTTTGGTTGCATTGCTAAACTTCTTGCAAATGCAACTCTTTTTTTCATTCCACCGCTTAGTTCATTTGGATATAGTGTTGCAACTCTTTTTGGAAGACCTACAATATCCAAATTTGTATAAGCTATTTTTTCTATTAAATCTTTTGGCAAATTTGTGTACTCTTTTAGCATCACACTAATATTTTCAATCACATTTAAAAAAGAGTACAAAGCTCCAAATTGAAACAAATATGAAAAATCTAATTTCAATTTATCTATCTCATCTATTGATAAGTTTGTAATATCTTTATCAAATATTTTCACACTCCCTTTTTGAATAGGATTTAGCATAACAAGCTGTTTTACTAAAACAGTTTTTCCACTACCACTTCCACCTAAAACTCCAAAAATTTCACCCTCATTTACATCAAAAGAGATGTTGTTGTGTATTATATTTTTTCCAAAAGATGTACAAAGGTTTTCAACTTTTATAATTGACATTTTATATCCCTATTTGTGTAAAAATTATTGAAAAAATAGCATCTAAAAAAATAACTACAAATATAGCATTTACAACGCTTATTGTTGTATATTTCCCAATACTTGTAGTATTGTTTTGGACTTGAAAACCTCTAAAACAACCTATAATTGCTATAAAAGAACCAAAAATAACTGATTTTAAAATACCAATTAAAAGATGTTTTAGTGCAACTTCATTGTGAAGTCTTGTAATAAACTCTATAAAAGTGACATCCAAATATGTATAAGCAATCACCATTCCACCAATAATTCCTACAATATCTGCCAAAAAAACAAGCAAAGGAAGAGCAACACTTAATGCAAAAACCCTAGGAAGAGTTAAAAAAAGTGTTGGCTCAAAATTCATAGTTTTCATAGCATCTAGCTCTTCTGTTATTTTCATAGCTCCAATCTCTGCTGTGTAGCTACTTGCACTTCTTCCAGCTATTACAATTGCAGTTATAAGAGGGGCTATTTCTCTTAACATTGTAATTGCTACCATCTCAACTATAAATATATTTGCTCCAAATTTTTCAAGCTGAACAGCTCCTTGATAAGCTATTACAACTCCAACCAAAAATGAGCTTACAACAACTATCAACAAAGCATCTACAGCAGATGTTTCAATATATTTTAAAGTAGCTTTAAATCTAATCTTTTTTGGATTTAAAATAGAGTAGATAAAGAAGTAGAAAACTTCTCCAATAAATATCAAAAATAGTTTAAAAGAGCTATATATCTCATAGCTTTTTTTACCAATATTTTCTATAGTATTGTCTTTTTTCTCTTTTTGTAAACCATCATTTTGATAATGTTTTTTATAGAATTTATATTTTGTCTCATATTTTTCAAAGTTTGAAAAAGAGATATTCTCTTCTTTGAAGTTTTTTAAAAAAGATATTAAATATATTATGCAAATACTATCAATATCTATTAAATTTTTAAAATCTATTTGAATATTTGAGTTTTTTGAGATATTTAAAGTCTCTAACTCTTTGATAATTTCATTTAAATTATCTTTACTCCAAGAGTTAAGTAGCTTAATATAAAAAGAGTTGTTTTGATTATTTTCTATTTTAAAATAGTTACTCATAAAACAATCCTTTTATTTTTTTAGTTTAAGATTCTATCTAAATTTGATTTTATATCAAATCTAAATTATGATTTAATAGCACTTTACATTTCTTTGGCTATAATTTTTTCCAAATTTTAAAAGAAATATATATTAAAAAGGATATAAAATGCCACTATTAGATAGTTTTAGAGTTGATCACACAATTATGCCAGCCCCTGCTGTGAGAGTTGCAAAAGTGATGCAAACACCAAAAGGAGATGCTATTACAGTTTTTGATTTAAGATTTTGTAAACCAAATGAAAAGATGCTAAGTGAAAAAGGTATTCATACTTTAGAACACCTTTTTGCTGGATTTATTAGAAACCACTTAAACTCTCCTACAGTTGAAATCATAGATGTTTCACCAATGGGTTGCAGAACTGGATTTTATATGAGTTTAATAGGAACTCCAAAAGAAGAAGAGGTAGCAACTGCTTGGAAAAAATCTATGGAAGATGTGCTTAAAGTTGAGAAACAAAGTGATATTCCAGAACTAAATATATATCAATGTGGAACTTGTGCTATGCACTCACTTCCTGAAGCAAAAGAGATTGCAAAAGATATTCTAGCTTCAAATATTGGAGTTATGTCAAATGAGAAACTATTTTTAAGCGAAGAGAAATTAGAGAGTTTAGGAAACTAATTTGCTAGAAGATAAACTGGTTACCACAAATGATGGTAGCCATACACTTTTCTCTTTAAAATATAATCAACACTTTCATAACACAGAAGATGGTGGATTTAGTGAAGCTTTGCATAAACATATAATTCCAGCATTTTCGCACTCTTATAATAAAAAAGAGTTAAATATTTTAGATATCTGTTTTGGTTTGGGTTACAATAGTTTTGCAACTATCTTTTATATTTTAGAAAACGAACTTGATATTAAAATAAATATCTACTCTCCTGAGCTTGATTTTGATTTAATACAATCTTTACAAAACTTCTCATATCCAAAAGAGTTTGAAAAGTTTAAAAATATTATAGATGAACTATCACTTAATCAAAAATATGAAGATGAGAAGATAAAAATAGAGATTTTTATAGGCGATGCAAGAGCGTATATAAAAACTTTTCAAAAAGGTTTTTTTGACATAGTTTATCAAGATGCTTTTTCAAGTGAGGTAAATAAAGAGCTTTGGACAAAAGAGTATTTTGAAGATATTTACAAAATTTCAAAAGAAGACTCTATTTTAACAACTTATGCAATCTCTACAAATATAAGATTATCTATGTATGAAGCTGGATTTTATATCTATGAAGCAAGACCAACAAAAAGAAAAATAACTCTTGCTTTTAAAAACAAAGAAGAGAAGATTGGAAAATATATTGATATGGAGTTGAAAAAAATTAGAAATAAAGATGCAAAATCTTTGAAAGATAGCTTATAAAGTAGCCAATCTTTCAAGAATATATTTTTGTAAATCTCTTTTTGAAACCTCTTCTCTCATAGCTTGTTCAAAAATCTTATTTACTTTTAGTTGATACTCGCTATATGAGAAAAATGGAAAATGAACACTCCATGCCTTTTTTAGACTCTGTTTTGTCATACTATTTTTAAGAAATGCCAAAAAGTAGTTAAATCCCATAAATATAAGTGCTGTTATAATCATTGCACCAATAATAGAGATATGTGGATCTATTTTTGCTAAGGGTTTATGAGTAAGAAGTGATATGGGAACTAACACTGCTAAAACCAAAGCAATATATACAAAATAGGCTCTTGTAAGTCTTAATCTAAAACCTAATCTTGTGCTATCTACTTCCATTCCATTGCTTTGTTGAGTTGAAGCTACTAACAAATCTTTTAAAAGTACAGGTTGTTTTGATTTTGAGTAAACAAAATTTAAAATCATACTTAAAATGTTTTTTTCTCTCATATTTTTTCCTAAAATTAATTTGATATTTTATCTTAGTTTATTGAAATGAAGCTTTATTAACTAACCTTAACATTATATTTTTATTGCTACAATCACAAAATTTTTTATATAAGGATATTTTATGAAATGTATCGAAAATAAACTATCGGTATTAAATGCTGATATAGGAAAATTAATCTTAAGAGTAACAATTGGTGGACTTATGCTATTTCATGGTTGGGCAAAAGTTGTAAATGGTATTGGTGGAATTAAAGCTATGGTTGCAAAAGCAGGTTTTCCTGAGTTTTTTGCTTATGGTGTTTATTTAGGTGAAATTTTATTTCCACTTATGATTGTTTTAGGAATTTTTGTAAGAACATCAGCTCTGTTTGTTGCTATTACTATGGTTATTGCAATATTTTTAGCTCATAGCAATGAAATTTTTGCTTTAGGAAGAACTGGTGCTCCAGTAATTGAATTAGCATTAATCTATCTTTTAGGGTCAATTGCAATTATGTTTATTGGGTCTGGAAAAATTAGTATTAAATCATAAATTGGTATAAACTGGGAATTTCCCAGTTTAATCAAACATTATAGTAGTTTGCCTCTTTGTTGTGAACAACTATTGCACAAGTAGTTTGCTCAGGGTGCATTTGGAATGTTTCACTAAGCTCTATTCCAAACTCTTCGGGATTTAACAGATCAAAAATATCTCTATTTTGTGATAACTCAGGACAAGCTGCATAACCTGGAGAGTATCTACAACCAACATATTGCTTCATTTGAACATCACTTAATTTATGCCCCTCTTTTGGAACAATATCCCAATCAAGTCTTATTTGTTTATGTAAAACTTCAGCCAATGCTTCAGCTAGTTCAACTCCAAGACCGTGAATTTGATAATATTTTGTAAACTCTCCACGATCATAAAACTCTCTTTCATAATCACTTATTTTAAGTCCTGCACTTGCAAGTGTAAATCCTACAACATCTAATCTATCATTTGCAAAAAAGTCAGCTATACATCTAAAAGGTTTTCTTTTTTGTCTTGGAAACTCCATCACTTTTATAGCTTCACTTAAAGGTGGAACATTTTTTGCCTCTTCAAGATTGTTGTAAATATATCTTTTATCAAAAATATATAGTTTATTGTCATGAGAAATACATGGATAATACTCATAAATAGCAATTGGTTCAAATATATTTTTTGAGATTAACTCATCTTTTAAAGAGTAATAAAGTGGTTCAACAACATCTTTTTCATACTTCATAAATGCTTCAGGTGTCTGTTTTCCTCTTTTATATCCCCATCTTTGTCTAAATAAAACTCTGTGATTTATCCAAGAGAATATCAGCTCTTTATCTAGCTCATCTCCAGTTTTTGCAACTTTGTTCCAATATGGAGGAACTACAAAATCCCTTTTTGGCATAGATATCTCTTCATAAGGAGGAATTATAACCTCCTCTTTTTCAACTCTATCGCTTGTATCAATTTTTTCAATTAAATCAGCAGCTAGTTTTGTATCAAGCTCTCCACCTTTTTCAATTCTTTGCATAGATACAACACCATCAAAAGCATCACGGCAATAAAAAATAGCTCCATCATAAATTGGTCTGCAATAATCATCAACAAAGTTTTTTGTTAAAGCAGCACCACCTAGCATAACTGGAATTTTAAGTCCTAGTTTTTGCATCTCTTCAAGATTCTCTTTCATTACAGCTGTACTTTTTACAAGTAATCCACTCATTCCAATAGCATCTGCGTTGTGCTCTTTTGCAGCTTCTAAAAATTGATTTAAATCAGCTTTTATCCCAATATTTACTACTTTAAATCCATTGTTACTTAAAATAATATCAACTAAATTCTTACCAACATCGTGAACATCGCCTTTAACTGTACCAATTACAACTGTAGTTTCAGTACTTTTCTCTTGTTTTGGAAGATATGGATTTAAAGCATCAACAGTGGCTTTCATAGTTTCAGCACTTTGAAGTACAAATGGAAGTTGCATTTGACCACTTCCAAATAGCTCTCCAATTATTTTCATTCCATCAATTAGCCACTCATTTACAATTAGTTCAGGAGCTATAGTATCTTTTAGCTCTAAAACTAAAGGAATCATTCTCTCTTTGTCACCATCTAGTAAGAGTTTTTTAACCTTTTCAATAGGTTCCATTTTTTGATACTCTTCATCACTTTGTTCATCTTGCGATTCAACATTTGAGAAGTGCTCTATAAATTTAAATAGTGGATCACCATCTTCTTGGTTGTTAAATATCAAATCATCACAAGCTTTTTTATCTTCAGGGCTTATTTTATTTAGTGGAATTATATGTTTAACATTTACAATAGCAGTCGTAAGTCCTGCTTTTACACAGTGATCAAGATATATTGAGTTTAGATAAATTCTTGCATTTTGAGATAAACCAAATGAGATATTTGAAAGTCCCAAAGTTGTTCCGACTTCGCTATGAAGAGCTTGAAACTCTCTTATAGCCTCCATAGTCTCAATTCCAGCAGTTCTATACTCATCATCACCTGAACCAATAGTAAATGTAAGCATATCAAAAACTAAATCAGCTGGGTCAAACCCGTGTCTATTTACACATAAATTGTAAATTCGTTCTGCAACTTCTAGTTTTCTCTGTTTTGTTTTTGCCATTCCAATCTCATCAATCACAAGGCAAACAAGTGCTGCTCCAAATCTTTTTGCTAATTTACAAACTTCATCAAACTTCTCTTCACCATCTTCAAGATTAACTGAGTTTATAATACATCTTCCACCAATTTGCTTTAAAGCAGCTTCTAGTGCTTTTATTTGAGTAGAGTCAGGCATTAGTGGAAGTGAAATTTTTTGAGAGTATAAAGATACAACTTTATCCATATCACCTGTTTCATCTCGACCTGCAAAACCAACACTCACATCAATTACATGAGCTCCTGCACGAACTTGTTGTTGAGCAACACTTAAAGTTCCTTCATAATCGTTTGCTTTTAAAAGTTCTCTAAAAGCTTTACTTCCAGTTGCATTACTTCTCTCACCAATTAAAAGTGGTGCTGGTTCTTGTTTTAGAGGAACAACATTAAATAAAGATGCCAGTGAAGCTTTTAAAAATCCATTTGGTTTTTTTGGAACAATACCTTTAACTGCATCACTCAAAGCTTTTATATGAGTAGGTGTAGTTCCACAACAACCACCCAAAAATGCAACTCCATTAATATTTAAAAACTCTTTTTGTAAAGCTGTAAACTCATCTGGACCCATTGGATAGAAAGTTTTTCCACCTTTGTTTTGAGGAAGTCCTGCATTTGCATGAACAGAGATTGGAAATTTTGATACTTCACTTAAAGCTTTTACATGTTTTTGAACTTGAATTGGTCCAGTTCCACAGTTAAAACCTAAAGATAAGATATTAAATGGTTTTAAAATCGCTGCAATTGTTAAAGCATCTGTTCCAATTAGCATTGTTCCATTTAACTCAATTGTAACTGAAACCATAATAGGAATTTGTGGTGCAACATCATTTAAAGCATGAAGTGCTGCTTTTATTTGAAGTGGATCTTGACAAGTTTCAAGTAAAAAAACATCAGTTCCACCATCAACTAAACCTCTAGCCATAGTCTTATAACCTTCATACATATTATCATAAGTAATATGTCCTAAAGATGGTAGCTTTGTTCCAGGTCCAATAGATGCTAAAACAAATTTTGGATCCTCTTTTGTGCTATATTTTTCACAAATCTTTTTAGCACCACTAGCTGCTAGTTTTGATAACTCATAACTTAAATGACCTATTTCATACTCATCTAAAACCCAAGGCATACTTCCAAATGTATTTGTGCTAATAAAATTTGCACCAGCAGTTGCGTAGTTTTCATAAATTGTCTCCAAAATATGAGGAGCAGTTAGATTTAAAAGCTCATTACACCCTTCTAAATCTTTGTTTTCATATTGCCAAAATTTACTCTCTATATCAACTGCTTGAAGCTGTGTTCCCATAGCTCCATCAATTATTAAAACTCTATTTTCTATTAAATCTTCTATTAATTTTTGCATTCACTCTCTTTTATAAATTTTTTGACTCAATTTCAAACTTCTTTCTACAATCTGTTTTAACATTATCAATTAAGACAATATAATATTTGCCCTCAAATATTGACATATAAAAAATCATTTGAGAAAGAGTAATTACCTCATAGCCATTTTTTAAAATATTATTTATAAATATTTTCTCTTTTTCATCTTTAACTTTATAGTTATCAAAATAGTTGACTCTATTTTTTAAGACAAAAACCCCATCTTCTTTCCATCCATAACGAGTATCTAAATCAAAACTACAATCAAACTCAACTACTTTGCTTGAAATATCAAAAATCTCTATAAATTTATCAACCTCTTCAAGGGTAAATTTATGTTCAGTAATTAAATTAAACTCTCTATCTAATCTAAATTCATAAAATCCAAAATCTTTATTTATGTAGTTGCTATTTAAACTCTCTAAATCATCATCTTTCATAAGATACAAAACTTTTGTAATCTCTTTTTTTAGTTCACTATTTGGTTCGTTAAAGAAAAGCATATCAAATTTTACAGAACAAGCTGTGAAAAAAATTGCAACAAAAATAAAAATTAAGTTTTTTATCATTATTCATCCAAATATTTTTTAAAGTTTAATATTACATTTTTTCTTCTTAGAACTTAGTTTATACAGATAGTTTTATCAACATTTTGATAGAATAATTGCTAAAAATTTAAGTGTAGGAAATAAATTAAGATGACTGAATCAAAATATATTTGGATGGATGGAGAGTTTACTCCTTGGCAAGATGCAAAAGTTCATGTACTAAGTCACACATTACACTATGGAAATGGTGCAATTGAAGGTACAAAAGCTTATAAAACTGTTGATGGAAGATGTGCTATTTTTAAATTAAATGAGCATACACAAAGACTTTTAAACTCTTCAAAAATGACATTAATGAGTGTTCCATTTACTCTTGAAGAGTTAAACAAAGCTCAAGTAGAGTTATTACAAAAAAATGAGTTAACAAATGGTGCATATATTAGACCACTTGTATATTTAGGTTATGGAGTTATGGGTCTTTATCACAAAGATGCTCCTGTAAAAGTATCTATTTCAGCTTGGGAGTGGGGTGCATATCTAGGAGAAGAGGGTCTTAAAAAAGGTGTTAGAGTAAAAATCTCTTCATTTACAAGAACTCCAAATACTTCAGGTATGGGAAAAGCAAAATCAGTTGCAAACTATATGAACTCTCAAATGGCAAAATATGAAGCAGTTGAGGCTGGATATGATGAAGCACTTTTAAGAGATGATCAAGGTTATATTGCAGAAGCATCAGGAGCATGTTTTTTCATTGTTAAAGATGGAAAACTTATATCTCCTCCAAATGATAACTCACTTGAATCTATTACTCAAGCAACAGCAATTGATTTAGCAAAAGATATGGGAATTGAGGTTGTTAGAAGAAGAATCACTAGAGAAGAGATTTATGTAGCTGATGAAGCTTTCTTTACAGGAACTGCAGCTGAAATAACTCCAATTAGAGAAGTTGATGCAAGAGTTATTGGAGCTGGATGTAGAGGTCCTATTACAGAAAAAATCCAATCTGCATATTTTGATGTAGTAACTGGAAAAAATCCAAAATATACAAAGTATTTAACATATATTAACTAATTTTAAATAGTATATTAGACTAAAAAAAATATAAGGAAGAGCATGCCAATAGATAATGACTATTTTAAAAACAGACAACAAGGTAATAAACCAAATGGTGGTGGGAATTTTCAAGCTCCATTTGAAACACCTGAGTTTTTCAAAAACTTTGGGAAAAAAGCAGGATTGCTATATCTTGTAATTATAATAATTGGTGCACTATTTTTGTTTAAACCATTTGTTATTATTGAATCAGGACAAGTTGGTATTAAAGCAACAACAGGAAAATATGATAAAGAGCCTTTAAATCCAGGATTTCATTTCTATATTCCAGTTATTCAAAAAGTTATTGTTGTTGATACAAAAGTTAGACTTTTAACATATATGAACACTCAAAGTATTGGTTCTTTTGATCAAAGTATCAAAAATAACCCTGCAATAAATGTTCTTGATTCAAGAGGTTTACCAATCTCTATTGAATTAACTGTTCAATACAATATCATTGCAAGTGGTGTTCCTGAAACAATTGCAACTTGGGGACCATCTTGGGAAGATAAAATTGTAAATCAAGTTGTTGGAGAGGTTTCAAGAAGTGTTCTTGGTGGATACAATGCTGAAGTTCTTCCTATGAAAAGAAATGAAGTTGCAGAAAGACTTGATAGATTAATAAAAGAGAAAGTTGCTGAAAGATCTAAGCAAGCAGTTGTAGTTGAATCTGTTCAATTAAAAGAGATAGTTCTTCCTGAAAAAATTAAAGAGCAAATTGAAAAAGTTCAAATAGCAAATCAAGAAGCAGAAAGAGTAAGATACGAAGTTCAAAGAGCTAAACAAGAGGCTGAAAAAAGAGCTGCACTTGCAAGTGGAGAGGCTGAAGCTAAAAGAATTGAAGCACAAGGTAGAGCTGATGCAGTTACAATTGAAGCACAAGCACAAGCTGCTGCTAATAAAGAGATTGCAAAATCACTTACACCACAGCTTTTACAAATGCAACAAATTGAAGTTCAAGGTAGATTCAATGATGCTTTAAGAGAGAACAAAGATGCAAAAATCTTTTTAACTCCTGGTGGTTCAACTCCAAATATCTGGGTTGATACAAAAGATAAAAATAGAGATACAGCTATAAATCAAAAATAATTTAAAGAAGAGAAGAGAATGAAAATAATTAAAACTATCCTATTTATAGGACTCTTTTCTCTTTTACTCTCAAATGACAAACCATTAAATCAAGATATAAAAATAGATTTAGAGCCAAAAATAGATTACACTCCCTCGCAAAGATATAATACAAACATTCCTCAAAAAATAGAATCTAAAGAGAAGACAAAAAACTCTTATGATGTAGGAGTTGATGTTGATGTTAATAAAAAAGAGAAGACATTAGAAAAATTAAAATTAGATGTAGAAGCAGTTTTTAAAGGAATAGATTGATGAAAATTTTAGAAAAAATAGATTGGGAAAAAATGGATGATTTAATTCCAGTTATTACACAAGATAGCTCTTCAAATGAAGTTTTGATGTTGGCTTATGTAGATAAAGAGGCACTTGAATTAACTTTAAAAACTGGTTTTGCACACTACTTTAGCAGAAGCAAACAAAGAGTTTGGAAAAAGGGTGAGAGCTCAAATCATACTCAAAAAATTGTAGATATTTTTCTTGATTGTGACAATGACACACTTTTGTTTAAAGTAATTCAAGAAGGAGTTGCTTGTCATACAGGAAGAAAATCTTGTTTTTTTACAAATATACAAAATGAGAAGATTGTTGAAGAGGTTTTGGTTGATACTTCAAAAACTTATGGTGTAATAGATAGTTTATATCACACTATTCAAGAGAGAAAAAACGAAGATACTACAAAATCCTACACAGCAAAACTTTTAAAAGGTGATACAAACTCTATGCTTAAAAAAATTGTTGAAGAAGCAGGAGAGTTTTGTTTTGCTATAAAAGATAAAAATAAAGATGAGGCTATATATGAAGCAGCCGATATTACATACCATGTTTTAGTTGCAATGGCTAGTTTAAATATAGATCCTGATAGAGTAAAACAAGAGCTAAAAAGAAGATTTTCTATCTCTGGAATAGAAGAAAAAAATTCTCGAAAAAAATAAAAATTATTAAATTTTCTTATACAACTAAGTTGCATTTAATAATTGCTTGTTATAATGCACGGACTTAATTTATGTAAAAGGAGTTAATATGACAAATAGTTGTCAACACTGCTCTAAAAAAATACCAATTTCAAAGGTTTTTTGCTCACCTATGTGCAAAGAGAACTTTTTCCAAAAAATAGCAATCTCTGTACCAAAACCTTTTGTAAAAAAATTATACTTTTTTTGTACAGAAGAAGAGAAAGAGTATGAAATCAAAACTTTTGCTAAAAGACATAATTGGCATGAAGAGTTAGTAATAGAAAAAGTAGAAGAGTTATTTCAAGAGTATTATAAGTGTGGATAAATCCACACTTCTTTTTAGATAAACCATGGCACTTTTAAATAATCAAAAAAATATCTTACCACTTAGCAGTATTTCAGAACTTCTAAATACAAAAACTAGAACTTTAAAAATGTATGAAGAGAAAAAACTTCTACCTTTGGAAAAAGATAAAGCTATCAAAAAACTATACTCAATAGATGATATCAAAATGATAGCATTTGTTCACTACCTAGCAACAATCAAAAAAATAAACTCAAATGGAATCTCTTATATTTTAGAGATATTAGAAGATAATATGGATTTAAAACATAAACAAGAATTTCTAAAGATTATTGAGAAAAAGCTTGAAACTCTATCAAGTTCTGATTCTGAAAAACTAGATAACTTCTAAATTTACCAAATTTCTAAAACAGCCTAAAAAACGGCATCTAAGCAAATAAATCACACAAAAATATTAAAAGCATTAAGCTACATCTTATTTTAAAATGGTATAAATTCTACTCATAGTTTGTAAATATTTTACATAAAACTTGTAAAAAATTTACATAATTTATACTAAAAAGGAGCATTATGGAATCCAGTTATACCATAAGGAAACCAGAAAAAAATGACGCTAAATATATATATGATTTAGTTAAAAAAAGCAAAGTCTTAGACTTAAACTCGCACTATTTATACCTTCTTCAATCAACTCACTTTAAAAATAGCTGTAGTGTTGCTCTATTTGAAAACCAGATTGTTGGTTTTGTTTCAGGATATTATTTACCAAATGAAAATGATACACTTTTTATTTGGCAAGTAGCTGTTGATGAAAATCATAGAGGAAAAAATCTAGCTTTAAAATTAATAGACAATATAGTTGCAAGAAAAAATATAAGATATCTAATCTCAACTGTATCACCTTCAAATATCTCATCGCAAAGAGTTTTTGAAAAGTTTGCAGAAAAATATGAAGCAAATATAGAAAAAAGCACACTATTTTTTATAGAAGATTTTATTAATTCACACGAAGAGGAAGTTCAATTTAAGATTGGACCAATAAATAAAGGAGAGAAAAAATGAGAATATTTGAAAAACTAGAGTCAGAAGTAAGAGGATATATAAGAAGTTTCCCAACAATTTTTAAAAAAGCAAAAGGGGCTATTTTAACAGATGAGCAAGGAGTTGAATATATTGATTTTTTTGCTGGAGCTGGAACTTTAAATTATGGGCACAACAATGAACATATAAGCAAAGCATTGATTGAATATTTACAAGAGGATGGAATAGTTCACGGGCTTGATATGGCAACAACTGCAAAAAAAGAGTTTTTACAATCTTTTGAAAACTTAATTTTAAAACCAAGAAATCTTGAATATAAACTTCAATTTACAGGACCAACAGGAACAAATGCCGTTGAAACTGCACTTAAACTAGCAAGGCTTGTAAAAGGAAGAAGTAATGTTGTTGCATTTACAAATGGTTACCATGGACTATCTCAAGGCTCACTTGCAGTTACAGGAAATAATGAGTATAGAGATGAGAGTTATATAAGTAGAACAAATGCTACTTTTATGCCATTTGATGGATATTTTGATGATATGAATACACTTACATATTTTAGAAAGTTTTTAGAAGACGGAAGTAGTGGAGTTGATTTGCCAGCTGCTGTTATACTTGAAACTATTCAAGGGGAAGGTGGAATAAATGTAGCTTCAAAAGAGTGGTTACAAGAGCTTGAAGCCATTTGTAGAGAGTTTGATATGTTGTTAATTGTTGATGATATTCAAGTTGGAAATGGAAGAAGTGGAGAGTTTTTCTCATTTGAATTTGCTGGAATAAATCCTGATATGGTAACCTTGTCAAAATCAATAGGTGGTGGTTTACCAATGGCACTTTTACTATTTAAACCACATTTAGACCAATGGAAACCAGGTGAACATACAGGAACTTTTAGAGGAAATAATTTAGCTTTTGTAGCTTCAAAAGTATCTCTTGATAACTACTGGCAAAATGATAATTTATCAAAAGCTGTAAAATATAAAGAGAAGATTTTAAAAGATAGTTTAACTCAAATTGCAAATAAGTACAAAGATATTTATGATATTGATGTAAGAGGTAGAGGTTTGGTTTATGGTTTTGAGATAAAAAATGATAAATCAATGGCAAGTGATATATCTAAAAATGCTTTTAAAGAGGGATTAATAGTAGAAACTTGTGGAAGCGAAAGTCAAGTTGTTAAATTTTTACCACCACTTTTAATTGAGGAAGATCTTTTAAAAGAGGGATTAAAAAGATTTGAAATAGCAGTTGATAAGTTAATAGAAGAGAGAAAAGAACACTTAAAAGGAGAGTATTAATGATAGTAAGAGATATAAAAAAAGATGTAATAGGAACTTCTAAAGAGGTTTTTGCAAAAGATGGTCAGTGGCTTAGTAGAAGAATGCTTTTAAAAGATGATGGCATGGGATTTTCATTTCATGAGACAATTATAAAAGCAAACACAAAAACACATATTCACTATCAAAACCATCTTGAAGCTGTTTATTGTGTGGCTGGAAATGGAAAAATAGAGGATTTAAAAACAGGAGTTGTTCATGAAATTTATGATGGCGTAATGTACGCTTTAAATAATCATGATGAACATAATTTATATGGTGGAAGTGAAGATATGAGGCTTATTTGTGTATTTAATCCACCAATTAAAGGAACTGAAAATCACGATGAAAACGGCGTTTATCCGCTTGTTGATTAATAAAAAGGGGGTTTAGTTAGTGCAAGATTTGTACCCAAGTAGATTGGAATTTGAGAATATTATAAGTAGAGTTGATCCTGTTGTATATTCTAAAAAGATGATAACAGAGCACTCTTTAAGTAAAGAGCAGCTGGATAGTTATGAGAAAAATGGTTTTATAATTTTTCCTAAGCTTTTCTCAAAAGAGGAGATTGAAGCTTTTAAAGATGAGTTAAAGAGTTTAGAATCAAATATCGAACTTAGAAAAAAAGATGAGTTTATTAGTGAACCTGATAGCAATGAATTAAGAACAATATTTAATCAACATCTCTATAGCAAACTATTTGATAAACTATCAAAAGATCCTAGAATTTTAGATAAAGTTAGACAAATTTTGGGAAGTGATGTTTATATTCATCATGGAAGAATAAATATAAAACATGCATATAAAGGGAAATCTTTTCCTTGGCATAGTGATTTTGAAACATGGCATTGTGAAGATGGATTACCAAGATGTAGATGTTTGTCAGCTTGGGTAATGTTAAGTGATAATACACAATTTAATGGACCTCTTTATTTGATAAAAGGTAGCCACAAAAAGTTTATCTCTTGTGCTGGAGAAACACCTCTTGATAACTATAAACAATCTTTAAAAAAACAAGAGTATGGTGTTCCTAGTTTAAAAGCAATACAAAACCTAACAACTCCAGATGATTTAGTTGCTGCTTTAGGAGAAGAGGGTACTATGGTGATTCATGATGGAAATATTTTACATGGAAGTAGTGATAATATCTCACCTTATGATAGAACAAATGTTTTTTATGTATTTAACAGTGTAGAGAATACTCCTTTAAAACCATTTAGAGCATCAAAACCAAGAGCAGATTTTTTGGCTTTAAAAGATTTTACTCCACTAAAAAGTAATTAATAGATTAAAAATAGTAAAATTGCAATCATCTTAGGAGTTTAAAATGTTAAGGTTTATATACATCTGTCTAGTTACTATAGTTTTGGTTTCATGTGGCACTAAATCAAATTTAATTCAAAGTGAATTTGCAAATGAAAAAAAGCAAAACACTTATGATAGTTGTGCAAATTTTTCATATATTAGTTTAAGTGACGATATAAAATATAAAAAGATATTTACAGAGTATATAAATCTTGATAGCTCTTGCAAGTGGAATGGAGTTGCTAGAGGATATTTTGTATCACTTTTTATGGATACAATTAAAGCAAAATCTTATAAGCTTGTTGAAAAAAAAGAGTTTAAAAATCTTGAAGTTATTACCTACTTAGTAAACGAAGAGTTTTATATAAATATTATAAATAAATACACAGTTTTTGAAGATAAATTAATGATTGATTATAGCGGTATTTACTCTACATATTTGATAAAACAATATGATGAGAGTTACGAAAATATATATTTAAATAAAACTAGATTAGATGTTGACTATTTTAATAGTTTAGTAAAATTTAACTTTTTTAAATCATACTTCTCAAAAGAGGGTTCAAGTATTGATAGATAATATTTTATAAAAGAGAAGATTAACTTCTCTTCTATCTAAAATTTTTAGTGGCAACCACATCCAGAGCCACAACCACCACTTTTTTTAGCTTCATGTTCAGCTTTTATTTTTTGTCCTTCACTTGAACATGCACTAACCCCTGCTGGCATAATAGGCTGAATAGCTTCATTTGAAACTTCACCTTGATTTTCAAGCATAGATATAAGTTTACTTGCAGCCATCATATATCTTTTTGCACTTATTGATTCAGGTTCAAAATAAACAATTGGTTTTCCACTATCCCCACCAACTCTAATAGCAGGTTCAATTGGAAGATGAGCTAAAACTTGAGTATTGTACTGTTTAGCTAACTCATCACATGTTCCTGTTCCAAAAATATCAGACTCTGTGTTACATGATGGGCAGATAAATCCACTCATATTTTCAACAATTCCAGCAACTGGAATATGAAGTTTTGAGAACATATCTAAAGATCTTCTACTATCATCAAGAGCTACATGTTGAGGAGTTGTTACATTTATACCAGCACTTACAGGCACGCTTTGAGCAAGAGTTAATTGTGCATCTCCTGTTCCTGGAGGCATATCAATAAATAATATATCTAACTCTTCCCATAAAATATCTCTTAAAAGCTGTTGGATTGCCTTCATAATCATAGCACCTCTCCAAATAACAGCCTCACCCTCTTTCATTAAAATTCCCATAGACATAACATCTACGCCATAAGCGTTTAATGGTTTTGCTTTATTTCCTATTACTTCAACCTCTTGTCCATTTACTCCCATCATTCTTGGAATATTTGGTCCATAAATATCAGCATCTAAAATACCAACTTTTTTACCTTGCATAGCAGCTGCAATTGCAAGATTTACAGTTGTTGTTGATTTTCCAACTCCACCTTTTCCTGAGCTAACCATTACAATATCTTTTATTTGTGGTGCAATATTTTGACCACTTACGCTATTGCTTCTTTGTTGCTCCTCTTTTTGTTTATTAAAAACTAAATTAATATTTAAATTTGGAAGAGCTTTTGGAATCTCTCTTCTTAACTCATCTTCAACCTCTTTTGCTGTTGAAGTAATATCTAATAGTATTGTGCAAGAGTTTGCATCTAATTTAATATCTTTTACAAATCCAAAATCAATAATTGATTTTGAAAAGCCTGGGTATTTTACATTTTCTAATGATTTTTTAATATCTTCTATACTCATTTTAAATCCTTTTTTAAAACTCTAGGCAAAATTATAGTTTAAATAGGATAATTTTTGTCTTAAATTATTTATAGATAAATTTTAAGATTATAAGTTACTATTTCATATAATTTTTTCCCAATTTCAAAGGATATAATAAAATGATTAAAAACTTTAACAAATATTTGCAAATAGATGAAAAATTACCAAAAACTATAGTAGATTTAGACAATTTTAGAAAATCCTCTTTTAAAAATCCCAAAGAGCTTTTTGAAATTATTTCAGAAGATAAGAATCTACAAAAAGAGTTATTAAAAATAGTAGAGTTTAATTTTTTTGATTTTAAAAATGATAAAAGAACGGTAATAAATCTTGTAAAAATTACAAATCTTGAGTTTATGACAGCATTATGTACAGCTTTATTAATATCTAATACTCTACCTAAAAACCTTTTTGCTTATACAATTAGAAGTGATGAGTTTTTGTATTCAAATACTTTAAGTATCTACTTTATAAATAAGTGGTTATCAAAATTTGATAATAGTTTAAAAAGTTCACTTTTAATACCAGCATTTTTAAAAAATATCTCAAAACCAATTATCTCAAAAGCTATTAGTGAGCATAAATTAGCAGAACAGTTTATTAGTGAGATAAATAGAAGTAGTGTAACAATAGGCGAAGAGAAGTTTACAGGATACAAAAGTTCAAGAGTATCTGCAAATATACTTAAACATTGGAAATTAAGTCCAAATATAATTTTACCAATTGCATTTTTTGAAGATTTGCAAAATGCTCCTGAAGCTTTTAAGATAAAATCTATGATTTTAAATGTTGTGGATAATATAACAAATCCAAAAGAGCCTTTAAATAGTTTAGATTTTGATAAAAGTCTAGTTATACTAAAAGAGTATGAATTTGATACAAAATTTTTCAAAGAGAGTTTCAATGAGATAAAAAGTAGCATTTTTCAGGTAATTAAATAGTTTATAAGAAAAAAAGAGCTAGAATCTGTAACTTTTTTACTCAAATTCAAAGGAACAGATAATTGGAAGATGTTACATTAGTGGTGTTGTGTGCAGGAAATTCTACTAGATTTGAAAATGTATGCAAGAAACAGTGGCTAAGAGTTGAAAATGAGCCTTTATGGTTAAATGTTACTTCAAGACTAAACTCATACTCAAATTTTAAAAAAACTATTGTTGTCTCACATGAAGATGAATTAAGATATATGCAAAATTTTAATGATGATTTTGTATATGTTAAAGGTGGAGAGACAAGACAAAACTCTATTAAAAATGCTTTGAATTTTGTAGATACAAAATATGTTATGATAAGCGATGTTGCAAGAGCTTGTATATCTAAAGATATGATAGATAGGATATTAGCTCTAAAAGATAAAGCAACTTGCGTAGTTCCTGTTTTAGGTGTTAGTGATACTGTTATTTATGAAAAAAATACAATAAATAGAGATGAGGTAAAGCTAATACAAACTCCACAACTATCACTTACAGATGTTTTAAAAAAAGCTTTAGATACAGATATTGAGTTTACAGATGAAAGTAGTGCTATTAAAAATAGTGGTTATGAAATCTCTTATGTAAAAGGTTGTGTTAAAGCAAAAAAACTAACATTTTTAGATGATTTAGATGAAATTCCTTGTCTAAAATCTCCATCAAAAAACTTCTTTACAGGCTTTGGTTTTGATTTGCATAGTTTTGAAGATAATAAACCAATGTTTTTAGGTGGAGTAGAGCTTCCATATAGTTATGGTTTTAAAGCTCACAGCGATGGTGATGTTTTAATTCACTCTTTAATTGATGCTTTACTAGGAGCTATTGGTGCTGGAGATATTGGAGAGTTTTTTCCAGATACAGATGAGAGATATAAAAATATTGATTCAAAAAAACTTTTAGAATATATTGTAAGATTTGTAAAAAATGTTGGATATGAGATTGTAAATGTAGATATAACAATAATTGCAGAGCAACCAAAAATAAATCCACATAAAATAGAGATAAAAAATAGCCTAAGTAAGCTTTTAAATCTTCCAAAGCAGTTTATAAATGTAAAAGCAACAACTTCTGAAAAAATAGGAAGTATAGGAAGAAAAGAGGGTGTTGTAGTTCAATGTGTAGCAAATGTAAAATATTATGAATGGGACAAAAGATGAATATATTAATAGTAGAGAATGAGAGTTATTTAGCACAAAAAATTGTATTAAGACTTCTTGATGATGGTCACAATTGTGATTATGTAGAGAGTGTTAATGTTGATAATCTTACAAAAGAGTATGATACTGTTTTGTTATCAACAACTCTTCCAAGTAGTGTTTGCAAAGCAATAATTAAAAAATACTCTAAAAATGCAATAATCTTACTTTTGGTTTCATATATTTCAGATGAAACGGTAACCGATTTAATAAAAGATGGTGCAAAAGATTATATTATGAAACCATTTTTAATGGATGAGTTAGTACGAAAAATTTATCACTACAAAGAGTGTAGAGCAACAAGAAAAGAGCTTGCAATTTTAAAAGAGTATTTTGAATTTTCAACAAGTGATATTGATACAAGTGAGCTTATTTTACCCCTATCTTTTCCTCTAATGATAGAGACAAACTATCAAAGATATGCAGATAAGGTTGCTTTTGAGATTGCAAAAAAAGTAAATATGAGTTTAACTTTTGATAGTTTTTTATCAAACTCTTGGCAAAGAAAATTGGCAAATTTAGATAATAGAACAATTTTATATATTACAGATTATCATCTATTAAAAAAAGGTTTAAAAGATCAGCTAAATAAACAAATCTCAGATAAAAATGTTTTAATCTGCTCTTTAGAGAGTTGTGATGAATATAATAATAAAAAAATAGTTTTTAATAATGAAAATAAAGCAAGTGACTCAAATATGATTATGTCTATAAATGATTATGTAAAGATGATAGTAAGCACTTATCAAAATAAATATCCAGATACAGAGTTATCTAAAAGATTGGGAATTTCAAGAAAATCTCTTTGGGAGAAGAGAAAAAAATTAGAGATAGAGAAGAAAAAATAATGAGTATGAGAAGATTTTTTTTAACAGTTGGCTATAGTGGTTTAAGTCCAAAAGCACCTGGAACAGTTGGAACATTTGTTTCACTTTTATTAGGTTTAATATTGCTTGAGTTTTTGCATGTTTCAACTCTGTTTTTATTATCAATACTTGTAACTATTGTTGCAATTAAAGAGATAAATAAATATGAAAAAGAGTCAGGAGTTCATGATAGCAGTGAGATTGTTATTGATGAGTTAGCTGGTATGTGGTTAGCACTATCTATTTGTGGAATAAATAGTGAAAATGCATATATTTTAGCACCACTTGCATTTATATATTTTAGAATATTTGATATATGGAAACCATCTATTATTGGAAGAATTGATAGAGATGTAAAGGGTGGTTTAGGAGTTATGGGAGATGATATTGTTGCTGGAGTTTTTGCAGGTATTTGTACAGCAGGAACTTGGCAACTGATTAATATGTTTATTTTATAAATTTAAGATATAAAATCTAAAATATTTGGTTAAAATTGCTCTTATTGTTGTAAAACAAGATAGTTATTAAAAAGGAAGGTTTGAGAAGATGTTAAAATTTGGTTCTTTAGTTTTAGTAGCAACAGCTTTTGTTTTTGTTGCTTGTAGTGGTGGTACACCAAAGTGTTCAGATGAGCTTACTAAAAATTTGGTTATTGATATTGCAAAAGATGAGTTAACTTCTCAAGGAATGAGTTATTTAATTCCACTTTTAAAATTTGAAGTAAATACAATAAGAACTACTAAATATGATAAAAATATTGATAGATATGAGTGCGCTGCAAATTTTATAATGACTGGTGAGAATGATACTAGTACATTGCCTATAACTTATACAGTTGAATCTACTGATAAAAAAGATGAGTTTTATGTAAATGTTTATTTTAAAAGATAATTTTATATAAAAACTATATTGAGCAAAGATTTTACTCTTAGCTCAATAGCTCTTACTATTTTACAAGTTTTGCAAACTCTTTGTATATTAAAGAGTTTGAAATTGGAGTAAATTCACTACTTAAAATATCTCTGTTTTTATATTTTAAAGCTACAGCACTATTATTAAAAAGTTTTAAATAGATAGCTTCTGCAATATTTTCAAAATCTTTTATAGAGTACTCAGTGTTAATTGCGTATATTTCAACATTCTTTACACCTTTTATAGGGTGGCTTCCAGATTTAATAGATTTTATTTTTTCAAGTTTTACACCACTTGCAAGAGCAAGTAAATAGTGTCCTAATCCAACAGCAAAAATTGGAATATTTGCATTTATTAGTTTTTCAATATTTTTAATCTCATCTTGATATATATTTGGATTTCCAGCACCACCACTTAAAACAACTCCACCAATTTGTTTATCTTGATATTTTTTGATTATCTCATCAGGGTTTGTATTATAAGGTACTACTTCAACTTCAAGCTCTGCTTCAACTAGCTCATTTAAGAGTGATTTTTTAACTCCAAAATCAATAACAACAACTTTTTTATCACTCATACTAGCTTTGTTATAATCTTGAAGTTCATCATTCCAAGCACCAGATTTGTGAACATATGACTCTTTTGTTGAACTATCTTTTATAAAATTAATCTCATCATATTTTTTAGCTTGGCTTAAAAGTTTTGCTAACTCATCTTTTGAAGATATTTTTGTAGATGCAATCATCATTAAACTACCTTCATCTCTTACAGTATGAGTTAAGAATCTTGTATCAATATCACAAATTCCAATTACATCTTGCTCAACTAAAAACTCTTTTAAGCTTCTATTGGCTCTATAATTTGAGTATTCATCATGGTAATTTCTTGCAATTACACCAACACAATGAGCTTTTAAGCTCTCCATATCCGCACTGTTTGTTCCAGAGTTTCCTACTTCAGCAGATGTAAAATTGATAAATAATCCAGCATTAGATGGGTCTGTTATTAACTCTTGGTGTCCAAAAGTTGTATTATTGTAAACCAGCTTACCAATAGCAGTTTTATCTGCACCAAATGATTTTGCTTCTAAAAAAACACCATTTTCTAAATATATATAAATTTTTTGCATTAGATTAATCCTCTTTTAATTAGCTCCTCTTCATAGAGTCTATGATATACCAAATCATACTCATCTGTTCCAGGAATCAATTTTCTTTTGTAGTTTTTAAGTTTACTTAAAACCTCACTATCCGCTCTTTCAAACCCTTTTATAAAGTCATCCATCGAACCAAATATCACATTTTTAACTTGGTTGTCTGAACATGTAAAATGAATATAATCCTCCTCCCATAAAAAATCAATAATTTTGTGAGCAATATCAGAAAATCTATCTTCGTTATCTAAAATTACACCAAAATCATTTGCAAGCCTTTTTTTAGTCATCCAAAAAAGTTGTCGTCTATCAGCATTTAAATACTCAATCTCTTCCTCTTGAGCATCTAAAATCTCTTCAACTCTCTCATTTAAAGCCATCTCTTTTTCTATATCTTCATCTAAAATTCTCTCAATTTGCTCTTCAATACTAGCTTTATTTTTTCTTACTTCTACAAATTCACAAGATACTAAATCTCTTGTAATTCTTTTGGCAACATACGCTGTATGATGTAATCTTAATCTCATTATTAGCCCCTTAAAATAGTATCGTCTCGTTCTGGTGAAGTTGAAATAATTCCAACTTTCACATTTGTTATCTCTTCAATTTTTTCTATATATTTTTTTGCATTTATTGGTAAATCTTCATATTTTCTAATTCCAACAACACTATCCCAACCATCAATCTCTTCATAAATAGCTTCAACGCTATCCATATTTGAAGGCATATAATCAATTCTTTCACCATTGTACATATAAGCTACACAAACTTTTATTTTATCAAAGCCATCTAAAACATCTAGCTTCATTAAAGCTAATTTATCACAACCATTTAATCTACTTGCATATCTAACAGCAACAGCATCAAACCAACCACATCTTCTTTTTCTACCAGTTACCGTTCCAAACTCTTTTCCAACTTCACCCATAGTTTTTCCATAATCTGTGAAATCTTCACTAGGAAATGGTCCATTTCCAACTCTTGTACAGTATGCTTTTACAATTCCTGTAATTTCACCTATATCTTTTGGATTTAAACCAAGTCCTGTACAAGCTCCTGCACTAACAGTACTTGAAGATGTTACATATGGATAAGTTCCATGGTCAATATCTAAAAGTGTTCCTTGAGCACCTTCAAGTAAAACTCTTTTATTATCTTCAAGAGCTTTCCAAACCATATTTGTAGTGTTTGTTATATATGGTGCTAAACTAGAGCTATAAGTTTCAAGCTCATTTAAAAGCTCTTTTTTCTCTGGAGTTTTAATCTCTAAAACATCAAAAATAGCTCTATTTTGTTCAAAATAATCTAAAATATCATCACAAAGTTTTGCTGGATTTAATAAATCCCCTGCTCTAAATCCATTTCTACTTACTTTTTCAGCATAAGTTGGTCCAATTCCTTTTCCAGTTGTTCCAATAGCTTTATCGCCTTTTAGTCTCTCTTTTGCTTGATCAATTAAAGCATGAAAAGGTAAATTTAAATGAGCTTTATCAGAGATATATAATCTTCCTTCTAAGTTATCAAATTGGCTCATCTCTTTTAAAATGTTAAGTGGAGATACAACAACTCCATTTCCAATAATATTTATAGCTTTTTTATTTAAAATTCCTGAAGGAATAAGTTGAAGCGCATATCTAACCCCATCAACCCAAATTGTATGTCCTGCATTGTGTCCACCTTGGCTTCTACAAACCATATCATACTTTTGTGCAAGCATATCAACAATTTTACCCTTTCCTTCATCTCCCCATTGAATTCCAACAATAACATCTGCCTTCATAACTATCCTTCTATCATTTTTAATAAATTATCTGTGTATAGTGCAAAACCTAATGAGCTAATTCCATCAGCTTCATACATTCCACCTCTACATAAAACAAAATTTTTCTCTATTACTCTGTAATAAATATCATTATAATATTTTAAGCTTCCATAATATAATGGAGCTATTATTATGTTTGAGTAATCTACCTCTAAAGATTTTTTTAAAAGTTTTTGTAACTCATCTTTTAAAATATCTGGAACTAATTTTATAACCTCTTCTAAACTTTTTATATCCTGAACTCTTAAAAGTTTATCAAGCCAAGAGATTTTTAGCTCTAATAGTTTAGAGATATCACCATTTTTAAGAAGTTCAATATCAATATTTAACTCTTTTGCTAAAATTCGTGGAATTTTTATATTTGATATTTGTAAAATTGGCTCTATATTTAAAGCTTTTAAAATATTAGCTGTTAAATTTAGAATATCACCTATATTATCATGTTCTATCCACTCACAACCTATTTGATAATCCTCACAACTAGGATATGAAAAAACAGGTTGGATATAGAACCATTTTTTTTGTTTTGTAGTTCTTCCTAATCTTTTTGTAATAATTCTTACAACATCCAAAGTAGAGTCAGCTCTTAAAGAGACTTGTTCATTCTCTTCGTCTGAAAATTTGATTAGTTTTTTTTCATCTGTTATTGATTGATGCTGTGAATATGAAAAATTTGGTGTTAGAATCTCTTCAAAACCATTCTCTTCCAAAATATCACAAACTCTATTTTCTAAAACTCTTTTTGCTTTTGCTGTTTTACCAAAATAAAGTCTACTACCTTTTGGAATTTCGTGTTCAAAAATCATAATTGATTAATTTCCTTTATAAAATGTCTGCGCAAAAACTCTGTTTGCAGTTCCATCAAATGCTCTAATTTTTAACTCATCCATAACTAACTCAATAGCATTTACAGCCCACGATGCTTCAAAATCTTCAACTAATCCCATGTGATTAATTCTAAATATTTTTCCACTCAAGTGATCTTGTCCACCTGCAATATCAACATTGTATTTTGTTTTTAAAAGTTTTCTAATCTCATTTGATTGTTCTGTATAAACTGTAGTCATAGCATTTGCAGGATTTTTTGGATAAATTTCAAATCCTATTGCTTTTAAAGCTTCTTGAGTCGCTTTTGCTCTTAAAGCTGTTTGTTTATAAAGATTTTCAAAACCTATCTCTTTGAATTTCTCTAAAATTGCTTGTAATCCAATAATCAAAGTTGTAGCAGCTGTCCAAGCAGTTGTATTTTTTCTTTGATTTTTTAACTCTGTTGCCAAATTAAAGTAGTAACCAGCTGGTTTTTCTTCAATTTTTGCAACTGCTTTATTTGATAATCCAATCATTGCAAGACCAGGAGGAAGCATAAATGCTTTTTGGCTTCCCGTAATAAGTGCATCAATATTTGTTACATCTATTTTTTCAACACCTAAAGCTGTAATTCCATCAGCTACAACCATGATTTCTGGATTTATTTTTTTAACTTCTTTTGCTATTTTTTCAACAGGATGTCTCAATCCTCCAGCACTCTCACAAACTTGAATAAATATTGCATCAATACTTGAATCATTTTTAATAGCATTTACAACATCATCAACGCTTACAGGAGTATTCCACTCATTTTTCAACTCACAATAATCAATATTGAAAGCTTTACATATTTTTCCAAATCTCTCTCCAAATTTTCCAGAGTTGATTGTTAATGCTTTTTTTCTAGTTAGGTTTGTAATACAAGCCTCCATAGCACCTGTTCCACTTGATGCCAACATTAAAACTTCACTCATATTGTAAATTTCTAATAGAAGATTTCTAGTTTTTTCAAAAATTTCTTCAAACTCTTTTGTTCTATGATGAATTGTAATATCACTCATAGCTTTTCTTGCAAATTCTGGTACGGGAGTTGGACCTGGAGTTAATAACATATTCTTTATCCTTATAAAATATAAAATTCAATTAAAGCTGTAAATTATAGTCAAAATTAGATTATTTTTTGGTTAAAAGAGAAAACAAAAAAAAGAGCTTGACATTATTACTAATTAGTAATATAATTTTGCCAAGCTATTTTTTATAGTCAATTATTTATTTAAAGGTTTAAAGTGTCAAATATAAAACCATACAGTGCAAGAGTTCAAAAATCAATGAAAACTGTTGTTAGATTAGATAGGGTTTTTAATAGAATAAATAATATTACGGAAAACCATTTAAGCAAATACAATCTAACATTTAATCAATTTAAAGTATTGGAAGTTTTGTACCATTTAGGTGATTTAAATATTGGTTCAATTACAAAACTTACATCAAGTACACCAGGAAATACAACAGTTGTTGTAAGAAACCTAAAAAGAGATGGATTTATAGAATCAAAAAGAGATGAAAAAGATGCAAGAGCTTCAATATTGTCAATTACAAAAAAAGGTAAAGAGTCAATAGAAGAGGTTTTTCCAAAGCACTCTGAAAATCTTGATGATTTTATGAAAATATTAAGTGATGAGGAATTAAATACTCTATACGATTTATTAGATAAGTTATATAAAACAAATAAAAAGGATTAGTTATGAAAAATTTAAAATTAGGATTGTTGTCAGTTCTCTTATGTTCATCTTTGTTTGCAGGTGATTATATCGTGGACTCTTCTCACTCAAATGCAGGATTTAGTATAAAACATATGATGGTTTCAAATGTTGTTGGAAAATTCAACGATTTTTCTGGAACATTTGTTTATGATGAGAAGAGTAATAGTTTAGTTTCACTAAAGGGTGAATTAAAAGTTGCATCAATTGATACTGCAAATTCAAAAAGAGATGGTCATCTAAAAGGTGATGATTTTTTTGATTCAAAAAAATATCCAAAGATTACTTTTAAGACAACAAAAGTTGAAAAAGATAGAGTTTTTGGAGATATAACAATAAAAGGTGTTACAAAAAATATTGAATTGGAACTTGAAAATGGTGGAGCTTTTGGTACAAAATCTGGATTTTCACTAAAAGGTCTTATAAAAAGAAGTGATTTTGGAATTACTTGGAATAAAGTTTTAGAAGCTGGAGCTGTTGCTGTTGGAGATGAAGTTAAGTTGATAATTGATATTGAAGGAGATTTGATTAAATAAATATTTAAGCAAATTTTAAATTATCTCAATAAGAAGTTTTATTTTTGATGAAAGAGGTATAAAATGTTAAAAAAATTACCAAAAGAGAACATGGGAAAATCAGATCTTGGTTGGCTAGAGAGTCGTTTTCACTTTAGTTTTGCAGAGTATAGAAATCCAAAAAATGTACATTTTGGAGTTTTAAGAGTTTTAAATGATGATATTGTAAAACCTAAAACTGGTTTTGAGATGCATCCTCATGAGAATATGGAGATTATTTCATATATTGTTGATGGAGAGATTACTCACAAAGACTCAATGGGAAATAGCGAAACTTTAAAAAGAGGAGAAGTTCAATATTTAAGTGCTGGAGATGGAATATATCATAGTGAAAAAAATGAAGGAACTATAAATTTAAGACTTCTTCAAATTTGGATTTTTCCACCACAAAAAGGACTTCCAAGACTTTATGGTTCGCATAGATATAAATTTGAAGATAGAGATAATAAGTTATTAAATATAGTCTCTTCTCAAGAGGGAAATAGTTCTATAAAAATCTATCAAGATATAAATATTTATGTAAGTGAACTTGATATTAACAAAACTTTGGAGTATAGAATAGAGCAAAATAGACAAATATATTTTGTACAAGTAGAGGGAAAATCTACTTTAAATAATATAGAACTTGATTTTGGTGATGCTTGTGAAGTTACAAATGAGTCAAAAATAGAGATAAAAGCTTTAGAAAAATCACATATTTTATTTATAGAAATGAAAAAATAATATATATTTAACTATACTTTGTAAAAAATAAAAGATAGATATGAAGAGCAAAATTTTAATAAATGGTATTGGAAGAATCGGAAAAGCTGTTTTAAAACAACTTTTAGATGATGAAGAGTTTGAGATTATTTCAATAAATGAGATAAATCCATCAGTTGAAAATATAGTTTACTCTATAAACTATGATTCAACTTATGGAAAACTTGATGATAAATTTAAAGTTATAGAAAACAATTTTATACAAAATAAAAAATCAAAGATTAAGATTACAAATTTTAAAGATATATCTAAATTAGATTTAAGCAATATTGATATTTTGATTGATTCAAGTGGTCAAAAAGTAGATATAAGTGAGTTGAAATCTTTGAAAGTAGATAAAATAATTTTAACTCACCCTGAAAAACTAGCAGATATAAATTTAGTTTTGGGTGTAAATGAAGAAAAATTTGATATTAAAAATCATAAAATAATATCTACAAGCTCATGTAATGCAACAGCACTGTTGCCTGCTTTAAAGCTAATAGATGATAAAAAAGAGATTCTTTGTGGGGATATTGTAACCATTCATCCGCTTTTAAATCATCAAAGAGTTTTAGATGGAAGTTTTGTTCAAAGTGCAACAAGAGATGTTGATTTAAATTTTGAATTTGGAAGAAGCTCAACTCAAAATATAATTCCAAGTCAAACAACTACAATAAAAGCTTGCTCTTATGTTTTAGAAAAATTTAATTCAAATTTGATAAGCTCAAACTCACTTAGAGTTCCAACAGATACAGTAGGAGCTATAAATGTAACACTTTTTACAAAAGAGATTTCAAGCAAAGATGAAATATCAAATCTTTTTTTAGAGTTTGAAAAAAATCAAAAATTTCCAATTGTTTTAAACAATTTTGAAGCACTCGTTTCAAGTGATTTTAAAAAAGAGAAGTTTACAACAATAGTTGACCATAGATTTTTGGATGTTAAAAATAATATGATAAAACTGCTGCTTTGGTATGATAATGAGTGGGGATATGCCTCTAAAGTTGTTGAGATTTTGAAATATATAAAGATAAAAAAAGCTAGATAAAAAATCTAGCTTTTAATATGAAAAAAGAGTTTTTTATATAAACTCTACTTCTCTTTTTCCCTCTTTTAACTCACCAATTACATAACCATCAGTTGCAGCTAAAATAGCATCTACATTTGAAGGATTTACTACAAGTATCATTCCAACACCCATATTAAATGTTCTATACATCTCTTGCTGCTCTACATGTTTACCCATAAACTCAAATATTGGTAATACTTTGATTTTACTTCTATCTACAACTGCTGTTAAATTTTCTGGTAAAACTCTAGGTAAATTTTCAGTTATTCCACCACCTGTAATATGTGCTAAAGCATTTATCTTATCTTTATTTGCTTTGAACTCTTTTACATAAATTCTTGTTGGCTCAAGTAATACATCTTTTAATTTTTTTCCTAAAAAATCATCTTCTAGGCTCATTCCTAATTTTTCTAAAAGAAGTTTTCGAACCAATGAAAATCCATTTGAGTGAACTCCAGAACTAGGAAGTGCAATTAAAACATCTCCAGCTTTTACTTTTGAAACACGATCAAGCTCATCTTTTTCAGCAATTCCAACACAAAAACCAGCTAAATCGAAATCACCCTCTTTGTACATTCCAGGCATTTCAGCTGTCTCTCCACCAATTAATGCACACTCACTTCTAATACAACCTTCAGCAATTCCTTTTACAACTTGAGTTGCTTCATCAACTTCAAGTTTTGCAGTTGCATAATAATCAAGGAAAAATAGTGGCTCTCCAAAATTACAAAGCAAATCATTTGTACACATAGCAACCAAATCAATACCTACTGTATCAAATTTTTTTGCATCAATTGCAAGTTTTAATTTTGTTCCAACACCATCTGTTCCAGCTAAAATAACAGGTTTTTTGTAACCACTTGGAAGTTCAAAAGCACCAGCAAAAGAGCCAATTCCTCCAAGAACTCCAGGAATCATTGTAGATTTTACATAAGGTTTGATATTCTCTACAAACTGATTTCCTGCATCAATATCAACTCCTGCATCTTTGTAACTTACCATTGCCATAATCTATCCTTCGCTTTATTGCTCTTAAAATTTTTTTTGGTATTATAACCAAAAATCATTAAATCTTAAGGAGTATCAAAAATGAGCAATTTTAAAAATGCTATTGCATTAACAGGAGGAATAGCAACAGGCAAAAGTACAGTTTGTAATCTTTTAAAACTACATGGTTTTTTTATTATAGATGCAGACAAAATTGCTCATAGACTTTTGGATGAAAATTATCAAGAGATTGAAAATATGTTTGGTAGCAAATATGTTGAAAATAAAAAAGTTTTAAGAAAAGAGCTTGGAAAAATAATATTTTCAAATGAAGAAAATAAGTTAAAACTAGAAGCTTTGCTTCATCCTTTAATCAAAGAGGAGATTTTAAAAGAGGCAAAAATTTGTGAAGAGCAAAATAAAGCATATTTTGTAGATATTCCACTATTTTTTGAAAAGATGAATTACCCAATTTCTAAAGTGCTTGTTGTTTATACTCCAAAAGATATACAAATTCAAAGATTGCAAAAAAGAGATAATATAGATGAAAAAGAGGCTATTTTAAAAATATCAAATCAAATGGATATAGAAGATAAAAAAAGAAAAGCCAATTTTGTAATAGATAACTCAAAAGATTTAAAACATTTACAAGAAGAAGTTGAAAGAGTGTTGGCGCAAATTTAAATATAAATCTTATTTTTATTCTATAAATGATAAAATTTTCTATAAAGTTTTTATAGACCAAATTTATAATAAAATCTTATTTAAAATTTAAAAATATTATAAGTTTGTTTTATATTAAACTTTAATACTTCACGAAAAAAAGGTTGCAAAAATGAGTGAAAAAAATGAAAATTTAAAACAGATGCCTTATAGAAAAAAAAGATATATTGCTTATATTATAGCTTCTGTTGTATCTTTATCTTTGCCATTTATTCAAATAAATGGAAATCAAATCTTTCTACTATCTTTTGATAAAAAACAGCTTCATCTTTTAGGAACAGCTTTTGATATGCAAGAGTTATATTTAATGCCGTTTTTATTAATGTTGTTATTTATAGGAATTTTTGCAGTTACTGCAATTGGAGGAAGAGCTTGGTGTGGGTGGGCATGTCCTCAAACAATTTTTAGGGTAATTTATAGAGATTTAATTGAATCAACACTTTTAAAACTTAGAAGAATAAAAAATAAACAAAAAGATATTGATTTAAGTAAAAATTCAAACAGAGTTAAAAAAGCTGTTGGTGTAGTTTTATGGTCTATTTTAGCTTTAGTTGCTGCTTCAAACTTTATGTGGTATTTTGTTCCTCCACAAGACTTTTTTGCTTATATTCAAAATCCATTAGAGCATATGTTTTTAATTGGGTTTGTTTTGGCAATTGCAGGATTTTTAATCTATGATGTAATCATTTTAAAAGAGGATTTTTGTGTATATATCTGTCCATACTCAAGAGTTCAATCTGTTTTATATGATAATAATACTCTTCATGCAATATACTCAAATCAAAGAGGTGGAGCTATTTATAATGATAAAAAAGAGAAAACAATATTTAATATAAAAGATTTTAAAGATCCAAATAGCGAGTGTACAGCTTGTGAAGCTTGTGTAACTGTTTGTCCAACTCATATTGATATTAGAAAAGGTTTACAGCTTGAGTGTATAAACTGTTTAGAGTGTGTTGATGCATGTACTACTGTTATGGGAAAACTTGGAAAACCATCTTTAGTTCAATGGTCAAGCACAAATACTATTGTTGAAAATAAACCAACAAAAGTGTTTAGAAAAACAACAATTATGTATATGGTAGCTTTAACTTTAGTTTTAGTTCTACTATTTGCTATGAGTAGAGAGAAAGAGTATATGCTTTTAAATGTAAATAAAGATACTGAACTTTATAAAATTAAAGAGGATAATATAGTAGCAAATAACTATACTCTTCTATTTCAAAATACAGAATCTGTTCCTCTTACATATAACATAGAGATAGTTGATAATCCTGGTATAGAGATTAAAAGATTTACTCCATTTACTTTAAGTCCTAAAAAAATGGCTAAAAAAGTTGTTATTCTTGAAACAGATAAACTTTTAGTAGATGATAAAACAAAAGATACTCCTATAAGCATAACAATTAAAGCTTATGCGCAAGAGAATCCTGAAAAAGTTGTAGTATTTAGAAAAGCAACTTTCTTCTTCCCAAGATCAGATAAACTTAAATAGAAAGATAGCAAGTTAATCTTGCTATCCTCTATTTTAAATAACTTCTTATCAATGTTTAGGTAAAATCACAGCTTATATATTTTTCAAACTTATTAAATTTAACGGAGTATTTTTATGACAAAATTCATTTTTGTAACGGGTGGTGTTTTAAGTTCTTTAGGAAAAGGAATAACTTCTGCATCCATTGCTGCAATTTTAAAACAGTCTGGTTTTAAGGTAAGTATGTTAAAAATTGACCCGTACTTAAATGTGGATCCTGGAACTATGAGCCCATTAGAGCATGGAGAAGTTTTTGTTACTGCTGATGGAGCTGAAACTGACCTTGATTTAGGAAATTATGAGAGATTTATTGATAGAACTTTAACAAAAAAGAATAGTTTTACAACAGGTCAGGTTTATCAAAGTGTAATTAAAAGAGAGAGAGAAGGTGGATATTTAGGTAAAACTATCCAAGTTATTCCTCATGTTGTTGATGAGATAAAAAGTAGAATTTTTGATGCTGCTGAAGGAAATGAGTTTTTAATTATTGAAATTGGTGGAACAGTTGGTGATATAGAGAGTCTTCCATTTTTAGAGGCTATTAGATCAATAAGACATGAACTTCCAAAATCAAATACAATGAATATACATGTTAGTTTAGTTCCTTATATTAAAGCAGCTGGTGAGCTTAAAACAAAACCAACTCAACACTCAGTTCAAGAGCTAAGAAGAATTGGAATTACTCCTCATATGTTAGTTTGTAGAACAGAAAGAGAGTTACCAAAAGCATTAAAAGATAAATTAGCTCTTTCGTGTGATATTGATAGAAATGCAGTTATTGAAGCTGGAGATGCTCAATCTATTTATCAAATGCCACTACATTTTATAAAAGATGGGATTTTAAACCCTCTTCAAGAGCATTTTAATATTAAAATAAAACCAAATATGGAAAAATGGGATACTTTAGTTAAAAATATTTTAGTTCCTCAAGATGAGGTTAATATTGCTTTAGTTGGTAAATATCTTGATTTAAAAGAGTCATATAAATCTTTGGTTGAGTCACTAATTCACGCAGGAGCTCACTTAAATACAAAAATCAATATTCATTGGTGTGATAGTGAAAGAATTGAGGATTTAGGTGTTTATGAAGTTATTGGAAATGTTGATGCAATTTTAGTTGCTGGTGGATTTGGAGCAAGAGGTGTTGAAGGTAAATTAAAAGCTATTCAATATGCAAGAGAGAATAATATTGTGTTTTTGGGAATTTGTCTTGGAATGCAACTAGCAATTGTTGAATTTGGAAGAAATGTTTTAGGGTTTGAAGATGCAAACTCTATTGAATTTGATGAAAATACAACAAATCCAATGATATATTTAATTGATGAGTTTATAGATCAAAGTGGGCATAAACAACTAAGAACTAGCAAATCACCAATGGGTGGAACTATGAGATTAGGTGAGTATCCATTTACTCCATTAAAAGGTTCGAAGCTACAAAAAGCCTATGGAGACAAAGAGCAATATTTTGAAAGACATAGACATAGATATGAAGCAAATCCAAAATATAAAGAGGCTTTAGAAAAAGCTGGAATGATTGTAAGTGGAGAGTCAAATGGACTTATTGAAGTGGTTGAACTAAAAGATCATCCTTGGTTTGTTGGAGTACAGTTCCATCCAGAGTTTACATCTCACTTAGAGACACCAAATCCAATTATTTTAGAGTTTGTAAAACAGGCGAATAAACCAAAATAATGTCGAAAATTACAAAGCAGAAGCTTTTTGAAATCTTAAATGCAAGACATTTGAATAATCCATATTCAAAGCTTGCATCAATACCATCTCCAAACAATTTTAAAGATATAGATATTGCATCAAAACGAGTTAAAGAGGCTATAGAAAACAAGGAAAAAATAACTATAGTTGGTGACTATGATGTTGATGGAGTTGTCTCAACTACAATTATGCTAGAGTTTTTTGATTTTATTGATGTAAAAGTTGATTATATAATTCCAAATAGATTTGAGCATGGATATGGTTTATCTCCTAAAATTGCACATATGATTGATAGTGGTTTAGTAATTACAGTTGATAATGGAATAAGTGCTTATGAAGCCTCTATAATTTTAAGAGATAAAAATATTGATTTAATCATAACAGATCATCATACTGTTGGAGATAAACTACCAATTGCTCTTGCAATTATTAATCCAAAACAAAAAGATTGTAATTTTGAGTTTAAAGAGATTTGTGGAGCTCAAGTCGCTTGGTATTTTTGTGCTGCAATAAAAAAGCAGATGAATTTAAATATTGATATGTCAAGTTTTTTGGATCTTCTATCTTTAGCAATAATTGCAGATATTATGCCAATGACAACTCTTAATTATACTATGGTAAAACAGGGTTTAAAGAAGATGAAACTCTCTTCAAGAGAGGCTTTTAAACTATTAAATCAAACTTTATCAAAGGATATTTTAGCATCTGATGATGTTGGATTTATGATAGCACCAAAGATAAATAGTGCTGGAAGAATGGATGATGCATCGATTGCTTTAGAGTTTTTATTATCAAAATCACAAAATAGTGCTTATGAGAGTTTAGCTTTATTGGATGAGCTAAATAATTATAGAAAAGCACTACAAGAAGAGATTACTTTAAAAGCACAAAGTCAAATTAAAAATGAAGATAGAGCTATTATTGTTTGGGGTGAAAATTGGCATGAAGGAGTAATAGGAATTGTTGCTTCAAAACTGTCAAATAAATATAAAAAACCAGCTTTTATATTTTCAATAAAAGATAATCTTGCAAAAGGTAGTGCTAGAGCAAACTCTTCAATAAATCTTTATGATTTAATCTCAAATGCAAAAGATATTTTAAATGGTTTTGGTGGTCATAAAAATGCAGCTGGATTATCTTTGGATGTTTTAAAACTTGAAGAGTTCAAAGATATTATAAATAAGAGTTTAGATAACCTTGAAGATAATCTTCACGATGAGCTTCAAACTTTGGGTGAATTAGATGTTCAAAGTGTTGATTTAGAGTTTTTAGATATTATTGAGAGTTTTGAACCTTATGGATTAGATAATGAAAGACCAGTTTTTAAAGTTTCAAATGCAAGTTTAATTAAATATGAACTAATTGGAAGAGATAAAAATCATTTAAAATTACTATTAAATAGTGATGGATATTTATTTGAAGGAATTAAATTTAACGAAAAGAGTATAGATTTAAAAGAGAGTTTAGATTTGATTTTGTCAATATCAAAAAATGAGTTTAGAGGAGTTGTTAAGCCTCAATTTCTAATTCAAGAGATACTATAAAACCAAAGGTCTTCTAGTATTCTCTCTTAAGAACTTCTCTTTATCAAGCTCTTTTTGATTTTCTGGATTAAGAAATCCCTCAAGATTTAAAATTTCATCATCAATTTGTGTTCTCTCAAATGCACTACCTACAATATTTCCACTTCTAAGCTCTATTAATTTTATAAAAATATTTAAAGTTTTACTTGTAATTGAGTAAGAACCAACAAGTGCATATCTTGAACCAACTTCATCTGATAATATCTTTTTATGCTCTCTTGTTAAAACATTTAAGCCACTTTTACCAAACTCAAACTCTTTTGTAAGTTCAACTTCTCTAGTAATAATATTTTTTGAAGCTAGTGTATCTTTTAACATATTTGATAGCAAAAAACCAAGTTCTGAACGATTTTTTAAATTATCAACATTTACAAAATCTGACACTAAAACAACATCATCTAAATAGATATGTCTATTTAAATTTAAAGATGGTTTATCAACCATATTTGTAATCATTAAGTGAAAATTTGTAGCTTTTGTAATTGGGTTTTTGTATGAACAAGATACAAGAAAAAAAGAAAAAAAAGCTAGAGCCAAAATTAGCCCTAGCTTTTTTAAAAATAGTTGAGGCATCTTATCTATTCTCATCAACTATTTTAATTGTTCTTAAAGGTGGACAATCACCAAATATTACACAATCATTTGCGTAGTTGTGATTATATGTAGCTCTTGCACTTGATATTACTTTTCCTGTAATATTATCAATAATTCTTGAATTTAGAATTATTTTTCCTAACTGTCTTGAGTATGTTCCAACAACAACATAGTTGCTAGGAATTTCACTTTTTAAGCTTTTTCTCTCTCTTGATAGAAAATATTCACCCTTATCGTTTACAGATACTGCTAATTGTCCCCTAAACTCTGTAACGCTAAAGCCTTTATTTGAAAGCTCATCAATCATACTCTCCCCTATAACTCTTCCAAACTCTGAAGTTTGTTTAAACTTATCAAGTTGTACAAAAGAAGTTACAATAATTGATTTGTTTGTATCAACTTTTCTATTAGTTACCATCTGAGTAGCCAAAGAAGCTATAGTTGCTTCAAGAGTGTTTTGCATTACAACTTTGTTTTGTTTAAAGTTTGCAATATTCATACCATCACTCATAGATCTAACTCTATCATACTCAGATTTAGTATCTTGATTTTTATGGCTACACCCTGCGAATACAGAAATAACTGCCAAAAGAATTGAAAATCTTAAAAACTTTTTAGACATATGCTATCCTCTTTATAAATTCTTAAGATTTTATTTAAAATATACTTACAACAACTTTATATAAGCTACTATAAACAATTTTATATATAATATTTTAGAAAATTAAAAAAAGGAGTTTTTATGTCAAAAATTTTAGTAGCAATTTCAAATGGTTTTGAAGAGGTAGAAGCTGTTAGCATAATTGATATTTGCCGTCGTGCGGGAATTGAAGTTGTAACTGCTGGAGTTGAAGGTAAAAATTTAGTTGGTGCTCACAATATTAAAATAGAGATGGATAAAAAAATAACTGAAGTAGATTCAAGTGATTTTGATATGATAGTTCTTCCAGGTGGTCTTCCAAATGCTTTTACTTTGGCTGAAGATAAAGATGTTCAAAGACTTTTAAAAGAGTTTGAAGAAAAAAATAAAAAAATAGGAGCTATTTGTGCAGCACCATATGCACTTCACAAAGCTGGAGTTTTAAACCAAAACTATACTTGCTATCCTAGTTTTGAAAAAAAGATAAAAGATGATGGTTATCATGATGATAAAAATGTGGTTACTGATAATAATGTAATAACTTCAAGAGGACCAGCAACTGCTATTGATTTTGCTTTAGAGATTGTAAAAACTTTAAAAGGCGATGATATTTATTTGCAAGTTAAAACAGGACTTTTAGCATAATTTTGTAAGCCATTTAAAGGCTTACAAAACTTTAATTACTTCAACAACAAATTTTAGATAAAATCTTTGCTTAAAAATAAAATAGAAGATTTATAAAATATGTCAAAAATACCACAATTTACACATTTACATCTGCATACAGAGTATTCACTACTTGATGGTGCAAACAAAATAAAACCACTAGCTAAAAAGATTAAAGAGCTTGGAATGACAAGCGTTGCTATGACTGACCATGGAAATATGTTTGGAACAATAGATTTTTACAATGCCATGAGAGCTGAGGGAATAAAGCCAATAATTGGAATGGAGGCTTATATTCACAATAGTGAAGATTTGAGTGATAAGACAAATAGACAAAGATTTCACTTATGCCTTTATGCAAAAGATGAAGAGGGATACAAAAATCTTATGTATCTTAGTTCAAAAGCATATATGGAAGGTTTTTATTACTATCCAAGAATAAATAAACAGCTTTTAAAAGAGCATAGCAAAGGTCTTGTTTGTAGTGCTGCTTGTCTTCAAGGAGAGGTTAACTGGCATCTGAATACTCAAAATGATAGAAATGTAAAAAATGGTTCAAAGGGTTATGAAGAGGCAAAAAAAGTAGCACTTGAATATAAAGAGATATTTGGAGATGATTTTTATTTAGAGATTATGAGACATGGAATTAGTGATCAACTTTTTGTTGATGATCAAATTTTAAGAATCTCTGCTGAGACTGGAATAAAAGTAGTTGCAACAAATGACACTCACTATTTAGAGCAAAAAGATGCTGATGCCCACGAAGCATTTATGTGTATTGCTATGAATAAACTTTATGATGATCCAAATAGATTAAGACATAGTGTTCATGAGTTTTATTTAAAATCTCCAGAGCAAATTTATAAGCTCTATGCTGATATTCCTGAAGCCATTGAAGCAACTCAAGAGATTGCTAATAAATGTAATCTTACAATAAAACTAGGAAATCCAACTCCTCCAAACTTTAAATTTACAAGAGATAAATTAAAAAATCTAAATATAGAGATACCAGAACCACAAAATGAGTATTCACTAGAAAATGATAAGGTTTTGTTTGCTTATGAGTGTAGAGTTGGACTTGAAGATAGATTAAAACTTGTACCTTTTGAAAAACACGAAGAATATAGGGCTAGATTAGAAACAGAGATAAATATTATAAATAATATGAAGTTTCCTGGATATATGTTAATTGTTTGGGATTTTGTGAAAGTTGCAAAAGATATGAAAATTCCAGTAGGACCTGGTAGAGGATCGGCTGCTGGAAGTTTAGTTGCATATAGTTTAAAAATTACAGATATTGACCCAATTCCTTATGGGCTACTTTTTGAGAGATTCTTAAATCCAGAGAGGGTTTCAATGCCCGATATTGATATGGATTTTTGTCAAAGCCGTCGTGGTGAAATTATTGATTATGTAGTTCAACAATATGGAAGGGCCAATGTTGCACAAATTATCACTTTTGGTAAGCTTTTAGCAAAAGGGGTGATTAGAGATGTTGCAAGAGTTTTAGATATGCCTTACGCAAAAGCTGATGCTATGGCAAAACTAATTCCTGATGAGTTAGGAATAAATTTATCGTCATCTTGGGAGAAAGAGCCAAAAATAAAAGAGCTATGCGAAGCAGATCCTCAAGCTGCAAGGGTTTGGGAGTATGCCCTAGCTCTTGAAGGATTAAATAGAAATGCAGGAACTCATGCTGCTGGAGTTGTTATCTCAAATGAGCCACTTTGGAATAAAACACCACTATTTAAACCAAGTGGACTTGATACAATAGCCACTCAATACAATGGAAAATATATTGAAGATGTTGATTTAATTAAATTTGACTTTCTTGGACTTAAAACTTTAACTGTAATTGATGAGGCTATAAAATTAATAGAACAAAGACATCAAAAAACGATAGATTTTAAAACTATAGATGTAAATGACAAAGGTGTTTATGATCTAATCCAAACAGGAGATACGCTAGGACTATTTCAAATAGAATCCGATGGTATGCAAGATTTATGTAAAAGATTAAAACCATCAAATTTTGAGGATATTGTTGCCGTTTTAGCACTTTATAGACCAGGACCTATGGAGTCTGGAATGCTTGATGATTTTATTGAAAGAAAACATGGAAGGGCAAAAATTGATTACTTCCATGATGAGCTTGAAGAGGTTTTAAAACCAATACTTGAAAACACTTATGGAGTAATTGTTTATCAAGAGCAGGTTATGCAAATTGTTCAAAGTGTTGGAGGCTTTTCGCTTGGAGGTGCCGATTTAGTAAGACGAGCAATGGGTAAAAAAATTAAAGAGGAGATGGATAAGCTAAAAGGTCAATTTGCTGATGGAGCCCAAGAAAAAGGATTTACAAGAGCTTATGCAGAAGAGCTTTTTGATTTAATTGTTAAGTTTGCTGGATATGGATTTAATAAATCTCACTCAGCAGCCTATGCTTTAGTTACTTTTTATACTTCATATTTAAAGTGTTATTATCCAGCTGAGTTTATGGCAGCTTTATTAACACTTGAAAAAGATAATACAGATAAGGTTGTAAGATATGTTGATGAGGTAAAAAGATTAAATCTTGATCTATTTGCTCCTGATATAAACAAATCAGATCTTGTATTTTCAGCTACTAAAATAGATGGTAAAGAGGTTGTTATGTTTGGAATGGGTGCTATTAAAGGCGCTGGAGATGTAGCAATTAACTCTATTTTAAAAGCAAGAGAAGAGGGTGATTTTAAAGATTTAGCAGATTTTATTTCAAGAATTGACTCAAGTAAGGTAAATAAAAGAGTAATTGAATCATTAGCAAAAGCTGGAGTTTTTGATAGTTTTGGTTACTCAAGAAATGCAATTTTAAGTCAAATAGAGAAAATTTTAGATGCAACAAATAAAGCATCAAGCGCAAAAAAGATGGCTTTTGGATCACTATTTGGTGATAGTAGCGAACTTACAACAATAGATATAGAGCTTGATAGACTTCCTGAATATTCACAAAAAGAGATATTGGAACTTGAAAAAGCTAGTTTAGGTTTCTATGTTTCAGGGCATCCTCTTGATGAGTACAAAGATAAAATTGATAAGATTAACTATACTTTATCTTCACAAATTGATGATTTAGCAGATGGTAGCCAGATTTTAATAGTTGGAAAAATAGAGGAAATTGTTGAAAAAATCTCAAAAAAAGGTAGTAAATTTGGAATTGTATCAATTTTAGATTTTCATGGAACAGTTGAATTTATGCTATTTGAAGATAAATTAAAAGAGCTAAAAGAGAGTTTTGATTTAAATGAACCAATAGCTTTTAAGGTTCGAATCTCAAAAACAGAGCAATTTACAAGAATGAATGTTTTAAAAATAGAGACAATTTATGAAGCACAAAAAGAGAAGGTTAAAATTAAACAAAAAGAGCAGCCAGTTTTACCTTTAACTATTGCAGTTCCTCTTAGTGATGATGAGTCTATTATGCACAAACTATTTGATATGGTAGTAAATAATCAAGGAAAAAGAGAGCTAAAGCTTTTGGTAAAATCAAAATTGGCAGATATTGAATTAGAGAGCGGCATAAAGGTAAATGATAATTTAGAAAAAGAGATTATAAAAATAAAAGGAGTTTATGTAGTAGATGTTGAAAATTCTTCTAACAAATGATGATGGATATGATGCAGTTGGTTTAAAAGTTTTAATAAAAGCTTTATCGCCTATTGCAAAAATTATGGTGGTGGCACCTGCAAAAAATAAATCAGCATGTGGTCACTCTTTAACTTTGGATAGACCATTAAGATTAGTTAGTCTTGATGATGAGTTTTATAAAATAGATGATGCAACTCCAACAGATTGTATATATCTATCTTTGGGAAATCTATTTAAAAATGGTTATAGACCAGATTTAGTAATAAGTGGTATAAATATTGGCTCAAATATGGGAGAAGATATTACTTATAGTGGAACTTGTAGTGCTGCTATGGAGGCTGTAATACATGGTGTTCCAGCAATTGCTATATCTCAAGTTTGTAAAGATATGTCTAGAAGCATAATTGCTGATGAAAGTTTTGAATTAGCTTGCAGTGTTGTTGTAGATCTTGTAAAAAAGATATCAAATAAAGAGTTTCCACTAGATGAAAGAAAGTTTTTAAATGTTAATATTCCACCACTAAAAGCTAATGAGTGTAAAGGAATAAAAATTACAAAAGCTGGATATAGAGAGTATGGAAATGATGCTCATAGACACACAAATCCAAGAGGAGAAGAGTATTATTGGATTGGACTTCATCCTCTCATTTGGAGAGCAAGTCCTGATAGCTCTTGTGATTTTGAAGCGATAAAAGATGGTTATGTATCTATTACACCTGTTATGCTTGATATGACTTCTCATAAAGATATAGAAAATTTAAAAAAATGGATAAATTAAAAAAGGAAAACAAAATTATGAATTTTGAAAATTCAATAAATAAACATATAAAAAAACTTGTAGGAACTCTAAAGAGTGAAGAGGAGCTTCAAGAGGTTTTAAAAAGAAAGTTTACAAAAAAAGAGTATAAAATATTTGTTGCTTTTGAAGAGGGTAAAACTATTGATGAGATAAAATCTCTTGTTAAAGAGGATGATAGCGAAAAAATAGAGAAAGCTTATCAAACAACAATTAAAAAATTAAATCAAGAGCTATTTAAAAAAGAGCTTGTTGAGTTTTAATTAAAGTTATTTCCAATTTTGGAAATAACTCTTTTTCTATTTTTGTTAAACTCAACTGCTTTTTGTTTATCAAAATAGATAAACTACTCCTGAATTGTGTAGATAAGTTTTGTTTTATCAAATCCCATATTTGTAATTTTTTCTAGTAAGATATTTAAAGTCTTTTTATCCATAGATTTTTCTCTTGATAAAATCCATAAATACTCTTTTGAAGGAGTTCCAACAATTGCATATTTATAATTTTCATCTAAATCCAAAATCCAATAATCTCCATAAAATGGTCTAAAAAAACTAACCTTTAACTTACTATTTGTCTCATCAACACTGTAAGCAACAGCTTTAGCATCTTTAAACTCATTTGTAGTTATTTTTGTACAACTATTTACAACTTGAATCTTATTATCATCTCTTAAAGAGTAGTTTGCTTTTACATTTTTACAATCTTTTTGAAACTTATGCTCATATCTAGCAATCTCATACCAATCTCCAAGATATTTTTGTAAATCTACTTTTTGTACAGTTTTTAAGTCTGTTGGCTCTTTTGTTGCACAAGATACAAAAAATAGTGAAACTATTAAAAATAGCACAATATTTAAATATTTTTTCATATAAACCCCTTTTTATTCTAAATAATTTGAAATAGATTATATATCAATAAATATTTTATTTGTATAATTTTAATGTTAATTCATAGATAAACAAACAGTAAAAAGCTACAAATATACAATTAAAATAAATAAAATCAACTTATGAAAAAATGGAAATTTTAGCAAATAGTGCGAAATATAATCTATCTTGTAGTTCAAATGATATTCCAAGAGCTGTTTTTAGCCTAAGAGAACTAGCAGACATCACAATTAATTTTACAAAAGAAATTATATAGAGGGACTATTTTTAAGTTCAGGTATTGTAAAAAATGAAGAAAAATTTAACTCAAATTGTGCCACTTTTATATAGAACTTATATGAGTGAGTTTAAAAATTAATCTATTTAATAAACCAAACTCTTAAAAATCCAAAAGAGACTAAAATCAAAGCGATATTTTTTAGATTTTCATCATAAAAAATCAAAAATATCCCAAATAAAATAAATGATAGAGATTTTAAGTGTGAGCTAAAATACTCTTTTAAATCTTTTTTTATAAACTCTAGTTGCTCTTTATTTACTTGTACTTCAAGCTCACCTTTTGAACCTTTTGCAACTAGTTGTTTTAGATTTTTTATAAATTTTGGAAATGATTCTAGCTCATCTAAAACAATTTGAGAAATTGTAGTTTTAACTCCTAAAGCTTTTGGAAGATTATCTTTTAAAATTGGTAAAATATCTTTTACACCATTAAAATTTTCTATATAAGTTGTGCCTAATCCTTCAATTATTGCACTAACTCTTAAAATATAAACAGCATCGCTTGGAAGTTTAAAAGGTAAATCTCTAGTGCTTTCTAAAACTTCAAATGCTAATTTTTGCATAGATTCACTAGATAAATTATCGTTTGAAAAAATTTCAAACATCTTTTGACTAAACTCAACCATCAAAGCTTCAGGTGCTTCATAACTAATAGTTCCAAGTTTTTTGTTTGCTCTTACAAAAGTTTCAAAATCACCTCTATTTGCACCATCAATTAGCTCAATTATCGCAACTCTTGATTCATTTGGTATATTTTTTACCATTCCAAAATCAAGTAAGATTAACTCTCCATTTGTGTTTACAAGCAAGTTTCCAGGGTGTGGGTCGGCATGAAAATATCCATTTATTAGCATCTGCTCTGTGTAGAAGTTTACAAGTTTTGAGATAATTTGTTTAAAATCGATATCATATTTCTCTAAAGATTTTTTATCATCAAATCTAAAACCATCCATAAAACTCATAACAATAGCACTTTGAGAACAAAACTCTTCATAAGGTTTTGGAAATAAAACACCACTATCTTTATATGTAGTAGAAAACTTTTTTAAATTTTCAAGCTCTATTGATAGATTTGTCTCATCTTTTATCATACTTGAAAACTCATTTATAACAGCATCAATTGAGTTTTTTGTGTAATATGAAAAAAGTGGTCTAAAAAGTTTATTGAAGAAGTTTAATATTTTTATATCAACTCTTACTTGTTTTTCAATATTTTTTCTTCTAAGTTTTACAGCAACTTTTGTATCATCGCTCAAATGGGCAATATGAACTTGACCAATAGAAGCACTTGCAATTGGCTCATTTTCAAACTTTTTAAAACACTCTTGCTTGAAAGACTCTTTAAAAACATCTTCAAAATCAGCTTTAGACATTTTTGGAAGCTTGTCATGAAGCTCTTTTAACTCATCTAAATACTCTTTTGAAAAAAAGTCAGATCTAGTTGCTAAAACTTGTGCAAGTTTTATAAAACTAGCTCCTAAATAAAATATTGCCTCTTTTAGTTTCTTTGGATTTAAAGCTTTAAGACCCAAAAAACTATCCCTTTTTTTAATAAGTAAAAAAAGAGATAGTAAGAATCTAAATATTAAATAGACTCTAAAAGGTGAAAAAAGTTTAAGATAGATATAAAAAGTTTTTATTTTAAATCCTCTTTTAACTTCTCTAAATCAGCTTTTGTAGCAACTCCTAGTTCGTCTAAAACCTCTTTAAACATATCTTTTATCTTAGATTTAATTCTCTCATCTTCATCTTTTCCTTTTTGTTCTAAAGACTCCAAAAAACTCTTTGCATCGCTAGTTTTAATTTTTCCTTTTTCCTCAAGAGTTTTTAACTCCTCTTCAACTTTTTCTTTTAAAAGCAACGCTCCACCAAGTCCTGTAAATAAAATCTCTTTTAACATAAAAACTCCTTAAAATTTAATTTTTCTAATTGGCTCCGAAGATGGCTTTGCAAAGTAGTAACCTTGAGCCAATGAAGCACCGTTGTCTTTTAAGTATAAATACTCCTCTTTCGTCTCAATACCTTCTGCTAAAACAATAATATCGTTATCTTTTGCAATATTTACAATAGCTTTAAAAACAGATTGATTTGCTTTGTTTTTATCAATATCTTTTATTATTTCTCTATCAACTTTTACAATATCAGGTAGAAGCTGAACAATCATATTCAAAGATGAGTATCCACTTCCAACATCATCTAAAGCTACCATAAAACCTTTTGATTTATAAAAATTTAAAATATTTTTCAAGTGTTCAATATCTTCTATATTTTCACTCTCAACAACTTCAAATATAATATTTTTTGGATCAAACTCTAAAGATTTTGCCCATTTTACAGTAGATTGTAAACAGTGATTTGGATCATAAATTGCTGTTGGAATAAAGTTTATAAAAACTTTTGCTCTAATATTTTTAATAGCAGCAGTTTTTAGTGAACTCTCTCTACAAGCTCTATCTAAGTAAAAAAGCATATCACCATCTTTTGCCCAAGTAAAAAGCTTATCTGGATAAACTAGTGTTCCATCTTCATTTACCCCTCTAGCAAGAGTTTCATAACCATAAATTGTATTGCTTTGTACATCTAAAATTGGTTGAAAATGTGCTGTTAATCCACCTTTTGAGAGTAAAGATGATAACTCTTGAGCTGAGATTTGATTTTTAAACTTCTCTAAACTCTTAACTTCTCTAATCTTTGAGAAGTTAAACTCTTCATTTTCTTTTAAACTTAAAAGATAAATAGACTCTCTTTCATGTTTTTTAAAAATATCTTTTGAAAGAAGATTACCTAAAAAAGTAAAAAGTGAAGATGTTTGAATGATAATAGTCAAGCTATCCTCTTTTTTATAATTTATCTCTTCATCTTCCAAATATTTTATAAATTTTTTTGATAACTCTAAAACTTCAAAAGCAATAATAAGTTTTGAACTACTATCATTTAAAATTGGTAGAGTTTGACACTTTATACAAGAACCTGTTGGCATTATTACTCCTTTATTTTTTAAATTTTAGTAAGTTTTTTAATATTTTGGTACTATTTTTGTGACTCTTTATACACTTTTTTTATCCAAATACTCTCTAAACTCTTTTGCCCCATCTTTTGAGCTAACAATAAACTCATCAATTCCATTAAAATATATCTCAAGCTTTGATTGCTCAACACTCTTTATAGATTTTATCTTATCAACATTTACAATATATGAACGGTGAACTCTGAAAAAGTTTTTATCTATTAATATCTCTTCTAAATCCCCAATCTTCTTTTTTGCATAAACAAAATTCTCTTTAGTTCGTATAATAATCTCATCTAAATCAGCTTTTATATAAAAAATATCATCCATCTCAACTAAGTAGATTTTATCTGAGATTTTTCCTAATATCTTTTTTGAACTATCTTTTTTTTCATCTCTATACAAAGATATTTTTTCCAATATTTTTTTTAGCTCAATATCTTCAATAGGTTTTAACAAATATCCCATTCCACCTTTTTTAAAAGCATCCAAAGCATACTCTTCATAAGCAGTTTGAAACACTATAAAAGTTTTTGGCTCAATATTAAGTATTAGCTCAGCTAATTCCAAACCACTAAAATTTGGCATAGAGATATCCAAAAAAGCAGCATCAAATTTTGTTTTTGAAATCTCTTTAATTGCTTCTAAAGGGTCGCTAAATTCAACTATATCAAAAATATTGTTATCATTTAAGACTCTTTTTAATCTAGCAAGTGCCAAACTCTCATCATCTACTATTAATACTTTCAATTTTTATCCTTTTTTAAAATAATAGAAAAAGCCATATTCTCATCTTTTATAGAAGTTTCAAGCTCTCCTATATTTAATAGTCTTAATCTATTTTGTAGGTTTGATAGACCTGTTTTAAACTTTATGTTTAAGCTTTTTTTACCATCATTTAAAACCGTTATAGAATTTTTGTCAAATTTAATATAAATATTCAACTCTTTTCCCAAATATCCATGTTTTATACTATTTTCAACTAAAAGTTGGATTGAAAATTTTGGTATTTTTTCTAGTTGCAAATTTGAGTAATCATCTATGTGTAAAACAATTTTATTATCAAATCTTATATTTTCAATATTTACATAAGTTTTAACCATTAAAATCTCATTTTCAAGTGTAACTAAACTCTCTTTATTTATGGCATTTCTTAAAAATTTTGACAGCTGTAAAACTGCATTTTCGGCTTTTTGCTTATCACTATAAATTAGTTGTGAAACTGAGTTTAGAGCATTAAATAAAAAATGTGGATTTAACTCATTTTCTAAAGATTTAAGCTTAGACTCCAAAATCTCTTTTTCTATTTGACTATTTTTATTTTTCAAAGATACAAATTGATGCAAAATCAAAGCTATTAAAAGAGTTAAAAATCCAACAACAACTGAAATATTAAACCAAAAAGTGCTTATTAAAACTATAACTTCAAATTTTGTATCAATAAAGATGAAATATGGAACTAAAAACCCTAAAAATCCAGATAAAAATGAGAAAGAAAGACTAATTACATACCAATATTTTTTATCTATTTTTGGAAGAAAATATCTATTTGAAAGAGTTATTAAAATCATTGCAAAAATAGCTATAAAAAAAGCTGTGCTAATACTAAACACAATTGTTGAAATTGTTTGTAAATTTTCATTTAAAAAATAGAAAATCAAAGATTGAAAAAAACCAAAGAGTATTCCAATTATTAAAATATTTATCCAATCTTTTGGCAATATTTTGAGTTCATTTTTTAGCATTTCAAACCTTTTATTATTTGTTATATCTTATCTAAATTAAGTTTTGGTTTAAAACCTTAACTCCTAGGGCAACTCCTGGCCATCCTTGTCCTGCAAAAACAGAATCGCCAATATTATATAAATTTTTAAAAGGTGTAGTTGAACTTGGAATTTTAAAAATATTTTTAAGATTTAAAGGTGTTGCTCCACAATTAAATCTATTTATATATCTTTTAAAAGTTTTACTAGTTGCACTAAACTCTAGTTTAATATCCTCTTTTTTAATATCTGAAATATTTTTTAATAACTCATCAATTATAAATTTTGTTGTAATCTCTTTTTGATTTTCATACTCATCTTTTTTTAAACTATCCCAAAAAAGAGCCTTTGTATGAGATGAAATTGTCACAGAATAACCATTTTTTGAAAGTTTTTCATCATCTTTATGGCTAAAAGATACAAAAAAACTATTTGATACACAATTTGGAATGGTATCTTTTAAAATAATTTGATAGTGATTTAAAAACTCTTTTTGTGAATCGATTTTTAGATAAATCACAAAAGCACTTTGATCATAAAACTCAAATTTACTATAATATTTTTTAATATCATCATCTAAAAAGATATTGCTACACTCAAAAACAGGAGCATTTAAAACAACTTTTGAAGCTAAATACTCATCTTTTGAAGAGAATAATCTATAAAAATCTCTCTCCTTTTTTATATATTTTATCTCTTCACTTTTTTTTACATCTATATCCTTTAGCATATCATCAAACAGTTTTCCCATTCCACCATTTGCATAAAAAATCTTATGAAAAGGGTATGATAAAGCAATTGCAAAAGATAGAAGTGGAATATCTTTTGAATTTGATTGAAGAGTTATTTGAAGTTGAGCATCTATAAAATCTTGATACTCTTTTGAAATATCGCCTAAAACCTCTTTTATAAAACTTTTTGCACTTTTAAACATCAAAAATTTATACTCTTTAAAAAGAGTTTCAACTGTTTTTAGAGTTTTCAAGTAAGAGTTTAAACTATATTTTGCAAAATATATATCTTTTAATCTCCAAAATCTCTCATCAATATCTTTTAGGGTTTGCCAAAAATATCTATTGTTTTTATTGTAAAAAACAGTATCTAAACTATCTATAAACTCTTCAAAATCTGTTTTTCTATCAATTACTTTTCCATTTATAATAGTTCTATATGCATATGAACTTTGTATTAAATCAGGCACAAAATTTGCACTATCAAACATATCTTTTAAAATATGATTATCTTCATATCCTACAAAAGTTGTAGCACCACTATTAAAATAGTTTCCAAATCTTTTAAATGTAGATGCAGTTCCTCCTAGATTTTTATCTTTTTCAAATAGAACTAAATTTTTATCTTTATTTAAAATAGATATTAAACTTCCACCAATTCCACTTCCAATAACAGCTAAATCAATTTTTTTCACTATTTGCCCTTTTAAACTCCAAAATAGCTCTATTTCTTGAAAAATCAATTGTTACAATTTGTTTTGGATAGTTTAAAAAAATATCATCTTGAAGAGCATTTTCACTATGTATTTTTTTTGGTTCTACATCTTTTAACTCTTTTAAAACACTTTTTATAAATAAGGCTTCACTATCAAATTTTTTTGATTGTAAATATGGATTAAAAACTCTAAAATAAGGCACTGCATCAACTCCTGTACTAGCAGCCCACTGCCAAGAACCTATGTTTGAACTTGCTTCATAATCAAGAAATTTAAGAGCAAAATACTCTTCACCTTTTCTCCAATCTATTAAAAGATTTTTTACCAAATATGAAGCCACAATCATTCTTAAACGGTTGTGCATAAGCCCTGTTTGATTTAAATATCTCATACTAGCATCAATTATAGGAACTCCAGTATTCCCTTCGCACCACTTTTTAAAATCCTCTTCATTTTTATTCCAAGTTACTTTTATACCATTTAGATTTTCAAATTGTGATTTTGGAAAATGATACAATATATAGTTGTAAAACTCTCTCCAAATAAGCTCTCTTATAAAAAAATCTATCTCTTTTTTTGGTGCTTGTAGTTTTTTAATTTTATTAAAAACCATTTTAGCAGATACAACTCCAAATCTTAAATGTACACTTAAATTTGAACCAGCCTCAAGATGAAAAAAATCTCTATTTTCTTGATAATTTCCTATTTTTTTTGAAAAATTATATATTAACTCATCCAGACTTTTATATAAAAAATTAGGTAAATTCTGTTTTTGAAATCCTAAATCCTCTAAACTAGGAAAAAAATCATAATCAAAATTGGCTTTTTTTATCTCTTTTGAAACTTCAAACTCTTCTATATGATTTGATTGATGAAGTGGTTCTAAATAGTTGTAAAAAGGGGTAAAAACTTTATATGGAGTTTTGTCACTTTTTAAAATATCTTTTGGATTAATTAAATATGAGTCCAAAAATCTTCTAAGAGGTATTATTTTTTCAACTTCTTCATCTCTTTTTTTTGCATAAAAATCAAAATCAACAGATGTTAAAATCTCATCAAACTTATACTCTTTTAATTTTGTAAATACATTTTTTGGAGTATCAAAAAATATTGCTAAATCAAGTCCAATACTCTTTAAACTCTCTTTTAAATCAATTACACTTTTATAGATAAATGTAACTCTTTTATCATCTTTTGGAAGATTTTGTAAAATATTTTTATCAAAAATAAATATTGGTAAGACTTCACCTTTTGCATTTGCTAATATTTCACTATCAACTACTCTTAAATCTCTTCTAAACCATAAAATCTGCTTCACTTATATGCCTTTAAATCACTTCTAAGAGCTAATTTTGATGGATATGGATTTAAGAATTTTTGCCCTTTTAAATAAGCTATATCAAATCTATTTATATAGATATTAAAAATTTTAATTACACCAATAAGTGGAATAACTCTATTTTTAAAATCATACATAGCTTCTAAAATATCAACTTTTTCCTCTTTTGTTATATGTTTTTTAAAGTATCCAAAAATATGAAGCAAAATATTATAAGTTTTATTTAGAGTTGATTTTATAGCTATCGCTTTTAAAAACTCTGCTTCATAATCATTATAAAGCTCTTCGATAGTTTTTTTCTGATTATTTGCTACTATTTTTCCTAAGATTTTATATGAGTTTTGAGATTTTGAGTAGATTAAATATTTGTAAGATGTGTGAAACTCTATTAAGTTTGATATTTTTTTCTCTTTTTTTAGTAAATTTTTTAAATCACTATATGCGTAAACTTGCATTAAGAAGTTCTCTCTAAGCCAAGCATCATTTAATCTTCCCTCTTCTTCAATTGGAAGATTTGGCAATATTTTTTTTAATTCTTTAGCAAAAATCCCAACTCCATTTTTAATTGATGGTGCATTTAAAGGTTGATAAACCTTAACTCTCTCCATTCCACAAGATGGAGATGCCGATTTTAAAACAAATCCACACAACTCATCACTACTAGCTTTTAAAGCCATTTTTTGACAAGCTTCTTCTAAAATATTTGTAACATCTTTTGGCTCTTTTGTAGATGTAAATATTTTAACTTCACCATCAATTGATACTTGTCTAATAGCATCTCTAGGAGAGTTCCAAATAGAGTTCTCAGGACAATAAGGCAAAAGAGTAAAATGCTCTTTTAAACTACTAAATACAAACTCATCTTTTGCACCATGACCATCATATCTGCACATATTTCCCAACAAACAAGAAGAAACTCCCAAAATCATAATAAAGCCTTTTTTATTTTATCTTATAATATAAAAAGGCTTTTTTGTAGAGTTATTTTATCAGTTGGTATATTTTTATAAAACCATTTTTATATCACTATGCTCACCAAGAAGTCTAAAAAGTTCAACTCTATCATCTTCATTATGAACAATAAGCTCTAAATTGTAGCTTTTAAATTTACCTTTTGCGCTAGTTTTTGATGTTTTAATAGTATGAGCTCTCTCTAAAACTATCTCTTTTACACACTTTTTAATATTACAACTTTCTAAAACAACAAGTTTATACTCCCAAGTGCATGGATAATTTAGTTCCAATTTTTTATTACTTAAATCTATCATCTTACAAAATCTCCACTTTTACCACCGCTTTTTCTCTCAAGCTGAATATCTGAAATTACCATTGATTTATCAATAGCTTTTACCATATCATAAATTGTCAAAAGACCAACACTAACACCTGTTAATGCCTCCATTTCAACTCCAGTTTGCCCATTTAGTTTTGCAGTTACAAATAGTTTGAAGCTATGTTCACTTTCAAACTCTTCAATATCACAATTTATTCCTGTTAATAAAAGAGGGTGACACATAGGTATTAAATCACTTGTTTTTTTTGTTGCCATAATAGCTGCAACAACTGCTGTTTGAAGAACAGGTCCTTTTTTTACAATATTATTTTTAATTGCGTCAAATGCCTCTTTGCTCATAGTTATTTTTCCACTTGCAACTGCAACTCTTTTTGTATCATTTTTATCAGAAACATCTACCATTTTTGGTCTATTATTCTCATCAATATGTGTTAAATTCAAAATATATTCCTTTTATTTAAAACAATTATTTTATATCAAGATAGGTTAAATAGATATTAAGATTTATTTAAATATAATCTAAGCTCAAATTTAAAAAGAAAGAGGGTGATTTTAGTGCCAGGCATTAAAGTTAAAGATAACGAATCGTTTGACGAAGCGTATAGAAGATTTAAAAAGCAATGCGACAGAAACCTAATCGTAACTGAAACTAGAGCAAGAAGATATTTCGAGCCTATGACAGAGATTAGAAAGAAACAAAAAATTTCTGCTAGAAAGAAAATGCTTAAAAAATTATATATGCTAAGAAGATACGAATCAAGATTGTAAGATTTGTTATTTCCAATAAAAAAGCCCAGCTCCTAGGAGTTGGGCTTTTTTTATGCTTAAAAAATAAAAGCTATCTCTACTCTAAACTAGAGTGAAATAGCTTAAATTTATAAACCGTTTGCTTCAATTAGTCTTGATTGATGATCAGCAATAAGAGGATCAATCACTTCATCAAACAAACCATCTTGCAAAATGTAATCAAGTCTATAAAGAGTTAAGTTGATTCTATGATCAGTTAATCTATTTTGTGGGAAATTATAAGTTCTAATTCTTCCACTTCTGTCACCAGTTCCAACTTGCTCTTTTCTATTAGCACCCTCTGCTTCCATCTTTTTTTCCATCTCAATTTCATAAAGCTTTGCTTTAAGAACCTTCATGGCTCTCTCTTTATTTTTATGTTGAGACTTTTGGTCTTGGTTTGTTACAACAATACCAGATGGAATATGAGTAATTCTTACAGCAGAATCTGTAGTATTAACAGATTGACCACCGTTTCCACTAGCTCTCATTACATCGATCTTTAAATCACTCTCACTTATCTCAACTTCAACATCATCAACTTCTGGCATAACAGCAACTGTTATAGCAGATGTGTGAACTCTTCCTTGAGACTCTGTTGCTGGAACTCTTTGAACTCTGTGAGTTCCACCTTCAAATTTTAGTTTTGAGTAAACATGATCACCTTTTACTAAGATTACAATCTCTTTGTAACCACCAGCTTCACTATCGCTTGAGCTCATAATTTCAACTTTCCAATTATTGTTTTCAGCATATCTTAAATAGCCTCTAAACAAATCAGCAACAAAAAGTGCAGCTTCATCTCCACCTGTTCCTGCTCTTAACTCCAAATAGATATTTCTATCATCATTTGGATCTTTTGGAATCATTAAAACTTTTATCTCATCTTCTAAAACTGGTTTTTTTAGCTCAAGCTCTTTTAACTCTTCTTTTGCCAAATCTCCAAGTTCATTATCATCAAGCATTAATCTATTCTCTTCAATATCTTCAAGAACTTTTATGTACTCTTTTGCTTTTTCTACAATTGGTTCAATACTTGATTGCTCTTTTGATAAAGATGTCATTCTTTTAATATCGCTAGTTATATCAGGACTCATTAAAGATTGAGTTATCTCATCAAATCTAGCAATAAATGGTTGGAGTTTGTCTTTTAGCATAAATTATATAGCATTTACTTTTAATTGAAGTCTACTTACTTTTCTAGCAGCTGTACCTTTTGCTAAAATACCTTTAGAAACGCAGTGGTGAATATATTTGTTTGCAACTTTCATAGCTTCAACAGCTTTTTCTTTGTCTGCACTCTCTACTGCACTTAAAACATCTTTAGTGATATTTTTGATTCTTGTTTTGTAAAATCTGTTTCTTATAGTTTTTACTAATGTTTGTCTAGCTCTCTTCTCAGAAGATTTATGATTTGCCATTTTTTTAACCTCTTTGTAAATTTTTAAAGGATAGAATACTACCCAAAATAACTTAAATTGAGTTTAATTTTAGGAAGATTTAATGAAACTATTTGGAACAGACGGAGTTAGAGGAAAAGCTGGAGAGTTTTTAGATGTAATTACTGTTATAAAACTTGCACAAGCCGCTGGGATTCACTTTAGAAAGCACTCAACTACAAATAAGATACTTGTAGGAAAAGATACTAGAAGAAGTGGTTATATGATTGAAAATGCACTTGTAAGTGGTCTTACATCAGTTGGATATGATGTTATTCAAATTGGACCTATGCCAACTCCTGCAATTGCTTATTTAACAGAGAGTATGAGATGTGATGCTGGAATTATGATAAGTGCATCTCACAACCCATTTGAAGATAATGGTATAAAATTTTTTGATAATCATGGAGATAAACTAAGTGTTGAAGCAGAAAAATCTATTGAAGAGATTTTTAATAACTGTGAGCAATTACAATCAAATCAAGCAACTGGAAAAGATATTGGTTCTTCTAAAAGAATAGATGATGTTATTGGAAGATACATTGTTTCAATTAAGAGCTCTTTTCCTAAAGATTTAACACTAAAAGGTCTTAGAATTGTTCTTGATTGTGCAAATGGTGCTGCATATAAAGTTGCTCCTACAATTTTAGAAGAGCTTGGTGCTGATGTAATTACAATTAATAATAAACCAAATGGATTTAATATAAATGATAATTGTGGAGCTATGCATCCTGAAAATGTTGCAAAATTAGTTCAAGAGTATAGAGCTGATATTGGACTTGCACTTGATGGAGATGCAGATAGACTTGTTGTTGTTGATGAAAAAGGTGAAATTGTTGATGGCGATAAATTAATAGGTGCTTTAAGTGTATATTTAAAAAATGAGAAACTTTTAAAAGGTGACTCTTGTGTTGCAACTGTTATGTCAAATAAAGCTTTAGAGGACTATTTAAATCAAAACCAAATTAAACTTTTAAGAAGTGATGTTGGAGATAAATATGTACTTGAAGTTATGAAAGAGAATAGTTTAAATTTTGGTGGAGAACAAAGTGGACATATAATCTTTTCAGATGCAGCAAAAACAGGAGATGGATTAGCCTCTGCACTTCAAGTTTTAGCTTTAATAATTAAATCTAAGAAAAAAGCTAGTGAAATTTTAAATCCATTTTCTCTCTATCCTCAGATTTTAGTAAATCTAAAAGTAAATGAGAAAATTCCACTTAAAAATATTAAAGGTTTAGAAGAGATTTTAAAACCAATAAGAGAAAAAGGAATTAGAGATTTAATAAGATACTCTGGAACAGAGAATAAAATTAGACTTTTGCTTGAAGGTAAAAATAAAAAAGATGTTGAGAACTCAATGAATCTTTTAGTTGAGTTTTTTAAAAAAGAGCTATAAAATGAGAAAAGAGATAAAAATAGCTCTTACTATTTTCATAACAGTTTTTATAATTGATCAAATTGTTAAGTTTGGTTTTGCAAATTTTGGATGGGATGCAAATGGAAGCGTGATGAGTTTAAAGTTAGCATATAACTATGGTGTTGCTTTTTCTATGTTCTCTTTTTTAGATACATATTTAAAATATATTCAACTTATTATAGTTTTGATTGGATTTATATATTTATTAAAAAATAGAGATATTTTTTATAAATATTACATAGCAATTGCTCTATTAGCAGCTGGAGGGTTATCAAATATTTTAGATAGATTTACTTATGGTGCTGTTGTTGACTATTTTTACTGGCACTATGGTTTTGAGTTTGCAATTTTTAATTTTGCTGATGTAATGATTAACTTATCTGTTGCAATTATAATTTATATGCAAATTGCTGAAAGTAGAAGAGATAAAAAGCTAAAAGAAAAAGCTTAAACAAATTTAGTTATAATCGATGCTAAATTTTTTAAAAAATAAAAATTAATTAGGATAAAAAATGGGTCAAACAATTACAGAGAAGATATTTAGTGAACATGTAGGTAAAAAAGTTTTTGCTGGAGAGATTGTAAGAAGTCCAATTGATATGGTAATTGGAAATGATATTACAACTCCAATTTCAATAAAAGCTTTTGAAGATGGTGGTTTTGAAAAATTAGCAAATCCAGATGGATTTGCAATAGTTTTAGACCACTTTATTCCTGCAAAAGATATTGCAAGTGCAAATCAAGCAAAAATTTCAAGAGATTTTGCTTATAAACACAATCTTAAAAACTTTTTTGATGAAAAAGATATGGGAATTGAGCATGCGCTTTTACCTGAAAAAGGTTTAGTAATTCCAGGTGATGTTATTATTGGAGCAGATTCACATACATGTACGCATGGTGCTTTAGGAGCATTTAGTACGGGAATGGGAAGTACAGATATCTCTTTTGGAATGATTACAGGTGGAAACTGGTTTAAAGTTCCTGAATCAATCAAAGTTGTATTTAAAGGAAAACCAGCACCATTTGTAACAGGGAAAGATTTAATCTTAGAGATTATTAGAATTTTAGGTGTTGATGGAGCTTTATATAAAGCTTTAGAGTTCACAGGTGATACAATCAAATATTTAAGTATGGATGATAGATTCTCTTTATGTAATATGGCTATTGAAGCAGGGGCTAAAAATGGAATTGTTGCATATGATGATATTACAAAAGAGTTTTTAGATACAGTTTCTAAAAATAACAATGGATTAAGAGCTGAACCAAAAATCCACTATAGCGATGAGGATGCAACTTACTGTCAAGTAATAGAGATTGATGTTGAAAAACTTGAACCAGTAATTGCATATCCATTTTTACCATCAAATGGACACAGTGTTTCTCAAGCAGTAAGTGATAATATAAGAGTTGATCAAGTATTTATTGGAAGCTGTACAAATGGAAGATTAAGTGATTTTAAAGTTGCTGCTGAAATCTTAAAAGATAAAAAAGTTGCAAGACATGTAAGACTTATTTTAACTCCAGGAACACAAAAAATATTAAGAGATGCTACAAAACTAGGTTATATTGACACTTTAGTTGATGCAGGAGCAGTTGTTTCAAATCCAACTTGTGGTGCATGTTTAGGTGGATATATGGGAATTTTAGGAGATGGTGAAGTATGTATTTCAACAACAAATAGAAACTTTGTTGGAAGAATGGGTTCAAGAAGCTCAAAAATTTATTTAGCAAATAGTGCTGTTGCAGCTGCAAGTGCAATTAGCGGATATATTACAGATCCTAGAAGCTTATAATATGAATATAAAGCCATTTGAAATAGCTTGTGTTATTTTAAGTGGAGGAAAAAGCTCAAGAATGGGAGAGGATAAATCTCTTCTTCCATTTTCTTCTTCAAGCTCTTTAATAGAGTTCCAATATGAAAGATTAAAACCATATTTTAAAGATATTTATATCTCTTCAAAAATAGATAAATTTGATTTTTTAGATGATAAAACAAAACTAATAATAGATAAAAATCAAACTATCTACTCTCCAATTCTAGCGTTACAAACTATATTTGAAACTTTAGATGATGAAAAAGTTTTTATAATAACAGTTGATACCCCATTTGTAAAAATAGAAACAATAGAAAAACTAATAAACTCTTCAAATAATTTTGAAATAACCATTGCACAAACACTAGAAAAAACTCACAATCTTTGTGGAGTATTTTCAAATAATTTAAATGAAACTATTGAAAAAATGATAAAAGATGATATCCATAAAATAAACTATTTAGTAAAAAAATCAAAATATCAAATTATAAATTTTGATGATGAAAATGAGTTTATAAATATAAATAATAAAAATGAGTATGAAAAAGCTTTAAATTATAATTTAATCAAATAAATAAGATTAAAAATAACTTATAATTAGTAAGTAATTTATTATAATTTATTGGATATCATCATTATATTTTTTAAGGGAGAGTTAAATGAGAAATAAAGAGTTTGAAAAAGCATTTGAAGTAATAGATAGTGAGTTAAAAAAAGCTGGAATTTCAAGAAGAGAGGCGTTTAAGCTAGCAGGTCTTGGTGGAGCAGCATTTTTAGCTGGAGGAACAGAAGCTAGTGCCGCAACTGTTGTAAATGCTAGTGAAGCAAAAGGAAAAATTGTAATTGTTGGTGGAGGATTAGCTGGTATTTCTACTGCTGCTAGATTAGCAAATAGTTTAACAGATCCTGATATTACTGTAATTGAACCAAATTCTAAATCTGTATCATATCAAGCTGGAACTACACTTTTGGCATCAGGAGTTTATGATTCAAAAGATCATTTAACTTATGAAACTAAAGATTTTTTCCCAAAAGGTGTAAAACTTATTTCTGATATTGCGGTGGATTTTAATCCAGATTCAAATGAACTTACTCTGTCTTCAGGTGAAGTTGTAAAATATGATTTTTTAGTTGTTGCTGCTGGAGTTAAACTTGATTTTGCTGCAATAAAAGGTTTAGAAGATATTGGAGAAGCTTATACAAATGGTGATGCTTCTAAAATATTAAATGTTTTTAACAATAATTCAATAACTTCAGTTTACAATATTCAAACTGCTGAAAATATGTGGAAAGAGACACAAAAATTTATTCAAAGAGCAAAAAATGGTGAGAAGCTAAAAGCAGTTTATACAGCTCCAAATACAGCTGTAAAATGTGGAGGTGCACCAAAAAAAGTTATGTATCTTATGAATTCAAGATTAAATGAAGCAAAAGCTAGAGCAAATGTTTCATTAGATTATTATGATGATAGTGGAAGATTATTTGGTGTTAAAGAGTACGCTGATGCTATTGAGAAACAGTTTATTGCAAGAGATATGAATTGGCATTTAAATCATAATTTAGTTGAAGTAAATGTAGCAAATAAAATAGCAATTTTTAATAAACATTGGGAAGAAAAAGGTGCTTATGACCCTGATTTAGAAGAGCATGAAGTTATTAAAAAGAGTGAAAAGATTGAAGTTTCTTATGATTTTTTACACATAACACCACCACAAAAAGCACCTGATGAGATAGGAAAATCGGCAATAGGATCTGCTAGAGGTTGGGTTCCAGTAGATAAAGAGACTTTGCAACATGTTAAGTATAAAAATATATTCTCATTAGGTGATATTGCTGCTGTTCCTATGGGGAAAACAGGTGGAACTGTAAGAAAACAGTATAAAGTTTTAGTAGATAACTTAATTTCAGCAATGGAAGGAAAAGAGTTAAGCTCTAAATTTGATGGATATACAGTTTGTCCATTAATTACAGATATTGGAAAAGTTATGCTAGCTGAGTTTAATTGGAGTGCAAAACCAGCACCATCGTTTCCATTGGATCCAACTCAAGAGAGATGGATATGGTGGTTACTAAAAGTTTATATGTTAAAACCAATGACAATGTATGGAATGTTAAGCGGAAGAGCTTAAAAAATAAAATTTAAAAAAGGAGTTAAAATGAGAAAATTATTGAGTGCTTTACTGTTTTTAAGTATGTTTGTATTTTTAAATGCAAATGAAGTTGGTGCTTTAAAGGAGCCTACAAGTGAAGTAAAAGAGTTGATACAAAAGTATAAACTTAAAGAGGTTGATTTTAATTATGTAAAAAAAGCTATTGGAGTTGGAAATAGAGGTTCTGTTGAAGCAGTTTTAATTGATGCAAGACCAGCTGCAAAATATCAAAGAGGAACAATTCCATCAAGTTTAAATATTCAAGATAGTAGTTTTGAAGAGGATTATAAACAGATATCAACTTTGGATAAAAGTAAAGAGTTAATTGTTTTTTGTGGTGGTTATAACTGTATAAAAAGTCCAGTTGTAGCAAATTTATTAAAAAATAAAGGGCATAAAAATGTTAAAGTTTATAGTGCTGGTGAGCCTGAGTGGTCTAAAAAGAGTTATTTAGAAGTTGGAACTATTGTTGCAAAAACATATTTTGAAAATAATAGTGCGCTTTTAGTAGATGCAAGACCATATACAATGTTTTTAAAAGAGACAATTCCTGGAAGCATCTCAATTCCTGATACATCTTTTGATAAGTTAGTTGGAAGATTTCCTATAGATAAGAGTGAAAAAATATTAGTATTTTGTTCAGGATTTATTTGTGAAAAATCTCATATTGTTGCATCAAAGCTTTATGATTTAGATTATAAAAATGTAGTTGTTTATGCAGGTGGAGTTCCACAATGGAAAAAAGAGTCTCTTCCAACAACTGCAAGTTCTTCTAAAAATATTGATAATAAACCTAAAAAAGAGAAAAAAGAGTTTAGTAAAAATGGAGCAAAACTTGGAAGCGATGAGGGTACTATTGATGGTGAGTGGTTAAAAGCACTTATTTTAGAGAATAAAGTTCCAAAAAATCTTCAAATAGTAAATGTTTTACCAGCTAAAGATTTTAAAAAGGGAAATATTAAAGGTTCAATAAATATTGAAGCTGAAAAACTGAGTGCAAAAGAGCTTTTAGCAAAATTACCAAAAGATAAAACTGTTGTATTTCATTGTACTGCGGGATCAAGATCTTTGGAAGCTTGGATGAAATTACAAAAAGCAGGTATTGATATGAGTGAAATCTTATATTTTGATGCAAATGTTATGTGTAGTGGAGATAGTTGTAAAATTGATGTAAATGAGCCTTTAGAATAAGGCTTGTTTATAAATCAGATATAAAAAAAGGGAGGGCTTTAAAACCCTCCCTTTTTTATTATTTATTGCAAATTTATTATTTAAGAGCTGCTTTAGCTTGAGAAACTAAAGTTGCAAATGCAGCAGAATCATTCATAGCAAGATTTGCTAAAATTTTTCTATCTAGTTCAATTCCAGCTAATCTAAGACCATTTATAAATCTTGAGTAGCTAATATCATTTAATCTACAAGCTGCATTGATTCTTATAATCCAAAGCTTTCTAATATCTCTTTTTTTCTGTCTTCTATCTCTATAAGCATAAACAAGGCTTCTTTCTAATTGCTCTTTAGCTTTTCTAAAGTGTTTACTTCTTCCGCTATAGAAACCTCTTGCTAATTTTAATACTTTTTTGTGTCTTCTTCTTCTTACAACACCAGTTTTTACTCTTGGCATATTTTTCCTTTCTTTACCATTATTTTTAATAAGGTGTCAGCATTTGCTGAACTTGTCCAATAAATTGGAGGGACAAAATTACTAAATAATTTTAGTAATTACGCTAAACATAAAGTTGAAAGAACACCATTTAAGTTTGTACTATGTACAGTTTGTGGTCCTCTCAAATTTCTTTTTCTTTTTTGAGTTTTTTTAGTTAAAATGTGGCTTCTAAAAGCAGAACCTCTTTTGATAGTTCCATTTTTCTTTACTTTGAATCTTTTAACAGCACCTTTAACGCTTTTCATCTTTGGCATAAAGAAATCCTTTCATATAAATTTGCATTTTCATAATGAAAAAGTTTTGCATTATACTTAAAAATATATTAATAAAAGTTTAAAAATAGGAGAGTATAAAAGAGATAGAATCTCTTTTATATTTAAATAGTTTAGTCTTTTTTAGGAGTCACTAGAAGATTTACATATCTTCCTTCTAGTTTTGGTTCTTTATCCATAACTGCAATATCTTCAACCATAGTCCAAATTTTATTTAAAACTTCAACTCCAGCATCAGGATTTGACATCTCTCTACCTTTTAGAAAAACTCTAAATTTAACATGATTTCCTTCTTCTAAAAACTCTCTAGCATGTTTTACTTTATAGCTAATATCATTTTCAGCGATTTTAACAGATAGTTTTATCTCTTTAACCACTATTACTTTTTGGTTTTTCTTAGCCTCTTTTTTCTTCTTCTCTTGTTGATATTTAAATTTGCTATAGTCCATAATTTTTGCAACAGGTGGAGTTGCATCTGGAGCTATTAAAACTAAATCTAGTCCAACTTCATCTGCAAGTGCAAGAGCTTGTGAAGTTGGAATAATTCCATAGTTTTCACCACTATCACTTGTACATCTAAGTTCTTTTGCTGTGATGTCCTCATTCATAATTACATCATCTTTTCTTCTATCTTTACTCAAATTTTACTTCCTTTTACTATTTTATTTAGATTGTTTATAAACTCATCTTTACTTATATTTGATTGTTCTCTTTTTCTTCTATCTCTTAAAGCTATCATACTGTTTGCAACTTCTTCATCTCCAAGTACCACAATCATAGGAACTCTTTGTTTTTCAGCCATTCTAATTCTTTTATTTAGACTCTCATTCATATCATATATGCTTGAATCAATACCATTTTCTAAAAGCTCTTTTTTTAACTCTTTTGCATAAGCCACATGAGGCTCTGCAATTGGTACAAAAATAACTTGCGTTGGAGCTATTGCAAATGGGAATTCACCAGCACAATGCTCTGTTAAAATTCCAATAAATCTTTCAAATGAACCCAAAATTGCTCTATGAATCATTACAGGTTGCTCTTTTTCACCTTTGTCGTTAATAAACTCAGCTTTAAATCTTGAAGGTAAATTCATATCAATTTGCACAGTACCACACTGCCATTTTCTACCAATTGCATCAAGAATTTTTATATCGATTTTTGGACCATAAAATGCTCCTCCACCTTCATCAATACCATAAGAGATATTTTTTTCATCCAAAGCATCCATAATAGCTTTAGTTGTTTTTTCCCAAAAAATATCATCACCGATTGCTTTTTCTGGTTTTGTAGATACTTCAATCTCATATTTAAAGTCAAATAGTTTTAAAAGTGAATCAACAAACTCTAAAACTTCAAATATTACATCTTTAACTTGATTTTGTGTACAAAAAATATGTGCATCATCTTGAGTAAACTCTCTTACTCTAAATAATCCGTGCATAGCTCCACTCATCTCATGTCTATGAACAACACCATATTCAAAAAATTTAAGAGGCAAATCTTTATATGAAACTAAATCATTTTTAAATATTTGAATATGACCAACGCAGTTCATAGGCTTAATTCCATACTCTTGCTCATCAATTGTTGTAAAGTACATATTCTCTTTATAGTTTGCATAGTGTCCTGATATTTTCCACATTTCAGATTTTAATATCTCAGGTCCACGAACAGGTTCATAACCTCTAACTCTGTGAGCTTTATATAAAAGGTGTTCTAATTTACTTCTAAGTCTTGCTCCATTTGGAAGCCAAAGTGGAAGTCCAGCTCCAACATCATCACTAAAAGTAAATAGTTCAAGCTCAGTTCCTAGTTTTCTATGATCTCTTTTTTTCGCCTCTTCAATCATAGTTACATAGTCATTTAGAGCTTTTTTATCAAAAAATGAGATACCATAAATTCTTGTAATCATCTCATTTTTTTCATCTCCACCAAGATATGCACCAGCAACTCGTGTTAGCTTAAAACTTCTAATCATTCTAGTATTTGGTAAGTGAGGACCTCTACATAAATCTTCAAAATCACCTTGCTTATAAATAGTTAGAGTTTCATCTTTTATATTTTTTAAAACAGCTTGTTTTAGTTCATCATGTTTGAATTTTTCATAAAATTCGTCTTTTGATGTCTCATATCTTGTAATAGGAAGTTTTCTATCAGCAAGCTCTTTCATCTTCTTTTCAATTCTTGGTAAATCTTCATCTGAAATTTTACTATCAACTTTAAAATCATAGTAAAAACCTTCATTTACAACGGGACCAACAAAGAACTTTGCTTCTGGATATAACTCTTTAATAGCTTGTGCCATAAGGTGAGCAGTTGAGTGTCTTAAAATCTCTAAAGACTCTTTTGAGTCATCTGCTTTAATAATATCTCCTTGGATATTTAAAGCTTCAGCAGTCTGAAGGTCATATATTTGACCATCTTTTAATAAACCAATTTGTTCCAATGATTTCCTTCTTTCTGTTTTTTATTAAAATGCAATTATTTTATCTTAAAAAAACTTAATCTTATAATATATAGAGATATTTAATAAAAATAAGTTACAATTTCTTATGATTATAAACATTTCAAAGATAAAAACAGAAGCACTTTTACTATTTTGTAGAGATTTAATTGATTCATATAAAGATATGAAATTTGATTTTGGTATCAATAAAGAGTTAGAAAAACAATTTTTAAATATAAATGAAAATATCTATAAAGAGTTGAATTCTGTTTTAAAGCCAAGTAGTTATTATATACAAAATCAGAATAATTTTAGAATCAAAGCTATATTAAAAGCGTATAACTATCTCAATAAGCAAGTTTCAAATAGATTAAAACCAAATGAGAAGTTTAATCCTTCAATGCTCTATTTTTCACTTTTAGCTCTTTGGTTTAATGAGTTAAATAAAGAGAGTCGAAGTAAAGAGTATATATTTTTTATTCTCTATCCATATTCAAATATTTATGATAAGTTTTTAATAAATATCGATAATCTTGAGTATAGGAATATTAATATAAAGATGATTGAGTTAGCTGAAGATACTATTTTAAAATTTGATAATTTTGTAGTATAAAGGAGTTAATCCTTTATACTTAATTGAAATTTAGCAAGAAGGAACATTTCCTGAATCACTTGCAAACTCTATAGAGAAATCCATAATATTATTTATAAGATTTGGTTTCAGAGTTCCCATCTCATAGCTTGGGCATATTTTTTTAATCTCTTCTTCTGCTTTTCCATCAGCTTTTATCTGTTTCCACTCATCTTGAGTATGTTTTAATGCAAATTTTGCACCATCCATTCCACAAGGCTCCTTTAAAAACTTAATAAAGGCTTTTTGACCTCTTGCTGAATCTGCGAAAGATGCAGTTGCTGTTAAACTTAAAGCTAAAATTGAAGCTATGAATATATTTAATAGTTTCATACTATTCTCCTAAATAAAATTTAGCTACAATTATATCTACTAGATATAAAAATCTTCTGAAAAATAGATAAAATAGAAAAATGAATGGATATATAAATGAGATATTTTTTACTAAAACTTTTTGTAGAGTATTTAAGGCTAAATGCCCAAAATATAAAGAACATAAGAAGAGTTGAGAACAATACTATTATAATTGAATTTAATAATAAAAACATTATATATTTTGATTTATCAAAAAATAATAGTTTAATTTATAAAACAAAAGAGCCAATATCATCAAAAAAAGATTTTAATGCCCCTTTTGATGTTGTTTTGCAAAAAAGATTTAATAACTCAAAAATTGAAAAAATTGAACTTTATAACGATGATAAAATTATAAATATAGTTGTAAATTCAAGTAGTTCATATAAAAAACAGATCTCTATATTGCAATTGGAATTTACTGGAAAATATACAAATATTATAATTTTAGATGAAAATAGAGTTGTTTTGGAAGCTTTAAGGCATATTGATGAAGAGTCATCTTTTAGAGTTGTAAAAGTTGGAGTGAAACTACAAGAGATTCCAAAAAAAGAGTTTGTGGCAAAAAGTGAGAATATAGATGATATTGAAGAGTATTTATATACTATTTATGAGCAAAAAGAGCAAAACAGTTTACAAGTAGTAAAAAAACAGAAAATTGATTTAGTATTAAAAAATATAAAAAAATTACAAAATCTTCTGAAATCTCTACCAAAAAAAGAGGAGTTGGAGCTTGAATCAACAAATTTATACAATAAAGCAAACTTACTTTTAGCAAACCTTCACAATATTTCGCCATATCAAAAAAGCGTTATTTTAAAAGATTTTGAAGAAAATAGTATAGAGATAGATTTAAGTAGCATAAATAATCCTTCAAAATATACAAATGAGTTATTTAAAAAAGCAAAAAGATTAAGACAAAAAAGCCAAAATATTGTTATTGAAGAGAAAAATATAAAAGAGAAACTAGAGTTTTTAAAAAGATTGCATCAAAACTTAAATCTTGCAAAGAGTATTGATGAGTGTGAATTTTTATATCCAAAAAAAGAGAAAAATCAGACAAAAACTAAAAAAGAGAAAAATTATGAGAGTTTCTTTTTTGAAGGTTTTAAAATAATGCTTGGAAGTAATGAAAGAGAGAATATCTATCTTCTTGAAAACTCAAAAGCTAGTGATTTTTGGTTTCATCTAAAAGATAGACCATCTTGTCATGTGATTGTGCAAAATAGTAAAAAAGAGTTGCCACAAGTTGTTATTGAAAAAGCTGCAACACTTTGTGCAAAATTTAGTTTAGATAGTGGTGGTGTATTTGAAGTAGATTTTACTCAAAGAAGAAATGTAAAAATACAACACGGTGCCAATGTACTTTATAATCCTTACAATACAGTTGTTGTAAAAATTTGATTAAGAAGTTAAAGCTTATTTTTAGTATCATATTAGCATTTTAAATATAAGGTTAGTCTGCTATGTTAGAAATTATTGGAAATTTATCAACTAGGGTTAAAACTGGAATAGTTTTAACAATTTTTGTACTATTTATAGGAATTATAGACTCATATTTTCTATTTTGGTTATTTTTTGGAACTTTACTAATGATTGCAGTAAGTGAGGCTAAAAACTTATATAAACTTGAAGATAAGAGTATCTATATTTATGTTTTACTTCTTTGGATAGCAATATATTTTTATCCATCACCAATTGATTTAATATTTATTGTTGCTATTGGATATGCTTCTCAAATTGCTTATAAAAGAAAGCTTGATAAAAAGATGATTCTACCACTTCTTTATCCAACAGCCTCTTTTGTATTTTTAATGACACTTTATAGTGAATTTGGTGTAATGGTTCTATTTTGGCTTTTAGTTATAGTTGCATCAACTGATATTGGAGCATATTTTGTAGGAAAAACTTTTGGAAAAACTCCATTTTCTGAAACAAGTCCAAATAAGACTTTAGAGGGTGTTTTTGGTGGTATGGCTTTTGCAATTGTTTTAGGGACATTAACTTCTATAAGTGATATCTCATTTTTTGGAGCCGTTTTAGTTTCAGCTGTTGTATCTCTATCTTCGATATTTGGAGATCTGTTTGAGAGTTACTTAAAAAGAGCTGCTGAGGTAAAAGATAGTGGAAATATTTTCCCAGGTCATGGTGGAGTTTTAGATAGAGTTGATGGATATCTGTTTGGAGCAGTTGTTATGCTTGTTATGTTAAGGATAATTATTTGATTATTCTTGGAAGTACAGGATCTATAGGAGTAAATACATTAAGGGTTGCTAAAAGATTCAATTTGGATGTTGAGGTTTTAGTTGCTGGAAAAAATATTGATTTACTAAATACTCAAATAAAAGAGTTTAATCCCAAAAGAGTAGTTATCTCTTCAAAAGATGATTTACATAGAGTAAATCATCATAATGTATATTTTGGAGAAGAAGCAATTTTAGAAGCAATAGAAGAGGGTAGTTCAAATATTGTTGTAAATGCTTTAGTTGGATTTTTAGGATTAAAACCTAGCTTAAAAACAATCGAGTGTGGCAAAAAGTTAGCTTTGGCAAATAAAGAGTCCTTGGTTGTGGCTGGAAAATTTATTGATCAAAAAAAATTAAGTGCAATTGATAGTGAGCACTTTGGACTTTGGTATCTGCTTCAAGATAAAAAAATTGATTCAATGACTATAACTGCAAGTGGAGGTTCATTTAGAGATTATCCACTTGAAAAGTTAAAAAATGTAACAGTAAAAGAGGCACTTAACCATCCAAATTGGAAAATGGGAAATAAAATAACTATAGATAGTGCAACTATGACAAATAAGATGTTTGAACTAATAGAAGCAGCTTGGCTATTTAATACAAAAAAAATAGATGCAATAATTGAGCCAAAATCTTTAGTTCATGCATTTATAAATTTTAAAGATGGAAGCACAACAGCACATCTTGCAAATGCTTCTATGGAGTTACCAATTGCTTATGCAGTGTTAGGAAAAATAGATAGTGAAATATTAGAACCTGTAAATCTTTTGGAGATATCTAATTTAGAGTTTAAAAAGATAGAAGAGAGCAGATATCCAATTTGGGAAATTAAAAATGATGTTTTAAATAATCTTGATTTAGGAGTTATTTTAAATGCATCAAATGAAGTTGCTGTATCAAAATTTTTAAGTGGTAAAATTGGATTTTTGGATATTTCTAAAATTAGTTTGGATGCAGTTAATAGATTTTCAAATTTAAAAGCTTCAAATATAGATGATGTTTTTTTAATTGATAAAGAGGTTAGAAATTATTATGAGTCTTGATTTACTATTGCCATTTGGATTTTTAATAGGTTTAACAATTTATTTAATCTATTCAAGAGATAGATTTGAAAAAAATATTATAACTATTTACGAGAATAAATTAAAAGAGTGGAAAAAACACTCTTCTAGTGATGAAAAAAAAGTAGAAAAGAGTAAAGAGTTTGTAGCTCTTGTTTTTAAAAAAGATTATAAATTTTATATAGAGTATTTTGATAAGAGTATTGAAGATAGTTTAAAAAGAGCAAAATTTGAAATAAAAGAGTATGGAAGTAAAGATGAGTAAAAGAGTTTTAATTTTACATGGACTTAGTGGAAGTAATTTTCCTCATTGGCAAGCACATTTAGCAAGTGATTTAATAAAAGAGAACTATATAGTATCTTTTCCTGAGCTACCAAATAAAAATAGTCCAAATTTACAAGAGTGGAAAGATTTTGTAAAAAAAGAGATAAAGCACTTTGAGCCAGAGATTGTAGTTTGTCACTCTTTGGCAAATATTTTGTGGTTTCATATTTGTGATGAACTTGATATTAGTTTGGATAAATTAATGCTCGTTGCTCCTGTTAGAAATGAAGAGTTAAAAGAAGCAAAGAGTTTTTTCCCTTATCCTATATCAAAAAATTTAAGAGCAAAAGAGATTATAATGGCAGCATCTACAAATGATCCGTATATGAGTTTAGAAGAGGCTATAGAGTTACAAATTAGATTAAATGTTGGGATGAAGATTATGGAAGATGCAGGGCATATAAATCCTGATTCTGGTTTTGGAAAGCTTGATTGCGCATTAGATTGGATAAAAAGAGTTGAGCAGTGTGAGGAGAATCTATGATTTTAGCTATTGAATCATCTTGTGATGACAGCTCAATATCAATTACAAAGATAGATACATTAGAGTTGCTTTTTCACAAAAAGATTTCTCAAGAGTTACAACATAGTGTTTATGGAGGAGTTGTTCCTGAATTAGCAGCTAGGCTTCATATTGAAGCTTTGCCAAAAATACTTGAAGAGTGTAAAGAGTATTTTAAAGATTTAAAAGCAGTTGCAGTTACAAATGCACCAGGATTGAGTGTAACTTTAACAGAGGGTGTTGCTATGGCAAAGGCCATTAGCATAGCTTTAAATATACCAATTATTGCAGTTAATCATCTAAAAGGTCATATATACTCACTTTTTATAGAAAAAGATGCTATTTTTCCAATAACTGTACTTTTAGTTTCAGGTGGACATACGCAAATAGTTGAAGCAGATAGTTTAACACAGATGAGCATATTAGCAAGAACACTTGATGATAGTTTTGGAGAGAGTTTTGATAAGGTTTCAAAGATGTTAAATCTTGGATATCCAGGAGGACCAATAGTTCAAGAGTACTCTTTAAAAGGAGATATGAATAGATTTGATTTTCCAATTCCACTCTCTCAAAGTCCTAAAATAGAGTTTAGTTACTCGGGACTTAAAAATGCAGTTAGAATAGAAATAGAGAATTTAGAACGCACCACTTTAACACAACAAGACAAATATGATATAAGTGCGAGTTTTCAAAAAGCTGCAGTTGAACATATTATGCAGAAATTAAGAAAACTATTTAAGCAAAAGAGTATAAAAAATTTTGCTATTGTTGGTGGGGCTAGTGCAAATTTATTTTTAAGAAGCCAAATAGAGAAGCTTTGTGAAAAATATGATACAAATTTATATTTAAGTCCTTTAAAATATTGCTCTGATAATGCAGCAATGATTGGAAGAGTTGCAGTTGAGCAATTTAAACAACAAGATTTTATAGCTATAGATAATCTTGATGTTCAAACAAGAGTTAAGGAGTATTAAAATGGGTATTGTTGAAAAATTAACTTTTGGTTTAGGTGCAAAACTAGAGGGAAATGTTTTAGATACAAAAAAAGAGGATAAAAAAGTTTCAAAAAAGAGTTCAAAAACTATTTTACCAAAGATACAACATCAATTAGTTTTTGGATTTGAAAAAAGAAATGGAAAACCTGTAACAACTGTTGGAAAATTTCAAATTGAAGATGAGAGAATAAAAGAGATCTTAAAACTTTTAAAAAGTAAACTTGCTTGTGGTGGATCTATAAAAGGTGAAACTATTGAGATTCAAGGTGATTTAAAAGATAAAATAAGAGTAATTTTAGTTGATAATGGATGGAAATTTAAAAACTAAAGGTTAGATATGAAAAAAATATTTGATGAGGTTCAAAGTTTAGATAGAAGAGCTATTGAAAAATATTTTCTAAGCGAAGATGTTTTGATGGAGAATGCAGCCTTATCAATATTTAATTTTATTAAAAAAAATTTTAAAAAAAACAGTTCTGTTTTAATTGTTTGTGGAAGCGGAAATAATGGTGCTGATGGTTTAGCGTTGGCAAGATTACTACAAAATAGCTACAAAGTAAAAGTTCTACAACATATAAAAGTAAAATCACCTATGGCAATAATTCAAGAAAAAAGAGCAAAAGCCTTAGGTGTTGAATTTGTTACAAAATTAGAGAAGTGTGATATCTTAGTTGATGCAATCTTTGGAACAGGATTATATAAAGATATATCTTTTGAGGCAAAAGCTTTATTAGAAGAGATGAATAAATTAGATGCTTACAAAATAGCTTGTGATATTCCAAGTGGAATTAATAAAGATGGATTAATTAAAGAAATATGCTTTAAAGCTAATACAACTATTACAATGGGAGCATATAAAACTTCACTATTTGGTGATTTAGTAAAAGATTTTGTTGGAAAAATAAAAGTTGGTAATTTAGGAATTCATAGTGATTTTTTTCAAACTTCTAGCAATAAGTTCCTTCTTCAAAAAAGTGATTTAAAACTTCCAAATAGGGAGTCTAAAAATTCAAATAAGGGTAGCTTTGGACATTTAAACATAATTTGTGGCGAAAAAGAGGGTGCTTCTATAATCTCTTCAGAGGCTGCTTTTGTTTTTGGAGTTGGGCTTGTAACTGTGATTAGTAAAAATAAGATTTTAAGACCAAGTTTTTTAATGCAAAGCGAAGATTTTAGCAAAAACTGTACGACAGTAGCATTTGGAATGGGTTTGGGATTTATAGAAGATAGTTTAATAGATAAAATAGTTGCTTTAAAATTACCAAAACTTTTAGATGCAGATATTTTTTATAACAAAAGAGTGCTTGAATTTTTGGAGCAAGATTGTGTATTAACTCCTCATCCAAAAGAGTTTATATCTTTGTTAAAACTTACAAATTTGGCAGATATAACCATAAAAGAGCTTCAAGTAAGAAGATTCTTTTATGTTGAAAAATTTACTCAAAAATATCCAAATGTTACAATTTTATTAAAAGGTGCAAATGTTATTATTGCACAAAATAGTCAAATTTTTGTAAACATATTTGGAAGTTCAAAATTAAGCAAGGGTGGAAGTGGTGATGTTTTAAGTGGACTTATTGCTTCACTTTTAGCACAAGGTTATAGTAGTTTAGATGCAGCAATTAGTGGAAGCTTAGCACATACACTATCAGCAAAGCATTATAAAAAAAGAAGTTACTCTATGACTCCTAAAGATATAATAGAAGGAGTTAAAACATTATGAATATAACAATTATTAAAACAACTTGTAAAAATAAAAAAGAGGCTAAAAAAATATCAAAAAGTTTAATAAAAGATAAACTAGCTGCTTGTGTACAGATGCAAAAGATTAAATCACTTTATTTTTGGAATGATAAACTTTGTGAAGATAAAGAGATTCTTCTAAGTATAAAAACAAAAAAAAGTTTATTTTCACAAGTAAAAGATAAAATCTTAGAACTACATAGCTATAAAGTTCCACAAATAATTGAGCTTGAGATAACAAATATTAGTGAAAATTACAAAAAATTTATCGAAAAAAACACAATTTAGGAAAAAAAACAAAAAATATTCAAAAAGTACTTGACAAAAAGATTTTTATATAATATAATTCCGTCCACTTTTTGAATTAAATGTGTTTATCGGGGCGTAGCGCAGTCTGGTTAGCGCACCTGGTTTGGGACCAGGGGGCCGGAGGTTCGAATCCTCTCGCCCCGACCATTAGGACTTAAAGTTTATGGTAGGTATAGCTCAGTTGGTTAGAGCATCGGGTTGTGGTTCCGAGGGTCGTGGGTTCGAGCCCCATTATCTACCCCATTTTTCAATTAGTATTAAATGCTTCCATAGCTCAGCTGGATAGAGCAACGCCCTTCTAAGGCGTAGGCCGTACGTTCGAATCGTACTGGGAGTACCATTTTAGCGGATGTGGTGAAATTGGTATACACGCCAGACTTAGGATCTGGTGCCTCACGGTGTGAGAGTTCGAGTCTCTCCATCCGCACCATCTAAAATTATATTTTAGATTATTTATTGTTGCGGGAGTAGCTCAGTTGGCTAGAGCTTCTGCCTTCCAAGCAGACTGTCGCGAGTTCGAGTCTCGTCTCCCGCTCCACTTTTAAAATCATTAAAAATCAATCGAAACAAAAAAACTAAACTCCAAATTGTCATTTATAAAATCAAGATTTTCATATATTGCATAAGATGGCTTTGTTGTAGTTTCATATTCACTTTTTGGTAACCATTCATGATAAACCCATTGAATAAAAGGTAGTAAATCTTCATTTTTACATTTTAAATCAAATCTTGCATAAACACCCTCTGCAATATTAAATTTTGGAATTCTGTCGCTTTTAACATCACAATCATCTTCAAGGATTATACAAGCAATATATTGACACTCTTCAAGTGGAGTGATTGTAGGATTATCATGAAATAAAGATGCTTTTTTATATTTTTTAATATTGTTTGTTAAAAGCCAAGTTTCTAGCTTTTGCCAAGTTAACTCAATATTTTTATCATACCCTCTATTTCTAATATAATAACTCTCAATAGCTGGATTTTTAACAATAGTAGGTACTATTGAGTCAAAGTTAGTTTTAGATTTCAATGAAAATTTTGATTGGTTTATAATATTATTTGAATACTCTTTATAACCACCATTTTTCCACTCTTTTGGACTCATCCCAAATCTCTCTTTAAATATTTTAATAAAAGAAGATTGTGATGAATAGCCACACGAGTTTACAATACTAGAAATTGTTGAATATTTATTTGTTAATAGTAAATTTGAAGCTTTTTGAAGTCTAATTGATTTAATACTTTCATAAATATTTCTTCCAAAAATCTCTTTAAAAACTCTATGCATATGAAATTTGCTAATTCCCAAATCAATACTTAACTCTTCAATATCAATATTTGTGTCAATATGTGTATAGATATAATACATAATATCGTTTGCAATATTTGTTCTTTTTTCTAAAGTCTCTTTTTTCATAATGAAATGATAGCAAAATATATATAAATTTAGCACTATACAACAATTTATAAAGCACTTAAAAAGAAGAAGATTTTATTTATTTTTCATAGAATATCAAATCAAAAAAGGAAAAAGGAGAAATTTGCAAACTTTATTAGCAAACTTTTTTATAGTTATGGGAGTAGTATCTACTATTTTATTAATTGTTGGATTTTTACTAAAAGCAAGAGGTGTGACTTTTGTTGAGTTTTTTCCAAAAAATGAGCAAATTGTTCCTCAAAATATTGTTTATAACAATGTTATATCACAAAATGCGCAAATTGATTCAAAAAAAGTGGCTGCAATAATGGCAGCTATAAAACATCACACAAATAAATAGATAAATATAGGAGAAAAAATGGCAAATGGAAATTATACAGTAGTTGTAGATGGTCAAAGATTTAATGTATCGGTTTTTGAAGGAGATGTTCAAAATATTCAAGTAGCAGCTCCAGTTCAACAAGTTGTTCAAGCACCAGTTCAACAAGCACCTGCTCAAACAGCAGCACCAAAAGTAAATTACTCTGGAACTGAAGCAACAGCTCCTGTAAATGGAAATGTTTGGAAGATTCTTGTTAAAGAGGGTGATAGAGTTGAAAAAGATCAACAAATTATGATTCTAGAAGCTATGAAAATGGAGATTGATGTTGTTGCACCAGTATCTGGAACAGTTTCAAAAATTTTAACAGAAGCAAATAAGGCTGTAGAAGAGGGATCAGTTTTAGCAATTATTTCATAAATTTTTGCTATAACTTCTCTTGAAAATCAAGGAGAAAATATGAAAAAAATATTATTAGTAACAACAGTTCTTATTGCTAGCTTTTTTACAGCTTGTAGTACAGTTAAAGTAAAAAATGAGGATACATCATCTTTAATGAAATATGATGGAACAAATACAGATTACTCAAAGCTTGACAGTTATAAAAAAGCTACTCTTTGTAAAGAGTTTGTTATTGGAAAAGGTTATGTTGGAAGTAACTCTGTTGCGGAGGCTGCAAAAAGTGGTGGAATATCAAAAGTAAAACATGTTGATATTCATAGTGAGTATACAGAACAAAGTGGACTTTTTTCACCAACTAGAGATAACTTTAAGCAGTGTGTTACTGTTTATGGTGAATAATTTATATTAAGCTACTAAGCCATCTTTTTAAAAACTCTTTACGAGTTAAAAGGGTGGCACCTAAATCAAACTTATATTTCATATATGGATGTCCTAAGTTCCAAAATAGAAATTTATTCTTTTCTAAATAGTTTGCTGTAAGAGTTAATTGAAGTTTTCCATAGTTGTTGTACTTTTTATCTTTTGAGCAAAATCCACTTAAAGATGTATATGTATCTTCTATTTTATATCCAATTTCTGCTGATATTAAATTCTCATTTTTATCATAAACTTCAAAAGTTAAAATCTTAAAATCACCATTTTTGTAATTATAAAAGATATCTTTGATTAATTTTTCATATTTATCTATAAGCCAATTATCTTTGTGATATAAATTTAATTGTTCAAAAAAGAGTTCAATATTATGATTTACTCTAAAAATAAAATCATCTTTTTTTAGAAGAGATTTTACTTTTTTGCTAATATGAAGATTTTTAAAATCTAAAATGGCATATTCAAATTGAATTTCACATAATAGATAAAATATATTGTTTAATTTGATTGAGGTAGATATAAATCCAGCCCTAGCTTGTAAAATATAAAACTCTTTTGAAAAATCTAAACTTACATAGTAGTTATCTTCTTCATTTTCATATATTTGATTTAATATATCAATATTTTTTAGATGGTTTGAATTTATTTCATAGAGTAAGTTTTGAGGCATTTGTTTATGTTATTTTATAACTAGAGAATTTTTCTCTAGCTATATTAGAAACTTTCCCATTCATCATCACTAGATTTAGAAGGTTTTATCTCTTTTAGTTTGATATCTGTTTTAGGAAGCTCTTTTTTCTCTTTTTTTTCATCTATTTTTTTAATAGATTCATTTTTATTTTCAGATTTTTTAATCTTTACATTAGATTTTTTATACTCATTTTCAATCTCTTGTTTTCCAATAAACTCTTTGCTTTTTGAGTCAGATACAATTTTTTTAGCAACCGTATCAGCACTTGTTGCAATTGATTTAGTATGAGCAGCAATACTTGCATTCTTTTGAGTTTGTTGATCAAGACCTGTTATAGCATCATTTATTTGAGTAATACCAGCTTCTTGCTCTTTACTTGCCAATGCAATCTCATTTATTGTTTGAGTCTGTTTGTCAATATTTTCAAGTAATTCTGTATATCCTTCAATCATTTCAAAACTAATATTTTTACCTTCATTTGCTTTTAAAGTTGCATTTTCAACTATTAGCTTAATCTCTCTTGCTGCTTCTGCACTTCTACTTGCTAGGTTTCGCACCTCTTGAGCAACAACTGCAAACCCTTTTCCAGCCTCTCCAGCAGTTGCTGCTTCAACAGCTGCATTTAAAGATAGAATATTTGTTTGGAATGCAATATTGTCAATTACTGAAATTGCTTCATTAATCTTATTTACTTGGCTATTTATCTCATCCATTGCATTTGTTGTTTGATTTGCTAAAGCTTGACCTTTTTTAGCTGAGTTACTAACTTCATTTGAAAATTTAGACATAAGTTCAACATTGTTTGCATTGCTAATTACAGTTGAAGTAATCTCTTCAAGTGCAGCAGCAGTCTCTTCTAAAGAAGCAGCAGCTGCATTTGAACTATGATTTAAAACTTCAACATTGTTAAGAAGTTCATCTGAAGCCAGCTCAAGATTTAAACCTGTAGAGTAAGATTGTTTTAGTAAAGCAGAAACTTCATCTCCAAGTTCATTTAAAGCAACAGCAACCTTTGCATAAGGATTTGGGAATCTAGCAGTAAAATCATATTTTTTAAAGCTATCTATAACTTTAAGAAGCATATTTATATCTCTTGCAATTGTATGCTCTAAATAATGTTGAAGTTCTATAAGAAGTGTTTTTAAAGCTTTTAGGTTTGATGTATCGGGATCTTTTTCAATTTTTGCAAGCATATTTCCACTTGAAAGCTCTTTTACAAAAATTTCTGTTGCCGTAATAAACTCATCATCTTTTTTGATAGAGTTTTCAGTTTTTATAATATTGTGATTAATTACTTTTGCTATCTCACCAAATTCATCACTATTTTTTAAATCAATTAGTGTAGCACTTTTGCTCTCCTCATTTAAGAATGCAAAGAAACCTAAAATTCCATCTCTAACACTACTTAAAGATTTTATAATAAAGTTTATAGTCACAAATGTAAATGCTAAACTAATAGCCATAACAATAATTGCAAGAGCAACGATAATTGTTAAAGCTTTGCTTGAAGATGATACTGAATTTTTAACCATATTTGTTGCATAATTTATAGTTCTTGTTTTTTGTTCATCTAAAAGTTTTCCAAAATTAGAAGAGATTGGAACCATATTATCTACACTATCTTCATAGCTTAACATCAAAGATTCTATTTTGCTCTCATCTTGATTGTTGATTAATTTTATTAAATTATCATTAATTGGTTCATGAGACTTTTTCCAATTATTATATGAAGCCTCTAATGTAGCAAATGCTTTTTTACCAGCCTCAGTCTGTCTTGGAGTGCTTGCAAAAAATTTCCAATTTTTATCAATTTGTTCCCAAGTTAAATCTCTATTTGCTTTAATATCTTGAAGATTTTTTTTGTAGTTTTCATCAACATTAACTGAAAACACCTCTTGAGTCATCGCTCTTATTTTGTATCTTAAAGTATCTAAATCAGTAATTGCTAAAAGAATAGGTATTCTTTCATCTGAAATATTTATTAAATCATCTGATGAGCTTTTTGAGTTAAAATATGAAACCGTAGAAATAGTCAATAGTGATAAAATAAACACTAATGATAAAGATATTAATCTGCTTTTTATAGACATAAATTTCCCTTAAAATAAAGTTTGATATTGTAACTAAATCAAGATAAATTTTTTAATAAACCTAGCTATCAATAGATATTGGTATAGTTATAGAAAATTCTGCACCAAAATATTCAACACCATTTTGCAAGAAACTACTATTTTTTACAAATATTTTTCCATTTAGATGTTTTGTAACAATTTGTAGTGACATATAAAGACCAATTCCAGTTCCTTGGCTCTTGTGTTTTGTTGTAAAATATGGTTCAAAAACCCTGTTTAAAATCTTTTTATCTATTCCACCACCGCTATCAAAAATTGTAATAATGAGATTATTGTCTACAATCTTAGTTTTAAAATATATATATCTTGAGTCTATATTTTTATCTTTTAAAATATCAATTGAATTTGAAATTATATTTAAAATTACTTGCATCAATTCACTTTCATAGCTTAGTAATTGACTATCTTCAATATCTTCTACTATAGTTATATTGTGTTTATCTATGCTACTTTTTAGAAGTAAAATTGATTTTTTTATGGTATTTGATATTAAAAACTTATTAATCTCTTTTTCAGATGAGAAAAAATTTCTAAAATCATCTATTGTATTTGAAAGGTGTTGAGAAGCATTGTTTATAATATCTAATGATTGAAAAAACTCTTTATCCTCTAAAATTTTCATCTCTTGCTTTAGTTTTAAAGATGTTGCCATTGTTGAGATTACAGATAGTGGTTGTCTCCATTGATGAGCAATGTTTTCAAGCATTTCACCCATCGCTGCCATTTTTGCTTGATGATTTAAAAGATTCTCTTTTTGAATCAAATCTCTACTCTTTTTTTCAACAAGAATTTCAAGATTTTTATTTATTTCATGAAGAGATTTTGTTTTTTCATTAACCAATTTTTTTAGTTTTTTATTTAATTTTTTTAAAATATAGTTTCTATATAAAAATGCAAAAGATATTAAAAATATAGCAGCTAAGAGAAACCAAATAGCTGTATAGTCAAAATTAGTTTGAAATTGTACATTATTCCATCTATTTACAATATCTAATACAGAAGATTCATCTATTGTATCAATTGCTTTATTTAAGATTGGAACTAAAATTTCATAATCATCTCTTATCATAAATTTAAGTTCATAATCTAAACCACTATTTCCAGTTATTTTTAAATCTTTAAAATCATATTTAGCTATATTGAAGTTTAATACAGGTTTTATATCAATAAATGCAAAAACTTTATCTTTTGAAACTAGTTCTAAACCCTCTTTTACGCTAGCTACTGGAATTAAACTAAGGTTTGGATATTTCTCTTTTAGAAGATTATGAGCTGTAAAACTCTCTCCTACAGCAATTTTTTTATCAAATATCTCATATATGTTTTCTATAAAATTTTCATCTTTTTTTGTAACAATAGAGATTGGAAGTGTTAAATATTTATTTGAAAAAAGAGCATAATCTTTTCTTTGTGAAGTCTCTCCAGCACTAAAAATAATATCACTCTCTTTTTGTTTAATACTAAATAGTTGTTTATTGAAATTTGTAAAAAATATATTTTGGGTTTTAAGATTTAATTTCTCAACAATTAGTTTCCAATACTCATAAGATATTCCCATGGGTTCATCTGATTTCTCTTTAAAACTAAAAGGTTCCCAATTTGTAGTAATAGATATTTTAAAAGTTTTATCTTTTATAAAATCTTCTTCTTCTTTAGTAAGATTAATACTATTTGAAAATAGTATTGTAGAAAGTAAAATTGTATAAATTAAAAATTTCATATAAACTCTCTTTTTTAACAAGAATTTTAGATTATATCAACATTCTTGCTTAAATTTACAAATTTTTAAAAAAAGTTAGAGAAAATATCTTAAACATAGTTTAGATATAATCATTTAAAATTTCAAAAAAACATTAGAATATAGGATAATTATGTCAAAACAACTACTACAAAAACAAGCAGATACTATTAGATTTTTAGCTGCTGATATGGTACAAAGAGCAAATTCAGGACATCCTGGAGCTCCTATGGGAATGGCAGATATTGCAACAGTTTTAAGTAAACATTTAAATATAAATCCAGCCGATGAAAAATGGATAAATAGAGATAGATTAGTGTTTAGTGGTGGCCATGCAACTGGACTTGTATATTCACTACTTCATCTTTGGGGATTTAATGTATCTATAAATGATTTAAAAAATTTTAGACAATTAAATTCAAAAACTCCAGGGCATCCTGAATATGGACATACTCATGGAATTGAAATCACAACAGGACCACTTGGTCAAGGTATTGCAAATGCTGTTGGATTTGCTATGGCAGGAAAATATGCACAAAATTTATTAGGAAAAGATGCAATAAATCATAAAGTTTATTGTCTTTGTGGAGATGGAGATTTGCAAGAGGGAATCTCTTATGAAGCAACTGCAACTGCAGGTCACCTAAAACTTGATAATCTTGTAATAATTTATGACTCAAATAGTATAACAATTGAGGGTGATACAAGTATTGCTTGGAGTGAAAATGTTAAAAAAAGATTTCAAGCGATTGATTTTGAAGTTATAGAGATTGATGGACACAATTTTGATCAAATTGATAAAGCTTTAATTTCTGCAAAATCTGCAACACAACCTGTTTTAATTATTGCTAAAACAGTTATTGCAAAAGGTTCTGTTACTCTTGAAGGAAGTGCAAATTCTCACGGAGCACCTCTTGGAGTTGATGAGATAAAACAAGCAAAAATTAAAGCTGGATTTAATCCAGATGAGGAGTTCTTTGTAGCTGCTGATGTAAAAGGTGCTTTTGATAAATTAATAGTTGGAAGTACAGCTCAAAATGAGTGGAGTGAATCTTTAAGTAAAGAGATTAAACAAAAAATTGAAGAGTTAAAGAATCCAGATTTTTCAAAAATTGTTTATCCTACTTTTGAAGCAGATTCAAGTGTTGCTACAAGAGATTCAAATCATAAGATTTTAAATGCAATTGCAAGTGCAATTCCAGGATTTTTAGGTGGAAGTGCTGATCTAGCACCATCAAATAAAACTGAGTTAAAAGGAATGGGTGATTTTCCAAATGGAAAAAACATTCACTTTGGAATAAAAGAGCACGCTATGGCAGCTATTACAAATGCTATGAACTTATATGGATTGTTTAGAGTTTATAGTGCAACATTTTTTGTATTTAGTGATTATTTAAAACCTAGTGCAAGAATAGCAGCATTAGCCTCTATTCCACAGCACTTTATTTGGACACATGATAGTATTGGAGTTGGAGAAGATGGACCAACTCATCAACCAATTGAGCATTTAGGGCAATTTAGAGCACTACCAAATTTCTATACATTCAGACCAGCTGATGCAACTGAAAATGTAGAGTCTTGGAAAGTAGCACTTAAAATGAAAGCTCCAACAGCCTTTGTATGTTCAAGACAAGGCTTAAAAGTGTTAAAAGATGAAAAAGCCTATGGAGATGTATCTAATGGTGGGTATTTATTAAAACAAAGAGAAAATGCAAATATTACAATAATGGCAAGTGGAAGTGAAGTTATGCTTGCTCTTCAAACAGCTTGTGCCTTAGAGAAAGAGGGAATTATTGCAAATATAGTTTCTGTTCCTTGTTTTGATTTACTTTTAGAGCAAAGTGAAGATTATATAAATAAAATTATTGATCCAAAAACAAGAGTTTATGCTGTTGAAGCCTCAAGAGCTTTAGAGTATTATAAATATGCAGATGTTGTATTTGGAATGGATACATTTGGAGCAAGTGGACCAGCTGATCAACTTTTTGAAGAGTTCGGATTTACAATCGATAAATTAAAAGCAAAAATAGTAGCTGACTTTAAAAAATAAGTAAAATATAAAGATGAGAAGATAGATATTTCTATTTTCTCTTTTTTAAATATAACATATCAATATATCTTGATATATAATATTTAATATGATAATATTCTTTTTTTTAAATAAAGGATAAAAAATGAGCAAAAAAGTTTTAATTTTATGTACAGGAAACTCTTGTAGAAGTATTATTGCTGAAGCCTTAATAAATGCAAAGTTAGATGGAATTAGTGCTGATTCTTCAGGTGTAAAAGCAAGTGGAAGAGTAAATTTAAATGCTAAAAAGCTTTTAGAAGATAAAGGAATTTGGCAAAGTAAGTACCACTCAAAAACAATAGATAAAGTAATAGAGAATGAGTATGATTTAGTTGTAACAGTTTGTGACCATGCAAACGAAACTTGTCCGATGTTTCCAAAAGCTGTAAAAGTTATTCATGTAGGGTTTGAAGATCCAGATGGAAAAGGTTTTGAAGCATTTGAAGCTACATATAAACAAATAGAAGAGATACTTTTACCCAAAGTAGTTGAAGCTTTAAAATAGAAGATAAAATATGGATAATTTTTTACAAATAATAGGTGCTATAAATGATGAAACTAGAGTTAAGATATTAAATTTTATAAATATTCATGGTGAAGTTTGTGTTTGTGATATTGAAAACTCTTTTTCAATGATACAATCAAGGGTATCAAGACATCTTAAAATTTTAAAAGATGCAGGGTTTTTAAAAGTAGATAGAAAAGGTCGATGGGCTTATTATAGCATTAGAGCACCTTTGGATATTTTTAGAGAATCTATTTTAAAAGAGATAAGTTATTTACAACTTGATATTCCAATTTTAAAAAAAGAGTGTGATATATGCTAATTGCTAGTTTAATATTTATTATAACTTTAACTTTTGTAATTGTTCAGCCAAAAAATATTCAAATTGGAACGAGTGCTATTTTTGGAGCTTTTATAGCACTTATATTTGGAGTTGTAACTTTTAGTGATGTTTTAGATGTTACAAATATAGTTTGGGATGCAACTTTAGCATTTATTGGAATTATTATTTTATCTTTAGTTTTAGATGAGATTGGTTTTTTTGAGTGGGCAGCTTTGAAAATGGCAAAGTTTTCAAATGGTAGTGGATTAAAAATGTTTATCTACTCTATTTTACTTGGAGCATTCGTTTCAGCACTTTTTGCAAATGATGGAGCAGCACTTATTTTAACTCCAATATTGCTCGCAAAAATGAGAATATTGCAACTGAATCTAAAGACAATTATTGCTTTTTTACTAGCAGGTGGATTTATAAGCGATAGTGCATCACTACCTTTTGTATTTTCAAATCTTACAAACATAGTAACTGCAAACTATTTTAGTATAGGATTTGCTCAATACTTTTTTGATATGATAATTCCATTTATTGTAAGTGTTATTGCCTCTATTATTTTTTTATGGCTAATTTTGAGAAAAGATATTCCAAAAACGGTTGATATAACTTTATTAAAAGAGCCAAAAAGTGTTATAAAAAATATGAAACTCTTCTATTTTTCATGGGTATTTTTAGCATTTCTTTTATGTGCCTATTTTTTAGGAGATATTTATGATTTACCTATTTCAATTTTTGCATTAGGTGGAGCAACTATATTTTTAATTATTGCAACTATTTCAAAATCTGTTGAACCTATAAAAATTATAAAAGAAGCGCCTTGGCAAGTTGTGTGGTTTAGTATAGGGCTTTATATAGTTGTTTATGGTCTAAAAAATGCAGGATTAACTGATTATTTAACTATTATTTTAAAAGATTTAAGCTTAAGAGGTGAGACAATTGCAGTTTTAGGAACAGGTTTTATAGCTGCATTTTTAAGTGCTATTATGAATAATATGCCAACAATTATGATTATGGATATAGCTTTAAATGATATACAAAATCAAGCTATGATTTATGCAAATATTGTTGGATGTAATCTTGGACCAAAAATGACACCATTTGGTAGCCTTGCTACGCTATTATGGTTGCATGTTTTAGCAAAAAAAGGTGTGAAAATATCATTTGCACAATACAGTAAATTTGGTTTGATTATCACACCACCTGTTTTATTTATAGTGCTTTTAGCAATTTAAAGGATAAATTATATGTTTGATTGGTTAGTTAATTTAAGTTTTATGTTTGTATTTGATACTTTAGGATTTGAAAAAGGAAGCCACCTAGGTGAAGCTTTACACTTTTTTATTTATGACACAATAAAAATATTTATACTCTTAATTACAATTATTTTTTTAGTTACATTTTTAAGAAGTTATTTTCCAGTTGAGAAGATAAGAGATTATTTAGTTGGAAAACATAAAATTTTTGGACATATTTTTGCAGCTTTTTTTGGAATGTTAACACCTTTTTGTTCTTGTAGTGCAATTCCACTATTTTTGGGTTTTTTACAAGCTAGAATTCCTTTGGGTGTTACTTTTTCATATCTAATTTCAGCACCACTTAGTGATGCTGTTGTAATTGCACTGTTGTTTTCACTTTTTGGTTGGAAAACTACTCTTTTTTATATAGGTTTTGCTCTGTTAATAGCAATTGTTGCAGGGTTAATAATAGGAGCTATGAATTTAGAAAAAGAGGTTTTAATAGAGGTAAAACCAATAAATAGTTGCTGTGGAAATTCAAATGAAGATAGAACTTTAATATCTTCAAGATTAAAAGAGTCGTGGGAATATACAAAAGATATATTTCTAAAAATATATCTGTATGTAATTGTTGGTATTGCAATTGGAGCATTTATTCATGGATATATTCCAACTGAATTTATAAGTAAATATGCAGGTGGAGATGTTTGGTATGCACCAATAGTTGCAGTTGTTATGGGAATTCCTATGTATTCAAATGCAGCTGGTATTTTACCACTTGTAGAGGTTTTAACACAAAAAGGGATGCTAATTGGAACGGCACTATCATTTATGATGGCAGTTGTGGCTTTAAGTCTTCCAGAAGCTTTGATTTTAAAAAGAGTTTTAAGCTTGAAGCTAATAGCAATCTTTTTTACAGTTGTTGGCTTTGCCATACTTTTAACAGGATTTTTCTTTAATGCAGTTTTATAATATTAAAAAAAAGGATAATAGATGAAAATAGAGATTTTAGGAACAGGTTGTACAAAATGTAAGGCTTTGGAAGTTGCAACAAAACAAGCAGTTTCAAAAATTGGTGGATTTCATGAAGTTAAAAAAGTAGAAGATATAGTTGAGATTATGAACTATGGTGTTATGAGTACTCCAGCACTTGTAGTTGATGGTGAAGTTAAATCAGTTGGAAAATTGCTAAGTGTTGATGAAATTGTAAAGATTTTATCAAAATAAATTATGTCAAATTTAATAGATATTTTTTACAGATTTCTAATATTAGGAGTTTTTAGTTTTGGTGGACCAATAGCTCATATAGCTTACTTTAAAAAAACTTTTGTAGATAAACTAAAATGGCTTGATGATGAGAGTTACACAAAAATTGTAGCTCTTAGCCAATTCTTACCAGGACCTAGCTCTTCACAAGTTGGATTTACAATAGGATTAAAAAGAGGTGGTATTTGGGGAGCAATTTTGGCTTTTATAGCTTTTACTCTTCCATCATTTATCTTTTTATATTTTATTTGGTATTTTGAAATATTTCAAAATGATAGTGCTTATATAAATTCTACTATTTATGGATTAAAACTTTTTGCAGTTGTAGTTGTACTTGATGCAACGATTAGTATGTTTAAAAGCTTTTGTAAAGATAAAATTACAATATCTATCTTCTTTTTTGCATCTATTTTACTTATCTTTTTTAGCTCATTTTTTAATCAAATCTTTGTTTTAGTTTTATGTGCAGTTTTTGGTTTTTTGTTTATTAAAAGTGAAGTTAAAACTAAGAAAAAAATTCTCTCTCCAAATCTTTTCATATTATTCATATTTTTAGCTCTTCTATTTTTAGCTTTTACATTTGAATTCAAAAATGAGCTAATAAATCTATTTTTTAATTTTTATAAAAGTGGTAGCTTAGTTTTTGGTGGTGGTCATGTTGTTTTACCACTATTGCAAGAGAGTTTAGGTGAAAAAGTTATAAATGATACATTTTTAATTGCATACTCTCTTGCTCAAACAGTAAGTGGTCCTATGTTTACAATAGCAACCTATTTAGGAGCTGATATTATAAAGCAAAGTCCACTTTTAGGAGCAATTATTGCAACTTTTGGAATATTTTTAGGTGGTTTTTTACTAATACTTACTTTTTATAAAAGTTATGAAAGCTTTTCACAAAATGAGAAGTTATCAAGAGTTATAAAAGCAATAAATTCTGGTGTTGTAGCTTTATTATTTGCAACATTAATAAACACAATTATTCCAAGTGCAATTTACTCTTTATTTGATATCTTAGTTGTAATTTGTGGATTTGTTTTGATTAGATATTTAAAAGTTAATATTTTTTATATTATCTTTGTTTTTGTAGCTATTTTTTTAATAAAAGATTTTTTACTTTAGAATCAATGAGTTTTAGTAACTCATTGAACCTGCATTTAACAAACCAATAGAGATTGATAAACCAGCCATTAATATTCCAACAGGAATAACACCTTGAGAGATTTTTTCTGTAAATGAGAATTTACCATCTACTCTTGTAACAATAAAGGCAAAAATAAGTTGAATAACAATAGCAACAACTCCCCAAATAGCAAAATCTATATATGATATAGAGTTTGATAAAGCACTATATAAAGGTATTGAAACACCAATAATTGCACCTGCAAAGCCTAAAGCCGCTGCAACATTTTTCTCTTCAAATATAAGTTTGTAATCATCATATGGAGTAACGATTGCATAAAGATAAAGAAATGCAACCATTAAAATAAGAGCTGTGAAGAAAAATCCTAGAAAACTTAGAAATAGACTTATTTCCATTAAAAATCCTTTTTTTATTTTATTTTATCGAAAATCTAATAAAGCTTAGCAAACTTTAATATAAGGATAGAGTATGTGCAAAAAATCTACTAGAAAAGAGAAAATAGTTTAATATTATCTATCTTTTTGATATATCTATATTAAATTCAACAATCATATTAGATGCTAATTTACTAAGTGCAACTTTCTCTTTTGTGTCTGTTATTTTAAAATTTATTGCAAGGATATTTTTATGAAATTTCTTTAAATATTCTAAAATTTTAATAGATTTGGGCGTATCATTTTCTATCTTTGCTCCAAGTGAAATTAGTTTTAAAGCTAAATCAATTTTACCCATAAATGCACAATAATTTAAAGCCGTAACTCCAAAGTTATCTCTTATATTTAAAATTTCACTATCTTTTTTATGTATTAAATCGATATATTTTTCTGCATCATTAAATATTGCTGTATGAATTAAAGTTTTACCACTTTTATCTAATACATTTACAGAAGCACCATTTTCAATAAGAAGTTTTACTAAATTATCTTTTTTATTTATCATACAAATTGACAAAGCTGTTAGACCATCACTATTTTTTTCATCAATATTTATACCAATTTTAATTAAAGTTATTATAATTTTTTCAACTGTATCTATACATTTTTGATTGTTTGAACAATTTTTCATAACTAATTTATGTAAAATTGTATTTTCTTGGCTATCTTTTTTATTAAAATCTATTTTTGATAATCTTAAAATTTTAAATAGAGGAAAATTAAAATTTAAAATTGAAGAGAAAAATAGCGGCTCATCTTTTGAGTCCAAATCATCTAAATTTAAATCATATTTTTCTATAAATATTTTTAAAAGAGTTTTATAATCATACTCTTCATCTAAATATTTTTTTATATTTTCATCTATATTTTTGTTATTTTCAAAATATAAAATAGAGTTGATTAAAATTTCAGCAACTCCTAGATTATATCTATTTTTATAGTTAATATTTGCACCATTTTCAATAAACAACTCTATTTGATTAATATTTTTATAAGCACCAAAAATTAGGAAAAATAGTGGAGTTAATCCTTTTTTATTCTGTTTATTTAGATTTTGCTTCTCTAAATTATTAAAAACAAAATTTATTAAATCTATATTTTCACTTCTTGCTATTTCAAAAATTAATGTCTCTGATTCACTATTTAAACTATCTTTATCTATATTTAGTTGAAACATTCTTTTTATTAAATTTACTTGAGATTCTATACTTTCATTATCTTTAATAGTTTGTAAAAACTCTATTGCATACATTAATATATTTTTACCGTCACTATTTTTTAAATTTAAGTCATACCCTTTTTCTTCTATTTTTTTTAAAATCTTATAGGCTTTTTCACCTTTTGTTGCAATATGAAAAATATAACTTATTCCATTACTATTTTGTCCAACAGGATTAGCACCATAATCTATTAATAAGCTTCCAATCTCTAAGTTTTCTAAAGCATTACAAAGATGTATTACACTATTTTGCTCTTTATTTTTATGATTTAAATCTATTTTTTCAAGTTTTAAAATCTCTTCAATTAATACTAAATTACCACTATTTACAGCATCAAATAAAACATTATTTCCATTTATATCACTATTTTTTAAAGATATTGTTTTTTTTAATAAAAATCTAGTTATTTTGCTATTAGCATTAAAAATAGACTCTTGAAGAGCAGTTCTTTTATTTTTATTAAGATGATCTATATTTGCATTTTTTTTCAAAAGTGATTCTATTATCTCTTTATCATCACTATAGATTGCATAAAATATTGCTGTTTCATCTAAACTATTTTTTAATTCAGTATTGATACCATTTTGAATTAACCATAAGGCGCTGTTTAAAAGATTTTTTTTAAGACAAACTATTAGTATTGGTTCATCATCAACAAATAGTTTGTTTAAGTTAATATCTGATTTTTTGTAAATCTTATCTAGATTCTCTTTATTTACATTTGGATTGAGTAGCTCTTTAATAAAATCTTCATCTGAATATCTATTAAAATTAGATAAAAATTCTAGCATATCATTCCTATTGTTTAAAATTAAGTCTAAATTATATAGTAATATAAGTAATTTTAAAGTTAATTTATATTTAAAAAAAGACAAACATATGGATTCTTTACCCTTCATTATTGACACACTTTAGGCATTTTTTGCAATGAGATTAATCATTTTTATGTTTGATAAACTAAGGGTTGATGATCCCAGCGACAGCTTGATGTTGAAGAGTGCGGAATGGAAGCATATCCAGAATTTAAACGAGCATTTTAATAATATTAGTTTAATAAAATTTCGTTAAAATAATTGAACTAAAAAAAGGATTAATATTGAAAAGAGTAGAAGCTATAATCAAACCATTTAAATTTGAGGATGTAAAAGAGGCCTTAGCAAAAGTTGGAGTTGCTGGTATGACTGTATCTGATGCAAAAGGCTATGGAAGACAGCAGGGTCACAGTGAGCTTTATAGAGGAGCTGAGTATGTTGTTGATTTTTTACCAAAAATCAAAATAGAGTTAATTGTTGCAGATGAAGATGTTGAGCGTATAACAACTGCTATAATTGATGCTGCAAAAACAGGTAAAATTGGAGATGGTAAAATATTTGTTTCACCAATTGAAAAAATTATAAGAGTTAGAACAGGTGAAGAAGATGAGGAAGCTATTTAATGAGTAAAGTATTTGTTTTAAATAAACCTTTGGATATGCATCTTCATCTAAGAGATAATGATATGTTGAAGTTAGTTGCCCCACTAACTTCAAATAGTTTTAGTGGTGCTTTAGTAATGCCAAATTTAGTTCCTCCAATTACTTCAAAAGAGGCTTTATTATCTTATAAAAATAGAATTTTAGAGTCTTGTAAAGATGATAATTTTACTCCATATATGACACTATTTTTTCAAAATAACTATAGTTTTGAATTTTTGGAAGATATTAAAGATGAGATAATTGGAATAAAACTATATCCAGCAGGAATTACTACAAACTCTGAAACAGGAGTTTCATCTATGGATATTGAAGTTTTAAGAGCTACTTTGGAAAATATGAGCCGCCTTGGCATTCCACTTTGTATTCATGGAGAGACAAATGGTTTTGTAATGGATAGAGAAAAAGAGTTTATGCCAATTTATGAGAGTTTGGCTATTGCTTTTCCAAATCTAAAAATAATAATGGAACATATTACAACAAAAGATGCAGTTGAGCTATTGGATAAATATCCAAATTTATATGCAACTGTAACTTTACATCATCTATTAATAACTTTAGATGATGTAGCAGGTGGAATGCTAGATCCGCATCTGTTTTGTAAACCAATAGCAAAAAGACCTGAAGATAGAACAGCACTTTTAAATGCAGCTTTAAAAGCACATCCAAAACTTATGTTTGGAAGTGATAGTGCTCCTCATCCAAAACATAAAAAAGAGTGTTGTGGCTGTGCAGCAGGTGTTTTCACATCGCCTATTGCTTTACAAGTTTTAGTTGAACTTTTTGAAAAACATAATGCTTTGGATAATTTAAATGATTTTGTATCAAATAATGCACAAAAAATTTATGGATTAGATTTAGAAGATAAAACTATAAAATTAGTTAAAAAAGATTTTATAGTTCCAGCTATTTATGAGTATAAACAGGAGAAAGTTGTTCCTATGTATGCTGGGAAAACTATATCTTGGAGTATTGAAGAGATTATAAAATAAGCTAAATTTTTTTAGCTTATTGTTGGATTCGAGCTTTTTCTTTCACTTAAAAGTTTTTTAATATTTTCAGCATTCTCTTTTGCTTTTTGTTCTCTCTCTTCCCTCATTAATCTTAATGTTTCAAGTGTCTCTTGTTTCTCTTTATCAAGATTTGATAATAGCTCTATTGCTTTTCTATTATTTGAAATACCACAACTTGCTAAAAATTTCTCTTTTTTATTTACATAAACTATACTCTCATTTGATTCGGCATTTTTATTAAATACTATAATATCGCCCTCTTTAAGATTTAAAATCTCTAAAGTGCTCATCTCTGTTTCTGCCATAATTGGCTCAATTTTCATCCTAGCACCTGAAATTAAAGTTTTAATATCCTGTTTTCTACTTAGTTTTGTATTTTTACCTTCACTAAATATCTTGTCAACAATTTTATTTAAAAGTGGTTCAATATAAGAGATTGGATAGCAAATAGATAAAAATCCTGAATCCTCATCAATAGTTATTTCAAAAACAACAAGTAAAACTATATCGTGATCTGAAACTATTTGAATTGCATTTGCATTTGTATCACTTGATTCAATTTTAAAATTTAAGCTAGAAACATCACTCCAAGTTTTATATAAAATTTTTATAAACATTCTATAAAAATGCTCTAAAATTTTTATCTCTATTTCTGTAAGTTCTCTATCAATACTATCCATAGTATTAACAGCACCACTTCCAAGCAAATCTGCAATTACTTTATGAGAAATTGTAGGGTTGCACTCAATTACAATTCTTCCATCAAGTGGTTTCATAGAAAGAGTACTTAAAGATGTAACTTGTGGAATAGATAAGATAAACTCTCCATAAGTCATCTGTTCAATTGACATTAGTTTAACATCAACCATTTTTCTAAGCATTGAGCTTAAATCATTTGTAAACTCTCTTAGCATTTTATCATGCATTGTTGTAAGAGCTTTTAACTGATCAAGAGTTACTCTATTTGGTTTTTTGAAATCATAAATAGTAAAACTTTTCTCTTTTGCTGCAAACTTATCAAGAGGATTTGTTCCATCAATATCATCACCTTGCTCAGCAATATCTAAAAGAGCATCTATCTCATCTTGACTTAAAAATTCTGCCATTATTTAACCTCTTAATTCAATATCAACATCAATAGCACCCATTTGCTTAAGCATTTGAAGAGTATCAATTATTTCACTCATTGGAAGTTTCATAACTTTCATCGAACGAACCAAATCGGAAACTGTAGGATCTTTTTTTGTATTTATCATAGAGTTATTTATATCAACCACAGGTTTATCTGCTATTTTTATACCATCTCCTACATCAACACCTTTGTTAATTGTAGGATTATTCCAATCTACATCATCTAAATTTGTTTTATCGATTCTAAGAGTAAAACTATCTCTTGATATAGTAATTGGAGTAATTGGAATATCACCTCCAGCAATAACAGCTTCTCTATTTATATCAATAATAAGTTTTTTCTTCACATTTGTCTCTAGCTCTATATTTTCAACTAAAGCTATAAACTCTACAATAGACATATCAGAAGGTTTTATAACATCTATTGTTCTTGTATCTATAGCTTTTGCTATATTGTTTTCAAATTTTTCATTTATTTTTTGCTCTATTAAGTGTGCAGTTTTTGCTGAATTTTTATAAAGACTTAGTTGAATTGATTTTTCATCTTGTAAATTAAAATCAATCTCTCCTTCAACTGTTGCACCCTCATAAATAAATCCAGTTGTTTTATTATTTGCATTTGCTACAACAGTTCCTTGAGCAACTGCATAAACATTTCCATCAACCCCTTTTAATTGAGTCATTAAAAGCTCACCATAATCAATAGATTTTGAATCACCAATAGTTGAAATTGTAACTTTTATTTTATCACCTTGTCTTGCAAATGGTGGTAAATCTGCTGTTACCATAACAGCAGCTATATTTTTTGAATTAATAGAGCCTTGTGGAATTTTTATATAAGAGTTTGTAAGTAGATTTTGAAGACTTTGCATTGTAAATTTAGATTTATCTCCAGTTCCTGGAAGTCCAACGATAAGACCATATCCTATTAGTTGGTTCTCTCTTATTCCTATAATATTTGAAACATCTTTTATTTTTTGACAAAAAAGTGATGAAATAAGTAAAATTGAAAAAAATAAAATTCTCAAATAAATCCTTTATAAAATTTAAGTTTACATTTTATCAAAAATTTAATAAAAAAAGGTATAATCAAAGCAAAATTTTAAATTATTAGGGCATAAGTTTGAATATTTTTATATATGGAAAAGATGATTTCAGAAAAGATATAAACAGAATTTTAGGTGAATCTAAAATAGATGAAAAACTACAAAATATATCTATTGCCGAAATTTTAAATTTAGAAGATTTGAAAGAGCAGATTGCCTCAAATCCAGATGATGTTTTTTTAATTGATGATGAAAAAATATTCAAAAAGTCTAAATTTGGATTTTTAAAAGCAAAAGATGCAATAGAAGAGGAGTTTTTACTTCAATGTGGAGTTAGTGAGTTATCTATTGACTCTTTTGAAGAGATTCCAAACTATATTGCAAGAAAATATGAGAGATTAAATCTTAAAAAAGAGCCTAGTGATAGTGAAATTATAAATGAAGATGATCTTGATAATTTAGTTTTAGAAAAAGATTTAAATGTAGATTCAAACCAAGCTTTTTTAGAAAATGATATTGTAGGTATTGAAAAAAAAGAAGATAATATAAAAAATGAACACACAGATAATTTTGAAGAAGATTTTGGTTTGAATAATGTAGAGCTAGATTATGATGACAAGGACTCTTTAACTGATAAAAGTGATGCTATTGAGAGTATAAAAAATGAAGAAGATGTTTTAAATTTAGATAGTTTTATCTCTGAAGATTTTGATATGAATGATTTTAAAATAGATGAAGATTTTGATTTAAATTCAATTGATGAGATGCTTTTAGATAGTGATGATAAAAAGAGTATTGATAGTGAAGATATAGATAAAAATGAAGAGTTGCCTGATGACAACAAAGAGGAGATTTATATAAGTACACCTGAAAACTCTTTAGATAATAGTTTTAATATTGAAGAAGATTCAAATTTTGATATTAAAGATTTAGATGAAGATAATAATCAAGAAGAGATATTTTTAGGAGATATTGAAAAACAATTAGAAGAGAGTTTAGAGTCGAATGAAGTTGATTTAAAAGAAGAGACTCAAGAAGATAATCAAATCAAAAAAGAGTATAATGTTGCACAAAATGATATTGCAAAAGAAGAAGATTTTAATCAAAGTATCCAAAAGGAAGATAAAAGTATGAATAATTTTTTAGATATAGATAGTATTAGTGAAGCTGATATGCTAGATGCTTTAGGACTTGATAATTCAAAAGTTGAGACTGATTCATCTTTGGATGTTGGAAGTAATGCAAATGATTCAAATCATAATTTTCAAGCAAGTAGTATAGATTTAAATGCTTCAAATATTGATGATGTGACTGCTTTGCTTTCAAAACTTTTGAAAAATAAGAGTGTAGAGTTATCAATTAAAATAAAAGAGTAGTATGGATTTATTAGCAATTTCACAAAATACTGTAAAAATTATATTACTAATAGGTCTTCCATCATTAATTGTAAGTATGATTATAGGGCTTATAATTTCTATATTTTCAGCCGTAACACAAGTAAATGATGCGTCACTCTCGTTTGTTCCTAAGATGATTATTGTATCAGCTTTTATTCTTTTTACTCTCCCTTGGATTGGTGAACAAATAGGTGGATTTGCATCTGATTTATGGAATCTAATTTTGGTTTTTGGGCAATAATTTGATAGAAAAACTTTATAATTTGAAAAAGAGCCAAATAGAGCAAAAACTTATAGAAAAAGCTAGTTTACAGCAAGAGATATATCAAATAGATGAGAGCGTTGAAAAATTTACACAAGATATAAATACAGCAACTGTTCAAAAGCTTGGATCAATATCAGACTTTATGATTTTATCTATGCATAAAAATTCTATTAGATATGAAATAACAAAACTTATAAAAAGAAAAAATGAACTTTTAAAAAAAGTAGAAGCACTCTTTTTGGAGATAATTGAACTTCAAAAAGAGAGTGAGCAGTATAAGTATATTTTAGAAGAAGAGAAAGAAGAGAGAAGAAAAGCTAAGATGCACGATGAGATGCTACAGAATGAAGAGTTTATACAAAGCTCATATATAAGGGGTTAATTTTGGTTTTGAGATTTTTAATATTAATAATATTTCCAATATTTTTATCTTCAAATGAAGATAGTAGTGCTTTAACAAAACAAAAATTAGAGATACTTCAATTAAAAGAGGATTTAACACAATTTTATAAAAAAAGAGAAGAAGAGGATTTAGCAAGAAAAAAAGAGATTGAAGATACTCTTAAAAAAATTAAAGATGAGAAAAATAGTATAAATTTAATAAAAGAGCAAAATGAAGAGTTATTAAAAGAGATTAGAGGTCAAATTGTTAGCAAAACAACAAAAATTTATGAACAGATGAAGCCAAAAGTAGCTGCTTTAGTATTTGATCAGATGATATTAGAAGGTAAAATTGAAGAAGTTTTTGATATAATCATTAGATTAAAAGAGTCAAATGTTTCTGTAATTATGAAGTCTTTGAGTGTAGAGAGTGCTTCAATTTTGACTTTTATGCTAGAAAATTTTAAAACAAATGAAATAAAAGGGGAGTAGTATGGCAGAAGAAAATGGTGAGATTAAAAAATCTTCAGATGGCAAAGGTTTAATAATAATTCTTATTGCGTTTGTAATTTTATTAATTGTAGCAGTGGCTGTAGCAACATTTTTTTTATTTAGTAATATTGGAACAAATTCAACTGTAAGCAGTCCTGAAAATCAAGAAAAAGTAGAAAATGTGAAGTCTTCTATTGGTTCTGATGCAAAATTCAAAGCAGATGTTACTGAATTAGTATTAAATTTAACAGACACTAGAGGAAGAGAGAAAATTTTAAAACTATCTTTTTCAATAAGAAGTTCAGAACCAACTATTCAACAAATAGTTGAGAATCATCTTCCTGAAATCACTGATATTGTTATCACACAAGTAAGCTCAAGAAGTAGTGATGAGTTACTAACTGTTGCTGGAAAAAACATATTAAAAGATGAGTTAGTTAGTGAATTAAATGGTGTTATGAATTATGCAAGAACTAGTAATGGTAATATTGTAAACAATATATTTTTTACAGAGTTTATAATAAGATAAAATATGATTTTAGCAATTAAAAAAAAGAGAAAAATTGAGCTACTTATTAAAAAAATAGTATTAATTTCTCTTTTATTTATTTTATTTGCTGTTGGTTTTGGTCTTTATAATAAATTACTTTTAAAAAATGAAGAGTTAAAAGCTCAAGAAGAGCAAGAGATTTTACTTCAATTAGAGAAAGAGAGATTAGAAAAGCAAAAAGCAGAAATTGAATTTATTATATTAGAAGAGAGTTCTAGAATAGTTGATTTAATAGGGCAAAAATATATTAATGATATTAAAGTTTATAAAAATAAAATAGTTTATATTTTAAAACCAAATACAAATATAGATGCCATAACAATAAGATATGGAAGTTTTGCTTTAGTAAAAAGAAGTTTTAAAGAGATTGTTGTTGTTATTGATTTAGAAAATATATTGAAAGGGAAAGTTAAATGATTAAATACTTTTTATATGCATTTATTCCTTTTATATTTATATCATGTAGTGCTGTTTCAAAACCAGAAATAGAGTTCACAAAACCAGAACTTCAAGTAGCAAGAGAGAATCCAAAACCTAAAAGAAATAAAGGTTCTCTTTATTCGGTTCAAGGAAGTTCACTATTTGCTGATAAAAAAGATTTACAAATTGGAGATATTATTCAAGTAAAGATAAGTGAAGGTCTTCAACAAAAAAGTGATAACAAAAGAGAGCTAACAAGTAATAGACAAAATGATTTTGGTGGAGGAATGTTTACAGCAGTGGGTGGTAATGCTCTTGGTGGAACTGTGGGAAGCGCAACTGATAAATTTAATGCAAATTTAGGTGTAAACTTTGGTACTCAAAGTAATGATAGCGATAAAGGAAAAGTTAAAACTGAAGTAAAAGAGAATTTTGATACAGATATTTCAGCAATCATAGAAGAGGTTTATCAAAATGGAAATTATTTTATAAGAGGGACAAAAGAGATTCTGCTTGATGGTCAAAAACAAGAGATAATAATAACAGGAGTTATAAGACCTTATGATATAACTCCTGAAAACTCTATAAGTTCTGCTCAGGTTGCAAATCTAAAACTTTTATACAAAAAAGATGGTGTAGAAGCAGATATGTTAACTACTCCTTGGGGAACAAGAATAATAAGAGCAATTTGGCCATTTTAATCTAATTTTAAGAAATGTAATGCGATAATGAGCTAATTTAAAGGAGTAAAAATGTTTTCAACATTATATGTTTCTCAATCTGGACTTAATGCTTCAAAATATGGTATTGAGAATGTTGGTAATAACCAAGCCAATGCAAATACTCCTGGTTATAAAAAAAGAGTTGCTGATTTAAGTGAAGTTAGAATTAATGGAGTTCACTTAACAGGACAGGGTGTTAGTTTTGATGGAATTAGTAGAACAACATCTCAATATATGTATGATAAATTTTTAAATGAAAATACAAAAGTAAGCTACTATGATAAATTATCAAATATGCTTGGTGGCGTAGAAAAAATCTTTACTGAAACAGATAATAGTGGATTTTCAATAAGTTTGAATAAATATTTTCAATCAGTTGAAAACTTAAGAACAAATCCTAATTCTGAGGTTTATAAAAACCATATGCAGACTCAAGGAGTTGCAATTGTTGAGGATTTAAAAAATTTATATTCAAGTGTTGAAAAACAAGCTGTAATTGAGAAGCAAGAGTTAAAAACAGATGTTAAAGAGGTAAATGCTATTTTAAAAGAGATAGCTGATATAAATAATAAAATATCAAAATATTCAGGCTCTGTAAATGATTTGTTAGATAAAAGAGATCATCTTGAATCAAAATTAGTAAAATTTGTTGATGCAGATATAAGTAGAGATTCTGGATTTTATGAGATAAAAATAGGTGGAGTTGTAGCACTTAGCAATGATGTATTTGAAAAAGAGATTAATGTAAGTGATATTCATGAAAAACAAATAGATAGATTTAATTATATAAAACAAAATAGTGATGGTTCGACTACTGTTTATGACTCTTTAAAATATAATTCTGATTTTACTCCTAAAGCACCTTATGGGACAGATGATGTTATAACTTATAAGTTAAATAATGAATTTTCAGTTAGTGTTAGAATTGGTGAAACTATTTTAGGAAATTGGGATGGTGATCCAAACGGTGTTCCAACAGCTGTGGTTGTTACAAATGATAATATAACTAGAGCATTTATGGTAAAGATAAATCAAGATGAAAATATGAATAAACTAGTAACAGCATACAATGGTGAATATGTAAAAGATGAAAATGGAAAAAGTGTTTCAATTTATCCAAATAGTGATAATTATCTAAGAATTGAATCAAATATTGATGGACTTGCAGGAGAGTTTGAAGGAAGATTTAGTGTAGAGAGAAAAGCAGGTGCTGACATAACTGCTAGAGAAGTAATTTACAATAATGATAAAACAAGTCAAAATGCTGTTAGCGATACAATTTTAACTATTTATGAAGATAAACTAGAGTTAAAAAGTGGAAGTATGAAAGCCCAAGTTGAGAATTTGGCAAGTTCAAATCCAAATAATAAATTCCAAAGTTACTTAGATAGACTTGATTCAATAGCACAAACCTTATCTGATACTTATTCAGCATATATAAGAGTTGGAAGTGAAGATTATATTTATGGTAAAGATGCTTCTGATGCTTATAATAATCCACCATTTCCACAAAATGGTGGAGATATTATAAACTTAAATCTATTTAGTGGAAGTAGTGTAAAAGATTTAAAATTTAACACTAATCAAGTTAATTATCTAAATCAACAAAATGTTGATTATCTTGCAACTTTACAGTGGAAAAGCGATATATCTTTTGGTGGAGGAGCTCAAGATCCAAATGATGATAACTCTACATCATTTGTTGAATTTTATAGAACATTAAAAGTTGGTTTATCAACAAGCAAAGAAGAAGCCGCTTACTCTTTTGAAGTTCAAGATTCAATAGCTCAAAATTTAGGAGAGGCTTACAATAAAGTTGTAAAGGTTGATAGTGATGAACAGATGCTTGATTTGATGAGATTTCAAGCCTCTTTTAGTGCAAATGCACAAGTAATTACTGCAGTTGATAGTATGATACAAACTCTTCTTGGTATGAAGAGATAACCCAATAAAAGGAGTTTAAAATGGCTGAAGGAATTTTAGGATTAGGACAAGGACAAGCAGGAGCATTAAATAGTGATATGCTTGAAAAATTAAAAGCTGTTGATAGAAAAGCAACAGTTGAGCCAATTGAAAAGAAATTAGAGAAATTTGATTTAGAGCGAGAAGCTATAACAAATATATCTACAAAAGTTGAAGAACTTCTATCTGCTATTAAATTGTTCTCTTTAAATCAAACAACTTCTGTTAATGCTTTTAATCAAAAAAGTGCAAGTGTAATGGGAGATGGTGTTATATTTGATGCTCCAGATTTAAATTTATTGAAAAATGGTTCTATGAGAGTTCAAGTTGATAAATTAGCACAAAAAGATGTTTGGCAATCAGGTTTGTTTGATGGAACAACAGTAACAAAAGATACTTTAGTTGACCAAGGAAATTTAACTATAAATGGGACAACTATTGATACAAATGGTAAATCTTATAAGGATATAGTAAAAGAGATTAATAAAATAGATGGAGTTCAAGCCTCTTTGGTTGAAAATTCAGCTGGAGAATTTAGAGTATCTATTAAAAGTAGTGAAACAGGTCTTGCAAACAAAATAGATTTTACAGGTTCAGATGCAAATGCTTTAAGCCATTTTGCTTATGATGATGTTGCAAACAATGTTTTAAAAGCTCAAGATATGGAACTTAGAGCAGATGGAGTTAATTATTCATCTAGTTCAAATACTATTACAATTGATGGACTTAAGATAACTGTAACTAAAGAGAGTGCTGATTCAACAATAAACATTGATAATGACACTTCATCTTTGGCTGCACAGATGAAAGATTTTGCAGATAAATACAATGATTTAAGAGCTGCAATTGAAAATGAGATTTATAGTAGTGAATCTAGTATTGATAATAAAGGTGCTTTAAGAGATATATTAGCAAATATTAAAAATGAACTATTTGGTTCAGGAGCTGGTTCAAGCTCAATTTTTAATTTTGGATTCTCACTTGATGAAAAAAATGGAAATCTACTTTTTAATCAAAAAGATTTCGAAAATTCAACAAAAAATGGAACAGCTGATTTAGAAGCACTTTTTGCAGGAACTCCTGATAAAAAAGGTATAGCAACATCTATTGATGAGGTAATTAGTATTAGTGGTGTTAAAAAGAGTTTGATTGATTATGAAATAAATATGATTTCAAGAGAAGAGAGTTTGAAAAAAGATAAAGAGAGTGCTGAAAAAACTCTTGATAGCAGATATGCAACAATGGCACAACAGTTTGCATCTTATGGAGTTATTATAAATCAAATGGAAGCATCGTTTTCAGGTTTAAAAATGATGATACAACAATCAGTTGCTTCAAAATAGAGGATAATTTAACATCCTCTATTTAAGCAAATATATAATATACTCAAAAAAAATTGTTAGCTGGAGTTAAAATTTATGGGGATTGAATTATATAATCAACAAAATGCTGTAACAGATGACCCTTATGCATTGGTTTTAAAGTTATATGAAGGAATAATAAAGTATTTATCATTTGCAAAAAGTGCTATAAATGATGGAGATATTGAGAAAAAATTTACATATATAAATAAATCTATTGCAATTTTTGATGAACTTAGAAATGTACTTGACTTTGATGGTGGAGAAGTTGCTTACTACTTAGATGGATTATATTTATACCAAATAGAGACGCTATTTAGTGCTGGAGTTGATGATAATATAAATAAAATCAATCAAGTTATAAAAGTTGTTCAAGGAATGATTGACGCATGGAAAGAAGAGACTGGTCTTTAAAACTTTTGAGTGAATTAAACTATATTAATTCACTTGATTCTTATGAAAAAGCTGATGCTATAGTATCTTGGTATCAAGATAATTTCAAAAATAATAAAATAGAAGATTTAGATTTAAAACTTGATGATTTAAAAAGATTTGAAGAGCTTTTTTTTGTAAATCTGAACTTTTTAAAAGAGCAAAAAGAGATAGCTAGGCAAGATTTAAATAATCTTAAAAAAATGAAGAGTTTTTTAAAAAATTAAATCATTTAAATCTATATTTTTAATAAAAATATACTCTCTAATATTTTTTGGTAACTTTTTAACTCTACATCTTTCTTTAAAATCTTTTGACATATCTGTTTTTATTTTTGGAGCTATAAAAATATAATTTTCTGTAATAGCAATATTTATTTTATGAGCTACTGTAAGTTCTTTTTGTTTTATAATCTCATCTCTTTGTGAAGATGATATTAAAACACCTCTTTTCTTTAAAGATTTATCAATAACTCTTAGATTTAAATTATTATCATTTTGGTTTTTGAAAATTTCTAATTCATAAATTTTTTTAATTGGATTAAAATCTATATTTAGTGATTTTAAATCATTGTGTAAAAATTCAAAACTATTTTTTACACCATCTTTAAACTCTTTTAAAAAAGAGTTTGAGAAACTGTTTCTAAAGTAGTTTCTTCTATATTTTTCATCTATATTTGATTCATCTACAAAATATTTTATATTCTCACTATGAAGATAAGATATAAGTTCATCTTTTGAAATATTAAGTAAAGGTCGATAGATTTTATAAAATTCTTTATCTTCAAATTTGCTCATTCCTAAAAGTTCAATTAATCCAGCACCACGACTTAATTGCATTAAAAACCACTCAAATTTATCATTTAATTGATGAGCTGTGATTAGAAATTCATAAGAGTTATCCCTTATAATATCTTCAAAAAAAGTGTATCTTACATCTCTTGCTTGTTTTTCAAAATTTGATAAATTTTTTAAAGATATGCTTTTTATATATATTTTTTTATTGAATTTTTTTGCTAATTCTTGAGCATAAGCTACTTCTTCTTTTGATTGCTCTCTTATATTGTAATCAACAATAGCAATATCAAAAGGTATATTTGAATTTAAAAGTAGAAAAAAAAGTGCAGTAGAATCAATTCCAGCTGAAAATGCTAAAAGATTTTTACTATTTTTAATTTCTAAAAAATCTAAATTCATACTTTTTTAATTATTTTAGCTAGTAATTTATCACCAGCTATATCAGTTATTAAAACTTCATAAATATCACCAAATACAATTTTTTCATCATTTTCATTATCATTGATATATATTTCACCATCAATTTCAGGAGCCCAAATAGTTTTTCTAGCACTTAGTAGATACTCATGCTCATCACTTTCGCCACTAATATATACCTCAAAAGTTTTACCAATATCATTTTCTAAAGATTTTAGAGTTGTATTAGAGATAATTTCTCCTAAAATAGAAGCTCTTTCATCTATTAACTCTTGCTCTATCTTATCAACTCTTGTTTGTGCAGATGTTCCCTCTTCATCTGAATAAGAGAATACATTTGATCTATCAAATCCAAAGTTTTCAACAAACTCACAAAGCTCTTCAAAATCTTCTTCACTCTCACCTGGATGCCCTGCAATAAATGTAGTTCTTACAAATGAGTTTGGTTTTGATTTCATATAGTTCATTAGTTCAATTAACTTTTCAGAACCTTTTCCTCTTTTCATAATCTTTAACATATTTTGTGATATATGTTGAAGAGGCATATCAAAATAGTTTACAAATACTTTAGAGTCTGCAATTTTATCTATTAAATTAAAAGTAGTTGTACTTGGATATAGATATAAGATTCTAGCTGTTTTAACACCATCTATTTTTTCAACTGCATCAATTAACTGCTCTAATCCATCATTAAATCCTAAATCTCTTAAGTATGAAGATGAGTCTTGTGATACAAAAGAGAAATCTTTAAAGCCTTTCTTAACTAGGTTTGTAAGCTCTTTTACAAGTGATTCTAAAGTTCTTGAGTGAAGTTTTCCTTTAAATGATGGAATTGCACAAAAAGAACATGCTTGGTTGCAACCTTCGCTTAGTTTTACATAGGCATGAAAATTAGAACCAGTAATAACCCTCTCATTTTCATCATTTGCAAGAAAAACTTCATTTGAAAAGCTACTTCTTTTTTCATGAACCAATTTATCAATTTTGTCATAATCTCCAACACCTGTGAAAATATCAATTTCAGGCAACTCTTTTTGAAGTTCTCCTTGATATCTTTGGCTTAAACATCCAGCCATAACCAAAACAGACTCTTTTTTTCTATCTTCGTGTAGGTTTAAAATTGTATTTAAGCTCTCCTCTTTTGCACTATCTATAAATCCACATGTATTTACTATAATTAAATCAGCATTTTGTGCATCATCTGTTATTTCATAATCTTTAAGCCTACCTAGCATTACTTCACTATCTACAAGATTTTTTGTACATCCAAGGCTTACCATATGAAGCTTTTTTGTAGGTTTTTTTTTACTAAATTTCATATATATTTATCCAATATTTTATAATTTTTTTGGATTTTAACATATAAGAGCATAAATTAATAAGTTGAAAATTTATAAAAGAGTAGAACTACTACTCTTTTTAGTTTATTATTGAATCTCACATCCAAATATTGTCAAGAAGTCTTATATTTTCAAATCTTACAACTACTAAAATAATTGTATTTGATTGTTCTATTGTCTCTATTTCATTAAATTTTCTATCAACAACTTTTACATACTCAACATCAAGACCATTTAAAACTTCATAAATTTTATCTTTTACTACTTTAGAATCTCGCTCCCCTTTTGCAATTAAATTTCCAGCCATATAGATTGATTTTGAAATTTTAAGAGCTTCTTCTTTTTGATTTAGAGTTAAATATACATTTCTAGAACTAAGAGCCAAACCACTATTTTCTCTAACAATATCGCAAGGAACTATATTTATAGGTAAAAATAGATTTTTTACCATCTGTTGAATTAGTGTTAATTGTTGAGCATCTTTTTTACCAAAATATGCATTTGTAGGAAGTGTAAGATTAAACAATTTTAAAACAACTTGTAAAACGCCATCAAAATGCCCAGGTCTTGTAAATCCTTCTAAGACATAACTATTAATAGGAGCTTTAATTAAAACTTCATCATCTTCATACATAGTATTTATATTTGGCATAAACAGATAATCAACTTTACACATTTGACAGATTTTGATATCAGCTTCCTCTTTTCTTGGATACTTATCTAAATCTTCACCTTTTAAAAATTGTGTAGGATTTACAAAAATAGATACTATAACTATATCGTTATTATCTCTTGCATTTTTTATTAAAGAGATATGTCCATCGTGTAAAGCACCCATTGTTGGTACAAATCCAATTTTTCCACTTAAATTTTTTCTAATATTTTTTAACTCTTCAACAGTTTTAACTATTTGCAATACTTTTTCCTTTTTATGATTTTTATTTTTCGTTGTAGTTTGGATTTAATTTTAATAAAACTAAATCAGCAAGCATATTTCCAATAAGTGTTAAAAATGCTCCAATTATAAGTATTCCCATTATTACAGGGTAATCGTGGCTTAAAGCACTTTGATAAAATAGCAATCCCATTCCATCTATTGAAAATATTGTCTCTAAAATTACACTTCCACCAATAACTCCTGGAAGTGAAAGTCCTAAAAGTGTAATAACAGGTGGATATAAGTTTGGTAAAATATAGTATCTTAATATTTTTTTATTATCTAAGCCTCTAGCGCGTGCAAAAAATATATAATCACTTTTTAAAATCTCAATTGTTAAAGCTCTAATATATAAAATCAGACTTCCAATTCCACCAAAAACTATTATAAAAATAGGTAGAACTAAATGCCAAGCAAAATCTAAATAGTAGTTAAAGCTTCCATCATTTCCTACACTATGAAGTCCAGCTATTGGAAAAAGTTCAAATTGTATAGAGAAAATTAAAACTAAAATAAGTGCTAAATAGAAAGAGGGCATAGAGAAGCTTAAGAGCGATAGCTGTTTTGTAAACCTATCAAAAATTGACTCTTTTTTCATAGCAGCTTTTATTCCAAGATATAAACTTATTATAAATACTAAAATCATAGAGATTATATTTATTGTTAAAGTAATTGGAATTCTGCTTAAAATCTCATCTTTTACAGTAGATCCACTTGAAAAAGATATTCCAAAATCTAGTTGTAAAATTGAGTAAACCCACGAAAAAAATTGAATATATAGTGGTTTATCAAGTCCATAAATTTTTTTCAACTCCTCAATTGCTTCAGGTGTTATATTTGGATTTAGCTCACCACTTGCAAAAAATGAGTTAGGAGCTAAATTTATTGCAATAAATGATATTAGGCTAATAATAAATAGCATAATAATAATGTATAATAATTTTTTTAAAAATAGATTCATAACATAGATTATACAAAAGATAGGATTAAATGATAGGTATTGATATAGTTAGTATTGATAGAATAAAAAAGATGTACGAAAAGTTTGGAGATAAGTTTTATGATAGATTTTTATGTGAAGATGAAAAAAAACTTGTAAAATCTCCTCAAACTGCAGCTGGATTTTGGGCTGCAAAAGAGGCTGCTAGTAAAGCTATTGGTACTGGAATTGGAGAGATTTGTTCATTTGATGATATTAAAATAAAAAAAGATGAAAATGGTGCTCCAAAGATAAAGTATAGTAAAGATTTAAGAAAAAAGTTTAAGATAAAAAAATCATCTTTAAGTATTACTCACGATGGTGGTTTTGCAATAGCAGTTGTAGTAAATAGTAAAAAATAATTGACTTAAATCAAAATATTATTTTATCAAAGATGATAAAATAATCTACTCTAAAAAAGAGTTTGTGTTGTGGAGTTCCCCGAAATCTCTCCTGATTAATCCACAACACAGTAAAAAACTATCTAATTAATTTATCCAAAAAATTTTAAAATTGTTTGTATAACTGTAGCATTTATTAAATCTACAAAAAATGCTCCACAAAGTGGAACTATTAAAAATGCTTTATGAGAAGAGCCATACATATTTGTAATTGCTTGCATATTTGCAACTGCTGTTGGAGTTGCTCCTAAACCAAAACCACAATGACCAGCTGCTAAAACACTTGCATCATAATTTTTACCCATAGTTCTAAATGTTACAAAATATGCATATAAAATCATAATCAAAACTTGTGAAACTAAAATCACAGTTAAAGCACCAGCTAGATTTGATAGTTGCCAAAGTTTAAGTGAAAGTAGAGCCATTGCTAAATATAAAGATAATGAAGCATTTCCAAAAACATCAATTGCCCTATCAAAAATCTCAATTTTTAAAATATTTTCTAAAACATTTCTTAAAATTACACCACCTGCAAGTGCCCAAACAAAAGTAGGTAGTTCAAATGCGCTTCCTTTTGCAAAGTTTGTCATAAAATCAGAAAATGCTAAACAAGCTGCAAATAGAGCTAAAGTTGATATTGCACTATTTGTAGTGATTAATCTTACTTCTTGAGGATACTCAAAAGGAACAAATTCATCAATTACTTTCTCATTCTTTGAGTCATCTTGTTTTCTAGATTTTTCATTAGCAAGTTTATATCTATTTATTAAAAATTTTGCCAATGGTCCACCAATTATTCCACCCATTACAAGACCAAAAGTAGCAGCTGCCATTCCTAAAGCCATGGCTCCTTCAATTGCATATTCTGTCTCTAAAATTTCGCCCCAAGCACCAGCAGTTCCATGCCCACCAGTTAGTGAAATAGAACCAGCAATAAGACCAATAAGTGGATCAATTCCTAATAGTGTAGCAAGAGATATTCCAACAAAGTTTTGAATAATAATAAAACCAGAAACTACAAAAAGAAAAACTAAAAGAGATTTTCCACCCTCTTTTAGTTTTACAAAATTTGCACTAAGTCCAATTGATATAAAAAATATAAGCATAAAACTTGTTTGAAGTTCACTACTAGTTGTTATACTATGACCCCAAAAATTATATATAAAAGTAGAAATTGTAGCTGCTACAAGTCCTCCAGCAACTGGTTCAGGGATATTATATCTTCTTAAAAATTCAATTTTATTTACCAAAAATTTACCAATAAGCAAAATTATAACAGCAGCAATTAGTGTATAGTAAGCATTAAATGTAAAATTCATAAGCTCTCCTTTTTTAATTATTTTATTTTACTTAAATTTATATATCTTTCTAAAATTATTTTTGCAGCAATTGAGTCGATTCTTCCATCTCTTACTTGTTTTACTTCACCCTTCATAAGCTCTTTTGCCTCTATTGAGCTAAGATTTTCTTCTTGGAATTCAAAAGGAATTTTAAGTTCTAGTAAATTTGTGAAGTGTTTTATTCTGTTTTGAGTATCTATATTTGAGCTTGGAAGTCCAATAATTAGTTTTTCAATTTGCCACTCTTTTAAAAAATTATTTACTTCAAGAGCAGCTTGATTTCTATTTTTTCTAATAATGGCATTTTGTGGAGTTACAATATCACTCATAAGTGAAATTGCAACACCAACTCTTTTTAGACCAACATCAATTGAAGCTAATCTCAATCTAAAATCTCACTTGCTACTTCAAATTTATTGTTTGCAGTCATTAGATGAATTTTTGGATGAATTTTATTAATCTCTTTAAATAGATTTTTACTCAAGCGCATTCCAACTTTATACTCCTCTTCTTCGCTAATACTGTGAGCTCGTTCTAGCTCATCAATCCAAAATTGAGGAACATGAATCCCTGGAACTTGTGCAGATAAAAATAGCGCAGTTCTTAGTTTTGTAATAGGAAAGAGTCCAAGTATTAGTTGTGATTTTTTCTTATCACCTTCTACATTCTCTTTTGCAATTTCAAAGCTTTCAAGTAGTTTTTTTACATTTTCAATATCAAAAACAGGTTGAGTTATAACTCCAACAGCACCGTTTTGAATCTTTAAATTCATCTTTTTTTCCAAACTCCCAAAGTTTTTAGCATAAGAGTTTACAACTGCAAATGGAAATATCTGTTTTGGTTCTATTTTAAAAGGCCTACCAGCAAAATCCATACCATAGTTAAAAGATTTAATCATCTTTAAAAGCATTAAAGAGTTTGCTTCAAAAACACCTTTACTATTTGGCTGATCACTCATTTTTGCAGGATCTCCTGTAAGAGCTAAAATTGCTCTAATATCAAAATCATTTGCTCCTAGCAAATCTGATTGTAAAGCTATTTTATTTCTATCTCTCATTGTCATTGTTGCAATTACTGGTTTTTTAAACTCTGTTTGAAGTTTTAATGCTGCAAAAAGTGAGTTATATTTTAATTTAGCTAGTGGATTATCTGTACAAGTAAATCCATCTACTTTTGAATCTATTTTAAATTTTTTGATTTTTTCTACAATATTGTGCATTGATGGTTCGTGTTGAGGTGTTGTTTCAAGTGTTAAGTATTTACCATCTTGAAGTTTAGAAATTAGTGTTTCAAACATAAAAAAGCTTTCCTTTTTAAACTATTTAGTTAAATTTGGCTAATATTATACCCTTTAATATTTAAAGTTTTAGGATATTTATGAAATTAGCAGTTTTTGATTTTGATTCAACACTTATGGATGGAGAAACTATAGATTTTCTAGCAGATGAGTTTGGAATTGGAAGTGAAGTAAAAAAGATAACTGAAGAGGCTATGAGTGGAAGATTGGATTTTTTTGAATCTTTAATTCAAAGAGTAGCACTTTTAAAGGGAATGGATTATAAAAAAGTAGTTGATATTTGTGCAAATCTTCCTTTAATGCCAGGTTCAAAAGAGATTGTAAAAGAGTTACAAAAAATGAATTATAAAGTTGTTTGCTTTAGTGGTGGATTTAGATTAGGAACATCACCTGCTAAAGATAAATTAGGACTTGATGCAGATTTTTCAAACATTTTACACCAAAAAGATGGAGTTTTAACAGGGCTTGTTGGTGGTGATATGATGTTTGGTTACTCAAAAGGAGATATGATACAAAGACTTCAAGGTCTTTTAAAAATATCAAAAGAGGATACATTGGTTTGTGGAGATGGTGCAAATGATTTAAGTATGTTTAAAGAGGCTGATAAAAAAGTTGCTTTTTGTGCAAAAGATATACTTAAAAAAGAGGCAAATATAATTGTTGATACAAAAGATTTAACAAAAATTTTAGATTATATAAAGGCTTAAGAGATGAAAGAGTTTGAAGAGATAAATTACTCAATTTGGTGTGATTTTATTGAGAGAGATTTTTTAGAAAATAGATTTCAAGAGATTATAAATGATGGAACAATAAAAGGTGCAACATCAAATCCAGCTATTTTTGAATCATCAATTAAAAGTTCAGGTGCATATAAACAACAACTTTTAATGCTTCAAGCAAATGAGAATAAAGCAATATATGAAGAGCTTGCTTTTACAGATATAAGAAGAGCTGCTGAACTTTTAGAGCCACTTTATAAAAAAAACAATAACAATGGATTTATATCAATAGAGGTTGATCCACTTTTGTGTGATGATGCTTCTGGAACTATTGAAGAGGGATTAAGAATTCACAAAGCTTTACACTCTGATAATGTTATGATAAAAATCCCAGCAACACAAGCTGGTTATATTGCAATGAGAGAGCTTACAAGTAGAGGAATTCATGTAAATGCTACTTTGGTTTTTTCACAAGAACAAGCAAAAATGTGTGCAATGGCACTTGATGAGGGAATAAAAGCTTCAAATAAAGATATAAAAGCTGTTATTTCTGTATTTGTTTCAAGATTTGATAGAGAAATTGATAGTGATTTAATCATAAAAGGTCTGCCACACTCTAAACTTGGAATTATAAATGCAACAAAGTGTTACCATATAGTTGAAAAGTTTGAAAATAAAAATATAAGAACTCTTTTTGCAAGTACTGGTGTAAAAGGTAATGAACTAAGCCCTAGCTATTATGTTGATAATTTAATATATCCAAATAGTGTAAATACAGCACCTCTTGCTACTATTGAAGCGTGGCTTGAAATTGGTAAAAAAGAGCCTTCGGTTTTAATCTCTGAAGCCGAGTGTGATGCATTTTTAGAATTGTTAGATAAAAATGGTTTCAATGCAGATAAAATATCTAACAAACTTTTAAATGATGGGCTTGAAGCTTTTAAAGTATCATTTAAAGAGCTTTTAGAAAAAGTTAAAAATTAATTTAATATTAAGATATATTGGATAAAATTTTTCCATTAATAATAAATAAAAAGGTAATAGATATGAAAAATTGGAGCCCAAGTAGCTGGAGAGAGTTTCCTATAAAGCAACAACCAACATATAATGATATAAAAACTTTAAAAGAGGTTGAACAAGAGATAGCTAGTTATCCTCCTTTGATTTTTGCTGGTGAAGCATTAAGTTTAAAAAAACAACTTGCAAAAGTTGTAAATGGTGAGGCATTTTTACTTCAAGGTGGAGATTGTGCTGAGAGTTTTAGCTCTTTTAATGCACAAAACATAAAAGATCTATTTAAAGTAATTATGCAAATGGCAGTTGTATTAACATTTTCAGGTGGTTGTCCTGTTGTAAAAGTTGGAAGAGTCGCTGGACAATTTGCAAAACCAAGAAGTGCTGATTTTGAAGAGATAAATGGTCTTAGTCTTCCATCATATAGAGGAGATATCATAAATGATATGGATTTTACTCTTGATGCAAGAGAGCCAAAAGCAAAAAAACTATTAAAAGCATATAATCAAAGTGCAGCTACAATGAACCTTTTACGAGCATTTTCAAGAGGTGGAATGGCTGATTTAAATCAGGTTCATTTATGGAATTTAGATTTTGTTAAAGATAACACTTTAGGTGCAAAATATGAAGAGATAGCAAATAAAATTAGTGAGAGTTTAGCATTTATGAAAGCTTGTGGAATTACAAGTGAAAACACTCCTCAGCTAAACCAAACAACACTGTTTACTTCTCATGAAGCACTTTTACTAAACTATGAAGAGGCACTTACAAGAAGAGATTCAATCACTGGTGATTGGTTTAACTGCTCTGCTCATATGCTTTGGATTGGAGATAGAACAAGAGAGCTTGATGGTGCACATATTGAGTATTTTAGAGGAATTAAAAATCCAATTGGTTGTAAAGTTGGTCCATCTATGAAAGAGGATGAGCTAATTAAACTAATTGATGCTTTAAATCCACAAAATGAAGCTGGAAGATTAAATTTAATTGTAAGAATGGGTAATGAAAAAATAGCTGAATATTTCCCAAAACTTTTAGCAAGAGTTGAAAAAGAGGGTAGAAAAGTTTTATGGTCAAGTGATCCAATGCATGGAAATACAATAAAAGCTGAAAATGGATATAAAACAAGAGATTTTGAAGCAATTTTGGGTGAAGTAAAACAGTTCTTCCAAATTCATAAAGCTCAAGGTTCATATGCAGGTGGAATTCATCTTGAAATGACAGGACAAAATGTAACAGAGTGTACAGGAAGTAGATCTTCAGCTATTAAAGAGAGTGATTTAGCAAGTAGATACCACACTCAATGTGATCCAAGACTAAATGCTGACCAAGCTTTAGAGTTATCATTTATGATAGCTGAAACTCTAAAAGAGGCTAGAAAATAAGAGCTAAGAAGATTTATAAAAAAATCTTCTTATACTCCTCTTCATTCCAAGCAACTATAAGTTTATCACCATACTCTATAACTGGTCTTTTAAAAAGCATAGGTTCATTTGCAAGATACTCTTTTTTACCTTGCTCATCAAGATTTAACTCTTTTAAATTCATAGTTTTGTATTTAGTACCTTTTGAGTTAAAAAGTATATTTATATCAACTTTTTGTGACCATTTTTTAACAGTTTCTAAATCTATTTTTGTAGTTTTAAAATCTACAAAATCAACTTCTATATTGTTGTCTTTGAAAAATTTCAAAGCATTTCGCACACTACCGCAAGTTTTTATTCCATAAACTTTTATCATTTTTTACTCTATAATTTTTGGAACTACAAAGTAGTTATCTTCACTTTTTGGTGCATTTTTTAAAATAGTATTAGATATCTCTTTACTTGAAACTGCAACATCTTCTCTAAAAGGTGTTCCGCCCTCAATTACACTTGAAATTGCCTCAACATTTGAAACATCAACTTCATTTAAGTTGTTTACAAACTCAAGCATTTGAGAGATATCACTTTTTAACTGCTCTTTTTTATCATCTTCTATCTTTACACTAGAGAGTTTTTCTAATCTTGTTATTAAATTATCATCTACAATAATATTTGACATATTTTTCCTTTATCTTAAAGTAAGTATTTTATCAAAAAAAAGTTTATTAGCCTCTTTTAGCATAAAAATCTTTTTTAAATTCCACCCAATTATCTTTTAAAATAGCCTCTCTTGCTTGTTTCATTAAATCTAAATAGTAATAGATATTGTGTATAGAAGCCAATCTAAAATAAGTTATTTCACCAGCTCTTAAAAGATGATTTAAATAAGCTCGTGTAAAATTCTTACAAGTATAACAAGAGCAACTCTCATCTATTGGTTTAATATCTTCTTTAAACTCTGCTTTTTTGATATTTAATCTTCCAAAACTTGTAAATAGTGTTCCATTTCTTGCATTTCTTGTAGGCATTACACAATCAAACATATCAACACCACGCTCGATATTTTCTATTAAATCCTCAGGTGTTCCAACTCCCATAAGATATCTGGGTTTTTCTTTTGGCATAAATTGAGTTGTCCACTCTACAGTTTCATACATAAGTTCATTTGGTTCACCAACGCTTAATCCACCAATTGCAAAACCATCATAATCACTTAGGGCACAAAGTTGTTGGGCACTTTGTTTTCTAAACTCTTTATCTGTTCCACCTTGAATAATTGCAAAAATATTCTGATGTGTTCCAATACCACGAGATTTTTGCTCCATGTGATATTCAATAGCTTCTTTTGCCCATTTTGTAGTTCTTTCAATTGATTTAGCAATTCTCTCTTTTGTATTTGGAAGTGCTACTAAATCATCTAAAATCATCATAATATCGCTATTTAAATCATATTGTGTATCTAAAACACTTTTTGGTGTAAAGTAGTGACGGCTACCATCTATGTGAGATTTAAACATAATTCCATTTTCATCTGGTTTTGAGTTTGAACTTAGTGAAAATGCTTGAAAACCTCCGCTATCTGTTAAAAAAGAGTTTGGAAATTTTGAAAAACCATGAAGTCCTCCAAATTTTTTGATTAGTTTGCTTCCAGGTCTTAAATATAAGTGATAAGTATTTCCTAAGATTATTTTTGCTCCAAGCTCTAGCATATCGTTTGCATCAAGAGCTTTTACAGTTCCTTGAGTACCAACTGGCATAAAAACAGGAGTTAAGATAGTGCTATGAGCTGTTTTAATTGTACAAGCTCTTGCACCTTTTGAAGTTGCATCTATTTTAAATTCCATAAATATTATAAACCTTTTTTGTAAATTAGGATTTTGTTTTAAATTAATAAAAAATAGATTCTATCCAAAATCTACTATTAAACTTTTTAAGATATAATTTTGCCCATGAAAAAAATATTAATTATACTTGATGGTATTGTTGCAAAGAAGCTTTTACAAAGAATTGTAGAGTCAAATACGGGCGATAATAGCTACGATGTCGTATATATGAATGATGTAATTTTACCAATTCATAAGCCTGCAAATTTTACATTTTATAAGTTTGACCCCACTTCTAGCTCTAAATTATCAATGGTTTTAGATAAAGATATTCATAGTGAAGTTTTGATGGCATTAAACTCAAAAGATGAGATGCTAAGTACTATAAAAATAATTAGAGAGTATAAAAAGAATCTTCAAATCACAATATTGGATTATTGGGGAATTAGTTTAAAAGATCCAATGGTTCATATATATAAAGGTATAGATGTACTTGCTAATGGAATGGTTGAAAGATTACCAAATATTCCTGTTCTTGCTCAAAATATTGGACTAAAGCAGGGTGAAATTATGGAGATTAAAATTCCATTTGGAAGCTCTTATGCTTATAAATCAATTGCTACTTTAGAGCAAAAAGATTGGAGAATTTTTGGTCTTTATAGAAATCAAAAATTGGTGGAATTAAAAAGAAGTTTAGTTTTAAAACCAAACGATATAATCCTTGTAATTGGAAAACCATCTGTATTGATGAATATTTACAATGTAATTGGAAAAACTCAAGGTCAATTTCCAATGCCTTTTGGAAATAATATATATTTATATCTTGATCTATATTTAGAAGATGAACTTAGTGTAAAACATATTTTAAGAGATACTAAATTTTTAAATGAGAAATTAAAAAACTCTTTATTAATTGTAAGAGTTACAAGACCAACTACACCAAAAATAATGACACTTATAAAAAATGAATTAAGAAATTTTCCTACAATAGTTTTGCATATAGATTATGCAAATAAAGGTTTTGAAGATTTATTTAAAGAGGATAGTAGAAAGTATAATATTGGACTTATTGCACCAAGCCCTTCTATGTTTAAAGACAAAAAAATGCTTAAAAAATTAGATTGTATAAAACTTCCAATGTACAAAAAAGGTGAAGAGAATTTAAGATCATCAAAAAATATTGGAGTTGTTTTAAATGATTATCTATCTTATGAACAGATTGCTCCAATTGTTTTTGATTTAGCTAGTCAATTAAAACTTAAAGCAAAAGTATTTAATCACGATCCAATTGGACAAAAAGATAATCAAGAGAATTTATTAAACCATTTTGAGAATATTGCAAAAGTATTTAATGAAAAGATTGAAATAGAAAGTGGCGATAAAAATCCAATTAGAGAGTTAAGAAAACAGAAAAATATTTTACAAGTACTTCCTTTAAAAGATATTATGTTTAAAAAGAGAAATTTCTTTAAAATTATCTATACAAATAGTGATTTAGTAGCATTTGATATGTATAAATTTAATCAAATTTTAATACCTATTTCAGAAGATTAAGAGGGGAAAATATGAGAGTTCATTTTATTGGAATTGGGGGAATTGGTCTTTCTGCCTTAGCTAGATTTTTAAATTTTGATGGGCATAGTGTTAGTGGAAGTGATGTTAAAAGTTCACCAATTATAAAAGAGCTAATAAATGAGGGTATTAAAATATCTTGTCCACAAGATGCTAAAAATATAACAAAAGATTTGGATTTGGTAATTTATTCAGCAGCTGTAACAGATGAGAACCCTGAACTTATAGAGGCAAGACTTAAGCAAATAAGAACTTTAAGTAGAAAAGAGGCACTACCAATTATTTTAGGGGATAAGAAAAACTATTGTGTTGCAGGAGCTCATGGAAAATCAACTACAACTGCAATTTTAGCAACAATACTTCAAAGTAGCACTTTAATTGGAGCAATTTCAAAAGAGTTTGGAAGTAACTTTAGATATGTAGATAAAACAGTTGTATTTGAAGCAGATGAGAGTGATGCATCTTTTTTACTTTCAAATCCATATTGTGCAATTGTTACAAATGCTGAGCCTGAGCATATGGAGTATTATTCTTATGATTATGATAAATTTTATGAATCATATGAAAAATTTATCTCTTTGGCAAAAAAAAGAGTTGTAAATGGTGAAGATAAAGATATTGCTAAATTAAAAATTGAGGATGCAACATATCTTTATCCATCAAAAGATATAAAAAATCTTTGCTACACTTTAAAAGATGGAGAACCTTGTACAAAATTTACTCTAAAAGATTATGGAGAATTTGAGGTTTGGGGATTTGGATTTCATATAGCTTCAAATGCCTCTTTGGCAATTTTGGCTGCTTTAAATGAGCTTGATATTGAGACAATTAGAAAAAATCTTTTAAACTATAAAGGTATTAAAAAGAGATTTGATATTGTTCAATCAAATGATAAATTTGTAGTTATTGATGATTATGCTCATCATCCAACAGAGATTGAAGCAACTATGAAATCAGTTGAGTTATATGACAACTTAACAAATTTTAACAATAGAATAGTTCTTTGGCAACCACATAAATATAGTAGAACTGCTGATAATCTAGAAGGTTTTAAAAAGTGTTTTAGAAGATGTGATGAGTTGATAATTTTACCTATTTGGAAAGTTGCTGGTGAGAAAAAACTTGATTTGAATTTAGAAAAAGAGTTTGCCTCTTATAATCCAATTTTTGCAGATAGAGTAGTATCTTACAAAGGAAAAATTGAGCTTATAAAAGATGATAAAATCATCAAAACTTATGAAGAGGGGATATTTTTAGGAGTTGGAGCTGGAGATATAACTTATCAATTACGATATTAATTTTAAAAGCTAGAACTCTAGCTTTTAAGGTTTTACTTTTAATAAATAATCAACAACATTTTCTATAAATGCATCACTTTTTCTATCTTTTCTGTATGCAATATATAGTTTTCTAAGCATTTTATTGTTGCCAATTCTTGATTCATATAAAGCACCCGATTTAAGTAGTGACTCAATAGCATTTCTTGAAACTATTGAAACTGTTGGTATATCATTTTTATCTGAGTGTAAAACAGTTTGAACTATTGTTGTAGCACTTGTAACTTCACTTGTAACATTAAAAGTATCACAATCTGGATAGTTTGCTTTTTGAAGGCTCTCTTTAAAAATAGTTCCAGTATCAGAACCAGGAGTTCTACAAACCCATCTATATGATATTAAATCTTCAGCTTTTGCTTTTGGAGGTAGTTTTTGATTTGAAAATATAACAATCTCATCTTCCATCCACTCTCTATAAACAATATCTTCATTTGCAATATAGTTTTCAACTAAAGCAATATCTATTTTTTTGTCTAATAAATCTTCAATTGCCTCATGAGAGACTGATACATTTATAGATACATCATTTCTAATATTATCTTTTAAATTATTTAAAAATCTAGGAAGAATATAATTTCCAATTATAAAACTAGCACCAAAAATAAATGCTGTGTTTTTATTCATTATTTTTAACAGATCTTTTTCAGCATTAGTTATACATTTCTCTATTTTAAGGGCTATTGCGTGAAGCATTTGTCCCTCTTTTGTAAGCCTTATACCATTTTTCTTTCTATCAACAATTTGAACATCTAAATAATCTTCTATAAACTTCATTTGTTGAGTTACAGCAGGTTGTGAAATCCCTAGCTTTGCAGATGCTTTTGAAAAAGACTTCTCTCTAACTACAGTTAAAAAAGTCTCTAATTTAGCAAAATCTTTAAGCATTTTTTTCTCCAAAAATAAATTGGTACAATAATAACATTTATTTATAAATAGAATAATTAAGAGATATAATAATTTTATAAATTTTATGGTATAATCTAAGTTTATTGGAGAAAAAAATGTCTGAAAATTTATTAATATCACTTAATGAGTCACAACAAAGTGCAGCACAACATATAGATGGACCACTTTTAATTTTAGCTGGAGCTGGAAGTGGAAAAACAAAAACGATTACAACTAGACTAGCTTATTTAATATCAATTGGAATAGACCCAAAATCTATTTTAACTTTAACTTTTACAAATAAAGCTGCAAATGAGATGAGAGATAGGGCCTTTTGCATGCTTGATTCAAATAGTTTAAATACTCCCCCTTTACTTTGTACTTTTCATAAGTTTGGTCTTCTTTTTTTAAAATTTCATATAGGTGAATTGGGTAGGAAAAACAACTTCATAATTATTGATAGTGATGATAAAAGAAGAGTTTTAAAATCAATAAATAAAGAGATTCCAACAGCACTATTATCAAGTGAAATTTCAAAATATAAAAACTCAATAATAACTCCAATAGAGGCAAAAGCACAAGCTCAAGGGAAGCTTTATAGTGAGATAGCAGATATTTATGCATCTTATGAAGAGCATCTATTAAAAAACAATCTTGTAGATTTTGATGATTTACTTTTGCTTCCTTATAATATTTTAAAAAATAATGAAAAATTAGCTTTAGAGACTAGTAAAAAATACCAATATATAATGGTTGATGAGTATCAAGATACAAATGAACTTCAATATAGACTTTTAAGGCTACTTTGTACAAATCATAATAATATTTGCGTTGTTGGAGATGATGATCAAAGTATTTATGGATGGCGAGGGGCAACAATTAAAAATATTTTAAATTTTAATGAACATTTTAATGATACAAAAGTTGTAAAACTAGAGAAAAACTATAGATCAACTGATACAATTTTACAGCACGCAAATCTTTTAATTGAACACAATCGTGACAGGCTTGGAAAAAAACTTGTAGGAACAAAAGATAAAGGAAGTTCAATAAAAGTTTATGAATCAAATGATGAGAATGATGAGACAAGAAAAATAGTTGATGATATTAAAGATTTATTATCAAGTGGCGAAAATGCTAAAGATATAGCAATACTTTTTAGAGTAAATGCACTTTCAAGATCTCTTGAAGAGGGATTTAATAAAGCAGGACTTAACTATAAACTTGTTGGTGGAATGAAGTTTTATGAAAGATCTGAGATTAAAGATTTAATTGCATATTTTAGAATTTTAACAAATTTAAGTGATAACTTCTCAATTAAAAGAGTTATAAATAAACCAAAAAGAGGAATAGGTGCTACAACAATAGATAAACTTGAAGCAAAGGCAAATGAGCTAAAGTTATCTATATTTGATATGATTCAAAATTTAAATTCAGATGAATTAAGTGTTGTTGTTGGTAAAAAAAATGCAAGAACTATCAAAGTTTTTGAAGCATCAATTTTGGATTTAAGAGAGCAGATGAATGAATCAAGAATGAGACTTCTTGATAGTTTTGAAGATACTTTTGATTATAGAGCATCTTATGATAATCTTCCAGATGGATTTGAGAGACAAGCAAATATTGATGAGTTTTATGGATATATTAGAGATTTTTTTATTCAAAATCCACATTTAGATCTGAAAGATTTTTTAAATGAAATAGCACTTGAGAGTCAAAATGATGAGTATTCAAATGAAGCTGTGAGTATGATGAGTATTCACGCTTCAAAAGGATTAGAGTTTAAACACCTTTTTATTATAGGGCTTGAAGAGGGATTCTTCCCAATTATTGGAGATGGAACTGATTTAGAAGAGGAGAGACGATTAGGTTATGTAGCATTTACAAGAGCTATGGATAATTTAACCTTATCATTTGTTCATTCAAGATTTTATAAAGGAAAAAGAACTCAATTAAACAAAAGTAGATTTTTGATTGAGAGTGGTTTAGTAAAAGGGAGTTTAGTTATAGAAAAAAGCTCTGGATTTAAAAAAGGGGATATGGTAAATCATAAAATTTTTGGTCAAGGAAGAGTTGAAAAAGCTGTAAATGCTGGAAAAGATTATAAACTAACAATTAATTTTGGTGGACAAAAAAGAGATATTCTCTCATCATTTGTAGAAAAAGCTTAAGGATTTTTTTTGCAAAAAAGATTTTATGAAAAGGGCGAATTAAATAGACTTTTTGTAGTAAATAAACCCATGTTTATTAGTTCAAACTTCTATTTAAACAGATTTAAAAGAGCTTTTAAAAATAAAAAAGCTGGATTTAGTGGAACTCTTGATCCCTTTGCAACTGGATGTTTAATTGTTGCTTTTGGTCAATATGCAAAACTATTTCAATATCTAAAAAAAACTCCAAAAACATACCAAGCTGTTATTTGGCTTGGAGTTACTTCTGAATCTCATGATATAGAACGAATTTTAGATATAAATTTTGTAGATAGATTTGATGAAACTTTTTTAAAAAATGAGCTTGAAAAAATAAAAGGAGAGATTGATTATACTCCACCAAAATTTAGTGCAAAAAAAATAAATGGAATGAAAGCTTATGAATTAGCAAGAGAAAATGAAGATTTTGAATTAAAAAAATCAACTATGGAAGTTTTTGATATTAAATTTTTAAAATACAACCACCCTTTTATTAGCTTTGAAGCAACTGTTAGTGAGGGCTCTTACATTAGATCTTTAGCACAAATTTTTTTAGAAAATATATCTTCAATTGGAACTTTATCATATTTAAAAAGAGTTAGTGAAGGTCAATTTAAATTTGAAAATCATAAAGAGTTAAATCCACTTGATTATATAGATTTAGAAAAAAATATATATAGTGGAACTAAAGAGTGGTTAGAGTTTGGTAAAAAAATTAGCATTGAATATTTAGAAAAAAAGAAGAATGGTAAGTATATAATAGAGCTTGATGACTTTTTTTCAATTATTGAAATAGTTGAAAATGAGGTAAAATATATTTTAAATAAAATTCCAAAATTAAAGGAAAATAATGGTTGAAAAATCATATGCAAAAGTAAATATATTTTTAAAAATAGTTGGAGTAAGAGATAACTATCATCTAATAGCATCAAGATTTGTAAGAGTAAAAAATCTTTTCGATACTATTTCATTTATAAAAAAAGATGTTGAAAGCTTTACTTTAGAGGGTGATTTTTCATGTTTATTAGAGAAGAATACAGTTTATAAAGCCTATAAAGAGCTAGAAAATTTTAGTTGTGTAAAAGAGTTTTTTAAATCTCATATTGTAAAAATAGATAAAAAAATTCCAGAGTTTGCTGGGCTTGGTGGTGGAAGTTCAAATGCAGCAACATTTATAAATATGGTAAATAGATATTGTAATTTAAATTTATCAAAAGATGATTTAGCAAAAATTGGCTCAAAAATTGGTGCAGATGTAGCTTTTTTTATATATGAGTATGATAGTGCAAATGTAAGTGGAGTTGGAGAGATAGTTGAAAAGTTTGATGAAGATGTGTTAAATATTGAAGTTTTTACTCCAAAAATATCTTGCAACACAGCAGAAATATATAAAACATTTAGAGAAAATTTCTATAAAGAGCTAAATAAAGATGAAGTTAAAGAGCTTTTTGCTACAAATTCAAAAGATATTTTAAAAAAATTTGATATAAAAAATGCTAATGATTTATATCTTCCAGCTCTGTTTTTAGAGAAAAAATTAGAAGATTATGCAAAAGAAAATTGGTATTTTAGTGGAAGTGGAAGCTCATTTTTTAAAGTTTTATAAGGATAAGGTTTGGCAAAAAAAGAAGTAAAAAAGAGTTTAGGTTTTAAAAATAAAAAAGCATTTCATGACTTTACAATTTTAGATAGCCTTGAGGCTGGAATTATGCTTGAAGGTAGTGAAGTAAAAGCTATTAGAGAAGGAAGAGTTAATTTAAAAGATAGTTTTGTAAGAATTATAAAAGGTGAGGTTTTTTTATTAAATGCTCATATATCGCACTTAAGCACAACTCACTCTACATATAGACCTGATGAAAGAAGAGCTAGGAAGCTACTACTTCACTCAAAACAGATAGCAAAAATGTATGAAAAAGTTACGAAAGATGGAATAACATTAATCTGTACAAAACTCTATTTTAATGATAAAAATATGATAAAAGTTGAAGTTGCAACAGCTCAGGGTAAAAAGTTACATGATAAGAGAGAAGATTTAAAAGCAAAAAGTATGAAAAGGGAAACTGAACAAGCTTTAAAAGCCTATAAATAAGATAACTTTTCTCTTGATTTTTTCTTTCAAAAATCCTTCTAATCGTTAATTTATTGTTAATTTTTTTTGTTAATTTTAAGTTTCACTTGGATATTATTTTGCCTAATGAGTGACATTTTGTGACTTGTATATAAATTTTGTAGGAGGAAATTGATGCAAAACGGTGCACAAATTGAGTATGACTACTCGGTTGCTAAGTATTTTACGTTTGCTACAATATTGTTTGGTATCATAGGTATGACAATAGGTGTTGTCCTTGCTTTTCAATTAGCTTTTCCAGAGCTAAACTATCTAGCAGGTGAGTACGGTACATTTAGTAGATTAAGACCTTTACACACAAATGGTGTTGCGTTTGGATTTGCTTTAAGTGGTATTTTCGCAACTTGGTATTATGTATCACAAAGAGTTTTAAAAGTTTCATTAAAAGAGTCACCTTTTTTAATGGTAATTGCTAAATTACACTTTTGGTTATATTTCATAACAATTCTTTTAGCTGTTGTTACACTTTTTATGGGTATTACAACATCAAAAGAGTATGCAGAACTTGAGTGGCCACTAGATATTCTAGTTGTTGTTTGGTGGGTTTTATGGGGTATTTCTATCTTTGGAATTATAGGAATTAGAAGAGAAAGAACACTATATATCTCTATTTGGTATTATATTGCAACATTTATTGCTGTTGCTATGTTATATCTATTTAATAATATGGAAGTTCCAACTTATTTTGCTTCAGGTGGATATGGTTCATGGATTCACTCTGTTTCTATGTATTCAGGTACAAATGATGCTTTAGTTCAATGGTGGTATGGACACAATGCTGTTGCATTCGTATTTACTACTCCAATTATTGCAATGATTTATTACTTCTTACCAAAAGAATCAGGACAAAATGTTTATTCTTATAAACTTTCTATCTTAGCATTCTGGGGTCTATTGTTTGTTTATCTATGGGCTGGTGGACACCACTTAATTTATAGTACTGTTCCAGATTGGATGCAAACTATGGGTTCTGTTATGTCAGTTGTTCTAATTTTACCATCATGGGGATCTGCAATTAATATGCTTTTAACTATGAAAGGTGAGTGGAATCAGTTACAAACAAATACATTAATTAAATTTATGATTTTAGCTTCAACATTCTATATGTTAAGTACAATTGAAGGACCAATTCAATCAATTAAATCAGTAAATGCTATTGCGCACTTTACAGATTGGATTCCAGGACACGTTCATGATGGAGTTTTAGGATGGGTTGTATTTATGATTATGGCAGCACTATTCCATATGGTTCCAAGAATGTTTAAAAGAGAGTTATACTCTAAATCTCTAATGGAAACACAATTCTGGTTACAAACAGTAGGTATTGTTCTATACTTTACTTCTATGTGGATTGCTGGTATTACACAAGGTATGATGTGGAGAGCTTATGATGAGTATGGTTCATTAGTATACTCATTCATTGATACAGTTACTGTATTACATCCATACTATACAATCAGAGCAGTTGGTGGGTTATTATATCTAATAGGATTCTTTATGTTCGCATATAACATTTATAAAACAATTAAATGTGGAAGAGTACTAGATAAAGAACCAGTAAATGCAACTCCAGTAGCTGCTTAAGAAAGGAGAAAAAATGTTTCATTGGTTTGAACAAAGACCGTTTTTCTTTGCGGTACTAGTATTTATATTTATTTCATTTGCAGGTATTATTGAAGTAATTCCAGATTTTGCAAAACAAAGTAGACCAACAGTTGGTACAAAACCTTACTCTGTATTGGAACTTGCAGGAAGACATGTATATATTAAAGATTCATGTAATGCTTGTCACTCACAGTTAATTAGACCATTTAAATCAGAAACTGATAGATATGGTATGTACTCTTTAAGTGGTGAGTATGCTTATGATAGACCATTTTTATGGGGATCAAAAAGAACTGGACCAGATTTAATGAGAGTTGGAAACTATAGAACAACTGATTGGCATGAAAATCATATGTGGGATCCAGTAGCTGTTGTTCCTGGAAGTATTATGCCAGCATATAAACATCAATTTGATAATATAGCTGATATAGAGACTGCATATGCAGAAGCTGTAACAATTAAAAAAGTGTTTAACACACCATATGATCAAGATGGTATGCCAAAACTTGGAACTTGGGAAGAAGCTAAAAAAGCTGCTTTAGCTGAGGCACAAGAGATAGCAAACTCAATGAGAAATGAAAAAGTTAAACAAGCTGTTGCAAATGGTGAAGTTCCTGAAATAGTTGCATTAATTGCATATTTAAATTCTTTAAAATAAAAGGCTTAAGATGGATTATGAAACACTAGTAAATTTACAAGGTTATGTTAAATTCTTTCTTATCTTAATAGTATTTGTACTATTTTACTCTTATGCTTTCTCTATTTATAGAAGAGATAGAAAAGGGGAAAGAGATTTTGAGAAGTATTCTAAACTTGTACATGATGACTCAAGTGTTTCAGAACCTCTTGAAAAAAGAGAAGAGAAAGAAAAAGTTATAGGTAATAAGGAGAAATAAGATGAAATCTATGGTTATAGGTGGAATAATTCTTATCATCGCATTAATGGCAGGAACTTACTTTGTTGCAGGTGACGCTTTTAATACAGATGATTATATCAATGCTTTAACATTTTTAGGGGCAGCTGCTATTATTACAATTAGTACATTTGTTGTTCTAAAATATGTTAATCAGATGAAAAATGACAGAGCAGGTGGTGATCTTGCTGATGAGAATTGGGATGGAATTGGTGAGTATAAAAACCCTGTTCCAACAGGTTGGGCACTAGCATTTATTGGAACAATTCTTTGGATGTTTTGGTATTTCACAATTGGTTATCCAATTAATGGGTTCTCTCAAATTGGTCAATGGAATGAAGAGACAAATGCATATAATGCAAAGTTTGAACAAAAATGGGTAAATCCAAATGAATCAACTTTAAATGCAATGGGTCAATCAATTTTTCTAGTACAATGTGCTCCTTGTCATGGAGTTGATGCAGAGGGAATTGATGGAAAAGCTCAAGATTTAACAAAAAGAATGAGTAAAGATCAAATTGTTTATGTAATTAAAAATGGTGCAAACAATTTAACAGAAGCTTTCCCAGGTGGAATGCCTCCTATGATGCTACAAGATGAAAAAGATATATCTGATGTAGCTGAATATGTTGCAAATGGATTTAAAGGTGAAGCTCCAGATGCTTACGCAACTTGTGCTACTTGTCACGGTGATAACGGAGAAGGTATGCCATTTGTAGGTCCAAATATTAAATCTTATGATGATGGTATTGTACTTGCTGTATTAAAACAAGGTAAAAAAGGTCTTCTAGGAGAGATGCCTCATTTTAATGGAAGATTAAATGAGACTCAAGAGAGAGCTTTAGCTTCATATATTAGAAGTATAGGAGATAAATAATGGCAAATAATACACAAATGAATGAAAATGAGAGAGGAATCTTTAAACTAAATGGTATTTCTGGAATGTTAATAGCTGTTGTTTTATTACTAACTATTTTAGCTGTTTTAGTTACAAATGCTGTTTTAGTTCAACAAAGAGAGGCTACAAACTATTACTCTATAAACCAAGATTTACAAGGTTTAAAAGCAAATAGTCCTGAAAACCATAAGCATTACCAATTAATTGGTAATGAGAAATAAGGAGTAGAGTATGGAGAAAATTATAGGTGTTTTACTTTTAGTTGCTGCTGTTATGACTGCATACTATGCATTTTTTGATGCTGCAAAAGTATATGTTGGTTAAATGAAAAGATTAAATTCTCTAAAAGTAGGGGTGATTTTATCACTTCTACTTTTTTTATATACAAATGGTTTTGCTCAAAACTTCATATTAAATAGTGATTTAATTGATATTAGGGCAAAAGAGAAGATTTTACAAATGGGTAATGAGGTAAAATCAAAAATAGGTGTAAATATCTATTTGGATTCAAAAGTTGATTTAAATATTGATCCAAAACTTCCTACAAAAGATAGATTAGAGCTTATTAAAAAATATGAAGATAATATTTTAAAAAATTTAGAACAACCTTATGTTTTATTAACAATTGCAATGGAACAGATGCATGTTAACTTATATTTTAGTGATAGTTTAAAAAATATAATAGATAAAGATGATATTTTAAATGGTTATGTAGTACCACTTTTAGCCTCAAAAGATAAAAACACATTAGCTTCAAAAGTTAGTGCTGCTACATTAAATGGATATGCGGCAATTGCAGATACATTAGCTGAGTCACAAAAAATAAAACTTGAAAGTAGTATTGGTAGTGAAGGAAAAGTATCAAGTACTATTTGGAGAGTATTTATCTATTTCTTAGTTATATCAGGTTTGTTAGCATATACTTATGCAGTTTTAAGAAAGAGAAAATAATATGAAAAAAAGAAATTATTGGCCTTTATTTTTTATTGGAATTTTTAGCTTTACTCTTATAATGATAGTTTGGACTATTTCTAAAGCGGTACAAGCGCCCGTTATAGATGATAAAAGCTTTATAAATAAGTATCAATATGTTGATGAGAATTATAACTCTATTATGGAATCAAATATGAGATTTTTAAATAAATATACTCTAAATTTTGATTTAAATGGAACTATATTTCCACTTACAACAGATGATATAAAGTTTGGTCAAAGAGTTTTAGAAAAATTTTCAAACCATAAAAATATTTTGAAAATAGGTGAAAATAGCTTAAAAGTTGAGATTTTTGATAATAAATCAAATGAAAAAAAAGTAGCTAATATTGATCTTTTGGTTACAAAAACAATGTCAGATGAGAGTGATATTGAGTTGAAAAATGATAATTTTAAAGAGACAAATAGAGTATATGAGACAAATTTTAATTTAAAAGAAGAGGCTAACTGGATAATAACAGGTAAGTTTGAAGTTGAAAATGAAATAGGTTATATACTTATAAAGACAAATGCACGATAAAAAAACATTATATGTTTTTCCTACAAGTAGAGCGATAAGAGAGTTTATCTTTGGTTTTAAAGCTAAAGATACTCTTCTTCCTTCAGCAATTACAATTGATGAACTTTTAAAAAAATCTATAAATTTAAATAGCAAAAAGTATGAATCAAAAGAGCAAAGAGTAATATTTTTAAATGAAGCTATAAAAAATGTGGATTTAAACAAGCTTGGTTTCTCAAAAAATTTTTCACAATTTTTGAAACAAAGTGATTATATATATAGATTTTTTTTAGAGTTAAGTAGCGAAAATAGAACAATAGATGATATTAAAAGAGTTGATACATATATGTTTTATAATGAACATCTTGAAATTTTAGATGAAATTTTAAAAAATTATTTAACAATTTTAGAAAGAAATAGCTGTGTAAATAAGATAAATTTAAATAAAAACTACACAATAAATAGTAAATTTTTAAGTAGATTTGAGAAAATAATAATTAAATTTGAAGGATATTTCACAAAGCAAGAGTTTGAAATTATCTCAAAAATCTCAGATTTTATTGATTTAGAAATAGAGTTTTATAAAAATATTTATAATAATAAATCTATAGAGATATTTAACAATTTTAATTTTGAATTCAAAGATGATTATAGATATTTAATAAATTTATCAAAAAAAGAGGTAATAAGTGAAAATAGAGTTGATAAAAACAACAATATAAATATCAAAGGATTTTCAAATAGATTAAGCCAAGTTGCTTTTATAAAATCAACTATTGTTAATTTAGTAAATTGTGGAGTTGATGCTTCTAATATTGCTGTTGTATTACCAAATGAAGATTTTGCTAAAACATTAAAGTTAAATGATAAAGAAGAGTATTTCAACTTTGCAATGGGAAATGATATTTTAAATAAAAATTTGTACCAAAAAGCGTATGTTGTATCAAACTATATAAATGAGGATGATATTAAAAACATAAAGAGTTTAGAGTTTTTTCAAATAGATAAAAAAATTATTGACGATAATATTAAAAAAGTGTGGAATGATAGATTAAATATTGATAATTTTAAATTTATAACTAACTTTATAAAAGAGAGTGAAACAGACAAAGAGTTAATAGAGAAATATGATGAGATGATATATTTTTTAGAATCTCTATTTTTTACAAGCGATACTTTTTTAAGAATTAAAGATGCTTATAAAATATTTTTACAAAATTTAGCAAATATTAAATTAGATGATATAAATTCTGGGAAAATAACAGTTATGGGACTTTTAGAAACCAGAGCAATAAATTTTGATGCAGTTATAATTTGTGATTTTAATGAAGAGTTTATTCCAAAAATATCAATAAAAGATAAGTTTTTATCTTCAAAAATAAAAAAATTAGCCTCTTTGCCTACAACAAAAGATAGAGAAAATCTTCAAAGATACTATTATAAAAGATTAGTTGAAAATTCAAAAGAGGTTTTTATATCTTATGTGAATTCAAAAGATAGCTCAATATCAAGATTTGCATATGAACTTTTTGCTTACAAGCAAGATAAACTATTTGATACAGAGTACAAAGATATTTTATATACAAATAAAAAGCTTGAACATAGTAGTGAAAATATAGTTCAAAATATAGATTTAAAACAATTTACTTGGTCTGCTAGTGCCTTAAAATCATATTTAGAGTGTAAAAGAAAGTGGTATTTAAACTATATTTTAAAAATAAAAGAGCATACAATATCCAATCTACCAAAGAGTTTTGAGCTTGGAAATATTGTCCATAAAATTTTAGAAGAGTATTATAAAAATAGTAATACAAATATTGATGATTTGTTTATAAAATATAGAGCAAATAATCCATTTTTAACACTAGATTTAGAGATTTACAAACAAAAAGTTAAATCTTTTATAGAGTTTGATAAAAAAAGATTAGAAAATAGAGAGATTGTAGAGTTAGAGAAGAGTTTTGTTGTTGATTTTAATGATTTCAAAATTACAGGAGTAATTGATAGAGTTGATAGATATAAAGATAGTTATGAAGTAATTGATTATAAAACTTCAAGAAGTTTAAAAGTTGATACAGAAAAGAACTATGAAAAAAGTTTTGATTTTCAATTGGAGTTCTATTTTTTAGCTATTAAAACTCTATATGAACCACAGCAAATAAGAGCTTTTTATTATGATATTTACGAAAATTTATTAAAAGAGGAGATTGCTTTAGAGCCAAAGTTGGAACTTTTAAAAACTATTTTTGATGATTTTAAAAATCAAAGTAAATCACAAATAGATTTTTCTAAAACAGAAGATAGCTCAAGGTGTGAATTTTGTCCTTATAAAACTATCTGTAATAAAGATTAGTTAAAAAAGCTATTTAAGCTTTTTTAACATTCTAACAGCGCTACAACCATCTGGATAGTAGTTTAAAATTGTTTTCCACTCACAATATTTAAAACCTTTATATCTTCTTCTAAGAGCTTTATTATCCTCTCTAACTTCTAAAATAACAGTTTCAAAACTATTCTCTAAAGCATAATTTTCAATAGCATCAAAAAGTGCTTTAGCAGCAGCTGTTCCTTGATACTCTTTTAAAACAGCCAAAGAGTTAAACCAAATATGTTTTTTATTTATAATTACACCTAAAGAGTAACCAACGATTTTAGAATCTTCAATCCAAGTAAAAACAGTAGTGCTTTTTTTATTTAAAAGTTTAGAAAACTCTTCAAAACTTAGTTTAAAATAGATGCTACCTTCAAACATAGAGTTCTCAATAAACATAAGTTGTTCTATATCATTTTTTGATGCAATACTTAACATTTTTTTAGCCTTATTTTTGATAAATTGTATATTTTGGAACTAGCTTATCAGGTCTATATGACATTTTTACTTTTTTTAAATTCTCAAATCCCATATCATCACCAACATTTATATAAGTACTATTATACTCATCTTTTAAAAGTTTTGAAAACTCCCTAAATATAAATTGAGCACAACCTAAAACTTCAAAATCAGTCTTCTCTAAAATTACACTTGATGTGTGATCATTTATCTTCTCACCAACTGTAAAACCTTTTAACTCATCATCAATAAAAATAACAATTCCAACAATATCCAATTTATCATATTCGTTTAGAATCTTTTTAATTGCAAATCTCTCAAAATAGATACCATCCATAAAAATCTCAACTTCCTCTTTTGGCATATATTTTGTTCTATCACTAACCCACTTATTAAATAGATTTAAAATTAAAGTAGAGTGAACTTTTGTATCAAGAGTCTCAATTCTATAGTTTGGATAAGCTTTTTTAAACTTATTTATCTCATTTCTTTTTGATTTATAAGAATCACCTTTTAGCTCAATTAAATCATCAATTTTATAAATATAATCTACTAATTTTTTCTCAATTAAAAAGTCTTCTAAAGCTTCAAAGATTAATGTACCCTCTTCAAGATGATTTACAAATCCTTCTAGCATCTCTTCGTGAACATACTCAATTTTTGAGTAGTATTTGTTGCTATTATTTGCATTCATAATCTCAAAGCATTTAAAAATTGCTTTATGAACACTCTCTTTTTTACCCAAAGGTGGAAGAAGCATAGATAACTCTCCACCACTTAAAACAAAAAAGCAAAAAGTATCTTCTAAAATGCAGTAAAAACCGCTAGAAGAGCTTAACCAAATATAGTTTTGTGCAAATGTATAGTCGCTTAAATCGACATTTATCTCTTTTAAATATTTATTCATTTGATCTTTTGCTTTAATATCAAATGGAATTAGTGGTACACTGTTTATTGTCAAAGTTGACAAGATTTACTCCTTTATAATTTTGCGAATTATACTACTATTTTAAGGTTTTGCAGTTGATAAAATAAGAAAAAATGAATTTTGTATAAAGTGCCATTTTTAGGCACTTTATGAAGGTATTTTTGTGAAAAATTTAGATTAGAATTTGAAATTTAGACCAATGTATGGTTTAATACTATTTTGAGTAGGTTTATACTCATAAGTAGAAGTTATATCTTCAAATTTTTCCCATTTTTTATAGTTGTAATCTATTCCTATATAAAAAGATAAATTATCAGTTGTTTTTAAATCAATACCAGCTCCAAGAGTTAAAGATAGAGCAGATATATCACTTTCTTTAGTTAAGTTATTATCTAATTTAATATTTGCGATACCAACTCCTAGCTTTGCAAAAGGGTATAAATTATTTACTACCTTTTCTTTTTTAATCCACTCAAGACCAAACTCTTTTTGTTTTTGATCTTTTGTAACAAGTTTTAAATCATCATTGCTATATTTTGTATTTTCATAATAAATTTGAAGATAGTTATTGTCACCTAATCCTTGTCCTATTACAAATTTATATGCATTAGCATTATCTGAAAATTTTTCTTTTCCACCACTATTATCTTCTATTTGAAATTGTGTTACAGCTACGCCATATTGTAAGCCTAAATAATTTTTTGTATCTGCAATAGAATTCGTTAAAATCATAGAAGATAAAACTCCTAAAAATAATAATTTCTTCATTTTATTCCTTTGTAATAAATTTATTTAAAAATTATATTATCTAAAAATAGATATTTCTTCAAATTTTTAGTTTGTATTTGTAGCTATTAAAACATCTTCCATAATTTTTGTAATATCACCATCCAAAATTGCATCTACATTTGAATAACCAATGTTACTTCTACTATCTTTTACTTGTTGATATGGTTGTAAAACATAAGATCTAATTTGATGTCCCCAACCAATTTCACTCTTATCACCACTATTTTTACTATCTCTTTGTTTTTCAAGCTCAAGTTCATATAGTTTTGATTTTAGCATTTTAAATGCACTATCTTTATTTTTATGTTGAGATCTATCATTTTGACACTGAACAACAATTCCAGATGGAATATGAGTAATTCTAATAGCACTCTCTGTTTTATTTACATGCTGACCTCCAGCACCACTGGCTCTGTATGTATCAATTCTAATATCTTTATCTTCAATTACAATATCAATATTATCATCAATTTCAGGACTTACCATTACAGATGTAAAAGATGTGTGTCTTTTTGCATTTGAATCAAATGGAGAGATTCGCACAAGTCTGTGAATTCCATTTTCAGTCTTCATATATCCATAAGCATTTTCACCTCGTATTATGAAACTCACATCTTTAATTCCAGCCTCATCACCAGCTTGATAATCTAAGATTTCAACTTTAAAATCATTTCTTTCAGCCCATCTTAAATACATTCTATACAATATACTTGCCCAATCTTGAGACTCTGTTCCACCAGCTCCTGGATGAATTGTCACAATAGCATTTAGTGCATCATCTGGATTTGAAAGCATTACAGATATTTCAGTTGATTTAATTAAATCTTCTAAATCACTAGCCTCTTCATATAAAAGCTGTAGTGTATCTTCATCTTTCTCACTATACGCCATTTCATAAAGCTCATTTGTACCATTTAAAGAGTCATAAGCTTTATTAAATTTATTTAATTTTCCTAAAATTCTATTTTTCTCTATTCCAATTTTTGTTGCATTTTCAACATCATTCCAAAAATCTTGACTAGCCTCAAGCTCAACTATCTCTTTTAATCTAGCATTTAACTCATTAGGTTTTAAAATACCTTTTATATTACTTAGTTTTGTATTTAGTAATTTTAGTAATTCTGAATATTCGTACGCATCCATATATGCTTAATCCTTATTTTAATTAGTTAATTGAATCTAAATATTTTTTAATATCTTTTACAGTTTTATCATTTAAATTATTTATATGAAAACTTGAATATACCGAACTTGATTTATTTCCAACTCCATGAACATACTCTTTATAACCAGCTAACATATCATCTTCGCTAAGTTTATTTAGTCTTGAACCACCAATATAGCTCTCACCTTTTTCTCCATGACAGTTTTGACATTTTGAGATATATATAGTTTTTGCATCTTCAACTCTAACTTTTGCTTCTTGCTCTTTTTTTAAATCCTCTTGCTCTTTTTGTTTTGCTAAAACTGAAGCACTAATAGCATCTAAATCCATTTGAGCAATATTTTGATCAGAGTTACTGTTTTGTTGCTCTTTTTTAAATATATAAATATAGTTATTTCCATCTATTTTTATATCAGAAACAATATAACCCATTTTTTTCATATCATTAACTGAATGTTTCCCAGCACACTCTCCACCATCAAGTGCAACTGTCTCAATTGTTGATAAAGATTTATGATTCTCTTTAAAACACATTGTTGTACTTGCAGATGAAACAGTAGCTAAGAGCGATATAGCCAATAAAACTTTTTTTTTCATAATAATTCCTTTTTAAATAGATAGACTAACAATACAATCTTTCATAATTGTAGGTTTAGTAATTTTTAGTTTAAGATTAAAAATATCATAATTTTCATTTAAAATTTGTTTTAAATCTTCTAAAGCATCTTCAAGTAAAAAATATTTCATCTGTTTTACTCTATTTTTGATAAGTTTAGAGACTTCAGCATAATCTATAAACTCACCATTTTTAAACTCATACTCAAAAGATAGATTAATTATAACTTTCTGTTTTTTTACTCTCTCAAAATCAAGTACTCCAATAATTGTTTTGAAAGTAAGATTCTCAATCTCTATTTTCATACAACTTTTTTCTCTTCACCTTTTATAAGTCTAATAATATTTGGGATATGTTTATAAAAAACTATAAAAGCTATTAAATACATTGGTACATTTGATCCAACATTTAAACCATCATATATGAAATTTGCACTTACTAAAACAGCTACTAATGCAATTAAAGAAGATAAAGATGATATTTTTAAAACTTTTGCACAAAATGCCCAAACAATAGCACCAATAATAGTAGCATATGGAATTAAAACTATATAAGCACCAAGTCCTGTTGCTACACCTTTACCACCTTCAAATCCTAAAAATATTGAGTAGCAGTGACCTAAAACTCCTAGAACTGCAATCATCCATAGTGTCTCTTGGCTTACATTAAAGCTAATAGCAATTAAAAGAGTAATAGTAACTTTAATTGCATCTAAAATAACTGTTGCAAGACCAAGTTTTTTTGCCAACTTTGGATCTTTCTCTTTTACAACTCTTAAAACATTTGTAGCTCCAATACTTTTACTTCCAGACTCTTTTATATTAACACCTGCAAAAATTTTTGCCAAAATAAGACCAAAAGGAATAGAACCAAATAAATAGGCTAATATATAGAAAATTATATTTTGATTTGTCAGAAAATCCATCAAATACCTTTGTTGTTTTTTAAAATTAAATGAGATTATAACTAAATTTTTGATATATTCCCACTTAATAAAAATTTAGAAGGTACTACTATTGAATTTAAAAGAAGAGATTTTAAAACTAAAAAAAGAGTTAGATGTTACTGTTGTAGCCCATTTTTACCAAAGAGATGAAGTTTTTGAATTAGCTGATATTACAGGTGATAGTTTAGAACTTGCTAAAAAAGTGATGGATACTAAAACAAAATATGTAGTGTTTTGTGGTGTTGGTTTTATGGGAGAGAGTGTAAAAATAATGAGTCCCGAAAAAAGAGTTCTAATGCCAAGAGTTGCTTGTTGTGCAATGGCAAGAATGATAGATGAGGGTTATTTTGAAGAGAATTTAAAAGTAATAAATGAAGCTGGTATTCCAAATGAAAATATTCTACCAATTACATATATAAACTCAAGTGCAAGAGTAAAAGCAAGAGTTGGAATGATGGGTGGAATGGTTTGTACATCATCAAATGCTTACAAAATTATAGAAAAAGGTTTAAAATCTGGTAAAAAAATATTTTTTGTTCCAGATCGTTGTTTGGGACAAAATTTTGCAAAAAGTTTAAATCTTAAATCAGCAGTTGTTGGAGATGGAACTAATTTAAAAGATGCAGATATTATCTGTTACAATGGATTTTGTAGCGTTCATCAACAATTTAATGTTGATGATATAGATTTTTATAGAGCTAAATATCCAGGTATTTTGGTTGCAGTTCATCCTGAGTGTGATCCAAAAGTTTGTGAAAAAGCTGATTTTATTGGATCAACTTCACAATTAATAACATATATAAAAAATTTACCAATTGAGCAAAAGGTTGTTGTTGGAACAGAGTTTAATATGGTTAATCGTTTAAGAGAGAAAAATACATATATTTTAAGTTCAACAAAACCAGAGTGTCCTACTATGAATGAGACAACTTTAGAGCATCTATATGCAACTTTAAAATCTATAAAAGATAATAAAATATCTCCACTAACAGAGATAACAGTAGATGAAGATACTATAAAATGGGCAAAACTAGCTCTACAAAGGATGTTTGAGATATGATAAATATAAAAAGATTTGTAAAACATGCAATCAATGAGGATAATGGAAGAGGAGATTTGTTTTATGATATTGCTCCTGAAGGTAAATTTACAGCAAAAATAATTTCAAAAAGTGAAGGTATTTTAGCAGGTGTTAAGTATGCAGAGATTTTGGCTCAAACAGAAAAAATAAAGATAAATTTTTTAAAAAAAGATGGAGACAAAATACTTGCAGGTGATATTTTAGCAACACTTGAAGGAAGAGCTGCAAAACTTCTATCATGTGAGAGAACACTTTTAAATATGCTTCAACACGCAAGTGGAATTGCAACAATGGCACATAGATATGCAAAAAAACTTGAAGGTTACAAAGTTGTTTTACTTGATACTAGAAAAACAAGACCACATTTAAGAGATTTTGAAAAGTACGCTTCAAGAGTTGGAGGAGCAATAAATCATAGACTTGGGCTTGATGATTGTTTGATGTTAAAAGATACTCACTTAAGAACTATTGATGACCTTTGTGAGTTTGTAAAAATAGCTAGAAAAAGAATCTCTTGGGTTACAAAAATAGAGATAGAGTGTGAAACAATGGAGCAAGTTATTAAAGCTATGAGTGCAGGTGCTGATATTATTATGTGTGATAATATGACTTTAGATCAAATAAGAGAAGTTGTAATGTTTAAAGATAGCTCATACCCTCATGTTTTAATTGAAGCTAGTGGAAATATAAATCTTGATACTATTTGTGATTATGCAAAAACAGGTGTTGATGCTGTTAGTAGTGGAAGTATAATTCATCAAGCAACTTGGCTTGATTTTTCAATGAGAGTTGATTAATAAATTATGAAAAAAGATTTTACTTCCAAAAATCAAGTTGATACAAATTTATATCAAGAGGCTTTAGAGTTAATAAAAAATAGTAGATATATTTTATTAATAACTCACATAAACCCAGATCCAGACTCTATTGGATCAGCTTTAGCTATTTCAAACCTTTTATATGAAAATAGGATAAAACACAAGGTTTTTAATATTAGCTCTGATTTGCCACAAAACTTAGATTTTTTAAGTAGATTTGAAAAAATAACAGATATTTTGCCACCATTTTATGATTTAGCTATAAGTTTTGATTGTGGAACATACAAACGGCTTGGATTTGAAGTTCCAAAAGATATACCTTTGATAAATTTTGATCACCACGCTTCAAATGAAAATTTTGGAGCTATAAACATAGTAGATCCATACAAAAGTAGTACAGCTGAACTTGTATTTGAGTTTTTTAAATACAATGGTTTAAATATATCAAAAAACAGTGCTATTGCATTATATAGTGGTATTTATGATGATACTTTAGCTTTTTCTCTTCCAAGATGTGATGAGAAAACATTTAAAAAAATAAACTTTTTAGTTGAGTGTGGAGCCAATCCTTCATTTATTGCAAGTAAGCTTTTACGAAGAGACTCTTTGGCAAAATATAGGATTATTCCAAAAGTTTTAGATAGTTTAGAGCTTCACCAAAGTGGAGAAATAGCAACTATTTATGCTCTTGGTGAGTGGTTTAAACAAACAGGAGCTCATAGTAGAGATTGTGAAGATGCTCTTGATATGGTTATGAGTATGAGTATTGTAAAAATAGCTCTTTTTATTAGATATATAAATGGAAGTTGTAGAGTCTCTTTAAGAAGCAAAGGTGATATTGATGTATCAAAAATAGCAAAGATTTTTGATGGAGGGGGTCATTTTAACGCCTCTGGATGCACAATACAGATTAGTGATGTAGTTGAAGTAAAAAATTTAGTGTTAAAGGAAGTAAAGAAGATTTATGCGTAAAAAAAGTTATTCAAATATTATAATTATTGTTGTTTTATTAGCTATTGTAGGTTTAGGTTCATATATTTTTTTATTAGGTAAAAGTAGACCAGATATATATTTTCAATTAGAGACAAATGAAGAGAAAATTTACTGGAATCTTAAAAAAGAGTTAGCTGTTGATATAGTTAGCAAAAGAAAAATTGCAAATTTTAAAGCAGTTTTAAAAGATGGTGAAAATTCAATAGAGCTTGATAGTAAAATTTTAAAAGAGGATTTAGATTCACAAGTTCATACATATTTGATTTTTCCACCAAAAACAAATAATTTAAATTTATCATCAAATTTAATTTTAGAAGTTACTGCAATGGATGATAATAAAATCAACCATTTATTAAAAGAGGAGTCAACAAAAAGTGTTGATATTGTTATAGATAGAACATATCCAAAAATAGAAGTTTTATCAAACTCTTACTCTATAAAACAAGGTGGAAGCGCTGTTGTTGTTGCAAAAATCGAAGATATTAATTTAAAAGATTATTATGTAACTTTTAATGACGATGTTATATTTGAACTATTTCCATTTGAAAAAGAGGGTTATTTTGTATCAATTGTAACTTGGCCAATTGATTTAAAAGAGTTTAAAGGATTCAATATTGTAAGTATGGATAAGGCTGGAAATAAAACAATACAAAGAGTTCCTTACTATATTCAATCTTATGAGCCAAAAATTGATAAACTAAAGATTAGTGATTCATTTATATATAGTGTCTCTAAAAATGTTTTAGAGATGAGTAATTTGCAAGTTCCAAATAGTGCTGAAGAGATTTTTATAAAAACAAATAGAGAGCTAAGAGAAAATAATTTAAAAACAATTAGAAATGTTGTAATAGAGAACTTTAATCAAGAGCCAGTTTTATTTGATATAAAACCATTTTTAAGAATGAAAGGTGCAAAAACTTTTGCAAGATTTGGAGAGAGAAGACACTACTATTATAATGATGTAAAAATAGATGAGGCTTGGCATTTAGGAATAGATTGGGCTAGTGTAAAACATGCAAATATTTATACATCAAATAGTGGAAGAGTAATATTCAAAGATTATTTAGGTATTTATGGAGAGAGCATAATAATTGATCATGGATTAGGTTTATCATCTCTATATGCACATACAAGTAGTCAAAAAGTTGAAGTTGGTGATATGGTTGAAGCTGGAACATATATAGCAAATACAGGTTCAACTGGTGCAGTTTTTGGGGATCATTTACACTTTGGAATATTAATACAAGGAATAGAAGCAAATCCTAGTGAGTGGTTAGATGCTAAGTGGATTGATGAAAATATTGTAAATATAATATATAATGCGAAAGATATTATAAAGGGCATAGAATGAAACAAAGAACTTTACAAAAAAGTGTAGAGATAGTTGGAATTGGCTTACACAAAGCAGTTCCAGTAAAAATGAGGCTAGAGCCACTTCCTTCAAATAGTGGAATTATAATTTATAGAAGTGATGCAGGCGTTACAATACCTCTTAAAAAAGAGTTTGTTGTAGATACAAAAATGGCAACTGTTTTAGGAAAAGATGGAGTTATAGTTTCAACAATTGAGCATCTTTTAAGTGCAATATATGCTTATGGAATAGATAATTTAAGAATTGTTTTAGATAATGATGAGATACCAATTTTAGATGGTAGTGCATCTGGATATTGTATGTTAATAGATGAAGCTGGAATTAAAGAGCAAGATCAACCAAAAAAAGCAATTAAAATTAAAAAAGAGGTTGTTGTTGAGACTCCTGATGGAAAGAGAGTAGCTTTAAAGCCATCAAATAAAATAGTTTATGATTTTAAAATAAAATTTGATCATCCAGCAATAGGAACTCAAAATTACCACTTTGATTACTCAATAGAAGAGTATAAAGAGAGTATTGCAAAAGCAAGAACATTTGGATTTTTGCATGAAGTTCAATATTTAAGAAGTATAGGACTTGCTCTTGGTGGGAGTATGGAAAATGCAATAGTTTTGGATGAAACTAAAATATTAAATCCAGAAGGTCTTAGATATGAAAATGAGTTTGTAAGACATAAGATTTTAGATGCAATTGGTGATATGGCACTTTTGGAGTACACAATGATTGGTGAGTATGAAGCAGTTGCTGGAAGTCATCATCTAAATCATCTTTTAACAAAAAAATTATACGAAAATAAAGAGAATTATGAAATAATTGATTTAGAAGAGGCAAAAGAGGAGGCAAATGCCTTTGAATTGGCCTATGCTAAAGAGTTGAATTAGAGTTAGATTTGTTAGAAGCTTTAGTTATAACTATATCAAATCCACTTTTAGTTGGAGTATATGAAAATAAAAAATTGATTAAGGAATATAGATTAGATGGTCTTACATCTGATTTGCTTCCAATAAAATTTAAAGAGATATTTGAAGAGTTTGATATAAAAAGAGTATCTTATGTAAATACACCTGGTTCTTTTATGTCAATTAAAATTGCTTATATATTTCTAAAAACTATTACAATGATAAAAAACATAGAGTTTTGTGCAATTGATGGATTTAAATTTAATGAAAATAGTCCAATAAAAGCTTTAGGAAAAAAATATTTTATAAATACAAAAGATGGTCTTAAAGTAGATTTTTTAGAAAAAGGTTGTAAAATCTCGGATTTTAAATTACCAAATGGTTTAGAAACTTTGGAGTTTTCTAAAGATACTCTTCCAATATATAATTTACCAGCGGTTTAAAAGGAGAATATTTGAGAGTAAGTGTACCAGCAACTAGTGCAAATTTAGGGCCAGGATTTGATTGTTTAGGATTAGCAGTAAATCTTAAAAATCAAGTTATTATAAAACCATCAAAATTTCACAGTGTTTCACTAAAAGGTGAGGGTGCTAATAACCCTGTTTTAAAAGATAACAACATGTTTATCTCTATTTTTAATGATTTTTATAACAATTTAACTTCAAGAAAGAGACACTTTAGATTTGAATTTTTTAATGAAATTCCACTATCAAGAGGTTTAGGAAGTTCATCAGCTGTTATAGTATCTGCAATTGCAAGTGCTTATGCAATTGAGGGAATAAAACTTGAAAAAGATAAATTATTGAATTTAGCACTTGCTTATGAAAATCATCCAGATAATATAACTCCAGCTGTAATGGGTGGCTTTTGTGTTGCAAGTGTTCAAGAGAATGAAGTTAAATATATAAATAAATCTATGCCAAAAACTTTAAAAGCTATTGTTGTAATACCAAATAGAGCAATTTCAACTCAATTATCAAGAAAGACTCTTCCATATAAATACTCAAAAGAGGATGCAATTTTTAATATTTCACACTCATCACTTCTAACAGCCTCTTTTATGAGTGAAAACTGGGATATGTTAAAGTATGCATCTCAAGATATGTTTCATCAAAAATATAGAATGAAACATATGCCAGAGCTTTTTGAAGTTCAAAAAATAGCACTTTTAAATGGTGCTTTAATGAGTACACTTTCAGGTTCAGGCTCTACAATGTTAAGCATCTGTTTAAATGAAGATAGCAATAAATTAACTACTGTTTTAAGAGAGAAGTTTCCTCATTTTAAAGTTCTAAGTGTAGATTTTGATAATGTTGGAGTTAGAGTTGAACTTTAAAAAATCATATTTTAAGAAAAATTGGATATAATGTTTGGCTAATTTGAAAAAAATCTTAAGAACTTGTATTTTTTGTAGATCAAAAATAGAACAAAAAGAGCTTTTGAGATTTGTATATCAAAACGGTAGTTTGCTATATTATAATAAATTTGGCAGAAGCTTTTATCTGTGTAAACCTTGCACAATAAAGCTAAAAGATGATCTTAGTATAAAAGATAGTAAAAGATTAGAAAAAGTGCTCCAAAAAGAGTGCAAAGATAAAGAAAACCATGTTAAACAACTTAAGGAGATTTTATTAGATGTCAGATAAAGTAAAAGTTTTTGAAATTGCTGAAGAGGCTGGATCAACAAGCGCTGAGGTAATGCAAAAAGCAAAAGAGTTAGGGATAGAGTTAAAAACAGCTCAGGCTGCTGTATCTTTTGAAGATGCAGAAGAGATTATGCAATATATTCTTACAGGAAAAAGTTCTAAGATTAAAAAACCTATAGAAAAACCAAAAAAAATTGAAAATAAAGTAGAAGAGTCTAAAGAGGAAAAAATTGAGCCTATAAAAGAAGAGACTACAATAAAAAAAGTTATAAAAAAAGATTTAGATATTCCTGTTGATGATAAAGAAGTTGAAGCATCTACTGTAAAAGTTGTCCCAAAAAGAAAAGGTCTTGTAATTATTAAGAAAAAAAGAGATACTGAGATTGATAATAAAGCTCCACAAAAAGAGAGTATTATTCAAAAAAAATCTCAAAAATCTTTAAGTGAGATATTTAGTGATGATAGTGGAAATAAAAACTTTGAAAATCAAAATAGTAAAAAAGCCGATATTGTATCTTCAAAAGTAAAAAAAGAGAAGAAAAAAACTCCTATAAAAGCTCAAGAACATGGTAAAAAAATCGAAGTTTTAAGTGATGATAAAGAGTTTAAAAGTAGTGATGACTCTTTATTAGGAGAAGAGGTTGTTTTATTTGATATGGATTTATCTGATACTTACAAAATTTTTGATGAACCAAAGCCAGTTAATAGTGCAAATCATTCAAGAAGTTCAAAACCAGCTGCTTTTGGAAATGCACCAACAGGGCTTAAAAGAGGAAAAAGAAAAAAAAGAGTTGTAAGAGTTCAAGAGAAAGCTGAAATTACATCAATTACTATTCCTGAGGATATTAGAGTTTATGAGTTTGCTGAAGCTTGTGGAAAATCTCCAGCTGAGGTTATAAAAGTTCTATTTAGTCTTGGAATGATGGTTACAAAGAATGACTTTTTAAAACAAGATGAGTTAGAAATCTTAGGTGAAGAGTTTGGAATTGAAGTAACTGTAAAAGATGCTTTAGAAGATGTAAATTATGAAGAGAGTTATGATGAATTAGAAGTTGATACAAGCTCTTTTGTAACAAGACCTCCTGTTGTTACAATTATGGGGCATGTTGATCATGGTAAAACTTCACTTTTAGATAAAATTAGAAGTTCAAAAGTGGCTAGCGGTGAAGCTGGTGGAATTACGCAACATATAGCATCTTATACAATTACAAAAAATGGTCAAAAAATTACATTTGTTGATACTCCAGGTCACGAAGCATTTAGTGCAATGAGAACTAGAGGGGCAAATGTTACAGATATTATAATCATAGTTGTTGCAGCTGATGATGGAGTTAAAGCACAAACAGAAGAGGTTATATCACACGCAAAAGCTAGTGGTTGCCCAATAATTGTTGCTATGAATAAAATGGATAAAGAGAGTGCTAATCCAGATATGGTAAAAGCACAAATGGCTGAAAAAAGCCTAACGCCTGTTGATTGGGGTGGAGATATTGAGTTTATTGGAGTATCTGCAAGAACAGGTGATGGAATTGAGGATTTGCTTGAGAATATTTTAATTCAAGCTGAACTTTTAGAGTTAAAAGCTGATCCAACAGCAAAAGCAAAAGCTACAGTAATTGAATCCTCTTTAGAAAAAGGTAGAGGTCCAGTTGCTAATGTTATAGTTCAAAATGGTACTTTAAGAGTTGGAGACAATATTGTTTGTGACACAACATTTGGTAGAGTAAAGGCTATTACAAATGATATGGGAGAGCTTGTAAAAGAGTTAGGACTTAGTGAAACAGGAACAGTTTTAGGACTTAATGATGTTCCAGGTACAGGTTCTAGTATGGTTGCAATGGATAGTGAAAAAGAGGTTAGAGAAATTGCAATGACAAGAGCAGAACATGCTAGATTAAAAGAGTTATCAAAATCTACAAAAGTTTCACTTGAAGAGATGAGTGGGTTAATTGCAGAAGGTAAGATAAAACAACTTCCAGTTATTATTAAAGCTGATGTTGGTGGAACTTTAGAGGCTATTAAAGGCTCTTTAGAAAAAATTGCTAATGATGAAGTTAAAGTAAAAGTTGTTCACTCTGCTGTTGGTGGAATTACTGAATCTGATATTGTTTTAGCAAGTGCTAGTGAAGGTTGTATAATTTTAGGATTTAATGTAAGACCTACAGGTGCAGTTAAAGCAAAAGCAAAAACTGATGGTGTTGATATTAAAACTTACTCAATTATTTATGATTTACTTGATGATGTAAAAGATGCACTATCTGGAATGATGAGTGCAGTTATTAGAGAAGAAAATACTGGACAAGCAGAGGTTAGAGATACATTTGTTGTTCCAAAAATTGGAACTGTTGCTGGATGTATGGTAACAGATGGTAAAGTAATCAGAGGTGGTCATGCTAGAATTATTAGAGATGGAGTTGTTACATATACTGGAAAAATATCATCATTAAAACGATTTAAAGATGATGTTAAAGAGGTAGCAAATGGATTTGAGTGTGGAATTATGTTTGAAAAATTTAATGATATAAAAGTTGGAGATTTTATTGAGACATTTATTCAAATTGAAGAGAAAGTTTCTATAGACAACTAATATGAAAAGTATAAATCTTCAAAGAACAGAGTCACTACTGATGGAGCTTATTCCTCAAGCTCTATCATCTTTAAGTAATGAGCTTATAAACTCTTTAGCAATTACAGGAGTTAATTGTAAAAAGGGTAAATATGATGCAATAGTATATTTTGATGGAAGTGATTTTAGCAAAGAGCAAAATGATGAGATAATCAAAAATTTAATTAAAGCAAATGGTAGATTAAAAAGTGAAATTCTAAGTGCAACTGGATGGTATAAATGCCCAAATTTTAGATTCGAAGTTGATACAAGCTTAGAGAATTCAAAAAATATAGAAGATCTATTTGCAAAAATAAATAAAACAAAAAAGAGTAATCAAGAATGAATTTAGAAGAGCAAATAAAACTAATAGTTGAAAATAGTGGACTTGATTTATATGATATTGTTACAACTAAAGAGCATGATAGAAATATATTTAGAGTTATTGTAACTTCAAAAGATGGTGTAAATTTAGATAAATGTGCAGAGATTTCAAGAGTTATATCTCCGCTTTTAGATGTAGAAGAGCCAATGGGTGGAAAATATAATCTTGAAGTTAGCTCTCCTGGAATTGAGAGAAAATTAAAAAAAATAGAACACTTTATTGCAAGTGTTGGTGAAAAAGTAAAAGTAAAAAATATAGATACAGAAGTTTTTAAAGGTGAGTTGATTTTTGCTGATAAAAACAAGATAATAATTAAAACAGAGGATTTAGAAGTAGAGATTGCTCATAGTGATATTTTAAGTGCAGCTACTTATTTTGAATGGTAATATAGATGAAAATTGATGATAATTTCTATATGAAATTAGCCATTGATGAGGCTTGGAAATATCAACTTCTAACATATCCAAATCCTGCTGTTGGATGTGTTGTTGTAAAAGATGGAAAGCTTTTAGTAATAGAAGCTCACAAAGAAGCAGGAATGCCACATGCGGAAGTAAATGCTCTAAAAACAGCACTTCTTAGCAAAGAGTCTAACTCTTTATTAAAAACATTAGAAAATAGCTCTGATATACATGAATATTTAATAAAAAATCATAATAATTTTTTTAATGATTGCGATATTTACACTACTTTAGAACCTTGTAATCATAACGGTAAAACTCCATCTTGTGCAAAACTTTTATCTATTTTAAAACCAAAAAGAGTAATTATTGGTTCAATTGATACAAATAAAATTGCAAGTGGTGGAATTAAAACTTTAGAAGAATCTAATATTAAAGTTACAACAAAAGTTTTAGAAAAAGAGTGTGAGAATCTTTTACTTCCTTTTAAATCATGGCAAAACAAAAGCTGTATCTTCTTTAAAATGGCACAAACATTAAATGGTATGATTGATGGAGCAGTTAGCTCTCAAAGAGCTAAATTGTATGTTCATATGCTTAGAGATAAGATAGATTTACTTTTAATTGGTGGAAATAGTGTAAGAGTTGATAAACCTATACTTGACACTAGATATGTAAAAGGTAAAAATCCAGATATATTTATTTATAGTAAAAATAGAGCTTTTAATCAAAATATACCACTATTTAGTGTACCAAATAGAAAAGTAATAATTAGTGATGATTTGTTTAAAATACTTGATTATAAGTTTATTATGGTTGAGGGTGTTTATAATTTACTTGATATTTTAAAAGATAAATTAGATTTTGTAGTTTTAATTGTAAGTCCAAAGATAAGAGATGGAGTAAATGCTATAAACTCTTTAAATATTGATTTTGAGATACTTCATGAAAACTATTTAGGTGATGAGAAGATTGTTTTTTTAAAAAAGAAGAGTTAATATATTTAAATTTTATAAAAAGCTAGATTTCTCTAGCTTTTTATTATTTAACTTTTTCTAAGTATTCACCAGTTCTAGTGTCAACCTTGATTACATCACCTTCAAGTATATGAAAAGGTATTTGTACAACAGCACCACTTTCTAAAGTAGCAGGTTTTCTACCACCTTGAGAGTCACCTTTAAAGTTTGGTGGAGTCTCTATAATTTTAAGTTCAACTACCATTGGAGGTTCAACTGTAATTGCTTTACCATTGAAATACATCATATCTACTTGCATTCCATCGATTATCCAATCTTTAGCCTCTCCTACTTGATCATAAGTAAGTCCTTCTTGCTCATATGTATTTACATCCATAAACTGAAGTAACTCGCCATCATCATACAAAAATTGCATCTGTTTTTGAACAAGATTTGGAGTTTCGCACTTATCACCCGCATGGAAAGTTTTTTCAATAGTTTTTCCATTTAAAAATGATTTTATTTTTGCTCTAACAAATGCAGCACCTTTACCAGGTTTAACATGTTGATACTCTACAATTTTGTATGGAATTCCATCAACTTCAATTTTTAAACCTTTTTTTAATTCACTCATACCAATTGCCATAATCTCTCCTTATATTTCAGCATAAGCAACAGCAATTGATGCTTCAAGGCTATCAAGCTCACTTATTACTTTTGAGTTTGCTTTTTCATCTATTAAAATAACTGCTAATGCAGTTCCCTCTTTTCCACGACTAAGTCTAAAGTCAGAGATATTAATTCCATTTTCACCTAGAATATTTCCAACTTTTCCTACAACTCCTGGGATATCTTTGTTTTTCATAATAATCATTTTACCTTTTGGATCAACATCGATTTTAAATCCATCAAGCTCAACAACTCTTTGAACTTCTTCGCCAAATACAGTTCCAGATATAGTTTTAACACCTTTTGAAGTAGTTATTTTAATAGTAACTTTATTTTTATATCCGCTACTATTTGTTAAAGCTTTAGTTGAAAGATCAATACCTTTCTCTTTTGCAATAAAGTTAGCATTTACATAGTTTACACTACTTCCAGAGCTAACACTTAAAACTCCAACAGTTGCAAAAGTTTGTAAAGAGTCAACAAATTCAGATAGTTCACCCTCAGCACTTACTTCAATAGCTCTAATTTCACTTTTACTAATTTGTGCTAATAAAAATGCCATTTTTTGTGTTAATTCAATATATGGTTTTACAAATGAAGGTATTTTACTCTCATCAATTGGAAGGTTTAATGCATTTGGATATGAGATTCCTCTAGCACTCTCTATTGCATTGTTTGCACTTTGAATAGAGATCTCTTTTTGACTCTCTTTTGTATTTGCACCTAAGTGAGCAGTTACTGTAACATTTGGTAAATCTAATAGTGGATGAGAAGTTGCAGGCTCTTTTTTGAATACATCAATTCCAGCCATTGCAATTTTTCCATTTTTTAGGTTTTCTACTAATGCTTCTTCATTATATAATCCACCTCTAGCACAGTTGATTAATACAACTCCATCTTTCATCTTTTTAATCTCATCAAAACTAATCATATCGATAGTCTCTTTGTTTTTTGGAGTGTGAATTGTAATAATATCACAAGCTAAAATATCATCAAAGTTAGTTGTGTATTTAATCCCTAAATCAGTTGCTTTCGTACTTGGAATATAAGGGTCATAAGTAATTACATCCATCTCAAATGCTTTTGCTCTAAGAGCAACTCTATGTCCAATATTTCCAAAACCAATAACACCTAGTTTTTTACCATAAAGCTCATTTCCATACCAATCTTCTCTTTTCCAAACTCTATCAATTTTTAATTGGTTATGAGCATATGGAAACTTTCTCATACAAGATAGCATATGTGCCATTGTAAGCTCAACTGCAGCTATAGTGTTTGCAGTTGGAACATTCATAGCAATAATTCCTCTTTTGCTACAACCATCTATATCAACATTATCATAACCAACACCAGCTCTAATAATAGCTTTAAGGTTTGTTGCTGCATTTAAGAACTTCTCATCAACATCTGTTGAAGATCTTGTAATTGCAACATCAGCATCTTTAATAATATCTAATAGTTTAACCTTATCAACATCTGCTGCATAAACATAATTAACATCTTCAGTGCTTTGTAAAATATTTAATCCAGCTTCGTGAATGTGGTCACAAACTACAATTGTATGTTTACTCATTAAAAAATTCCTATTATTTTATTTGATCTTTTAAAATATCACCAAGAGTCATAGACATATCATCATTTACAGATTTTAACATCTCTCTTTCTTGTTGTTGCTCTAATCTTTTAATAGATAGTCTTACTCTATTTTTCTTTGTATCAATATTTATTACTACTGCTTCAAGCTCATCACCAATTTTAATCTCTTCAATATTAACTGGTCCAAAATCTTCTGTTCTAATAAGTCCGTCAAGATTATTTTCAAGTTTTATAAATACTCCAAAATCTTTTTTATCTTTAACGCTTCCTTTTACAATATCACCAAGTTTATAGTTATCTTGGAATTTTTTTGCAGGAGATTCAGCTATCTCTTTAATTGAAAGTGAAATATTCTCTTTCTCTTTATCAATTTTGATAATTTTCACTTCAACTTCATCACCTTTTTTGAATAGGTTTTTACATTTATTATTTGGTTCCCAAGATGCTTCTTCATTGTGTAATAATCCATCAACATCACCTAAAGTAACAAATGCTCCAAATTCAGTTAAAGTTGAAACTTTACCTTTTAAAACATCTCCAACTTTGTGTGTTTTAATAAATTTGTTAAATGGTTTTTCTTGAAGATTTTTTAAACTTACTCTTAATCTTTTTTTATCTATATCAAGCTCAATAACTTCAACATTAATCTCATCACCAATAGTTAAAATATCTTTTGGATTTTTAATGTTTTTGTTCCATGAAAGTTCAGAGATATGTAAAAGACCCTCTATATCATTTCCTAAATCAACAAATGCACCATAAGATTCAAAGTTAGAAACTGTAACAGTAATTGTATCTCCAACCTCTAATTTATCTTTAATCTCTTCCCATGGATTTGATAAAGCTGCTTTAATTGAAAGGCTTAAGTGTTGTTTTGATTTATCATAAGATAGAACTACAACAGAAACTGTATCACCTTCATTGTAGTAGTTTGCAGGATTAACAGGACCTTTATAAGAGATTTCATTGTAGTTTACAAGTCCATCAATTCCACCTAAATCAACAAACATTCCATAAGAAGTTATTTTTTTAACAACTCCATCAATTGGATCTTGATTTTCTAAAATTTTTGCAACTTTTTCATCTTTTAAGTTTTTGCTCTCTTCAATTAGTTTTTTTCTTGAAACTATTATTGAACCTTGGTTTTTATTTACTTTAATAACTTTAGCTTTTACGCTTTTTCCGATTGCTCCAATACTTTTCATAAAAGATTGTGCCATTGGCATAAAGTATTCACAACCATTTTCATCTTCAATTGTAAAACCACCTTTAGGTTTTACAGCTGTTACTTTTCCTTCAATAACTACATCTTCAAAATTTTCACCATGAGCTTTTATAAAGTTGTCAAATTTTTCTCTTTGAATTACTTTTCTATGTGAAATATTTGGTCTTTCACCTCTATTTCCCATAAGCATAACAGGAATTGTATCTCCAACTTTATATTTTAATTCACCATTTACAGTAATTTCATTTAAAGATAAAAGTCCCTCTATTTTTTGACCAACATCAACTAAAACTCTCTCATCAGTAATTTCAACAATCACACCATCAACTACAGAGTTATTCTCTGCTTGTTCAAAAGACTCATTAAGCATTTGCTCAAAATCAAAGTCTTCACCTAAATCTATATCTTCCATACGCATTTTGTACCTTCTTGTTTACCAGTTTTTTTTAAAATAGGAAGATTGTACAAAAAAAAGGCTTAAATTATAGTTTAAAGCTCTCTATTTTATTGATAACTTTTTGAATAACCCAATCAGGAGTGCTTGCTCCAGCCGTTATTCCACAAAATTTCTTATCTTTAAACCAAAATTTCTCAAGCTCTTGTTCATTTTCTATTAAATATGAATCTTTGCAATTTTCTAAACAAATAGAGTGAAGCTGTTTTGTATTTGATGAACTTTTTCCACCAATTACAATCATAACATCAGCTTTTATTGAAATATCTCTAGCAGCATCTTGATTTTCAAAAGTTGCATCACAAATTGTATTAAAGACTCTAACCTCTTTATTTTTTAAAATAAGTTCATTTACTATTTCTAAATAAGTCTCTTTTTTCTTTGTAGTTTGAGCAACACAAGCAATTTTACTCTTTTTGAATTTTATATTTTTCAAATCCTCTTTGCAAAGAATTATATGAACATCTTCAATATCTGTTGCATAAGACATAACACCTTTAACTTCAGGATGATTTATATCTCCAAAAATAACTATTGAGTAGCCCTCTTTGGACATATTTTTTACAATATTTTGTGGAGTTGTTACAAATGGGCAAGTTGCATTTATAACTTTTTTTGTAGTTTTTTTAATCTCTTTTAACTCATCTTTTGGAATTCCATGAGTTCTAATTATTACAGTATCTTCAGGTTTTACATCACTTAATTTAGAATAAAGTCCCACATTAAAATCTTTTTTTAATCTATTAATCTCATCTTCATTGTGGATTAATGGACCCATGGTAGCACTATTTGTATATTTTTGTGCAATATTTATAGCTCTTTTAACGCCAAAACAGAAACCATAACTACTAGCTAACTCTATTTTCAAAATTTATCCTTAATATAAAGAGTCTAAAATCTCTTTAAAGTTTGGGAATGAAGCATTTATACACTCTACATCTTCTATATTCATTCCGCAAACAAGTCCAGCAATAGCAAAACTCATAGCAATTCGATGATCTCCAAATGAGTCAATTGTTGCAGTTTGAAGTGTTCCACCAACAATCTCATAACCATCTTCAAACTCGGTATAATTTACACCACAAAGTTTTAGGTTATCAACTACAGCTTTTATTCTATCACTCTCTTTTACTCTTAACTCTTTAGCATTTTTTACGCTAGATTTACCTTTTGCTAAACTCATTGCAATACTAAGAGCTGGAAGTTCATCTATAAGCCAAGATATCTTTTTGCTTACTTCAACACCATTTAACTCATTTCCAATTACTTCAATATCTCCAATTGGTTCATAAATATTCTCTTTTTCAATATAGTTTACTATTGCACCCATTCTTTTTAAAACTTCATAAGCCTCAATTCTTGTTGGATTTAAAGATACATTTTTTATTACAACTCTTGAATTTTTATTAATTGCTGCTGCAACTGCAAAGAAAAATCCACTTGATGGATCAGCTGGAACTGTTATATTCAAAGGTTTTAAATAGGTAGTTAAAGGTTTTATATTTATAAATCCTTCACTATCAGTAAAAATTTCAGCTCCCATACCTTTTAACATTCGCTCAGTATGATCTCGTGTTAGTTCACTCTCTTTATATCTACTAACATTTGTTGCTCTTAAAGCTGCTAAAATCATAGCTGATTTTACTTGCGCTGAATCAACTGGAGAAGAGTAAGTAAATGGTTGAAGATTTTTTTCACCTCTAATAAATAGAGGTGCTTTATTTCCATTCTCTCTTCCATCAATATTTGCTCCAATGCTTCTTAATGGATCTGCAACTCTTTTCATAGGTCTGCTTCTTAAATATTTATCTCCACTTAAAACAAAACTTCCCTCAACACTTGCTAATAAACCACAAAATAGTCTCATAGCAGTTCCTGAATTTCCACAATCAAGAACATCTTCAGGTTCACTTAGTTTTTTTATAGGAGTAATTTCGATGCTACTTCCATTTTGAACAATTTTTGCACCAAGTTGCTCTACAATTTTTAAAGTGTGTAGAGTATCTTCAGCCAAAAGATAGTTTTTTACATATGAAGTTTTATCTGAAAAAAGTGAAAACATCGCACATCTGTGTGATATTGATTTATCACTTGCTATATTGTCTATAACTACATTAAAAGGCTTTGATAATCTATTGATACAAAAATTTTTCACTTTTTTATTCCTTATCTTAAAGTAATATTTAATTTCTCTTTTAAAACATCTAAAATTGAGTTCATAACACCATTTATATCATCATCTTCAAGAGTTTTTTCATCACTTTGAAGAGTAAATCTTATTGTTAAACTCTCAAACTCTCCTAACTTCTCATCACTATAAATATCTATTAGATTAAACTGTTTAATAAGTTTGTTATCTAAAGATTTAATAACATCTTTTATTAATTTAAATTCCATATTTTTTGGTGCAATGATACTTAAATCTTTTCTTGAAGTTTGAAATTTTGAGTATGAAGATACCTTTATTATCTCATTTTTTATTGCATCAAAATCTATTTGTGCAAAAAAAGTATCACTTAAATCATAATCCGTTGCAACACTTGGATGAAGTTTTGATATAAATCCAACAACTTTATTATCAATTACTATATTTGCACTTTGATATGGATGAATAAATTTATTATCAATATCTGTCATAGTCTCAAGCTCAAACTCACCAACACTATTTAAAACTTTTTTAGAAAATGAAAAGAAGTCAATATTTTTTGGTTTACCAGCATTTAAAACAGACTCTTGCTCAGCTGCTCCGCTAAATATAAATGCAACTTTTTTACTCTCAACTCTATTCTCATCAAAAATAGTTCCAATCTCAAAGAAACTTGCACTTCTAGCACCCGTTTTAAAATTATTTGAACAAGCCTCTACTAAATTTAAAAGAAGAGTTGTTCTATAAGTATTTAGCTCTTTTACAATTGGATTTATGAGTTCTAACTCATCTTTTACAGTTTTAAAACCATATTTTAACAAGCTCTCTTTAGATGTAAATACATAAGTTAAAGTTTCAAAGAAACCATTTTCAATAGCTTTGTATCTAATTTTATTTTTCTTTAAAATATCTCTTGAAGTCTTATTTACTCTATTAACTTCATCAATTGCTAAAGGTTTTGATTTAATATTATCAATACCAATCATTCGAATAACCTCTTCAGCAATATCTGCAATATTCTTAATATCGTGTCTATATAAAGGAACTTTTACTAAAACAAGATTATCTACTGAGTCCTTAATTTCAAATCCTAAAGATGATAAAACTCTCTCAATCTCTAATTTATCGATATCTTGTCCAATTATAGAGTTTATTTTTTTTATATTAGTGCTAATTGTTATTTTTTCAAAATCATCTAAAAACTCTTTAGAACCAGCATAAATTGTAACTCCAAATTTAGCTAAATAGTCACAATAATACTCCACTGCCAATTCAATATCTGGATTACTTCCTCTTGATGTTTTATAAAAAACATCACCTGTTTTTATCTTTTTGTCAAATACAAGCTTAGAGATATAATCAGGATTTTGATAAGATGCTTCAATTAAAAAATCTCCACCACAATCTTTTATCTCTTTGTGTTCAACACCAATTGTACTAAGCTCAATTTCATTAGTGTATAAGCTATCAAAACCATTTTTATTTTTTTTGATTTCAAATGAGTACAAATCATTTTTAAGTTTTGCATCTTTACTGTTGTATATATTTAAAATAACACCAATAGAGTGACTTGCATACTCTAATGAATTTTTTATCTCAAAATTCTCTTTATATTTTGATATTGTTGCAACTCTTAAATTTGATAATAAATCTAACTTAAGAGTCTTTATCTCTATACCTTTATAGATAAGATTAGAGTCTATTTTAGAAACATCTATAGAGAATTTTTGACCTATACTTAAACCTTCAAAATTTGATTGTTTTTCAAAAATAGTAAGAGGAATATTATAATAAGCACTAAGCTCTCTTGCAACTCCAAGAATACTTAGACAATCACCTCTGTTTGGAGTAAGTCCAATTTCAATTACATCATCATTTAAAAGTGGATAATCTTTTAACTCTTTTCCTAAAACTAACTCTCCAATTGAGTTATCTAAAACCATTATTCCATCATTTAATTTTGGAAGAGCAAGTTCTGTTGAAGAGCATATCATTCCATTTGATTCAACACCTCTTAGTTTTGCTGCTTTTATTTTAAAATCATCACCAAGAACTGCACCAACTGTTGCAACAGCAACAAATTGGTTCTCATCTACATTTGAAGCTCCACAAACTATTTGCTCAACTTTTGAACCTATATCAACTTGACAAATATTTAATTTGTCTGCATCAGGATGTTTCTCTTTTTTTATAACTTTTCCAACAACAACTTTAGAAGCAACTCTTCTTTTTTCAACGCTATCAACCTCTAAACCAATACTATTTAAAGTTTTACATATCTCATTGGTGCTAATTTTTGAGATATTAACAAACTCTTCTAACCATTTTTTTGTAACTATCATTTAAATTGTCCTAATAATCTTGTATCGCTTTCAAATAGTGATCTTAAATCGCCAATATTATGAATTAGCATAGCAAATCTCTCAATTCCTAAACCAAATGCATATCCTGATTTATCTTTATAATTAACAGCATCAAAAACATTTTGATCTACAACTCCACAACCTAAAACTTCAAGCCAACCTGTTTGCGAGCAAACTCTGCAACCACTCCCTTTACAAAATACGCAAGATATATCAACTTCAGCGCTAGGCTCTGTAAATGGGAAGTATGAAGGTCTAAATCTAACTTCAACCTCTCCAAACATATGTTGTAAAAATTCAACCATAACATGTTTTAGATTTGCAAATGAAATTTTATCAGCATCATCTACAACCAATCCCTCTATTTGATGAAACATTGGAGTGTGAGTGATATCAAAATCTCTTCTAAAAACAGTTCCTGGAGCTATCATTCTAATTGGAGCTTTTTGACTTAACATTGTTCTTATTTGAACAGGTGAAGTATGAGTTCTTAATAGCGTATAATCTTTATTATAAAATGTATCAGCCATGTCCCTAGCTGGGTGATACTCTGGAAGATTTAAAGCTTGGAAGTTATGAAAATCATCTTCAACCAAAGGACCCTCTTCAACAGCAAAATTTAGGTTTAAAAAGTAGTTTATAATTCTATTCATAGTTTCAGCAACAGGATGCACAGCCCCTGAACTAATAGTGTTGTTAAATTTTGTTACATCTATTTTTTCAAGTTCTAATTTTTTATTTAAAAGTTCAAACTCTAATGACTCTTTTTTACTATCTAAAGCATTTGTTACTTGCTCTTTTTGAAGATTTAGTTTTTGGGCAAAACTTTTTTTCTCTTCATTTGGAATATCTTTCATCTTTGCAAATTCCAAAGTAAGAATACCCTTTTTACCTAAAAGCTCAACTCTAACAGATTCTAACTCTTCAATAGTTTTTGAAGACTCAATTTTTTTTATCCAAAGTTCCAATTTTTTTCCTATTCAAATAATCTATAATTTTCTTATAAGCTTGCGATTGTATCTAAAAATTTATTAGAGTTTGGTTATAATCTTAAGGTCTATTTTAAGGAGAGAATATGTGTATTTTTTGCAAAATTGTTAATAAAGAGATACCAAGCAGTGTTGTTTTAGAAGATGATAATTTTTTAGCTTTTCATGATATAAACCCTACTAGAAAAGTTCATGTTTTAGTTATTCCTAAAGCTCACTATGAATCATTTGAAGATGTACCAGCAGAAATTATGTGTGATTTAACTATTTTTATTAAAAAAGTTACAAAAAGTTTAAATATTTCAAAAAGTGGTTATCGAATGATTACAAATATTGGGATTGATGGTGGACAAGAGGTTCCTCACCTACATTTTCACATAATTGGTGGTGAAAAAGTTGGAAGATTAGTTAGAGACAAAAACGATTTATAAATTTATACAAGGAAAAAAAGATGAAAAGAGTTTTAAAAGTAGCAGTTATTAGCTCAGCTTTACTATTAAGCAGTGCAAATGCAGATTTTTTAAGAGCTGAAGTTGGAGCAGGTGCTTGGTTTTCAAAATCAAGTGGTAATATAAAAGCAGATAGTTCAGGTTTGTCTGGAGTTGACTTATCAAAAGAGAAAACAAGGACAAATATGTACGCTTGGGCTTTGTTTAAACACTTTGTACCAGTTGTTCCAAACTTAAAAGTAGAGTATTCAAAAGTTGAAAGTATTGGTTTAGCAACTGGAGATTTTAGTGGATATTCTGGTGGTGGAAATGAATCAAAACTTACAATGAAGCAGTTAGATATTATTCCTTACTATAATATTTTGGATAATACTTTTTGGACAACTATTGATTTAGGTGTTGATATAAAAATTATTGATGCAGATTATAGTGTTGCAAATCAACCAAAAAGTAATGTAACAAAAACTATTCCACTTCCAATGGGATATGCAAGAGTTAGAGTTGAAGTTCCAACAACTAATATTGGAATTGAAGCAGATGCAAAATATATAAAATATAGTGATAATTTAGCTTATGATGCAAAAGCTAAGATAGATTATACATTTGATATATCACCTTTAATTAAACCAGCTATCGAAATAGGGTACAGAGTACAAAAAGTTGAAGTAGATAGACTTTCAGATTTAAAAACAGATTTAGATTTTAAAGGTATTTATGCAGGATTAATGCTTAGATTTTAAGCGTAAAAAAAGAGTAGATATAAAATCTACTCTTCAAATGAACCAAGATTCATAATTTTTTGGTATTTTCTCTCTTGTCTCTCTTTTGGTGATAGCTTTTTAAGTTCTTCTACTGAGTTTAAAAAATACTCTTTTAAAGCCATAATAGCCTCATCTTTTTTTCTATGAGCACCAATTAAAGGCTCATTTACAACATCATCTATTAAGCTTTGTTGTTTTAAATTATCTGAAGTAATTCTTAAAGCTTGAGCTGCTGTTTCAACCTTTGATGGATCATTCCATAAAATTGCACTACAACCCTCAGGCGAGATAACTGCATAAACAGAGTATCTCATCATAGCTAATTTATCAGCAACAGAAATAGCTAAGGCTCCACCACTACCACCTTCTCCAATTACAACTGAAACAGTTGGAGTAGTTAAATTTGCAAATTCAAAAAGATTTTTAGCAATTGCTTCACTTTGATTTCTCTCTTCAGCTCCAAGACCTGGATATGCACCTGGAGTGTCAACTAACATCAAAATTGGAACTTGAAATTTCTCTGCCATTAAAGCAGCTCTTAAAGCTTTTCTATACCCTTCAGGACTTGGCATACCAAAGTTTCTTTTTAACTTTTCTTTAGTTCCTCTACCTTTTTGTTCACCTATAATTAAAACTCTTTGATTATCAATAAATCCAAAATAGCAAACAATTGCATGATCATCAACATAGTGTCTATCTCCATGAACCTCATATGCATCTGTTAAAAGTCCATTTATATAATCAAGTGCATAAGGTCTATCAGGATGACGCGCAAGTTGAAGTTTTTGATAGTCATTTAAATTTTTAAAAGTTTTTTCAACCTCTTTTTCAAGTTTTTTTTCTAAAATCTCAATAGCAGGTTCATCAGCTTTTGTTCTAGCGATTACTATCTCCTCTTCGATTTTTCTAATTTTTTCTTCAAATTCTAGATATGTTGCCAATATTTTTTCCTTAAAAAAGTGTCTACTTTTTAAATTTTTATATTACTTTGTAAACTTTTTAAAAATTACAGAAGCATTTGTTCCACCAAAACCAAAGTTATTTGACATAACAGTAGTTAACTCAACTTTTCTAGCTACATTTGGTACAACATCTAAATCACATTCAGGGTCTTGATTCTCAACATTTATTGTTGGAGGAATAATCCCTTCATTTAATGCTTTTATTGTCATAATTGCTTCGATTGCTCCAGCTGCACCTAAGCAGTGACCAATTTGCCCTTTTATTGAAGATACAAGTGGACTTTTCTCTTTTCCACCAAATAGCTCTTTTATTGCGGCAGTCTCATTTTTATCTCCAACAGGAGTTGAAGTTCCATGAGTGTTAATATAGTCTATTTTTGGATATTCTCCGCTATTTGCTTTTACCATTTCAAATGCAGCTTGCATTGCTCTTAGTGGACCATCAATAACAGGTGAAGTTATGTGGTTTGCATCACCACTCTCTCCAAATCCAATTATTTCACAATATATTTTTGCACCTCTTTGTAGTGCACTATCAAGAGATTCAACAACTAATGCTCCAGCTCCCTCTCCCATTACAAATCCATCTCTATCAATATCAAATGGTCTTGAAGATTTTTTAGGATCATCATTTCTTGTTGATAATGCTTTCATAGCTGCAAATCCACCAACTCCAGCACCACAAATGGCACTCTCAGCTCCAACAACTAATATTCTATCAGCACCATTTAGTACAATTGTTTTATAAGCATCACAAAGTGCATGAGTTGATGCAGCACAAGCTGTAACATGCCCTAGAGATGGACCTTTTAGATTGTGTTCAATAGAGATAAATCCACTTAGCATATTTGCTAATGAAGATGGTATAAAAAATGGAGATATTTTTCTTGAACCTCTTGTGTCACAAATTGTAGAATTTTTTTGAATTGTGCTTAAACCACCAATTCCAGAACCTGAAATTATTCCAAATCTATTTGCTATAGACTCATCAACTTTTTTATTTTCACTAGTAACAAAACCACTGTCAATCATAGCTTCAAGAGCAGCTTTAATACCTAGTTGGATAAATCTATCAGCTTTTTTTACCTCTTTTTTATCCATTACAGTTTCAGGGTCAAAGTTTTTAACTTCTCCTGCAATTTGTACTGTAAAATCACTTGCATCAAACAGTGTTATTGTATCAATACCACAAACACCATTTTTTATAGCTTCAAAAGACTCATTTACACTGTGTCCTGTAGAATTTATAGTACCAAGTCCTGTAATTACAACTCTCTTCATAAAATATGCTCCATTTTTTTGATTTTAAATTATTCAATCTTTTAAGTTTAAAAAACTCAATAATAAAAAAATGAAAGATTTCTCCTTCATCTTCTTAACAACGCAAAAATTATGCGTTGTTTTCGATGTATGCTATTGCATCACCAACAGTTAAAATTTTCTCAGCTTCTTCATCTGGAATTTCGATATCGAATTTCTCTTCAAGAGCCATTACAAGTTCTACTACATCTAGTGAATCTGCTCCTAAATCTTCAATGAATTTTGAATCCTCTTTAACCTCTGCTGGATCACAATCTAATTGCTCAACAACAACTGCTTTTACATCATCAATTAATGCCATTTTTTATTCCTTTTTTAAAATTGTCCCAAAATTATACCAAAAAAGTTTAAAAAAACTTTTAAAACAGAAAAATAAAGTTAAAATAAAATATTTTAAACGTATAAACCACCATTTACTTTTAATATTTCACCTGTAATATAAGATGAGTGGTCACTTAATAAAAATGCAACAGCATCAGCAATTTCACTTGGTTGTCCAAATCTTGAAAGAGGAATATTTTTTTCATACTCTGCTTTTATTTCATCTTTTAATAAATTTGTCATATCAGTTTGAATAAACCCTGGAGTTACAGCGTTGTATCTTATATTTCTACTAGCTGCCTCTTTTGCAAATGATTTAGTCATTGCATTTAATCCACCTTTTGAAGCCGAATAGTTTGTTTGACCAGGATTTCCCATCTCTGCTACAATAGAAGAGATATTTACAACACTTCCAAATCTTTTTTTACCCATAACTTTTAAAGACTCTCTACACCCTATAAATGCTGAAGTAAGATTTGCATCAATTACAGATGTAAAATCTTCAACACTCATTCTAAGTGCTAATTTATCTTTTGTAATTCCAGCATTGTTTACTAAATAAGATAATTCTCCATCGCTATCAATAATAGTTTTTATAGCATTTACAAACTCATCTTCAATACTTACATCAGCTTTTATAATTGCTGCTGTTCCACCAGCTTTTTCAATAGCCTCTTTTACAGCTTCAGCCTCTTCAATTTTACTTCTATAATTTATCCAAACTTTTAAACCATAGCTTGCCAGATTTTTTGCAATTTCTGCACCAATACCTTTACTTGCACCTGTTATTAAAACATTTTTTCCACTAAATTTCATATTTTTATCCTTTTATTTTTTTGCATAATCGATTATTATAACAATATTTAGTTTATATTAAACTCCTCTTTTATTATCCCACAATCTAATATGTAATCTATCTGAATATTTAAATCCATATTTAATTGCAAGATTTACAACATCTTTTGAATTTTTATCAATAGCTTGTGAACTATCTCCAAGTGGCATTAAATATACTTCACACTTTGGAATATCTTTTAAAATATCTTCTATCTCATCTATTGCTTTTTCTAAAAAATCATCTCCAATAACAAATTTCAAATAGGACTCTTTTGTATTTGTTAAAACTTTTGTTAATGTAGATTTATTAACTCTTTTTTTTAGAGGTTCTAAAGAGTTGCTTAGTTTTACACTCATTGAAAATATGATTTTTTTTTGATAATCCTCTTTGAAATCTATATTTAAAGAGCCATTTGTCTCAATTGTAACTCTTTGATTCTTATTAATATAATATTTTATCAGATTTTGAAACTCTGTGTTATTCCAATATAAAAGTGGCTCACCACCTGTAATTACTACATCAACACTATTTTTATAACTATAATTTTCAAGAAGTTTATCAGTAACATTTACTATATCAAGATGATTTTCATAACTTTTCCAACTATCTTTAAACTCCATATCAACAGCATAGTATGAGTCACAAGCACACTTTTTAACTCCACTTGGAGTTTCATACAAAACATTAAAACCAACACATTTAAAATTGCATTTTCCAAATCTAATAAAGATTGAAGGAGAGCCAATTAGTTTTCCCTCTCCTTGAATAGTTGGACCAAAAATCTCATTAATCTCTAGCATAAAATGTGCTTTTACTCTTTGGAGTTTCCAAAAACTCTATTTTTGAAACTTTTATATTTAATTTATCCATTTTTTCTTGAACAATTTTTAACAACCAAGCTGAAATATTTTCACTTGTTGGAACAAAATCAACAATAATGTAACTTTCATAAAGCTCTAATAACTCATTTTTAAAATTTGTTAGATCTACTCTTTTGTAACCATCTTTAAAACTTATTAAATCTTTTTTATCTATATTTGGAAGTAGAGTTTTAAATAGTGGATCATTTATATCTATTATAAATTTATGATCAATTACATCATCTAAAAATTTTTTAAACCAATTTAAGTGTTTAAAATCTGTAACCATTCCACTTTTTAGACTATCAGACTTTAGATATACAATTGCTTTTCCTTGGTGCCCATGAAGATGCCTACACATTAAACAGCTATCAAGTGAAAATTCTACATTTAAAGCTTGAGACCAAACTCTATGACCATAACAAAAGTCAAACTCTTTTGAGATTTCCCACATTTAACTCTCCTTGTATGGTATTGGATCTTTTTGATTTGCCTCTTTAAATCCATTTAATCGAAGCCTACAAGAGTCACAAACTCCACAAGCTTTTTCCTCCTCTTTGTAGCATGACCAAGTAAGATTTAAAGGAACATTTAGTTTTATTGCTTCTTCTACAATTTTGGCTTTACTTAAATGAACAAGAGGAGTTATAATCTCTATTTTAGTCTCTTCCTTTGTCCCTTCATTTATTGCATTTTGCATTTTTTGAATAAAACTATCGCTACAGTCTGGATAACCTGAACTATCCTCTTCTACAACTCCAATATACATGGCACTTGCCTCTTCTTTTTCAGCAATTGCACTTGCGATACTTAAAAAAATACCATTTCTAAATGGAACATAAGTAATTGGAATAATACCTTTTTCAACACCATTTACTGGTACATCTATTGTTTTATCAGTTAAAGCACTAGCTCCAATTTGTGTAAAAAATGGAATATCTATTTCGTATTTATTTAAAACATTTAACTCTTTACAAATATCTCTAAAAGCTTTTAACTCTCTAGTTTCTGTTCTTTGTCCATAATTAAAATGAACTGCTATTAAATCATAATTACTATTTTTTGCTATGTAAGAGCTAAGTGTTGAGTCCATTCCTCCACTTAAAATTACAACTGCTTTTTTCTTTAAATTACTATTCATATATTAAAAAATCCTTTTATTTTTAGAAAATGTATGAAGTATTGGAAATATAAACTTATTATAAGTTGGATATAATAGCAAAAATTTTTAAAAGTGAGATAAACCTATATGGAATTGATGCAAAGTGCAATTACAACACATATTTATACAATATATATTTTTTTAGCAATTATGTTATTTAATCTATATTCAGTTTTTACAATAAAAAACTTTATGGTTTTAGCAAAAAGATTAAAATTTATGACACCAATATATCATTTGAGCAATGCAATTGTAATTTACACAGGAACTATAGTTGCTTTTTATGCTCACCACTTTAATTTTACAATTGCTTTGATGATTCCAGCTTCAATCTTTTTGCTTGTAATTGAGATAAAAAGATATAAAAAACAAAGAGTTATAAAAGTTGCAGATATAAAACTTCAAGAAGAGTTTTATAAATTTGCAAAAAAAGTTTATATGATAGAGATTTTAGTTTTAACTTCTGTTTATTTAATTAGCATGGTATTTTAATGCAGTTTATTTATGATAAATCTTCTAAAAATGAGATTTTAGAGCTAGTTGATGAGAACTACAACTATATAATAAAAGCAAGAAGACATAAAATTAATGATGAGATATATTTTAGAAATTTAGAAGATGATTTTATATATTTGTATAAAATTGTAGAGATAAATAAAAAAAGTGCAACTTTAACTTTAATAGATAGTGAAAAAAAAGTTATAGAAAATAGTAGAAAACTCCATCTAGTTTGGTGTGTTGTTGATCCAAAAACAGTTGAAAAAAGTATATCTTCACTAAATGAGATGGGAGTTGATAAGATAACTTTTGTGTATAGTGATTTTTCTCAAAAGAATTTTAAAATAAATCTTGAAAAGTTAAATAAAATATTAATTAACTCATCAAGTCAATGTGGAAGAAGTAGTATTATAAAACTTGAAATCTCTAAATCGCTAGATAGTTTTTTAACACAAAATCCAAAATCATATATTCTTGATTTTTCAAATAGTTTTATAGATGATAAAAAAGATGATATAGATACTATAGTTATTGGTTGTGAAGGTGGATTTTCAAAAAGAGAAAAGGATAATTTTAATAAAGATTTTGTTGTAGGTTTTAATTCTAATTTGATTTTAAGATCTGAAACTGCAATTGTAAGTGCAACAGCAAAAATATTGTTATAAAAGAGTATCTCTACTCTTTTATAATTTTACCAACTTCTAACTATTGAGTGACAGTTAGAACATGCATTTAGCATATCTGAGTAAGAGTTAGCAGCTTTAATATAAGCTTTGTTTTTTAAACTCTCTTCAAGTTCAACAACATCTAAAGCAATTCTTTTTGATGCGTTCTCTGCAATATTTACCATATGTTTTTTGTTCTCTGGTAGATACTTAGCAATTAATTTTCTATCAGAAAAAAGTTCATTTCCCTCTTTTACAAGTTCATTTCCCTCTTTAATTAAATCAAGATTATTGTTTAAAAAACCTTTTTGAATTAGGTTCATACCTTTTTCCATAACTGACATTGATTTTTGCATTGGATCACTAGCATTTAAAAATGTAGTAACAAAAGTTGCAATAAATAGTAGTTTTAATAATTTCATTTATTCTCTCCTAATTTTAGAAAGATGTTCTTAATGAACATCTCTCCATAGTTTTGCTTTCCATAAGAATGCAATAATTGCAAAAATTACAAAATAGATTAAAAATTTAGGTCCTAACTCTTCTCTTTGAGCTTTTTTAGATGCACCAATCTCTTCCATATATTTAATAACTTGATCTTGAGCCTCTTGTGTTAAACCAACTCTTGGCATTGCTGTACCTTCAAGTAGTTTTTGAGGATCATTGATAAATTTACCTAAATAATCAGGTCCTCTACTAATTATATATTGAGATAAATCAGGAGGAAGTTTCCCCATATAGTTTTTAATGTTTTCACTTGGTGTAAATGCACTCATAGTTCCATTTTGCATATCAGCATATTTTAAACCATGACATCTTTGACAAGAATCAACAAAAACCTCTTTGTTTGTCATCTCTTTTGGAGCAATTGATTGTAAATATGCAACCATATCAGCAATCTCTTGAGAACTCATCCAGTCATATCCTGGCATTGGATGAACTTTTCCATCTTCAAATTTATGTGAAACTTTTGATGTAAGTGCTGGATTTTTTATAAATCCTACTAAAAACTCTTTAGTATAAATCTTTCCAGAGCTTCCTAAATCAGGAGTAGCAACACCGTAAGCTGCTGCTGTTGTTGCATTATCCATAATTTGTGGGAAACCTTGCGATTCAATACTATGACAAGCTGTACAGTTTGAAGTTACAAGAACTTGACCATTTGCAACATTACCTTTTGCTTCGATAGCCTCTTTGTTACTTGCCCAGAATTCATTTATAGTTTTTTCAAACTCAATAGCTTTTGCTAAATCAGCTTTTGCATTATTAATAGCTTTTTCGTCTCCACCTTTAACAGCTTCATCTAAAGCTTTTTGAGCTTTTTCAACACTCTGTTTTGAAGTTTGAGCATCTGCTTGAACTAAATCAAAATTAGGATTTGATACAGCTGGATGCATTTGTGAGTGAGCAAATGGCTCAACTCCCCAGTAAGTAATAAGAGTTAATACTACTACTACTGCTAATATTTTTAATTCTCTCATGTCTTATCCTCTTCTTTTTTGATCTAGTTTCGTAATTACTGGAAGTAGAATAAACAGTAATATAAATATAACAGCCGCGAAGAATCCTACCCATGCATTTGCACCTGTTGGAGGAAGTTTTCCATAAACTGTTAGTACAATTAAATCTGCAACTAAAATCCAGAACCAAATGAAGAATAACGGTCTTTTGTGTGCTGGTAAAATTTTATTATCTCTATCTAACCAAGGAAGTACAAAGAAAATACCATTTGCAAATGCAAATGCAATTAAACCAAGGTCAAACGCTTTAATTCCAGCAATATCAAAGAAGAATCCTCTTAAAACTTCATATGACCATAAGAAATACCACTCTGGGTAGATGTGAGCTGGTGTTACCATTGGATCAGCTGGATCAAAGTTTACTGGATCCATTGCAAAGCTATAGTGGAAGAATACTAAGTAGAAGTAGAATATTAAGAATACTCCAAGAACTGCTAAATCTTTTGATATAAAGATTGGCCAGAAAGGAATAACTTTTGACTCTTTTTTATTTCCAGCTAAATATTTTTCAGCTTCAGCATCAAAATCAATCTCATCAGATGATTGATTGTTTACATGAGGAATTCTTAGTGTATAGAAGTGTAATCCAATTAGACCCATAATAACTATTGGTAATAAGAATACATGTAACATAAAGAATCTTGTAAGTGTTGCATCAGCAACATTAAAATCACCTCTAATCCAAACAACTAGTGCATCTCCAATAACAGGAACTCCACCAAATAAGTTTGTAATAACCATAGCAGCCCAGTAAGACATTTGTCCCCAAGGAAGCATATATCCAGAGAATCCAGCGGCACTAAATGTAACAAATAGTAACATTCCTGAAATCCAAATCATCTCTCTACCTTGTTTATATGAACCGTAGTAGATACCTGTAAGCATATGAATATATATAAGTAAGAATACAACAGAAGCTGCAACACCATGAATATGTCTAAATAGCCAACCAAAAGCAACTTCTTGCATAATTGTATAGTTTACTGAATCAAATGCTAATGCTATATCTGGTTTGTAGTACATCATTAAGAACAGTCCAGAAACAACTAAAATAGTAAATGTAGTAGCTAATAAAACACCCATTGCCCATAAGAAGTTAATATCTTTTGGAATCCAATACTCAGTCATCATAACTTTGTTAATAGCTTTTACATTTAACCTTTGGTCTAACCACTCACCAACAGAGTTAGCTTTTTCAAATTTTGCCATCTATTGCTCCTTATGCCATCATCGCTTCAGCGATTTTTTTATATTCAGGTCCTTCATTTCCAAGAACTAAAGTATTTCCCTCAACTTCAAATGGTGGTAAATCAAGTGGTCTTGGTGGTGGTCCAAAAGTTTGTTGTCCACTTGCGTTAAAAACTCCACCGTGACATGCACATTTCCACTCATTTTTTTTCCATGCAGGAATACATCCAAGATGAGTACAAAGACCTATAGCAACAGTAAATCTATCATTTCCTACTACTAAATCTCTTTTATTATCTTCCATATCTGCAGTTTTTTTCAAAACAAAGATAGGTTTTCCTCTCCAAGTAAATGTTTCTGGTTCTCCTGCTTTTAATGCACTCAAATCAATTTTTGTAAATCCACCAGCTAAAACGCTAGGAAGTGGATCCCACACCTTTTTCATACCATAAAGAGATGCGGCTCCACCAACTGCGGCAACTGCCACAAATGAGTAACCGATAAAATCTCGTCTATTTGTATTGTTAGACATATTTGGCTTCCTTTTTTTAAAATTAGAATCAGGCTAGATTTTAGTATAAAGAATCTTAAGAGTTATTGATTTGTATCAAAATGTTAAATGAAAGATTAACAAAATGTGTAGAAAAGTAAGATTAGTTTATGTTTTATAATTATTAGAAAATCTTATGATTTTCTAATAAATTTAATAATTTCACTCTCAATATCCTCTTTATTTATAACCAAATTATGGATAATTTTTGAGTTAAATAGATTTTTTATGCTTTGAGGTAAAGAGGCACTGAACTTTGTACTAATCTCTTCAAGTGCCTCTTTATCACTATATTTAACACTATTTTTATTTAGTGCATTTAGAACTGTTGGTGAGAATTTTGTCCACTCAGCTGTAGAGTAAATAACAGTTTTTAAAGGTTTTTCTCTTAATTCATTGTAAGCTTTTATACAAGTTGCAGTATGTGGATCCATTAAATATCCACTATCCAAAAACTCTTTTATTGTATCGTTACCAAATGAGTCATTACTAAAAGTAGCACTAAAATATTTTTGTAACTCTTTTGTCTCCTCTTTTGTCATTGTAAATATATTATTTTTGTTTAAATCTTCCATTAACTCTTTTGTTCTACTACTTCCAAATAGATCAAAAATAACTCTCTCTATGTTTGAAGATTTTAATATATCCATTGCAGGTGATTTTGTAAGCTTTAGCTCTTTTCCTCTAATATCATAAACTCCAGTATTAATCCACTGTGTTAAAATATTATTCTCATTTGAAGCAACTAAAAGTTTCTCTATACAAAGACCCATCTTTTGAGCATAATATGCTCCAAGAACATTTCCAAAATTTCCACTTGGAACTACTAAATATATATTTTCACCATTTTTAATAGCATTTTGACGAATAAGTTCTAAGTATGACCAGAAGTGATAGATTATTTGGAAAATAATTCTTCCAAAATTAACACTATTTGCAGCACTTAATTTAATATTATCTTTTTCTAATTCTGCTTTGAAACTATTTGAAGCTAAAAGAGATTTTAGAGCATTTTGTGCATCGTCAAAATTTCCTTTAATACCTAAAACTTTTAGATTTTTTCCATCTTCACAAACCATTTGAAGTCTTTGAACATCAGAAGTTCCTCCATCTGGATATAGACAAACAACTTGAATATTCTTTTTATTTCTAAATGTACTTAGTGCAGCTGGTCCTGTATCACCACTTGTTGCTGCCAAAATTAGATAATTTTCACCTCTTTTTTGTGCAATTGAGCTAAAAATTGATCCAAAAGGCTGAAGTGCCATATCTTTAAAAGCCCTTGTAGGACCGTGATACTGCTCATTTACATACAAATCATCTTTAACTTTTACAACAGGACTTGGATTTGATGGATTATCAAAATTATCGTATAAATCAAGTGCTTTTTTAATCTCACTATCATCAATATCTATTTCAAAAGCTTTTAAAATATCAAATGCAAGCTCTTTGTAACTTTTACTTATATGATTTTCAATAAAATTTTCACCTAAATTTGGTAAATTTTTTGGTACATAAAGTCCACCAAAAGAGCTACTTGGATTTAAAATAGCTTCACTAAAACTAACTTCTAGTGGTTTTACTCCATCATTTCCTCTAGTCTCTATAAAATTCATTACTCTATTCCTTTTAATTATTTAACAATTTTTTAATATCTACACCATTGTTTGGATTATCAACTCTAATAAATTGAGTTCCAATTCCATCACTTGTAAATAGCTCAAGTAAGATTGAGTGTTCAACTCTACCATCTATAATATGTGCTTTGTTTACACCATTGTGAATAGCCTCTATACATGAATCAACTTTTGGAATCATTCCTCCAGCAATTGTTCCATCTTTTTTAAATATCTCAACACTTTGCTTATCTAAAGTTTGGATTAGCTCACCACTTTTATTTAAAACACCAATAGTATCTGTTAAAAATATTACTTTTTGAGCTTTTACTGCCATTGCAATTTTACAAGCAGCAACATCTGCGTTTATATTGTATCCTGGGTGATTTGGTTCATCACTATTTGCTATGGGAGCAATTACTGGGATAAATCCTTCATTCATTAGTTTAAAAAGCATTTCACCATTAACCGAAGTTATATCTCCTGTATATCCTAAAGCTCCATTATCTTTTGCAACAGCACTAATAAGATTTGAATCTTTTCCAGATATACCAATTGCTTTTGCACCGTGATAGTTTAATAAAGAAGAGATATTTTTATTTATCTCACCACTTAAAACCATCTCAACAACTCTCATACTATCTTTGCAAGTAACTCTATATCCATCTTTAAAAGATGATGGAATTTCAAGTTTTGTTAAAAGCTCTGTAATTCTTGCCCCTCCACCGTGAACAACAATAGGTTTTATTCCTAAAAGTGTTAATAAAACAATATCTTGTGCAAATTTATCTTTTAAATCATCACTTGTTTGTGCACTTCCACCATATTTAATTACAACAACTTTTCCATAAAATTTTTTAAAGTATGGAATAGCATCAATTAGAGTTTGAACTTTTTGATTTGTTTGAGCCAAATTTTACTCCTTAGAGATTTTAAAGCTTTGATTATATCTTAAAATCGCTTTTAAAAAAGAATTATAGTAAAATCTATTTATGGAAAAATATTTAGCATTAAAAGCAAGTGCAGGAAGTGGAAAAACTTTTGCACTAACTGTTCGATACATTACACTACTTTTATTAGATGCAAAACCAAATGAGATTTTAACTTTGACTTTTACAAATAAAGCAGCAGCTGAGATGAGTCAAAGAGTTTTAAATACTTTGCAAACTTTAGGAGATGATAAAGCCTATTTAGATGAGATTTCAAGAGTTTCAAATTTAAGTGAAGATGAGATTTTAAGTAAAAAAGAGAGTCTATTAAATCTATTTTCAAACTCTAGTTTAAGTATATATACAATTGATAAGTTTGTAAATAAGATTTTAAAAGAGTTTGGTGGTTATGCTGGAATAAGTGATGATTTTGAGATTTTAAGTGATGATGAGGAGCTTTTAGGTTATCACTTTTTGAACTCTTTAGATGAGAGTAGTTTTAAAGATTTGGTCGATTTTTCACTATATGAGGGTAAAAAATTTAACTCTTTGTTTACTTTGTTTAAAAGTTTAATAGAAAAGAATGAAGAGTTTGATACTTTAGAGATTGATGGATCTTTGATTGATTTATTAAAAGATGAGATTTTAAAATGCTCTTTTAAAATAAAAGAGCATTTTTTAAATTGTAGTGAAGCTAGTAATAGTGCAATAAAAGCAGTTGATTTTACAAATTTTGAAGAGCTATTTTTAAAAACTTGGATACAAAAAAATAGTTTATTTGAGTACTCATATTTTAAAAAGTGTGCGAATGAGACTATAAATAATGAGTTTTTAAATCTAAAAGAGCTTTTTTTAAAATATTATAAAGTAAGAGCTAGTTATAGCTTAAGTAAAATTTTTAAACTTTTTAATAAGTTTAAAGAGTTTAAATTTGAGTTTAATAAAAGAAAAAACTACTACGAATTTAATGATATTTCAAATATGGTTTATATGCTTTTAAATTCAAAAATAGATAGAGATTTTCTATATTTTAGGCTTGATAGTAGCTATAATCACATATTAATAGATGAGTTTCAAGATACATCAATTTTGCAATATAAGATATTAAAACCACTAATAGAAGAGATAATTTCAGGAGATAGCGAAAAATTTAAGACATTTTTTTATGTTGGAGATCCAAAACAGAGCATTTATAGATTTAGAGGCGGAAATAAAGAGCTTTTTGATTATGTATTAAAACAAAATAGTCAAATATCTTTAAATAGTTTAAATACAAACTATAGATCAAACAAAGTTGTAGTTGATTTTGTAAATTCTTTATTTACAAAATTGGATAATTTTGAGTATGAAGTTCAAAATAGTATAAAAGATGGTGGCTTTGTTGAGGTTATTGAAGATGATAGTTTAGAGCTTGATGATAAATTTTTAAATATATCAAAAAAGATTGAAGAGCTTTTAGATAGTGGAGTAAATCAAAGTGATATTGCAATTTTATGTTATACAAATAGTGATGTTTTAAATCTATATTACTATTTAAAAAAGGCTTTACCAAATATAAAAATAAGTACAGATATGAGTTCAAAACTTATAAATGCACAAAATGTAAAAGCAGTAATAAATTTAATAAAATATCTCTACTTTAAAGAGGAGATTTACAAAGAGAATTTTAATGCAATTATTGGGAAAAATATTAATAGCTCTTTAGATATAGATTTTGAATTTAAAGAAAAAAGCGTTGAAGAGACTATTTATTTATTGGCAAACTCTTTTGAGTTGTTAGATGATAATGTAGTAAAACTAATGCAAGATACAACTAAATTCAAAAATATAGTTGAGTTTATTTATGGAATTGATAAGCTTGAAAGTAGTATTGAAAATAGTGAAAATAGTGGATTACAAATATTAACAATTTTCAAATCAAAAGGTTTAGAGTTTCAAACTGTTATTTTGCTAGATAGAATAAAAAGAAAAAATCATGATAGAAGTTCATTTTTATTTAGCTACAAAAATATGCAAATAGATAAAGTTTTTTATAAAATTGCTGGTTTAGAGAGTTTTGATAAAGAGTATGAAAAAGCTTTAGAAAAAGAGAAAAGTCTATCTTTGGATGATGAAAAAAATGTTTTATATGTAGCATTAACTAGAGCTAAATCAAATTTAATTCTATTTAAAAAAACAAAATCATCTGTATTTGATATCTTAAATTTAAAATCTTACAAAAATGGAGTTTTAGAAAAAAGTAGTGAGATAAAAGTTGATAAAAGTGTTAAAAAGATAGAGTATTCTGCTTTATACCTTGGTAAACAAGAGCAAAAAATTAAAGTGGATTTAAATCTAGGAGATGATTATTTAAAAGCAAAATATTTAGGATTGGCAACTCACTACACTTTAGAGATGATGAACGATTTTACAAAAGAGGATTTAACTTACTCTTTACAACTATCAAAAAGTAGATATTTAAGTTATTTATCTATTGAAGATTTTAAAACTATTGAAAAAAGAGTTGAACTTTTAATACAAAATAGTCAATTTTTGAATTTAATAAATAACTCTTTAAAAGTTCATGAACAATCTTTAATCTACAAAAATGAGTTAAAAATAATAGATCTACTATTATATAAAGATGGTTTTTACACAATTATAGATTATAAGACTACAAGTGATATTTTATCAAGTCATAAACTACAAGTAAACTATTATAAAAGAGCTATTAGTGATATTTTTAAGACAGAAAATGTAAAAGCTTATTTAGTATATTTAAAAGAGAGCAGTGCAGATTTAATAGAGATTTAAGTGCATAAAAAAAGGTAAGATAGCTTCTATCTTACCTTTTTTGTAGACTAAGAAAAACTCTTAGTGCTCTTCTTCCATCATAATAGATCCAGCTATATAAACATAAGTTAGGATACTAAAAATAAATGCTTGTAAAACACCCATTATTGTTAAAAGGAAGAAACCAGAGATTGGTACTATCCATGGAGTAAGCATTAATAGAACCATTAAGAACATATCATCTCCTCTTACAGAACCAAACAACCTGAAAGATAGAGAAACAATTCTTGAGAAGTGAGAAATAATCTCAATTGGGAACATTAAAGGAGCTAATATTGGCATAGGTCCCATAAAGTGTTTAAAATAGTTTATAAAACCATTTTTCTTAATTCCCAAATAGTTGTAATAAACAAAAACAATTAAAGCTAAAGCAGCTGTGAAGTTAATGTTACTTGTAGGAGCTTCAAATCCTGGGATTACTCCAATCATATTACTAACAAAGATGATTAATGCTAAAGAACCAATTAGTGGCATATAAATTCTTGCATTTTTATCTCCCATAGAGTCTCTACCCATAGCAACAATACCACCAACAAATGCTTCCATAACATTTTGACTACCAGTTGGAACTAGTTGAAGTTTTCTAGTAGCAAATCTTGAAACTCCAAATACAATTAGAATAACTAAAACAAAGTGAGATAAAATTATCCACACTTGGTCGTGTCCACCAATAGAACCTAAAAATGTAAACAGTCTTCCTTCCATTTTTTTCCTTTTTTCTTTTCTACAATTACTAAATTATGCGAGGATTATAATATTTGTTTTCTAAAATCTTTATAAATATAAAAAATTAATCTAAATTTGTTTAAATCTAAATCCCTCTTGTTTCAATTTTTCACTTATTTGCTCTTGATGCTCTTTTCCTTTTGTCTCTAAGGCAATTGTTACATGTGCTTCACCAAACTCTAATTTTAAAGAGTTTCTATCAAAATCTATTTGAACTATGTTTGCAGAACATTTTGTAAAAAGTTCTGTTAGTTTCATTAAAGCACCTGGTTTGTCCATAAGTGTAACAATTAGATTCATTTTTCTATGAGATTTGATTAAACCTTTTTCAATAATTAGTGAAAGCATTGTAACATCAATATTTCCACCACTAACAACTGCACAAACTTTTTTATCTTTTATATCAACTTTATCATGCATAATTGCTGCAACACTAACAGCTCCTGCACCTTCAACCATAAGTTTATGTTTTTCAAGTAAAAATAAAATTGCATTTGCAGTCTCATTATCACTAACTTCAATTATCTCATCAACATACTCTAATATAATGTCAAGAAGTTTTGGAGTTACATCTCTTACAGCAATTCCATCAGCAATTGTTCGAACACTACTTGAATCAATTGGCATTCTAGCTTCAAAAGACTCTTTCATACCTTTTGCACCACTAGCAACTACTCCAGTTATTTTTATATTTGGATTTATACTTTTTGCTGCAATTGCAATACCAGAAATCAATCCACCACCACCAATTGGTACAATAATTTGATCAATATCTTCTATATTTTCTAAAATCTCTAAAGCAATAGTTCCTTGACCAGCAATTACTTCATCATCAGCAAATGGGTGAACAAACTCTTTGTTATTATCTTTTGCATATTTTTTAGCACTTGCATACGCCTCATCAAAATTCTCACCTGTTAAAACAACATTTGCTCCATAAGACTTTACTCCTGTTACTTTTGTAAGAGGAGTTGCTTCTGGCATAAAAATAGTTGCAACACAACCAAAATATTGAGCTGCAAAAGCTAAACCTTGAGCATGATTTCCAGCACTTGCAGCTACAACTCCAGCTTCTCTTTTTGCACTATCAAGCATTGCAACCTTGTTAAATGCACCTCTTAATTTAAAGCTTCCAGTAATTTGAAGATTATCCTCTTTTAGATAGATTTGGGCACTCTTCTCTTTACTTAAAATTGGAGCTTTCATAAGCGGTGTTTTTGATATTGTATTTTCTAGCCTTTTTTTGGCATCTTTTATATCGTTTAGTGTAATCATTTGGCATCTTTTTTGAAAATTTTTTGAAAATTCTAACGAAATTTGATTAAAGAGTAGTTTTTATATAGATAATATTATTTAAAATAGATATAAAAATAGAGTCAATTTGACTCTATTTTTTACTCTTTTAACTATTTTTTACAATCTTTACAGCTTCAACCATATTTTTAAGACTCTCTTTAACTTCTGGCCATTTTCTAGTTTTTAATCCACAATCTGGATTTATCCATAACTGCTCTTTTGGTAAAACTTCAATTAATGCTTCTATTTGATTTACCATCTCTTGCACACTAGGAACTCTAGGACTGTGAATATCATAAATTCCAGGTCCAATTTCTTGCTTATATGCTACTTCTTTAAAGATTTTTAAAAGTCTATTTCCACTTCTTGCTGTTTCAATAGAGATAACATCTGCATCCATAGCTTCAATAGTTTTTATAATATCATTAAACTCACTATAACACATATGTGTGTGAATTTGTGTGTCAGCTTTTGCACTACTTACACTTAATTTAAAATTCTCTACAGCCCAATTTTCATAAGCTTTTATATTCTCAACTCTAAGTGGATAACCCTCTTTAAATGCAGCTTCATCAACTTGAATCATTTTTATTCCACTATTTTGTAAATCATCTACCTCTTTGTTTATTGCAAGTGCGATTTGCTTTGCAACTTCATCTCTTGATATATCATCTCTTACAAATGACCAGTTAAGAATTGTAACAGGACCTGTAAGCATTCCTTTTACTATCTTAGAAGTTTTGCTTTGGGCATATTTTATCCACTCAACTGTCATAGCCTTTGGTCTATTTACATCTCCAAAAATTAAAGGTGGTTTTACACAACGGCTACCATAAGATTGAACCCAAGCATTAGAAGTAAATGCAAATCCATCCAATAATTGCCCAAAATATTCAACCATATCATTTCTTTCAGGCTCACCGTGAACTAATACATCAAGACCAATCTCATCTTGGAAAGCAATACAATCATCAATATATTTTTTGATTTCATTTTCATATTGCTCTTTTGAAATAGCATTTGCTTTATATTGTTTTCTATTCTCTCTAATTTGTGGTGTTTGAGGAAATGAACCAATTGTTGTAGTTGTTAGTGCATCATATTTAAAAAACTCTCTTTGAACTTTTATTCTATCTTCAAACTTATCAACTCTTTCAAAAATTTTAAGATTTTTAATCTCTTCTTGAACACTTCTATTATGAATTTTAGTAGATACTTTTCTTTGAATATTATCTTGTCTGTTCTTTTCAATATTTGCAATATCTTCTAAAGATAGTTTTGAGCCAAAAAACTGTTTTGAAACCAAATTCAACTCTTTTAATTTCTCATTTGCAAATGCTAACCACGATTTAATCTCTTTATCTAAATTATCTTCATAACTTAAAGTAAAAGGTACATGTAAAAGTGAGCAAGAAGTTCCTACGATGATATTCTCTTTTGAAACTACATTTGAGATTTTATTTAAAAGATTTAGTTTATCTTCAAAATTACTTTTCCAAATGTTTCTAGCATCAATTACACCTGCAACTAAAACTTTATTTGAGTTTTTAATCACTTCAAGAGCTTCTAAATTTTTATTTCCATGAATAAAATCTAATCCTAAAGCCCAAATAGGAGTGTTTACTAATATTTTTGTAGCTTCATTTGAGTGCTCAAAATAAGTAGTAACTACTATTTTAATATTTGATGCAACATTTGCCAAAGCATCATAAACTGGTTTTAAGAGTGATAAAACTTTTGATTCTAAATCTTTTACAAACAAAGGCTCATCAAATTGAACAACAACTTCACTATTTAATTTTGAAATCTCTTCTAAAAGCTCTTTATAAACTTTTACAACACTAGAAATATGTGCAAAAACATCACTATTATCAACACTTTTTGAAAGTCCAAGATATGTAATTGCACCAATTAAATTGATTTTTGTGTTAATTCCAAGCTCTAATGCCTCTTTGTACTCCTCTATTACTTTTTTACTATTTAGTTTAAATGTTGTATCTTTTGAGATTTCTGGAACTATATAGTGATAGTTTGTATTAAACCATTTTGTCATCTCCATTGCAACGCAAGTCTCATTTCCTCTAGCCATTGCAAAATATAACTCTTCATCTTTTAAGTTTTCAAATCTTTTTGGAATTGCTCCTAAAAGAATTGAAGTATCTAGCATATTGTCATATAGTGAAAAATCATTTGAAGCTATGAAATCTATTTTTGCCTCTTTTTGATAATTCCAGTGTCTTTTTCGCAAATTTTCTGCCACATATTTTACTTCACTAAAATCAACTTTTTTTGCCCAAAAATCTTCTAAAACTTTTTTAAGCTCTCTTTTTTCTCCAATTCGTGGAAATCCTATTACATAATTTTTTGACATTATTAATCCTTTTAATAAAAATATTTAATTCTCTACAAAAAATGTAGATAACAAAACTTGATAAATATGAAAAAATAAAAATCTTATTTTAAATCCTCTTACGACAAGAGTTTACATACGATTGGTACCAAAAATCATAGATTTTTACCAATCGGGTAAAATTGTCTTTTTCGGACTTAAAAATGATTTAATATTAATTTTTTAACGATTATTAAAATGATAGTTGTGGTGGATGTACGCCAGTTCTTCTAAATGCAAAATATGTTGTATAGTATGGACATCTAGGAATAAATTGAAAAAGTCTTACAGCAAGTGCTGTTTTTCTTCTAAATAGACAATCACAGTGACAAGGTTTAGAATTTATTAGATTAAAAGCTAATAGATTCTGTTCAATATCTTTGGATAATTCATCCTCATCATCGCTATTTGAAGAGATTTTGAGTTTTTCATTTATATTAGTTTTTATTGAAGTAAATATTGCATGCAATTTTGGTGCTGTTGCATACGCTTGAATTGAAGCTAGTGTAAAATATTTTTTTCCAAAGCCTTTAATTTTCAAAAAACTTACTCCTCATAATATTAGATGCGAAATCTATACTATTTATACTTAATAATATATAAAAAAAATTATGATAACATTCCAAACAAAAAAATTGATTGGAATTTTATTTTGAAGTTTACTTTTGTTACACTTTTCCCAAATTTAATTGAACCATATTTAAAAGATTCTATTTTAAATAGAGCAGTTGAATCAAATTTAATAAGCTATGAGTTCTATAATCCTAGAGATTTTACAACAAACAAGCACAAAAAAGTTGATGATGCTATGGTTGGTGGAGGAGCTGGAATGCTTCTATCTTGTCAACCGCTTTTTGATTGCCTAGATGAGATTAAAAAAAAAGATAAAGATGCTTATATTATATTTCCACTAGCTGCTGCTAAACCTTTTTGTCAAAATGATGCAAAAAGACTTGCAAAGAAAAAAAATATAGTAATGGTAAGTGGAAGATATGAGGGAATTGATGAGAGGGTTATTGAAAAGTATGCTAATGAAGTGTTTTCTATTGGAGAGTATATCTTAACAGGTGGAGAGCTTCCCTCACTAGTTATGGCTGATGCTATATCTAGAAATGTTCAAGGAGTGCTTGGAAATGAGGCTTCGCTTGAAATAGAGAGTTATGAAAACAATCTTTTAGAGGCACCATCTTTTACAAAACCAGAAAATTATGAAAATATTAGTGTCGTTAAAGAATTTTTAAAGGGAAACCATAGTAAAATTTGCGACTTAAAATTCCAGATGTCAATTTGTAAGACAAAATATTATAGACCTAGTAAGGAAAAACGATGAAAAACAGATACATAGCAAGCTTTGAAGCAGCACAAATAGCTTCTAAAGAAGTTCCAGCATTCAGAGCAGGAGATACACTAAGACTTGGTGTTGAGATTAAAGAGGGTGAGAAAAAAAGAGTTCAAACTTTCGAAGGTGTAGTAATTGGAAGAAGCGGAAACGGTGTTGATGCTACTTTTACTATTAGAAAACTTGGAGCAAATAATATTGGTGTAGAGAGAATCTTCCCTTTATATTGTGAATCTTTAAAAACTATTGAAGTGTTAAGAAAAGGTGATGTAAGAAGAGCTAAACTTAACTATTTAAGAACACTAAAAGGTAAAGCTGCGAAAATTAAAGAGCTAAAAAGATAACAATTAAGGCTCTTTGCCTTAATTTCTTCTAAAAATAAACTCTCTAAAAACTTCAATTTTTTTTTACTTTTTTAAAAAAGGAAAACTTTGTTATCACAAATAATCAATTTCATTGTAGAAACTGTTGGGCAACTTGGTTATGCGGGTATTTTTATAATGATGTTTTTAGAGAGTTCTTTTTTCCCATTTCCATCAGAAGTTGTAATGATACCAGCTGGATATTTGGCCTATAAAGGTGAGATGAATATCTATTTCGTAATTTTCTTTGGTATTTTGGGTTCACTTGCTGGAGCACTATTTAACTACTATTTAGCTATTAAATTTGGGAGAGCTTTTTTAATAAAATATGGAAGATATTTTTTTATAAAAGAGCAAACTATTATAAAAATGGAAGAGTTTTTCAAAAATCATGGACATATCTCCACTTTTTCAGGAAGATTAATTCCTGCTGTTAGACAATATATCTCTTTCCCAGCTGGACTATCTCGAATGAATCTTTTTATATTTTGTTTATATACAAGTTTAGGTGCTGGAATTTGGGTAGTTATATTAACAATCTTGGGTTACTATTTAGGCGATAATGAAGGTTTAATAAAAGAGTATTTAAGATATATCATTATAGTTATTTTAATTGCTCTTGCTATTTTAGCTTTTTGGTACTATAAAAAACTAAAAAAAGCAAAAGTTTTGTAAGCTATAAACAAGATTTTATAAGTTTTAAACCTTCTTCAATCTGCTTAAAACTTGAGTGAGTGTAGTTAAATCTAATCTCACTATTTGGAACTTTATCTATATAAAACTGATTTGCTGGAACATAAACAACTTTTTTCTTTAAACACTCTTGAACAAGAGCAAATGTATCAATTTTTTTATCTTCAAATCCACCATACAAAAACATTCCACCTTTTGGTGTTTGGTGTTTAAACTCTGGTAAAATTAAATTTAATTGTTTAGAAAAATATAAAGCCTTCTCTTTGTAATCATCTCTTATTACTTGTAGATGTCTCTCGTATTTATCGTTATCTTTTAGATATTCAGCCAAAATATATTGTGAAATTCCACAAGAGTGAAGATCAATACTCTCTTTTATAATAAGCAGAGATTTTATCTTCTCTTCGTCTGCTCGTATCCATCCAATTCTAAGACTTGGAACTAAAGTTTTAGAAAAACTTCCTAATAAAAAAGAGTTATTTGGGATAGCTTGACTAATATATGGCATCTTTTTTTCAAAGAATAGTTCACTATATGGACTATCTTCAATTAATATTCCATCATATTTTTTTACTATATTACAAACTGCTTCTCTTTTCTCACTGCTATAAGTTGTGGCACTTGGATTTTGAAAATCAGGAATTAAGTATGTAAGTTTTCTATTTTTAAAACTATTTTCAAACTCTTCAATATTTACTCCATCATCTTCAAGTTTTACACCATCCATTTTTAAATTATTTAATCTAAAAATATTCATAGCTCCTAAATATGAAGGCTCTTCGATTGTAATATCCTTATTTTCAAAAAACTTTGCCAATATATACATAGCTTGCTGGCTTCCTGTTGTAATTAAGATATTCTCTTTTGTTGTAGCAAAACCCTCATTTGTGTATCTTAAAGCAATTTGCTCTCTTAGCTCTTCTATTCCATTGCTAATTGTGTATTGATAAACTTTTGGATTATCAAGAATTTTTAGTGAAGCCTCTTTTAAATCAGAAGTTGGAAATAGATTTTGACTTGGAAGTCCTCCTGCAAATGAAATAGTCTCTTCATCAATAGCTTCAAGTATCTCTCTAATAAATGATCTTTTCATAAAATCTCCTTTTAAATGGTTTCCAATTTAAAAAGAAACCACTAATATTTTTAAAATTTTACATCAATAAAAAGATTAATACTTTACAAAAAATGCTTTTATAATTAGCAATTATTGCTAAAAATATATACATTTATTGATATAATACTTTATGAAAAAATCTACTTATGAAAAAAGAGCAAAAATTGCAAATGATGCAATGAACTATATTTATAAATATATTGATACAAATATAAATATAGATGAGTTAAGTTTACAATTAGATATTAGTAAGTTTCATCTTCACAGAGTTTTTAAAGAGGAGTTTGGAAAAAATATTTATGAAAGCATTAAGTCAATACGACTTGAAAAAGCTGCAAATTTATTAATTACAAATAAGTTTTCAACAATTACTGATATTTCAAATATGACTGGGTATAGCTCACAAACATCTTTTTTAAGAGCCTTTAAACAAAGATTTTCTATGACACCAAAAGAGTGGAAAAATGGTGGATATAAAGAGTATTCAAATAAGATTATTGAGAAAATATCAATTAGTAATGATTTGGATTTTTCAAATATTGAGCCAACAATTGTTAAAATGCCACAGATGAGAGCCTATTATATTAGACATAAAGGTTATGATAAAACTATTAAAAAAACATGGGCGAAACTTCAAACTTGGATTTATACAAATGATATAAAATCTTATAAACAGATGGCTTTGCATCATGATAATCCAATTATTACTCCACTTGAAGATTGCCAATATATTGCAATTGCAGTTTTAGATGAAAAAGAGCAGCTAAAAGATTTATCTCTTCCAACTTTGGATATTCCAAAGGGAATTTATGCAAAATTTAGTTTAAGTGGAAAATATGGAGATGTAATAAAACTAATACAGTGGGTTTATCATGTTTGGTTAATAGATAGTGGTTATGAAACAACAACAAATCCATCTTATACGATTTATGAGAAGAACCATTTTTTAAGTTTAGATGGTGAGTTTATTTTGGATTTTTATCTTCCAATAAAATATGTTTAAAATATAAGGAGTTATTATGAAAAGTAGTATTGAATATATAGCAAATTTTAAAACAAGTCTTGACCCATACAATGGAATTACAATTTTAAGTGAAGATTTACCAAAAGATATTTTATATTTTGAAAGAGATTTAAAAGATTTAATAGAAAATGTAAAAGATAATAAAAATTTAATTTGGATCTATATAGATATAAAAAAATCAGACTTTATTCCAATTGCTACAAAGTTTGGTTTTACTTTTCACTCTTGTAATAGTGATTATATATTGCTTGTAAAAATTTTAAAACAAAATGCAATAGTTCCAAATTTGGCAAATCATACTTTAGGAGTAGGTGCTGTTGTAATAAATAGTAAAAATGAGATTTTACTAATCAAAGAACAAATACGAAATGAGTATTATAAGCTTCCAGGTGGACATATTGATGATGCTGAGATGATATCTCAAGCTTTAAGTAGAGAAGTTTTTGAGGAGACTGGAGTTGTTGTTGATTTTCTTAAGATTGTATCTATTGGACATTTTTATCCACATCAATTTCATAAATCAAATCTATATGTTTTATGTCTTGCAAAGCCAAAGAGTTTAAAAATAGATGTAAAAGATAAACAAGAGATTAGTGAAGCTATTTGGCTTGATATTAATGAGATGTTTAAAAGAGATGATATTCACAATTACACAAAAACTATTGTAAAATCAGCATTGAGTGGTCAAGGATTATGTAAAAGTGAAGATGAAATTTTAACTCATTTGAAAAATCAGTTTGAGCTGTTTTTTGTAAAAGAAAGCAAAAACTAAATATAATACACACTTTAAAAATTAAAGGATAAAAATATGAAACAAATTATAAGTACAACAAAAGCTCCAAGTGCAATTGGACCATATAATCAAGCAGTTAATTTTGGAGAGTTGATTTTTACATCAGGACAAATAGCATTAAATCCAACTACAATGGAAGTTGTAAGTGGTGGAATAAAAGAGCAAACAAGACAAGTTATGGAGAATCTAAAAGCTATTTTACAAGAGGCTGGAAGCTCTTTTGATAATGTTATTAAAACAACTTGTTTTTTATCAGATATGGATAATTTTGTTGCTTTTAATGAGATTTATGGAGAGTATTTTCAAGTTTTATCAGCACCAGCTAGAAGTACAGTTGCAGTAAAAACATTACCAAAAAATGTTTTAGTTGAAGTAGAAGTAATAGCTTTTAAAAACTAAATATGTTTTTAGGAAAATGTCCATATTGTGATGATGGACAAATAGAGATTAGAAAAAAAGAGGTAAGAGGCAAAAAAGTAGAGCTTTATGCTTGTTCAAATGCCTCTTGGCTTACCGAAGATGGAGAGTTTTTTGAACTCTCAAGCTCTTCAAAGTGTTCATTTAGAATTTGGCAAAATGCCTTAAGTAGATATGGACACTATTTAAAACATAGTGAAATAAGAGCTTTATTAAACAATGAAGAGCTTGAATTAAAATTTAAAACTCAAAAAAGATTTGGACAAAAAGAGAGAAAAGATTACTTTAAAAAAGTAATCCTTCACCCTGAATATGGAGTTCAAATACTATTTGATGAGTAAAATTTATAAAAAAAACATAAGTTTTGCAATCACAACAATAGCAATTGAGAGAAGTAAAGCATAAGTGTGAAAGTGTCTCATAAATGCTATTGGCTCTATTTTTGCTAGTTTACAAAAAATTGTATAAACTACTCCCAAAATTATTAGTAAAACCAAAAAGAGTTTTATCCATAAAAGTATTTGTAAAGAGCTATTAAAATATCCAAGTTCTTTATTAATATAGTTTGTAAACATATATATACCACTTGATATTAGTACAACTACAACTAATGGATAGATTATAATTCCACGACCAACAATAGCACTTATCATCTTATCATAAGCCTCTTGACCAAGCTTTTTTTTAACTGCTGGAAATATAAATATATCTGCAAAAATAAAGCCCACAAAAATTATTGCACATAATAGATGAACTGTTTGAATTAATAGATACTCCATAAATACCCTTTTTTATTAGAATTATAATTAATAAAAAAGATATTTATCTTAACAAAAATCAATTTATTTTAAACTCAAAGATACTCTTTGTTTCTCTAAATCCACAGCTATTACTTTTAAATTTTCTAAATTTTGATTAATACTTAAAACATCACTTGGATGAGAGATTCTTTTTTGGCTAATTTGTGAGATATGAAGTAGGGCATCATTTTTTATTCCAATATCTATAAATGCTCCAAAATCTGTAATATTTCTTACAACTCCACTTAAAATAAATCCCTCTTTTAAATCATTTATATCTAAAATATCATTTGAAAATTTAACACTATTAAACTCAAATCTTACATCAAGCCCAGGATTTAAGAGCTCTTTTATAATATCTTTTAACTTTATAGTTGAAATATTTAAGCTTTTTGCAATATCTTCAAACTCTTTTATCTCATTGATATCATAATTTTTTTGAAGTTTTAAAGCAATTTCATAATCCTCTGGATGAATAGAGGTATTATCTAAAATAGATAAGCCATCTTTTATTCTTAAAAATCCAACACACTGCTCATAAACTTTTGCTCCAACACCTTTAACAGCAAGAAGCTCTTTTTTAGAGCTAAATTTTTTGATTTTTTCTCTATGCTCAATAATATTTAAAGCCAATTTTTCACTAATACCAGATACAAAAGAGAGCAGTTTGTATGAAGCTGAGTTTAAATCAACTCCAACTTTATTTACTAAATCAATAGTAATATTTTCAAGTTTTTTCTCTAACTCTTTTTGATTTACATCGTGTTGGTATTGACCAATTCCAAGAGATTTTGGATCTATTTTTACCAAAGCTGCCATTGGATCTCTTAATCTTTGAGCAATAGAAATAGCACCTTTAATTGTTACATCAAGATTTGGATACTCCAAAGAGGCAATTTTTGAAGCAGAGTAAACACTAGCTCCAATCTCACTTACAACTGCATAATTAATATTTAATCTCTTCTCTTTTATTAGCTTCTCAATAAAAGTTGCTGTCTCTTTACTTGCCGTTCCATTTCCAATAGCTATAGTTGTGATTTTATATTTATTGATTAAATCTAAAACTATTTTTGATGAGTTTATAAAATCCTCTTTTGGTTTTGTTGGATAAATAAGACTACTATCTAAAAATTGACCATTTTCGTTTATAACTGCTAATTTACATCCACTTTTATATCCAGGATCAACTCCAAGAATTACTTGATTTAGAAGTGGAGCTGTAAGAAGTAGCTCTTTTAGATTTTTTCCAAAAAGCTCAATTGCTTCTTTACTCGCTTTTTCTTTTAAATTCGTTATTGCTTCTCTTTTTAGTGTTGGAAGAAGTAATCTTTTTAATCCATCTTTGTAAGCATCAAATACTAACTCTTTTGAATCTTGTGCATCTGGTTTTATTTTATACTTTTTTATATTTTCTAAAATATAGTTCTCATCTATTTCAACTTTTATATTGAGTTGTTTCTCATTTACAGCTCTTAAAATTGCTAAAACTCTATGAGGTTTTATATACTTTATTTTTTCGCTTGCATTTGCAAAAGAGGCATAAAGACCATCTTTATCAAACTCTTTTGTAGCACTTACTTCTAAAATTCCCCAATTATTTATTAAATTTCTAACAATATCTTTAGATCTAAAATCATCAGCATATCTTTGAGCAATTATATCTTTTGCACCACTTATAGCATCCTCAATAGTTTTTATATTTTTATTTAAAAACTGTTTTGCTTTTTGTTCACACTCAAGTTTGCTATATCTCATACTTTGAATTATATTTGCTAATGGTTCAAGACCATTTTCAATAGCATTTGAAGTTCTTGATGATTTTTTATCTTTAAATGGTGAGTAAATATCTTCTAAAGCTTGTAAGGTTATAGCTTCATCTAAGCTTTTTTCTATATTTTCATTTAAAAAATTTCTCTCTTTTAAAAGATTTTTTATATCATCTTTTTTATTTAAGAGTTTTTTTGAGTACTCAAAAATCTCTTCAAAATCTCTAAGCTGTTCATCTGTTGCACTATTTGTAAACTCTTTTCTATATCTTGCGATAAAGGGAATTGTACACCCCTCATCCAAAAGTTTTATTATATTTTCAATAACATTTTTGCTAAGTAGCGTCTTTTTCTCTAAAATATCTATTAAATTAATCTTCGTCAAAACTTCCCTTAGAGATATGAGAGTAGCTATCGTCACTATAATCGTAGTTATCATAGTCATCATAATCAACTGTAAAAATCTTTGGATAACCAAGTTTTAAAAGTTCTTTATCAATATTCTCTTCGCTTAATCTATTTTTTACTCTATTCATAATAAGTTCAATGTCCTCTTCTTTTACATCGTTTGCTCTTAATTCATAAATAATAGCTAAATTCATTTTTTCCTTCTTGTTTAAATATTTTTAGTTTTTATGTAAAAACTGCTTAAAATAAAGATGATAGATTTAACAGACAAAATATTTGCTGTTTCATCAACAGTATGGTAACCAGTTGTGGGTATTTGCAAAGTTGTACCTTGAATCTTTTTATTAGATTCCATAATAATTCTTCCTAGTTCTGTACTTCCAATACTAATTGGTTTTAATCCCTCTTGAACTCTTTTTTTATTCTTTTCAATTATAAATTTATCTTTACAAGAAAATGTTATTCTATTTTTTTTGCAAAACTTTTTTATCTCATCTAAAAGTGGTGATTTAAATCTTGCATTTACATCCTTGTTTCTTAGTACAACCATCTGTTTATCGGCTTCTTCTCTTGATTCATAAGGACTTGTATCCAAAACAATTAATTTGTCAGTTGAGACTTTATTCTTTTTAAACCACTCATTTATGTATCTCCAACTCTTTCCAGCCTCCTCTTGAGCTGTAAAAAAAGCTGTACCTTCATAACCATTTTGGTACAAAAAAAGAATAATTGCAGCACTAATAACATTATCAAGCTGAGCTGAGATTAGGTCACCATCTTGTTTTAGTTTATCTATAAATGCAATTGGTGTGCTAGGAAGAAGGTGTGAGAGTCCATCTATTTCAAAGACTAAGTTGTTTATCTCCTCTTTTAAAAAGGCATCTTTTATTTTACCAGTTCCTAAGTATGAACCACTAAAAGGGTCATAAGCGTGAACACCTTGATTTATATATCGTTTTGAGATTTGTTGAAAAGTTTGTTCAGAAAGAGAGTTTCCTCTTAAGTCAGATCGATTTTTTGCCAAAAAAGCTGCAAATTGGAACTCATTTGGACCTGTACAAATAACCCCGTGCCTATCAATATGAGCGCTTAAAAATCCATTTTTTGGCTCTTTACCAATAGCTACTAAAAGACCATCATAGTGCTCTGTTTTAACACCAAGTTCATCAAGTTCTCTTTTTAAATATAGTAAAAATGAGTGCTCAGCACCTGTTACAGAAGGAACACGAATAAGTTGTTTTAGTAAATCTAAAAATAGATTAAAATTTTTTTGCTCATTTAAAAATGAAGCATTCAAGGGTGTCTCCTAGAAATTTTTAGAATAGATAAAACTACTCTATGGGTGGAATTATAGACTAAAAAATTAGTTTTTATTCTAAAAATTTGCTTAAATATTTTTTTGAGCAGTATAGTTTATTAAATTAATCAAGATTATATTAATCTATATTTAAAGTATGATTGATATACTTTCATAATTTTAATTTTAAAATAGGAATATTAAATGGCAGAATTATCAGAACTTGAGAAGTTAAAAGCATCAAGAAATCCGCTTAGAGTAATAGATGATTTATATAAAGAGGCACTAGAAGGGATCCCTTTAAAAGATGAGTACATAGGACTTTTAAAATGGTATGGAATGTATCCACATGTAAACAAAGATGGATTAGAAGATAAAAAATATTTTATGAAAAGAATAAAACTAGTTGATGCTAGAATGAATTTAGAGCAACTAAGAGTTATGAGTGAGATTGGTGTAAAGTATGCAAAAGGTTTAGTAGATTTTACAACAAGACAAAATGTACAGTTTCACTACATAGAGATAAAAGATATTCCAGCAATTTTTGATATGCTAGGAAGTGTAAATTTAACATCAAGAATGGCATCTGGTGATGGACCTAGACCTATTATGACATGTCCTGTTAGTGGAATAGATGATGGTGAGATTTATGATGTACAAGAGTTATTAAAAGAGGTTGATAGTTATTTTGATAAAAATGATGATAGATTTTGTAACTTTCCAAGAAAGTATAAAATAGGAATTAGTGGTTGTAAGTGTCACTGTGCTGCTCATGAGATTCAAGATGCAGCTTTTACAGCTATGAAGACAAAAGATGGTGAAGTTGTTTTTGATTTAACTATTGGTGGGGGATTATCAAAATCTAAACAGATAGCAACTAGAGCAAATAAGTATGTTAAACCAAATCAAGTTTTAGATGTTGCTGTTGCTTGTGCTGAGATTTTTAGAGATCATGGAAATAGAGATAATAGAAATAAAGCAAGAGTAAGACATCTTTTAAATGATTGGGGAATAGAGAAGTTTGTTGAAGAGATTGAGAAAGTAATCGGATATAAACTTCAAGATGGTTTAGAAGCTCCAATTGTTGCATCATATGAGAATAGAAACCATTTTGGAATAAACAGACAAAAACAAAAAGGTCTTTTTTATGTTGGATTTGCAACAAACTCAGGAAGAGTTGCGGGTGAGGATTTTGTAAAATTCTATGAGATTTGTAAAAAATATAGTGCTGGTGGAATAGCATTAACTGGAACTCAAAACTTTATAGTTTATGATGTTAAAGATGAAGTTGTTCAAGCTTTAGCTGATGAGTTTCAAGCTTTAGGATATCCATATAAACCAAATCCTTTTAGAGCAAGATTGCAATCTTGTACAGGAAAAGAGTTTTGTAAATTTGGAATAACTGAAACAAAAGAGTACGCAAAAAAAGTTGTGCTTGAGTTGGAGCAAAAATTTCCAGATTTTGTTGAGGATTTAAGTATTGCAATTGCTGGTTGTGGAAATACATGTTCTCATCCGCAAATAGCTGATATTGGTTTTGTTGGTTGTATGATGAGATATGAAGGTGAGAGAATTGAAGGTTATGAGGTCTTACTTGGTGGAAATTTAGAAGGTACAACTAAAAGTAGAATTGCAAGAAAAGTTGGTGTTAAAATTCCAGCAACACAAGTAGTTGATTATGTAGGACAATTAATAAATAATTACAAAGAAAATAGTCTTGGTCAAAAAAGATTTAAGGATTATTTAGCAATTTTAGAACCAGTTGCAAGTGTAGAAGAGGCTGAATAAGCCTCTTTTAATCAATATTTTCATCAATAGCTTTATGATAGTATCTATTTAAATCAAAAAGTCCAAACTCAATTGGATTTGATTTTTCAAACTCTTTTGTAAACCAATCATAGTGTTCCCAAAAGTTTGGATTTGCTCTGTTTATTGCAAATCTTGATATATTTTTTATGCACTCTGTGCTATTTTTAAAATTCTTTAAAGAGTTAAAGAAACTTGGAATATCATCTTGATTTATTATAAAAAACATATTTGGATAGGCACTTACAAATCCTTCAACAAAATCAATATCATCTTTTGAAGGATCTAATCTTGACTCCTCTTTAAACATCAAAGCTACATTATCATGCCATCTATTTATAACCATAGAGTAGATTAAATTTGAACCATTATTTAGTTTTATTCTTATTAAAGTTGCATTTGCGTCATAACCTGTAAAATATTTTGTAAAATTTTGACTATTTGGTAGTGATAGAGCTCTAAATCCCTCTTCAATCTCTTTTTTGTTTTTATAACTACTTCTTATTTTGCTTGGAGTATATTTTTCATAAGTATAGTTTATAGAATCTATTGGAGTATCTGTATATTTTAGAATTTTAGAAATCAACTCTTTTTTGTAATCTTTAGTATGAAAATCAATAGCTGTCTCATTTTGTGATGGAGCATAGGTTGTGAGATATTGAGCCAACCAACCTAAATACCAAGAGTTAAAATATCCATCTCTTGTTGCTTTTGGTAAAAACTCTAAAAACATACTCTCACCTTCAACTCTTAATCTATCCATATGAGTTCTTACAAGAAGTTGGTGTGCTGTATTTCCATAAACATCAAAACCAGCAACCAAAGAGTAGTAAATACGCTCTAATAGTGGAAAATCTATAATCCACATATTTTTTGGAGTATTACCTAAAGCCCCTTTATGAAGTGATGCTGTATCAAAGTGTCTATAAACTGTTAAAATAGAGTCATCTTTTTTACTCTTTCTTAAATACTCTAGTTTTAATCCATCTTTGTAGTGTCTATTATAAACTTCAGCTTTGCTTTTAAAATATGCTAAAACTTCATCTTCGTGCCCTAAGTTTTTAAATGTTTTATATAAAGTTGGATCTTCTCCTAGTTGATTTGGAATCTCTAAATTTTTTAAATTTTGCTCTAAAAACTCTTTGTCCACTACACTTAAATCATATTTTGGATCCATAAATGCAAGCCAAAAATGGTCTTGAATAACATTGAGTGCAATTTGACCTTTGCAAACAGGACCTTTAATAAATGTATTTACAAAAAAATATACATCTTCTAATAAAAATTGATATCTACTTTTTGCAGGAATTTGCTTAAACACCTCAAGTGCATTTGGTGCTTTAGTTTTATTAAAACTTGGCATATATGGTTTTTCATTCCATTTTGATTTTATAAACAAATTATTAAAAAGTGCTAATTTTTTATCATCAATTTTATATGGCATATGAGTTTTATGAACTCTTGTTTGCTCACTAACTCTAACTCTATAATAGTATGGTTCATCAATTTTATCATAAGGAAATGTTGTAGGAATAATTTCAGGTTCAAAAGGAGATGCAGTTTTTGAACGAATTAACTCAAAAAAATTACCACTTTTTTCTTCAAAATAAATATCTGCTAAAAATAGATGTTCATAGATATATCTAGCAGTTACTTGATGCTTTATTGAAGAGTTATTTAAAAAATCTTCAAGTTTTTTTATCTGCTGTTTTTCAAAATTTGTTATAGATATTTTTGTATCATCAATGGCATTTTCATCAAGCCAAGTCATTATTAGGTTATACTCATCTTTACTAATAGCTGGAAAACCATAAGGCATAGCTTTGTGTGGATTTTTTTCAAAATACTCTTCAAGCTCATCTTGATTTTGAGAGCAAGTTAATTTATCTGTTTCAGGAGAGTAGTTACCAATAATTTGTGGATTTAACTCTTTTTGAAATAAAAATTGCATCATAATTGATTCATTATTATCTAAATCTTTATCTAAAACAGATGTGAAACCTTTCTCTCTCCACTCATTTGTATCTTTTGCATCAACATATAATCTTGTAGGAGAGCTCGCATTTATTCTAGTATCATATACTAAAGCTTTTGTAACTCCTCTATTAACTCCTGCAAAACTCTCCATTTTTAGTTGACAAGGTGAGTTATAACATGAGTGACAAGATACACAACGACTATCTAAAATGGGTTTTATATCTTTTGTATATGATATTTTTTTATCAACTCGATCAAAAACAACTGGATCTAATGGTTTTGAAGAACAACCAAAAAATAAAAATGTAAATAAAATTATAAATGTAAATTGTAGATTCAATTATTATCTCCTATAGTAAAAAATTATGATTATACTCAATTTTGTTTAAAGAGCTTTTTGCTAATATTCCAAACTAAAATTAAAGGAAAAAAATGCAACACCTAATAAGAACTTCCGACTTCACTAAAGACGAAATCTTGGCTATTTTTGAAGATGCTAGAGCATTTAAAGAGGGAAAGCTTAGTAAAGTTTTAGAAGGTAAAATTATTGTAACACTATTTTTTGAAAACTCTACAAGAACAAGAACATCTTTTGAAATTGCTGCAAAAAGGCTTGGAGCTGAAGTTGTAAATTTAGATGTTGGAACTTCATCTCAGAAAAAAGGTGAAACTATGTATGACACAGTTTCAAACTTAAATGCTATGAATCCAGATGCAATAGTAATAAGACACAGTGTTCATGGACTTCCAGAGAGCTTAATAGGATATGTAGATTGTCCTATTATAAACGCAGGAGATGGAAGACACTCACATCCAACTCAAGCTTTTTTAGATCTTTTTACAATTAATGAATATTTTGGTGGAAAAACTGAGGGTAAAAAAATAGCAATTGTTGGAGATGTTAAAAACTCAAGAGTTGCTGGAAGTAATAGAAGATTGCTTCCTAGATTTGGAATTGATGTAAATTTAGTAGCACCTGATTGTTTTAAATATGAAGGAGACGATTTTAAACAGTTTGATACAATTCAAGAGGTAATTGATGATATGGATATTGTTATGAGTTTAAGAAGTCAATTGGAAAGACACAATATCACATATTTTGAGTCACTTCAAGAGTATGCAAAAGATTTTTGTATTACAAGTGAATTGATGGATAGAAAAGAGTTTTTACTTCTTCATCCAGGTCCTGTTAATAGAAATATTGATATTACAGATGATGTTTTAAAGCACCCAAGATGTAAAGTTTTAGAGCAAGTTACAAATGGTGTTGCTATAAGAGCTGCTATTTTAAAGAAACTAATTTTAAAATCTTAAGTGAAAATAGAAAAAATTAAAGAAAAACTAAATTTTTATGGCTCTTGTAAAGAGCCATTTCTTTTTTTGTTATCATATGATTTAAAAATTTTTTATATTGAAAAGTTAAGTAAGAAATCAAAGAAAATCAGATATAAAATCTCTTCAAAAAATAGTAAAAATCAAAAAAATAGTAAAAAATATTTTTTTAAAAAGTATCCAATAGATTTTAAAAACTATAATAATAAATTTCAAACTATTCAAGAGCAAATAAGAGCTGGAAATACATATCTTGCAAATCTAACTTCACAAACAAAAATAGATACAAACTTAAGTTTAAATCATATTTATAAAACTTCAAATTCACTTTTAAAATTAAGAGTAAAACTGAAAAAAGCAAATTTCGTCTGCTTTAGTCCCGAAAAATTTATAGATATAGTTGATGATAAAATCTATACTTATCCTATGAAAGGAACTATTGATAAATCTATAAAAGAGTCAAAAGAGCTTCTTTTAAATAGTACAAAAGAGTTAGCAGAACACACTATGATTGTAGATTTACTAAGAAATGATTTAGGAAAAGTTGCAAAAAATATAGAAGTTGAAGAGTTTAGATTTATTGATGAGATTAAAACAGATAAAAAAGTATTACTTCAAACAAGTTCTAAAATATCTGGAAAGTTAGATGATAATTGGAGTGATAATTTAGGTGATATTTTATTAGCTCTTCTTCCAGCTGGAAGTATTACAGGAACTCCAAAAAGATCAACTATTGATATTTTAAAAAAAGTAGAAAATTATAATAGAGGTTTTTATACAGGAATTTTTGGAGTTTTTGATGGAAAAAATCTTCAAAGTTTTGTCTTAATTAGATTTATTGAAAAAATAGATGGAGAACTTTTTTATAAAAGTGGTGGTGGAATAACATCTGATAGTAAAGCAAAAGATGAGTATAAAGAGCTAATAGATAAAATCTATTTGCCATTTTAAAGGATTGTTATGTTTTTTGAGACTATAAAGTGTGATGATTTTGAGATTTTTAATTTGGATTATCATAATAAAAGAGTGGCTTTTACTATTGGAAAAAATCTAAATCTTCAAGAGTATATAAATCCAATTAGTAATGAACTTCTTAGATGTAAAATTATTTATGATGAGAATGAAGTTTTAGATGTACAATATTTCCCTTATAAAAAAAAGCAGATAGATAGCTTTAAAGTAATTTTTGATGATAGTATAGACTATTCAAAAAAGTATTTAAATAGAGATAAATTAGATTTTTTATATTCACAAAAAGATAGTTGTGATGAGATAATTGTTTTGAAAAATGGCATTGTAACAGATACAAGTATTGCTAATATTGCTATATTTTATGAAAATCTTTGGATTACTTCAAAGCAGTGTTTACTAAATGGAACTACAAGAGCAAGATTGATTGAAGAGAAAAAGATTTTTGAAAAAGATATTACCTTGGAGATGTTAAAAAAAGCTCCAAAAATAGCACTTTTAAATGCTATGATTGATTTTTATATTATTGAAAAACCAAAGATTTCTCTTTAGTTTTTCTTTACAAATTGAGTTAAAATTACAATTTTTACACCATTAACTCTTCCTTCAATTTGCCCCTCTTCTCTTCCAAGAGTTATATTTCTAACAGCAGTTCCTCTTTTAGCAGTAAAACCAGCCCCTTTTACATCTAAATCTTTTATAAGAGTAACTGTATCTCCAGCACTTAAAACAACACCATTGCAATCTTTTTGAACAATGCTATCATCAAAACTCTCAAGACCTTTATTTGCCCACTCTAAAGTCTCTTCATCTAAATATATCATATCGAGTAACTCTTGATTATCAAGTTTTTTTAACATTCTATATGATAAAACTTGAACAGCTGGAACTGTACTCCACATAGATTCACTCAAACAGTACCAATGGTTTGAATCAAGTTCACAACTATCTTCAAACTGATTTTTGCATTTGTCACATAATAAAGCAGATGTTTCTAAACTTCCATCGCTTGGACTTACCTCAAAAATATCCAAATTCTCTTGATTTTTACAAAGCTCACATGAATTTTCAGCTCTTTTTATTAAATCTTCTAAAATTCCCATAAAGTCTATCCTTTTTAAATAATGTTCAAATTGTACCATACTTGATATAAATCATAAAAAAATGGTAAAAATTTTATTACCATAACTATTTTTAAAATTAGAGGTTATATTATGAAATATTTTTATAAATTATTTGCAAAAAATAATAAAGAGCTATTTGACAAATCAAATCTTTTTTGGTCTTGGATAGGCTCTTTTTTGGGACTATTAGCAATTGCATTTTTTCACAAAAACTTTTTAGGTGATTTAGATTTAAGTTTGGTTTTAGGATCTTTTGGAGCAAGTGCTGTTTTAATATATGGAGCTGTAAACTCACCTTTAGCTCAAGCAAAAAATTTAATAGGTGGACATTTAATTAGTGCTTTTGTAGGAGTTAGTTGTTATAAACTTTTTTCTGGAGATTTACTTTTGGCATCTTCAATTGCAGTTGCCACTTCTATTTTATTTATGCAATTAACTTTTACTTTACATCCACCAGGAGGCGCAACTGCACTTATTGCTGTAATTGGGACTTCTCAAATTCATGATTTGGGATATTTGTATTTATTGGTTCCAGTTTTAAGTGGAACTATAATCTTATTTTTAATAGCATTTATAGTGAATAATATACCAAAAAATAGAACATATCCACAAAATTATAAAAGCTATTATAAAAAATATTATCAAAGATATAAAAGAAAAAGTTTAAAGAGAAAAAGGAGCAAAAATTAATAGCAATAAAGATATAATAGAGTTTTAGATTGTAAAAAATTAGGAAAGATATGAAAGAGATAGAAAAATTAGATAAAGAGTATGTTCTTCACACATATGCAAGAAATTATGTTAATTTTAAAAAAGGTGTAAATGCAACTTTATATGATGATGAAAACAAAGATTATATAGATTTTACTTCAGGAATTGCTGTTTGTAGCGTAGGGCATGGAAACAAAAGAGTTGCAGATAAAATTTATGAACAAGTTTTAAATTTAACACATACTTCAAATTTATATGCAATAGAACCTCAAGCTAAATTAGCAAAAAAGATTAAAGAGCTAAGTGGTTATGATATTAGAACATTTTTCTCAAATAGTGGAGCTGAAGCAAATGAAGGAGCAATAAAAATTGCAAGAACTTATGGAGAGAAATTTGAGAAAAAAAGATATAAAATTATAACTTTAGAGCACTCATTTCATGGAAGAACAATCACAACTGTAAAAGCAACAGGTCAAAGTTCGATGCACCAAAGTAAATTTGCTCCATATCCAGAAGGGTTCTCATATAATAGTGCTATTGATGATATTTATAACTCTATTGATGATGAAACAGTTGCAGTGATGATTGAGCTTGTTCAAGGTGAGGGTGGAGTTTTTCCTTTTCCTAAAGATAAGATTCAAGAGTTAGCAAAGTTCTTAAAACAAAATGATATTTTATTAATAATAGATGAGGTACAAACAGGAGTTTATAGAACAGGGGAGTTTTTAGCTTCAAATTTATATGAAATAGAACCAGATATTATAACATTAGCAAAAGGTTTAGGTGGAGGAGTTCCAATAGGTGCAGTTTTAACAAAACATAAAGATATATGGAGTGCTGGTGATCATGGAAGCACTTTTGGTGGAAACTATCTTGTAACAACAGCTGCTTTGGAAGTTTTAGATATTTTAGAGGATTTAAAAGATAGTGGAACTTTAGATGAAACTATTATTTACTATACAAAAAAATTAGATGAGTTATATGAGAATAATAAAGAGATTTTTATATCAAATATTGGACTAGGACTTATGAGAGGATTAAGAGTTAAAGATGGTGATACTTTATCACTTTTAATCAAAACAGCATTTGAGTGTGGAGTTATGGTTTTAAAAGCAGGTAAAAATACATTAAGACTTCTTCCAGCTTTAACAATATCTAAAAATGAGATTGATGAAGGATTTAAAAGACTTCAAACTGCGCTTAATAAAATAAAATAGAATAAAAAAAAGTGGCATTTAAGCCACTTTTATAATTAGATGAATATAGAATAAGGTATGCCTCAATTAATTTAATATTAGAGCTTTATCCAACCGTCGCCATCATCTTCATCAAACTCTTCTTCAATAAATGAAATAATAATTTTTAGCCCCGATCTAAAAAAAGTAACTGAGTTATCAAAAAATAATAAGTTTTCCAAAGCTATTTCCTTGTTTATTAATCTTTTGGCGTATGAATAATAACAAACAGTTATGTCAAACTAATGTCAAAATCTCATTTAAAGAACTATTTATGTAAAATTTTGAACTTTCAGGAGGAAATATGAATTTAAAATTGCCAAAACCATCGACAGTCCTTTTTTTAAACATTTTGATTTTTCTAATCATTACTATGGTTGGTTATTTTATAATTTTTCAAAACTTTCAGATAAATAATAATAAAAATCAGGAGATAATTTTTTTTCAAATCAAAGATAAAAGTTCATCTTTATTAACAAAAATTTTAAATGAGTATCATATAAAAAAAGACTCAATAGAGAGTAGTCATCAAGATGCTTTAAAATTATTTAAAAAAGGTTTAGATGTTGCAGAGATAAAAAATATTTTAGATGAGAAAAATAGTTCAAGATATGAAGTCTATATTTTAGATAGTAGTTTTAAAATAGAGGATAGTTCACTTTTTTATGATATTGGTACAAATTTATCAATAGCAAAAAATGGTTTTTTAAACTACTTGAAGAGCAATAAAATAGGAGTTGTAATACCTGAATATTCAAATGAGTTTTTACAATTTATAAGTTACACAGTATCAAAACTTGATGATGGAAGATATTTTACAATAATATATTTTTATGATGGATTTATAGAAGAGCTAAAAGCCATTCAAGAGTTAATTAATAGTGAAGATACTTTGACTAGTTCAATAGCTTATATAATATCAAATGATTATGTAGGTAATTTTGCATTTAAATCTGTTCCATCTTATAAGCAAACAATTATGGATTTGCAACAAAGATTTGAAAAAGGTGGAGAGCTTTTAAATACTTTGGGAGATAAAAGTTTTGTTACTTTTGAAAAGATAGAGAAAGATAAAAAGTTTAAAGTTTATAATTTAGTTCAAACAAGTCCAATATATGATGATGCAAAGATTTTGTATTGTATAGTTTTTGATGAAAAAGTTTATTTAGAGAAGATTTTTTATTTAAGAGTTGTATCTTTTCTCTCATTTATAATAGGAACTTTTGCAATTTATTTAATATATAGTTTAAGAAATACTGAGCTTCTTTTAAGTTATAAAGATAAGTTTATAGCACACTCTATTCATGAAATTAATACACCACTTTCAATTATTACAATTAATACACAATTAAGAGAGAAACTTTATGGAAGTGATAAATACTCTTTAAAGATAAATGGAGCTTTAAAAACTCTTGAAAACTCATATGAAGATATGACTTTTTTACACACCAAAGATAAAATAGAGTATGAGATAGTAGAGAATAATCTTCAAAGAGCTTTAGAGAGTAGAGTAAAATATTTTGATACGATTGCAAATAGTCAAAATAGAAATATAGAGCTGATTGTTTATAATAATTTATATTTAAAGATGGGTAAAATAGAGTTAAATAGATTGATTGATAATAATATTTCAAATGCAGTAAAGTACTCTTTAGTTGGAAGTATTATAAAAATAGTTCTAAAAGGAAATATTTTGGAGTTTCACTCTATTGGACAAAAAATAGAGAATCCTAAAAATATTTTTAAAAAATATAATAGAGAGAATAGAACAACTGGAGGTCATGGATTGGGATTAGCAATTGTAAGTGATATTTGTAAAAAGTATAATTTTACAATAGAGGTTGAGAGTAAAGATGCAAATATATTTAGATATATTTTCAACGAGTATTAAATTTTAGGTGAAGTAAAATGAGAGTTTTTTTATTAGAAGATGATTTTTCTTTAAATGAATCAATAAAAGATATGCTTGAGTGTGAATCTTTTTTAGTTGATTGTTTTTATGATGGAAAAGTTGCTTTAGATAGTATAAATAGTAATTATGATCTATTTATTTTAGATATATTTGTTCCAAATTTAAATGGAATTGAGCTTATGTATAGAATAAAAAAAGAGAATCAAAACTCTATTGTATTTATTATGAGTGCAAATATTGATATAAGTACAATTGAAGAGGCGTATAAAAAAGGTTGTGATGACTATATTAAAAAACCTTTTAATATTCAAGAATTACTTTTTAAACTGAAAAAATATAATAAAAGTGGTGAATTATTTAAGCTTGAAGATGAACTATTTTTTGATTTAAAATTAAAAAAATTAATATATAAAAATATAGATATAGAGCTTACAAAAAAAGAGAAACAGTTTTTAAATCTTTTAGTAGATAATCGTGGTTCAATAGTTAATTATAGTTTAATTGAAGATATTGTTTATGATGGAGAGTATAAAACTATTGATGCTATAAGAAGTTTAGTAAAAAGACTTAGAAAGAAACTTCCAAAAGATATTATATTTACAAATTTAGATCAAGGGTATTATATAAAATAGTTTATTTAAACTATTTTATATTAGATTTAGCTTTTTTTCTCGATAAATTAGACATTAAAATACCAAGCCAACGGCTATTTGAGTTTGAATCAAAAGCTATTTTTAGAGTCATAGTTATTGGAACTGCTAAAAACATCCCAACAATTCCTAAAATATAACCCCAAAATATCAAAGAGAAAAATATTACTAAAGGTGATAATCCAAGCTCTCTTCCCATTAGCTTTGGTTCTAAAATATTACTAATAGAGATATTAATTGCCATATAAAGTACAATTACCCATATAGTTGATGTAATATCAAGATTCATCAAAGCTAAAAGTATTGCAGGAATAGAGGCTACTATTGAACCAATAACTGGAACAAAGTTAAATAGCATTGCTATAACTCCCCATAAAACTGGATAATCAACTCCAAAAAGCATTAACATCAAAGTAACTATAAATCCTGTTAGAAAACTTGTAAAAGATTTAACTACAAAATATTTTTGAATGTTATATGAGAATAGATTAAAATGTTCTAGTTTTTTTGAGTTATTTCTAAAGATTACTTTTAGTTTTGTTTGAAAAGATTTTGACTCTGCAAGAATAAATGCAACTCCAATAATTACCAATAAAAATTGAGATAAAAATGTTCCAATACTTCCAATAATATTTTTAGTTACACCAAAAAAAGAGCCAAAATTTAAAACTTCCATTATTTTTGCTCTATCAATCTCTATTTCAAATCCATAATTTTGAACAAGGTGAATAGAGTTTAAAATCAAATTTTTTAGTTTCTCTTCATAAAGTGGAAGATTTGTTAAAAAATCTTTTAAAGAGATATTTACTACATAAACAAACATAAATCCAACTATTAAAACAATCAAAGCTAGAATCAAATATGAGATTATTTTTGGTATTTTTCTCTTTTTTAGTAGATTTAAAACAGATGAGAATATAGAAGATATAAAAATAGCTAAAAATAGTATAACTACAACTTCACTTGCCATTTTAACTCCAGCAATAATTACTACAAAACTAGCAAAATAGAAAAAATAGTTTTTTAAATTTATTGCATCCATCATCTGTTTATCCTTTTTCTATTTTTCTAAATGATTTTTTAGTAAAAGTTTAAGCTCACTAATATCATCTCTTAGCTCTTTTATCTCTTTATTTAGACTATTATCTTGTAATTGTATCTTATCTATTATATTTTGCTCCTCCTCTTTGTTTAAAATAGCTATATCATCAACAATTATTGCTACAACTAAATTTATCATTACAAAAGTTACTACAAATATAAATGGAACAAAGAAAACCCAAGAATAAGGATAAATATCCATTATAGCTATTACAATTCCCATAAACTAAAACTTCTAAAGTCATAATTTTAAATAATAGATTAAAAAACTATAGATTTAAATTAAGCCGACTATTTCTCTAATTTCTCTTATTTTTTCACTTGCTATTTTTCTTGCTTTACTAGCTCCAAACTCCAAAATATCACGAACCTCTTTTTTATTATTTAAGTAATACTCTCTTTTCTCTTCATAAGGTTTAAAATAGTCATTTATCTTTTCAAGAAGTGTTAGTTTAAAGTGACCATAACCTTCACCTGGTGTTTCATATCTTTTTTGTAAATCTTTTAACTCATCTGTAGACATAAATAGTTTTGAAATATTATAGATATTGCAGTTTTCCCACTCTTTTGGCTCATCAAGCTCTTTTGAATCAGTTACAATTTTCATAACCTGTTTTTTTCTCTCTTTAGTACTTGTAAACATATCAATTGTGTTGTTATATGATTTACTCATTTTAGCTCCATCAGTTCCTAAAACTGTTGCAACATTTTCATCAACTTTTGCAGTTGGTAAAACAAAAATATCTTTTTTGTATGCATGATTAAAAGAAGTTGCAATATCTCTTGTCATCTCAACATGTTGTATTTGATCTTTTCCAACTGGAACAATATTTGAATCAAAAAGTAAAATATCAGCAGCCATTAAAACTGGATATGAAAAAAGCCCATGACTTGCACTAATTCCTCTTGAAGTTTTATCTTTGTATGAGTGAGCTCTCTCTAATAATCCCATAGAAGTGTGATTTGATAATATCCAGTAAAGTTCAAGCACCTCTTTAACATCGTGTTGTATCCAAAATGTTGATTTCTCAATATCCATTCCAAGAGCCAAAAAATTTATAGCAGCTTCATAAGAGTTTTTCTCTAAAAACTCTTTATCTTTTACACTTGTTAGTGCATGATATGAAGCTATAAAAGCAAATAGTTCACCATCATTTTGTGACTCTATCATCTTTTTTACCATACCAAAATAGTTTCCTATATGAATTGTTCCTGATGGTTGAATACCTGATAAAATTCTCAAATTAAATCCTTTTAAATAGTTAAAAATTTATTTTATTTGAAGCGATTATATCAAAAGTAGCTAAAAGCATTAGTAAATCTATTAAAGAGGGCTTAATCTTTTTTTAGTATAATCCTTGCCTTCTATTTATTTCAAAAATATTAACTTTCATTTAATTTAAATCAATAAGGAACTATATGGTACAAAGATACTTCAATAAAGATGAATGGTTTTCAAATATAAAAGCAGATACTCTTTCAGGTCTTGTAGTAGCTCTTGCACTAATACCTGAAGCAATTGCTTTTTCAATTATCGCAGGAGTTGATCCAAAAGTTGGACTTTATGCTTCATTTTGTATTGCAGTTGTTATAGCTTTTGTGGGAGGACGACCTGCAATGATTAGTGCTGCAACTGGAGCAATGGCACTTTTAATGGTTACTCTTGTAAAAGAACACGGTCTTCAATACTTATTTGCAGCTACAATCTTAACAGGAGTTATTCAGATAATTTTGGCATATATGCAAGTTGCAAAGCTTATGAGTTTTGTAGCCCGTGCTGTTGTAGTTGGATTTGTAAATGCTTTGGCAATTTTAATATTTATGGCTCAACTTCCAGAACTAACTAATGTAACTTGGCATGTTTATGCACTTACAATTGTTGGACTTGGAATCATATACTTATTTCCTTATATTCCAAAAATAGGAAAAATAGTTCCATCTCCCTTGGTTACAATTGTTGTTTTAACTATTTTTGTATATTTTGTGGGTTGGGATGTAAGAGATGTAGGAGATATGGGAGAACTTCCTGATACTTTACCTATATTTTTATGGCCTGATGTTCCTTTTAATTTAGAAACCTTATTTATTATACTTCCTTATTCTCTTGCTTTAGCAGTTGTTGGATTATTAGAGACTTTTATGACAACAACAATAGTTGATGAACTAACAGATAGTTCAAGTGATAAAACAAAAGAGGCAAGAGGTCAAGGAGTTGCAAATATAGCCTCTGGATGCATTGGTGGAATGGCTGGTTGTGCAATGATTGGGCAATCAATTATAAATGTAAAATCAGGAGGAAGAGGAAGATTATCTACATTTATAGCTGGTTTTTTCTTACTTATAATGGTTGTATTTTTAAGTGATATTATCTCTATTATTCCTATGGCTGCTTTGGTTGCAGTTATGATTATGGTCTCTATTGGAACATTTGATTGGGCTTCAATAAAAAATCTAAAAACTCTACCACTCTCTACAAATATCGTAATGATCTCAACTGTTATTGTTACTATTTATACTCACAATTTAGCTCTTGGAGTAATAACAGGAGTTTTGTTTGCTTCACTATTTTTTGCAAATAAGATTTCACATTTTATGTCTTGTGAGACTTCATACAATGAAGATAAAAGTATCAAAACTTATAAGTTTGTGGGGCAAATATTTTTTAATAGTGCAGATAGATTTTATGAAAGCATTAATTTTAAAGAGGTTTTAGATAGAGTAATTATAGATGTTTCAAAAGCTCATTTTTGGGATATTTCTGCTGTTTATGCACTTGATAAAGCAGTTATAAAACTAAGACGCAAGGGCTCTATTGTTGAAGTTATTGGACAAAATGAAGCAAGTAAAACTATCATTGATAGATTTGGTATACATAACAAAGCTGAAATGTTAGAAAAAGCAGTTAAAGGAGAGTAAGTGAATAAAGTATTAGTTTGCATTGATGGTTCAGATTTTTCAAAAGCAGTTTGTGATTATGGAGTTTTTATAGCCAAAAATCTTAATTTGCCACTTGTTTTACTAAATGTAATTGAGCATTCAAAAATTTCAAATCTAGTCGATTTTTCAGGAAATATTGGTTTTGGTGCAAAAGATGTACTACTTGAGATGTTAGTTGATGAAGATGCTAAAAGAAGTCAAGAGGAGATTTTAAAAGGTAAAGCTATTTTAAAACAGATGCAAGAGTATGTTAAATCAAAAGATTTCTCAAATTTCACAACTCTTCAAAGACATGGAACTTTGTATGAGACTTTAGATGAGTTAGAAAGTGATTTAAAAATTGCAATTATTGGTTTAAATGGTGAAAATAGTAAAGATATTGGATCTAATGTTGAGGAGTTAATTAGAACTTTAAATATTCCAATCTTACTTGTAAATAGTGAATTTAAACCTATAAAATCTATTTTAATGGCATATGATGGAAGCTCTTATGCCAAAAAATCAATTGATATTGCCGTAAAAAATCCAATATTTCCAAATACAAAAAGATACATTGTAAATGTAAATAGTGATAAAAATGATTCAAATAGAGTTTTAAACGAAGCTAGTTTGATATTCAAAAATGCAAATATAGATTCTGAAATATTATCTTTAAGTGGAGATAAATTAGAAGCTATTTTAAATTATCAACAAAGCATAAATGCTGATATTATAGCTATGGGAGCTTATAGCCATAATAGATTTAGAAGTGCAATTTTTGGAAGTTTTACAACAAATATGATTTTAAAATCAAAGGTTCCTTTGTTACTTTTTAGATAAGATTCAAAGAGATGTAGAAATTATTGTAACTTAGTTGCATCTTAGAGTTACTAAGTTTTTCAGCCTAAATATTTGCTTTTTTAGATATAATTGCCCAAAAATTAAAAAAAGAGCCTATATGATTGATATAAAACTATTACAAAATGATTTTGAAAAAAGTAGCCAACTATTAGAGAAAAAAGGAGTTTCTAAAGATATTTTAGAAGCTCTTAAAGTTTTATCACAAAAAACAAAGATAAAAAGACAAGAGCAAGAAGAGACAACAGCAAAACAAAATGTTTTGTCAAAAGAGTTTCCAAGATACAAAAAAGAGAATCTTGATACTACTAAACTTCAAGAAGAGATAAATAGTCTAAAAGAAAAAAAACAAGAGCTTGAAGATGAAGTTAGAGCTTTAGAAGATGAGTTGTCTGCACTTGCTTTAACTGTTCCAAATTTTCCTGATGAGGATGTTCCTTTTGGAGTTGATGAGAGTGAGAATCTTGTTTTAGAAGTAGTTGGAGAGAAACCAAACTTCTGTTTTGAGCCAAAAGAGCACTGGGATTTGTCATGTGATTGGTTGGATTTTCAAAGAGGTGTAAAACTAGCAAAATCAAGATTCACAGCACTTAAAAATGATGGTGCTAGACTTGAGCGAGCTTTAATAAACTATATGCTCGATTTTAATAGAGCAAGAGGATTTAATGAGTGGTATGTACCATTTATGGTAAATTCAAATATGCTTATAGGAACTGGACAACTTCCAAAATTTGAAGAAGATCTATTTAAAATAGAGGGTGAAGATCTATATTTAATTCCAACTGCTGAGGTTAGTCTTACAAATTTATATAATGATGAAATTATTGATAAAAGTGAACTACCACTTCTACTCACTTCTTATACACCATGCTTTAGAAAAGAGGCGGGAAGTGCAGGGCGAGATACAAGAGGTCTTATAAGACAACATCAGTTTGATAAGGTTGAGATGGTTGCTATTACTTCACAAGAGCAATCAGATGAGGTTTTCAATAAAATGGTTGAGTGTGCAAGTGATTTATTAACTTCATTAGGACTTTGTCATCAAAAAGTTAAACTTTGTAGTGGCGATTTAGGTTTTGGAGCAGCAGTTACTATAGATTTAGAAGTTTGGCTTCCTGGACAAAATAAATTTAGAGAAATATCATCAATCTCAAATACAAGAGATTTTCAAGCAAGAAGGGCAAAAATTAGATACAAAGATGATAAGAAAAATATATTAGCACACACTTTAAATGGTTCAAGTTTAGCAGTTGGAAGAACTTTGGTTGCTATTATGGAAAACTATCAACAAGCCGATGGAAGTGTAAAAATTCCTGAGGTATTAAAACCATATTTAAAATAAGATAAAAAATGTACAGTTTTTTAAGAGCTTAGGAGTTGCTCTTAAAAAATAAAATCTTCTTTAATTTCTTTGGAGAAAAAAGGGGCTTGAGAGATACCCCTTTTGGATACTTAGGTTTTAAATTCTATAATACTTTTTCATAACCTAAGATTTTAATAGAACGACCTTTTTAAGAGACTTTACCTTAAAATTGCTACATTTTAACTAAGGAGAGATAAGTTTGGTAAAGTCTCTTGATCAGTGAAATAATACTCTTACAAAACTTAAAGTTTGCTATTTTAATGCTACTTTTATTCTAAAATTTAAAATTTTTCCAAAAATTTTTTTAATTTAAAGCTCTTTTTTATCAAACTCTTTTGCAAAACCTATTAAATCTTTTCTTTTTAAATCGCCTCTATAAACAATATCTTCAACATTAATATCTTTATCATTTAAAACTTTTGGAACGGCATCTGAATTATCTAAAACTTGCATATGACGGCTTAGCTCCTCTTCACTATAACTCATCTGCATATCAGCGCTTATTACATTTGGAATGGCTTCAATAACTTTAAGTTTTTTAAGCTCATCTTCAACATTTTCACCCTCTATTGTAATGATAACTCTTCCTTTTTCATCATGCATATGATAGTCACAAACACCTGACTTTTTAAGATTTTCAATCACACTTTCTAAATTTTTTGGTAAAGTTGTTACAACAATACTTGAAATATTCATTTTTTTTCCTTTAATTAAGATTATAAAAATTTATTCTAGAATCATCACTTGAGATAATAATTTGATTTTCATTTAAAAATAGAATTTTTGTTAAAATCGCTCTATTTTTTGTTAAAATAAATTTATCCTCTTTTGATTCTATATCAAAAACAACCGCATCATTATTTTCATTAAGTAGCATACAAGCTAGTTTTGAACTGGGACTTAAAGCTCCAGCATAAACTAAAAAATCAAATGGTTTATAAAAAGGTTTTTTAGAGTTTGTAAAATAAAAAGATGCTCTTCTATCTTGTCCAGCTCCTAAAATAGTATCTTTTTTAATATCAACTTGAAAAACTCTATCTACATTTTGTCCTTTAAACTCTTTTATTTTTTTGAAACTTTTTGAGTCAAATTGTGTTATTACACCACTTTCATCTGTAGTAACAAAACTTTTTTTATCACTGCTTATATTAAAATCTGAAAAAGATGATTGAGAAACTTGAATCTGTTTTAGGATTTTACTGTTTTTTATATCATATAAAAATATTTGATTTGATAAAAGCGCATAAATAATATGTTCATCATCCAAAAATTTTGCTTTTGCAATAAAAAGCCTATTTTTTGAACTTACAATATTGTTTAATTTTCCATTTTCATAAATAAATATATCTCTCCCACCATTTTCTCCTTGAGATAGAATTAATACTTTTTCATTTAAAAAATCAATGCTATAAATTTTTGATTCAATAATCTCTTGCATAAAATCTTTAATATTTGGAATTTTTATAGATTTTTGAAGCTCTTTTTTCTTTATATCAAAGATATCTACTCTTCCTTTAGAGCTTGCAATATATATTCTCTCTTCTTCAACAACAAAATCAGTCGCCATTCCATCAATTTCTAAAAAAAATTGCGGCTCTAGCTCTTTTGAATTTAAAAAGAGAATAAGAGTGAAAAATATAAAAAATTTAAACATTTTAAACTACCTTTATAGAGTTAGTTGGACAAACTTTTATACAAAACCCACAACTTGTACAATTATCATTTATAATAGGTTTAAAAATACCCTCAAAATTTATTGCATTTTCTAAACATGGATCTTTACATGAAAAGCACATAGTTTGGTTCCAAGATAGACAAGTTTTAGTATCTATTTGAATTTTTGCATCTATATTTGATTTATACTTTATATCTAAAACTTCCATATTACAAGCTTTTGCACAAAGATCACAATATGTACAACCTGAGTTTGAAAAGTTTAAGCTAGGAGTTTTATCTTCTAAAATAGAAATAATATTCTCTTCACAAACTTTACTACAGCTTTTTTCCAAGCAGTCTATACAATTTGTGAAAAAAATATCTCTATTTTTATAATAAGGAGGTCTAATAATACTCTCTTGCTCTTTTTTGAAAGGTTTAGCAAGAGAGCTAAAAAGCTCTCTTCTATTCATATCTATTTAACACCCTCTTCAATAACATCAAGTAGATTTGATTTATCATTTAAATCACTACTTCTAAACTCTGTTACAAAATTATTTTCAGGTACAATTTCACTTTGAGACTGAGGAGCGTGACACGCTGAACAGTTAAATCTAGCATTTGATAAGTGATCAAGTGGTTTTACAACAGTTTTTATATCACTACTATTCTCTACAATTTTTCCATCTCTTTGAAGTTGACCTTTTTTGTCTAAATTTACATCTTCTCTAAAGCTAGTAAAATGAGATTTTGGAATAGGAGTTGCTCCCATGGCTTCAGCAATCATTGGATCGTGACAAGCTGTACACTGATTATTATCAATTGTAATTGGAAGCATCCCTTCTACATCGTGAGAAATCATTGGTGGAGCATTCTCAAAAGCTCTTTTTATTTTTGTACTTGCTCCTGCTGGATCAGTTAAATATTTAGTCTCATCTGATACAACTTTAGATTCATCAAGTAAATCAGCTTCTCTTAGTCCAAAACTTTGATTCTCTTGAGATTTAGTTTTACTATTGTCATTATTAAAACAAGCAGTAAAAGTTCCTGCAATAATTAAAATTAAAGCAAATTTTACTAATTTCATTTTTTCTCCTTTAAATATCTTCTTAATTCAAAATTTAGTGCATCATCTTCGCACACTTCTATACATCTTCCACAATTTGTACACTCATCAAGTACAGCTTCACTACTTTTATTTATCATATGTAAAACTTGTATTTCAGGGCAAACAACTTTGCACTTCATACAGTTTGTACATTTATTGTGATTATGATGAACTCTTATTAGACTAAATCTTCCAATTAGTGAGTAAAATCCACCAAGAGGACAAATATGTCCACACCAACCATTTTTTAAAACAAACAGATCAAACAAAAATATTACAATCATTGTTGCAAGTCCAAATCCAAGACCAAATATCAAACCTCTATGAACCATTGATACAGGAGAGATTAACTCAAAAGCTGCAACACCCATAAAATATGAGATGATAAAACTAATTAAAATTAGCCAATATCTTAAATATCTATTTGCTGGTTGCTTTTTTTGAACTTCATCAAATTTAAAAACTCTTCTTAAAAAGTTTGCACTATCTGTAATTATATTTACAGGACAAACCCAAGAGCAAAATGCTCGTCCCCCAATAGTAAAATAGAAAATTGCAACAATAAAAGCCCCAAGAGCTATATCAAAAGATATAACTGCTCCTGCAAAAAGCATTTGTAAAACTGCAAATGGATCACTTAATGGAATGGTTTCTAAAACTAAAGAGCTACTTAGATTTCCCATTAAATAGTTAATTCCATAAATATTTGCCAATATATACAAAAGCATAATAGATATTTGAGTAACTCTTCTAGCAATTAAAAATCTATATTTTTTAATCATTTAGTAACTCCTTCATACCACTATTTAATGAGTCAATTGCACTCTCTTTACTTATGTTTGTTTTTGTCTTTTCTGATGTTGCATTTTTTAATCTTTGCTCATCTTCATCATCCCAACCTTTTATATAGTGGTCACCAACTTTTCCAAGTGCAATTTCTCTTGGAAGAACAAAAATTGCTGGTTTTTCAGTAATACATGCTTTTTCACAAAGTCCACAACCTGTACAAATATCACTATCAACAACAGGTTTTAAGAATGCATGTTTCCCAGTTCTTTCATTTTTTTCATATACTATATTTATAGCTTCACCCAAAAGTGGACAAGCTCTATAACAAGCATCACACTGTATTCCCCAAAAAGCTACACAAGATTTTACATCTACAACGGCAACTCCCATTTGCATCTGTCTTATCTCAAAAGCTCCTTGAGAATCTTTTACAAGCTTTTCATCAAGTGCATCTGTAGGACAAATAGGAACACAAGGAATATCAACACACATATAACAAGGAGTCTCTCTGGGAACAAAGTATGGAGTTCCTAAAGGTAAATTATCCCCTGGCTTTGCCAGTTTTAGTGTGTCAAAAGGGCATGCCTCAACACAAAGTCCACATTTAATACAAGTAGCTAAAAAGTCATCCTCTTTTAGAGCTGCTGGTGGTCGAAGTATTAAGTTACTAGCTTTTACCTCACTTAAATATGCACTCCATGTTAAACTACCAAGAACAACTAGACCAATAGTTCTAGCACTTTTTAGAATAAATTTTCTTCTATTCTCTTGATAGTTTTTAACTATATTCATCTTTAATCCTTATGCTTTATAAATTTTTACAGCACATTTTTTAAAGTCAGTTTGTCCTGATTGTGGACAAGTATAATCTGCACAAACTTTATTTATAAATACCTTCTCATCAAACCAAGGAACAAATACTAAACCACGACTAGGTCTATTTCTTCCTCTTGTTTCAACTCTTGCTTTTACTTTTCCTCTTCTTGATTCTACCCAACAAAGTTCTCCTTGTTTTACACCATATTTATTTGCATCTTCAGGGTGCATATAACAAAGTGCTTCAGGAACTGCACGATATAGTTCAGGAACTCTCATAGTCATAGTTCCACTATGCCAGTGTTCTAAAACTCTTCCAGTGCTAAGCCAAACTGGATACTCTTCATTTGGAATTTCAGGTGGATCCATATATGGTCTTGCAAATATTTTTGCTTTATTTTTTAAAGATTTTTTAGCTTGATCTTTAACTCCAAGCAAATCACCTTGTGCTAACTCTTTTGCTAGTGTTCCATAGAACGCAAAATCACTATTTGGATTTGCTTTTTTTGCATATGGATCATATTTTGTATTAAATCTCCATGATGTCTCTTTTCCATCTACAACTGGCCATTTAAGACCTCTAACTCTATGATATGTATCAAAATCTGCTAAATCGTGTGCATGTCCTCTTCCAAAATCAGCATACTCTTCAAATAGATATTTTTGAATAAAGAAACCATACCCTTTCCATGGTTTTCCATCACTTCCAATTACATTTCTTTTATCTCCAAATGCTTCTGTGTTGTCAAACCCAGCTTGAATTTCATCATTTAAATCAGCTTTGTATGATTTAGCTTTTTCATTTGCAAATAAAATCTCATACATAGTTGTATCTTCATTGTATCCCATAGCTTTTGCAGCTTCAATAATACTTGGAAGTTTTACTTCATTGTTTGTGCTAAGAAGAGATTGCTCTCCCCAAACATCTTTTACTGTAAATCTTTTTGATAATTCAACCCATTGCCAAGTATCACTCATAGAATCTCCAACAGGAATAACTTGTTGTCTCCATAATTGAGTTCTTCTTTCAGCATTTCCATATCCACCCCATTTTTCATAAATCATAGCAGATGGTAAAACAAGATCTGATACTTTTGCACTAATTCCAGGATAAGCATCACTTGTAACAATAAAGTTATCCATCTCTCTTGCTGCTTTTATCCAATGTGTTGCACTTGCTGTATCTTGGTATGGATTACAAACATTTACCCAAGCAAATTTAATATTTCCATCCTCTATATCTCTATGAATTTTCATAATATGTTGGTGACCTTTTGGATTGATTGTTCCAAGTGGTACATTCCATGCTTTTTCAGTAATTTCTCTATGTTTTGGGTTTTCATTCATCATATCAGCTGGAAGTCTGTGTGTAAATGTTCCAACTTCTCTAGCTGTTCCACAAGCACTTGGTTGTCCTGTTAGTGAGAATGCACCGCTTCCTGGTTTTGCTTGTTTATTTAGTAAGAAGTGAACATTATATGAAAGTGTATTTACCCAAGTTCCTCTTGTGTGTTGATTCATTCCCATAGTCCAAAAACTAACAACTTTTCTATCTTTTTCAATATACCAATCTGCTAATTGTTGAAGTTTTTTCTTAAATACTTCAATATCTTCATCAGGGTCACCTTTTGAGATTTTTGCAACATAATCAAGTGTATAAGGCTCTAAAGATTTTTTATACTCTTCAAAACTAATCTCCCAGTGAGCAAGACCTGTATTTTTATGAGTCATTTTATCACCAGCTTTATATCCATAAGGTGCAAGTGCTGGAGCTTCAGTATCAGATACAATAGTTTGCATCTCTTTGCTTATAGTTTCCATTTCAGCTTTAGAGTATTTTCCATCTTTTATTGATTTCTCATCACTTCTTCTCATTCCATAACCAATATTAACAGGACTTGCTGCAAATACTATATGCTCTTTAATAAAATCCCAATCAATAGCTTCAGGTCTATTGTAAACAATCTCTCTTGCTATATAGTTCCAAAGTGCTAAATCTGTATTTGGAGTAAAAATAATCTCTAAATCAGCAATATCAGAAGTTCTATGTCTATATGTTGAAATATTTATAACTTTAACTTTCTCTGGATTACTAAGTTTTCTATCAGTTACTCTTGACCATAAAATTGGGTGCATCTCTGCCATATTTGAACCCCAACAAACAACTGTGTCTGTTAGTTCAATATCATCATAACAACCACTTGGCTCATCAATACCAAATGTTTGATAAAAACCAACAACAGCACTTGCCATACAGTGTCTTGCATTTGGATCAATAGCATTTGATCTAAACCCAGCTTTCATCATTTTAAGTGCTGCATAACCTTCCATAATAGTATATTGACCACTTGCAAATACAGCAACCCCTTCAGGACCTTTCTCTTTTAGTGCAATTTTGATATGTTTTTCCATCTCATCAAAAGCTCTTTCCCAAGAGATAGGTGCAAAGTTACCTTTTTTATCAAATTCACCTTTTTTATTTACCCTTAACAAAGGAGTTTTTAATCTATCTGCTCCATACATAATTTTTGCATTAAAGTAACCTTTGATACAGTTAAGCCCTCTATTAACTGGAGCTGCTGGGTCACCTTTAACTGCAACAATTTTTCCCTCTTTTGTTGCAAGCATAATTCCACAACCTGTACCACAAAATCTACAAGCTGCTTTATCCCAACGCCAACCACTCTCAGCTACATTTGCTTGTGCCTTTAAATCTGTTGGTACACTCATACCAATAGCTGCTGCTGCACTTGCTGCTGCTGAACTTTTTAGAAAATCTCTTCGTGAAAGCGACATCTATTCTCCTTTGAAATAAATTTTTAAACATTATAATAGTAACGAAAAAGGTGTGAATTGGATTTGATGTTAATCAAGATTATTTAAGTATTTAAAGAGATATTTATAAAAAAGAGTTAAGTTTTAACTCTTTTTTTCACAAAATAATACTATTTTTTCAAGTTCATTTTTTAGTTCAGCTAATCTTTTTGCAGAGTGTAAAAGTTGCTCTTGAGTCTCTATAGCAATATCTTCACTTCTATTTAGTTGAAGAGATATCTCACTTTTATTTTGTAACTCATTTATAATTTCATCAAACTCATTTGTTAGCTCTTCAAGTTTTACTGAGGCATTTTTAGATTGCTCTATTGCACTGTTTGAATCAATTATTGCACCATTTATCTTTTTTAAAAAACTATTTAATACATTACTAGCATCTATAAACTCATTTTCAGCCTCAATCTCTATTGGTTTTAAAGGATTTGCAAAATTTTGTTCCATCGCTTTTTTAGATTCACTAATAAACTTTAATGCATTTTTTTCCATATTTTTTAATTCTAAAAAGCTATAAATTATTAGAAAGATAATTAAAATTGCAAAGAAATATTGTGTATTTTTTAAAAAGTTAACTTTTTTTTCACTATGAATTGTATATAAAGATACTAAAGCATCTATCTCATTTAATAAGTTTATATTTTTTGAGTATATTAAATCAACAATCTTTTTTAACTCTATCTCTTCACCATCTTTTTGTAATAAAGATTTAAATTGTTCTATATTTTTATAGAAATCATTCCATAAAAATTCAACTTTTAATAGTTGATTCTCTATTTGAAATGTTGAAATTTTTTTTAGGCTATTCTCTCCTTTTAAACTATTTAAATTGTATATAAACTCTTTAATACTACTATTTAATTCATCTTTTGAAGCAGTTTTATTTTGGTTTAAATAGAAGATGTTTTTTGAAATATTTTGACTAAGCATTCTTTGTTTACCAGCTATATTTATAATTGTTGCATCTTTGTGATTTTTATCATTTAAATATATTGTGGCAGTTACAATACTTAACAGTAAAAGTGTAAATAAGATTCCAATAATTTTTATTTTTGTGCTAATACTATTTTTTTTCATTCTCCTACCCCTTTAAAAATTGAATTTAATGCTATTTTATCTTTAATCTCTATTTTTTGATTCTCTATTTCAATAATTCCATCTCTTGATAACTTTTTTAAAACTCTAGATAGAGTTTCAGGTTGAATATGTAACATAAAACTCACATCTTGTCTTTTTAAGCTATTAAACATTTTTAAATCGCTAGATATCATAAATGCAACTTTTGCAGTTGCATCAAATACAAGTTCCCTATTTATTAGACATTGAAGTTTATGATTTTTTTTTAAAAGAGCTTCCACCAACTCTTTTACTAATATATTTTTATCAAAAAAATGCTCTTGCAATTTTTTGAAATTAATAAATAGCACTATTGAATCCTCAACAAAAGATGCATTAGAGAAACAGTTTATTTGAGTGCTATTAGTAGAACTTAATTCACTCACTAAAGAGTCTTCATATATATGGTATAGAAAAATTTCATTATCAAATTTATCATATTTATAAACTTTTATCATTCCAGAAACCAAAAAAATAATATTGTTATTTAAATCAGTTTCATAAAAAAGAATAGAGTCCTTTTTATATTTTGATACAAAAGAGAAAGATGATAAAAGTTCAAGATTTTTTTCATCTAAGTTTTTAAAAAAGCTTAAATTTCTAAGGCTTTCAAAAAGTGTCATAAAAATCCCTCAAATGTTTTGTTTAAGTGATTGTATATTATGCTTGTAAAAATATTAATTAAATTATTTAAGTTTTTTAATAATTAAAATTAAAAGTATTGATAAAAGTCAAAGAGTATCCTATTTTAACAAGATAGAATATTTAATAAAAAATAAGGTTTTATATGTTAATTGATAAATTTGGAAGAAAACACGATTATTTAAGAGTTTCCGTTACCGAAAGGTGTAATTTTAGATGTCACTATTGTATGCCAGAAAAACCATTCTCTTGGGTTCCAAAAGAGAATTTATTATCATATGAAGATATGTTTAAGTTTATAAAAATTGGTATTGATGAGGGAATAAAAAAGGTAAGAATTACTGGTGGAGAGCCACTTTTAAGAGATGATTTAGATAAATTTATAAAAATGATTAGTGATTATAAAAAGGATATAGATTTAGCTCTCACAACAAATGGTTACTTACTTCCTCAAATGGCACAGAAATTAAAAGATGCTGGATTAAAGAGGATTAATATCTCTTTGGATAGTTTAAATAAAGATAGAGCTTCAAAAATTGCTCAAAAAGATGTTTTAGAAAGAGTTTTAGAGGGAATTTCAAAAGCAAAAGAGCTTGGACTTAAAGTTAAAATAAATTGCGTTCCACTAAAAGGAGTTAATGATATTGATATTTTAGATATTTTAGAATTTTGTAAAAAAGAGGGTTTTACTGTTAGATACATTGAGTTTATGGAGAACTCATTTGCAAAAAATAGTGCAAAGGGCTTGAACTCTGATGAGATTTTAGAGATTATAAAAACAAAATATAAAAATATTGAAAAAGTAGAAAGAGATAGAAGCTCTCCAGCTCAATACTATAAGTTAGAAGATGGATATGAGTTTGGAATAATTGAGCCTCATAAAGATGATTTTTGTGCCTCTTGTAATCGAATACGATTAACAGCTGAAGGGTTTTTGATACCTTGTTTATATTTTGAAGATGCTATGAGTATAAAAGATGCAGTTAGAGCAAATGATATAGAAAAAGCGAGTGAAATATTAAAAAAAGTTTTACAAAATAAACCAGAGAAAAATAGATGGTCAACAAAAAGTGATAATGAAATTTCAAGTAGAGCATTTTATGAGACAGGTGGATAAGTAAAATTAAAGCAAATTTTTTATACAATTCGCCACTATTTTAAAAATAGATTAAATTAACATATACCTATTAGGAGGTCAAAATGGCTTTAGATCAGGAAGTAAAAGCAAGTATTATTGCAAAATACGGAAGAAAAGAGAATGATACAGGTTCAGCTGAGGTTCAAATTGCACTATTAACAGAGCAAATTAAAATTTTAACTGAGCATTTAAAAGTGTTCAAAAAAGATCACTCTTCAAGATTGGGTCTTTTAAAAATGGTTGGAAAAAGAAAAAAACTTTTAGCATATTTAAAAAGAACAGATTATGCTAGATTTACAACATTAGTTGAAAACTTAGGAATTAGAGCAAAATAGTTTTGCAATCTAATTGCTAAAAAGGGGAGAGCTTTTGCTCTTCCCTTTTTTTATATCTACTCTTTTTAATAATATCTTTTGTACAATATAATCAAAAATTGAAATGGATTTAAAATGTTATTAACAAAAAAGAGTGAATATGCTTTATTATCGCTAATTTATATCTCAAAACAAGAAGAACCTATAAATGTTGATTTTTTATCAAAAGAGTTAGAGATTTCAAAATCATTTTTGGCAAAAATTATGCAAAGTTTGGCAAAAGATGGATTAGTAACTTCTCACAGAGGTGTAAATGGTGGTTTTACACTTAATAAATCAATAGATGAGCTTACAATTTTAGAGATAGTGGTATCAGCAGAAGAGAGAAATCCAGCTGTTTTTGAGTGTTCTGAATCTATAACATCTTGTCCAAATAATAAAGCAAAGTTGTGTTTTATTTGGCCTTTATTAAATAATTTACAATTTAAAGTAAATGATTTTTTATCTCAATTAACTTTGAAAGATATATTATGAGACTTTTTCATATTTCACACACAGATTTAGATGGTTATGGTTGTCAATTTTTAACAAATAAACTTTTTAAAAATGCTACTTTTTATAATGCAAATTATGGATTAGAGGTAAAACAGGCTTTAAAACAAGCAATAAATGATATAAAAAATTATAAAGATGATAAATTACTTTTTATAATAAGTGATTTGAATTTAACACAAGATGAGAGTTTTGAACTTGATAATGAGATAAATAGTTTAAAAAATAGTGGTTTTGATATAACTTTACAGCTATTAGATCACCACATAACTGGTAAAAAGAGTTCAGAAAAATACTCTTGGTACTATTTAGATGATAAAAGATGTGCTACAAAAATAGTCTATGACTATTTGTTTGAAAATTTTGACAAAAGCATATCTTCTTACAAAGAGTTGGTTGATACTATAAATGCTGTTGATATTTGGCTTGAAAAACAAAGAGATAATTTTGAGTTTGGTAAAGTTTTAATGAGCTCAATTTCAAAAGCAAGAGAGATAAACTCTATACTTTTTAGCTCTTTGGATAGAGAGTACAAATTTTATCTGCTTGAAAAGGCAGTTGAATATCTAAATTTAGAAAATAGACATATAATTTTTGATAATGAAATTCACAAGATAAAAAAAGAGTTTTTAAAAGAGAGTGTTGATGATACTTTAGATAACTTAAGTGCAAACTATTTAGTAAAATCTCTTGATAGTATAAAAGAGGAGTTAACTATCTTTTATAAAGAGCATAAAGGTCTTATGACTTACTGCTTGGGAGGAATATCGATTCCTGCAAATAGTTTTTTAAGAGCAAATAGGGATTATGATTTTTTTATAGATATAAATAAAAAAGGAAATGCATCTTTTAGAGCTGATGGAAAAGTTGATGTAGCAATGCTTGCTTCAAAATTAGCAAATGGTGGTGGGCATGTAAATGCAAGTGGGTGTAAGTTTGATGATTTTGTTGATAGCATAAATTTGCAAGATGTAAGAAGTTATATTCAAAGAAAATTAGATAGTATAGATTAATCTTAAAAAAGGAGTGAAAATGGAGTGCGAATTTCCAACTGTTAATTCAAATAAAGATGAGATAAAAGAGATTTTTGATAATACAAAAACAATTGCGATTGTAGGGCTATCTCCTGATAACGAAAAAGCATCTTTTAAAGTTGCTTCATATTTACAAAGCAAAGGTTTCAAAATAGTTCCTATTTATCCAAAAGAGGATGAGATTTTAGGAGAAAAAGTTTATAGAAGTTTAGAAGAGATTCCTTTTGATATTGATATGGTCGATATTTTTAGAAAACCAGATGCAATAGCAAAAGTTGTTGATGAAGCTATTAGATTAAAAGATTCAAAAAATATAAAATCTGTTTGGTTTCAATTGGGACTTGCAAATAATGAAGCAGCTCAAAAAGCAGTTGAAAATGGATTAAAAGCTGTACAAAATAAGTGTACAAAAATAGAGCATAAAGCTATTTATGAGTAGGATTAGATTTTTCTAATCCTCAATTGTTATAAGTTTTAATTCAAATTTAGCAATAGCTCCACTCTTTCCATCGCTTCTATTTTTTATAGATATTTCAGCATTTAAAGCATCAGCAGCAATTTTTGCAAGATAAAGACCTAATCCAACTCCGCTTTTATCTCCAACTTTTTTAAATGGAGCAAAAACATCGATGTTTTCATCTATTCCAACTCCTTCATCTACTACACTTAAAATAATTGTATTATCTCTTTTTTTGAAATAGACTTCAATGTTTTTGCCATTTGGAGTAAATTTAATTGCATTTTGTACAAAATTTTGAAGTATTTGCATAAAAAGAGTCTCTTGAGTATTTAGCTCAAAGCTAGAGATGTTTGTAATAAATCTCATATTTATCTCTTTTTTTAAAGCTAACATCTTATAATCTTCAACTTTTTTATTTATAAAAGATACAAGCTCAATATTTTTTGACTGTTCAAATTGTGCACCCTCTGTTCTTCCAATATCTAAAATTGAGCTAATCATAATATTCATACTATTTATTTCACTAATAGTTAATTTTATAGCATCTTCATATTCACTTTTTTCTCTTGGTTTTTTAAGCATAAGCTCATTTTTAAGTTTCATAACAGCAAGAGGAGTTTTAAGTTCATGAGCAATTCCAATATATAACTCTTTTTTAAATTTTAAATATGTACCAATACGATTTGTCAAAGAGTTTATAGAGTTTGCAAGTGTTGTAAACTCTGTTGGAAGATTTTTTGTATCAATTTGTGATAAAGAGTTCTCATCCATATTTGATAATTTTTTATTTATCTCAACAATAGGTTTTAAAAGAGATTTAGCAACTACCAAAGAGTAAATAAGCATTAAAATAAAACCAGGAATAGCCAAAGAGAAGAAGTTTTTAAAAATAATTGAATTTAAAATATCTCTCTCAAGAGTTATATCTTTTGTGATTTGTAAAAATGCATCATCTTTCATAGGAAAAATTAATTTTGCAAATGTTTTATCATCTTCAAAAAATTTTATAAATTTAATATCTTTTTGGTTGTTTTCTAAAAAAACTAGTTCAATTTTTTGTGTTTCACTAAAGATATTTTGAAATTTATCAAAAGAGATATAAGATTTTTCAATATGTTTTGCTTGTTTTAAGAGACTCTTTTCAATGTTGCTATAAAAAGAGCTTTTTGCATATTCATAAAATATAAAAGAGAGAATGATTAGAAAAAAAGAGGTAGCTATAATTAGTTTTGTATAAAACTGTTTATAGATACTCTTAATTTTCATAATTTAAATACTATTTTTCCTCAGAAGCTTGGTTTGGATAACAGAATCTATAACCTCTTCTTCTAATTGTTTCAATAGTTGAAATATTTAATGGTTTATCCATTTTTTGTCTAATTTGATTTATTGCAACCTCAATAACATTTGGAGTTACAAGCTCAGGCTCTTCCCAAATAGCATCAAGCAGTTGCTCTTTTGAAACAATTTGATCTCTATGTCGTGCTAGGTGAGTTAAAACTTCAAAAGGTTTACCTTTTAACTCTATCTCTTCACCAGCATACTCTATTTTTTCTTCATCAGGATTGATAATTAAATCATCAATCTCTATGATATTTGTTCCACCAAATCTCAATCTTGCTTCAATTCTTGCAAGTAAAATATCAAAATCAAATGGTTTTTTAATAAAATCATCAGCACCTGATCTTAATGCTTCGATTTCACTCTCTTTATCATCTCTTGCAGAGATAATTACAACAGCAGTTCTTGAACTTCTGTTTTTCACAATTTTACATAGTTCAATTCCATCACCATCAGGTAGCATCCAGTCTGTTAAAACTAAATCATAATTTCTAATGTCAATAAAGTATTCAGCATCTTTGTAGTTTTCAGCGCTATCAACTTGGTAACCAAAATCAACTAATCCTTCTTGTAGTGTTCTATTTAATGTGATTTCATCTTCAATAATCAAAATTCTCATTTCTATCCTTAAACTTAAGTTAATTTTAATTTTGCGGAAGTATATCATAAAAAAAAGTTTTTTTAAATAGAGTTTAAACTAAAAATATAAAAATAAAGGAAAATATAGTAGAATGCACCATTTATTTGAAATTAACTATAAAAAGGAATGTAATGAAAAAAATAGTGCTAACTACTGCATCTTTGTTTTTTCTTGCTACAAGCTTAGTAGCAAATGATTATTATGCAACTGTAAATGGGGATAAAATAACAAAGCAAGATATAAATCTTTTAATACAAGATCCAAGAGTAAATTTTGATCAACTTCCAGATGAGATGAAAAAACAGATTATTGATGGTGCAATCAATAGAAAACTTCTTGCAAAAAATGCTTTAGATAGCGGTGTTGAAAAAGATGCTGAGTATATTGATGCAATGAATAGAATTAAAGAGGATGTTGCTCTTCAAGTTTGGCAAAAACAAAAAGCTGATAGTATAAAATTTAGTGAAAAAGAGAAAAAAGAGTTTTATAGCAAAAACAAAGAAAAATTCATTATTCCAGAAAATTTTGAAGCTAGACATATTTTAGTTGATAGTGAAATAGATGCTAAAGATGTTGTAAAAGAGCTTGATAAAGCTGTAAATAAAGAGGCAAAATTTAAAGAGTTGGCTAAAGCTAAATCAAAAGATGGTGCAGGACAAAATGAGGGATACTTAGGTAAGTTCTCAGCAAATGATATGGTTCCTGATTTCTCAAATGCAATTAAAGCTCTTAAAAAAGGAACTTATTCAAAAACTCCTGTAAAAACAGAGTTTGGTTATCATGTGATTTTTTTAATCGATAAAACTCCTTCAAAAGAGTTGAGTTATGATGAAGTTAAAGATAATATTGAAAGAATAATGAAGAGTGAAAAATTAAATAAAGATATTGAACAGTTAGTTTCAGATCTTAGAAAAAAAGCAAAAATAGTAATTAAATAAGGATAAGAAGAATGGGTGTATTAGATGTTGTAAATGCAGGTGTTTTAACTGGAAGTGAGGCTAAAAAACTTTTTGCTTATGCAAAAAAAGAGGGATTTGCTATTCCAGCTGTTAATGTTGTAGGAACAGATTCTATAAATGCTGTTTTAGAAGTTGCTTCAAAAGTTAAATCTCCAGTTATTATTCAATTTTCAAATGGTGGAGCTGGTTTTTTTGCTGGAAAAGGTTTAAAAACTAGTGATGCTGCTATTTTAGGAGCTATTAGTGGTGCAAATCATGTTCATACTATGGCAAAAGCTTATGGAATACCAGTTATTTTACATACAGACCATGCTGCTAAAAAACTTCTTCCTTGGATTGATGGCTTACTTGATGCAGGAAAAGAGCATTTTGCAAAAACAAAAAGACCACTATTTACATCTCATATGTTAGATTTAAGTGAAGAGAGCTTAGAAGAGAATATTGAAATTTGTGTAGAGTACTTTAAAAAGATGAATGCTCTTGATATGATGATTGAAATAGAGCTTGGAATTACAGGTGGAGAAGAGGATGGAGTTGATAATACAAATGTAGATAATTCACTTTTATATACACAACCAAGTGAAGTTGCATTTGCTTATGAAAATTTAATTAAAGTTGGAGAGAACTTTACAATTGCTGCTAGTTTTGGAAATGTTCATGGAGTTTATAAGCCAGGAAATGTTGTATTAAGTCCAAAAATTTTAGATAATTCTCAAAAATATATTGAAGAGAAGTTTAAGACAGATTCAAAACCTGTTGATTTTGTGTTCCATGGTGGAAGTGGCTCAGAGCTTCAAGATATTAGAGATGCTATTTCATATGGTGTTATTAAAATGAATATTGATACAGATACACAGTGGGCATTTTGGGATGGTGTTAGAGCTTATGAAGCAAAATACAAAGGGTATTTACAAGGACAAATTGGAAATCCTGAGGGTGAAGATAAACCAAATAAAAACTACTATGACCCAAGAAAATGGTTAAGAGCTGGTCAAGAGAGTATGATTGCTAGACTTGAAGTTGCATTTAGTGATCTATTAGCACTTAATAAAAACTAATTTTTTTAGGATATATTTTGAATAAAAGAAGAGTTGGAATTGTTGGTGTTGGAAATGTTGGTTCATCAATTGCTTATAAATTAGCATTTCAAGAACTTTGTGATGAGATTTTATTAAAAGATATTAGAGAAGATTATACCAAAGCAATTGCTTTGGATATCTCTCAAGCAATAAGTTTTAAAAATATAAAAACTACAATAAAAGCTATCTCTTTGGATGAGGATTTCAAAGATTGTGATATTGTAGTGGTTACTGCTGGAATTGCTAGAAAACCTGATATGAGCAGAGATGATCTTCTATTTACAAATGCCAATATTATGAACTCTATTATAAAAAATATTGCAAAATATAATCCAAACTCTATTTTAATAATTGTTTCAAATCCTCTTGATGCAATGGTATATCAAGCTTTAAAAACTTCAAACTTCCCAAAACAGAGAGTTTTGGGAATGGCTGGAATTTTAGATAGCTCTAGAATGTCATATTTTATAAAAGAGAAGCTTGGAAATAAAAATGTCCAAGCTATGGTTTTAGGTGGACATGGAGATGATATGGTACCACTTATAAAACATACAAAAGTTGATAATATAGCTTTAGATGAGCTTTTAGATGAAAATGAGATTGAAGATATTGTTGAAAAAACAAGAAAAGGTGGACTTCAAATAGTTGAGCTTTTAAAAACAGGTTCAGCATATTTTGCACCAGCTCAATCTACATTTTTGATGATAGAATCTATTTTAAAAGATAAAAAAACAATCTACCCTTGTGCTGTTTTTTTAGATAAAGAGTATGGTTACTCAAATGTGGTTACTGGAGTTCCTGTTGTTTTAGGTAAAAATGGTGTTGAGAAGATTATAGAACTTGAACTTACAAACAAAGAAAAAGATGAATTTGCTAAATCTGTAAACTCTGTACAAAATCTAATAGATAAGATTAAAGATAAATTTTAAATAGAATATTGTGTATTTTAGTAACAAAAATTAATTAAAATTTATACAAAAATCCATTTAACTATTTATTATTATCTTGCTACTTTTGTGTGATAGTATCCTTGATATCTAATATCAAAAATGAGTTATTGTGATTTCCCACTTCTTATGGCAGCTTGAAAACTAGCACCTGCAATTGCTGCTGGAAATTGTGTTGTTTTAAAACCAGCTAGCTGAACTCCACTTTCAATACCTCTATTTTAAATTAAAATATTCAAATTTTTTATCTTTTAACTCAATAGCAATTATCTCATTAAAAGTTGTTTCTAGCAAATAAGAACTTTTTATTTTTAAATTTTCAAAAGCTTCTTTGCTATTTAATCCTTTTGAAAAACCAATAACTTGCATATTTTCAATATCAGGCATAATTTCTTCACTATTTGGTTGAAATGTATAACCTTCAAAAGTTATAAAAATGAAATCTTTCATATTTTTCCTTATTAAATATAAATTCTATAATAATATAGTAAAATCTCTATTTTAAATAAATTTATTACAATTTGCAATATTTTTAAGTTCTCTAAAAATTTATTGATAAAATAATCAAAAATAGTATTGGAGTTAAAAATGAAATTGTCAAATTTATTTTCAATCTTAAGTATTATGGAAGAAAAATCAAATATGAATAAAGAAATAACAGAAAAAAGTACAATAAGAACAATTGAGCTTTTTGCAGGAGTAGGAGGTTTTAGATTAGGATTACAAAGAGCATCAAATGATTATAAAATTGTTTGGAGTAATCAATGGGAACCAAGCACTAAAGCTCAACATGCTAGTGATATATATTGTGCTAGATTTGGTTTTGAAAACCATTTAAATGAAGATATAAGTAAAGTATCAATAGATGAAATACCAAACCATGATTTACTAGTAGGTGGTTTTCCTTGTCAAGATTATTCAGTTGCAAGTATCTTAAAAAATGCACAAGGTATTGTTGGTAAAAAAGGTGTTCTTTGGTGGCAAATTTATAGAATTCTTGAAGAAAAAAAAGAGAAAGCTTCAAAATACCTATTATTAGAAAATGTTGATAGACTTCTTAAGTCACCAGCTTCACAAAGAGGTAGAGATTTTGCTTTAATGTTATCTTCTTTAAATAGTTTAGGATATATGGTTGAGTGGAGAGTAATTGATGCAAGTTTATATGGAATGCCACAAAGAAGAAAAAGAATTTTTATTCTTGGTTATAAAAACGAAACAGCAATTTATAATAAATTAAAAGATGAAACTCCAAAAAATATTTTAGAGAAAAAAGGAATATTTGCAAAATCATTTCCAATAAAAGAAATAAATAATATTTTTGAATATTCTTTAAGTGATAATTTGGTAGATATTTCAAACAATTTCAATTTAAATAATAGTTTAAACAATCCATTTTTAGAAGCTGGTTTTATGATTGATGGAAAATATTTTACTTCTAAAGTTGATGAGAATTATCAAGGAAATTTTGTAACTTTAGGTGATATTATTGAAAAAGATGAAAATAAAATTTCAAAAGAGTTTTTTATAGATGAAGTAGAACTTGAAAAGTGGAAATATCAAAAAGGTGCTAAATCTTTTGAAAGAGTTAATAAAACTACAGGACATAAGTATAATTATAGTGAAGGCTCGATGAGTTTTCCAGATAGTTTAGAAAAACCTTCAAGAACAATTATAACTGCTGAAGGTGGTTCTAGTGCATCAAGATTTAAACATGTTATTTTTGTAAATAATAAGTATAGAAGATTAACACCAATTGAGTTAGAAAGATTAAATATGTTTCCAGATAATCATACCCTAGGAGTAAGTGATACAAAAAGAGCTTTTCTTATGGGAAATGCTTTGGTTATTGGAGTTATCGAAAAATTAGGAAAAGAGTTAAGAAAGGAGATTCTTCTTGATTAGTTTGCCTTATAATCCATCATCAAAAGATTCAATAATATCTTATGCAAAAAAACTTATTGGAAAAAATTTAAAAGAGTTTTGTCCAAAAGATATAAGTAATGGTAAAAATAAAGGTGGGTTTGGACAATTTTTGGAGAAATATTATTTTTTATATGAACCAAATAGTTTAGAAGAACCAGATTTTTCTTTAGCAAAATTAGAGTTAAAAAGTTCACCTTTGAAAGAGCTAAAAAACCTAAAGTTCGTATCAAAAGAGAGATTAGTACTAAATATTATAAACTATATGGATATAGTAAATCAAGATTTTGAATTTAGTTCTTTTTATAAAAAAAATAAAAACTTACTATTAGTTTTTTATCTACATAAAGTTGATGAAACAGTTTTTGATTACAAGATTAAAATTGTTGATGAATGGAATTTTCCTAGTTTAGATTTAGAGTTAATTAAACAAGATTTTTTGAGAATAAAAGAAAAAATCTTAAATGGAAAAGCACATGAACTTTCAGAAGCAGATACTTTATATTTAGGTGCTTGTACAAAAGGTTCAAAAGGTGGTAATAAAAGAGAACAACCAAATAGTAACATAAAAGCAAAGCAGAGAGCTTTTTCATTAAAACAGGGATATGTAAACCATATAATTGCAAGTTTAAGTGGTAATAAAGAAAAATATGGAAAGGTAATTGATAACTTAGAAGTTTTAAAGAAAAAAAGTTTTGAAGAGGTTATTTTAGATAAATTTAAAGCTTATTATGGAAAAACAGTTTCTCAAATTATTAATGATTTAAATATTGAATTAAATTCTAAAGCTAAAAATTTTTATGCTAATTTGACAAAAGCTATTTTAAATATTAAGCAAGATTGTGAAATAGAAGAGTTTAAAAAAGCTGATATTGAAGTTAGAACTGTACGATTAAAAAATAATAATCTTCCAAAAGAAGATATATCTTTTAAGGCTTTTAAGTATGAAGATATTATAAAGCAAAATTGGAATAGTTCAGAATTCAAAGAAATTTTAGAAAAAAAATTTATATTTATATTTTTTAAATATTATGGAGATGAATTAAAACTAGAAAAAGTAAAATTTTGGAATATAAGTAATGATGATTTACAAATTGTTAGAAAAATGTGGATAGATACAAAAAAAGTAATAATAAGTGGAAATATAGTTAAAGAGATAAAAACTGACAAAAATGGGAAAATAAAAAGATATACAAATTTTCCAGGTAAAAAAGATAATGACATTTCACATGTAAGACCTCATGGACAAAATAGTCAAGATGTTTTTGCTTTACCTATTGAAGATAAACTTACACGAGAAAAATTTTATACAAAACACTGCTTTTGGCTAAATGCTTCTTATGTAAAAGAAAAAATATTTAAAGATATTTAAATTATTTTTTCTCCTCATTCGTAACCAAAGCCAAATTATTCAAACTATATTTTTGAAGCAAATCAAGAACTTTAACAACTCTTTCATAAGGTACTTTTTTATCAATTCGCACAATTACTGCATCATTTTTATTCTCAATAGCTTTTAAATTATCCTCTAAAGAGTCAAAAGATACTTCAATACCTTTAATAGCAAGTTTATCAACACTAAGCTCTATGAAAATCTGCTCTTTTTTTACCGCTAACTCTTTTGCATTGGCTTTTGGTAAATCAAGCATGAGTGCTAGTTCCTCTTTTTTAAAAACACTTGTAACCAAAAAGAAGATTAAAAGAATAAAAACAACATCAATAATAGGTGTTAAATCAAGTCCTAAAGGCTCTCTTCTTTTCATTTAGACTCTTTGATTAGCTCTTTTTTAGCTTTTATCTCTATTTTATCAACTAAAGATATGAAGTGATTGTATGCAATTTGGTGAGGAATTGATACTATAATTCCAGCAATTGTAGTAATTAGTGCAATCGCAATTCCACCTGAAAAAATTGTAGGATCACCCAAACCTTTTTGTGTAATATCTTCAAAAGATGTGTAAATTCCAATTACAGTTCCCAAAAGTCCAAGAAGTGGAGCTACTATTGCAATATTTTTTATAATTGTAAGACCTGTTTCTAACTTTTTAATCTCATACTCAATTTGTGCAGAAATTGAACCATTTAAATCAAGATTTTGTGCAATTTTTGAGATAATTTTATTGACTTGAGGAAGAGTTGTAAATTTCCAAATAATTATTGTAAAACCAATAATATTTAAAAAAATTAATATATAAACAATTGCTCCACCTTTATCAATATACTCCATTAAGTTCATAAATAGCCTTTTTCATTTTTCTTGTATTGTACAAAATTTTTTGTTAATTGATGATAGAATTACTTTTATGAACTATATAAACTCAGCAATAGATGAAATTATTTTAAACAATCAAAAATATTTTGTAAAAAGAGATGACAAGCTTGATTGTGATTTTAGTGGAAATAAGGCTAGAAAATTTTACTACTTTTTAAAAAATGATTTAAAAGGTATAGAAAAAATTATTTCTCATGGCTCAAATCAATCAAATGCAATGTACTCTTTATCTGTTTTATGCAAATTAAAAAATCTAAAATTTGATTATTATATATCGCATATTCCAGATTTTTTAAAAACAAATCCAAGTGGAAATTATAAAAAAGCTTTAGAAAATGGTATGAATTTAGTTATTGGTGAAGTTCCTACAACTTTTCAACAAAATGAGCTTTTTATACCTGAAGGAGGTGCCGTAAAAGAGGCAAAATATGGAATAGAGATTTTAGCAAATGAGATAAAATCTTGGGCAAAAGAGCAAAATATAGAGGGCAAAAAACTGAAAATATTTTTGCCAAGTGGTACTGGAACAACAGCTTTGTATTTGCAACACTATTTGCCATTTGAAGTTCTTACAAACTCATGTGTAGGCGATGATGACTATTTAAAAAAACAGTTTTTTGCTTTGGAAGATAATAATCATCCAACAATTTTAAAAAAAGATAAAAAATACCATTTTGGAAAATTATACAAAGAGCTATATTTAAAACATTTAGAGCTTTTAAAACAGACAAATATTGAGTTTGATCTGCTTTATGATAGTTTAGGTTGGATTGTTTTTGAAAATTATGTGAAGGGTTTTAAACAAAAAGATGATTATATTTTTTTATATATTCATCAAGGTGGTCTTATTGGAAATGAGACAATGCTAGAGCGTTATAGATATAAATTTACCAATATTTAGATATAATCTTCGACTATGAAAAAGAATAATATTATACTAATTGGATTTATGGGTGTTGGAAAAGGCACAGTTGCACGAGCCTTGGTTAAAGAGTCTTCAATGTACGCAATTGATACAGATGATTTAATAGAGAGTATGGAGAATAGAGCTATTAAAAAGATTTTTGCCATTGAAGGTGAAGCTTTTTTTAGAAACTTAGAAAAAAAGACTGCTTTGTGGCTTGAAAATAGTGTTGATAACACTATTATTTCAACTGGTGGTGGATTTTATAAACAAGAAAATCTTAAAAATATAGGAACTGTTATATACCTAAAATCATCATTTGAAGGAATTTTAAAACGAATTAAAAAAGCACCAAATGCAAAAAATAAGTTAAAAAAAAGACCACTTCTACAAGATAAAAAAGAGGCTTTAAAGCTTTATAATACAAGAGTTTTAGAGTATCAAAGAGTTGCTGATATTGTGGTTGATGTTGAAAATAGAGATTTAAAAGATATAGTAATAGATATTTTAGGACAGATAAAATGAAAATAATAAATACAAAAGATTCAAACTTTAATATTGAGTTTGAAAATATTTTACAAAGAGCAAAAAGTGATATAAAAGGTGTTTCAAAAATAGTTTCAAATATTATAGATGAGATTATTGAAGATGGAAATGAGGCTTTAAAAAGACATATTGAAAAATTTGATAAATGGAGCGTTAAGAGTGATGATGAGCTTTTAATTTCTCAAGAAGATATGAAAAAAGCTTATGATAATTTGCCTCAAGATTTAAAAAACTCTTTACACAAAGCTTATGATAGAATCAAATCATATCACGAAAAACAGCTTCCAAAATCGTGGATAGATTTTGAAGAGAATGGAACTATTTTAGGACAAAAAGTAACAGCTGTTGACAAAGCTGGACTTTATATTCCAGGTGGAAAAGCTGCATATCCAAGCTCTTTATTAATGAATGCAATTCCAGCTTTAGTTGCTGGTGTTAAAGAGATAGTTGTTTGTACACCAACTCCAAATAATGAGGTAAATGAACTACTTTTAGCAGCTTGTCACCTTTGTAATGTTTCAAAAGTTTACAAAGTAGGAGGAGCAAGTGCAATTGCCGCTATGGCTTATGGAACACAAACAATTCCTAAAGTAGATGTTATAACTGGTCCTGGAAATATATTTGTAGCAACTGCCAAAAAGCTTGTTTTTGGGGAAGTAAATATTGATATGATTGCAGGTCCTAGCGAGATTGGAATATTAGCAGATGAGAGTGCAAAAGCAAACTATATTGCAATAGATCTATTATCTCAAGCAGAACACGATGAGATGGCAAGTTCGATTTTAATAACTACTTGTGAAGATTTGGCGAAGAGTACAAGCAAAGAGGTGGATAATTTTTTAGCAAATTTAAGCAGATATGAGATTGCTAAAAAATCAATAGATGAACGAGGTGTTATAATTGTTGCTTCAAATATGGAAGAAGCAGTTGAACTTATGAATAAGATAGCACCTGAGCACTTAGAAGTTATGACAAAAAATCCATTTGAACTACTTGCTTATATAAAACACGCTGGAGCAATTTTCTTAGGTGAAAATACTCCTGAGCCAATTGGAGATTATATAGCAGGACCAAATCACACTTTGCCAACAGGTGGAACAGCAAGATTTTATAGTCCTTTAAATGTAGAGAATTTTCTTAAAAAAAGTTCAATTATTAGTTTCTCAAAAAATGCTATAAATGATTTAGGTGAACCTTGTGCGCTTTTGGCAGATACAGAGGGTTTAACAGCTCACGCAAAAAGTGTTAGAGTGCGATTGGAAAACAAATAATGAGTAAATTTAAAGATTGGTTTACTGAAGATGAAGATGATATATTCTTTGGTAGCCCAAAATCAAAATTTTTTGATATTTTAGAGCAGACTCACAGAGATTTAGTTGAAGATGAGATAGATAAAGTTTTTGAAAAACTTGCTATTTTAGAGTTAATTGTAAGCAAAGATAAAGATGAAGATTTTGATATAAACTCATATATAAATGAGTTTAAATTAGAGAATCACTCAGAAATTAACTCTGCTAAAAAAGGGCTTTATATGGAAGTTTCTGGAGATATTATTAGTAGATTGGATAGTTAAATGGAAGTTTTAGAAGAAGTAAAAAATCAGATAAAGGCGTTTTTAGAAGTTTGCTCTTACCCAAAGGCTTTGGATTTATTAGAAAAATTGGCAACTGGAAAGATGTTAAGAAGTAAACTTATACTCAAAATCGCTGGAGTTAATAGTGAAACTATAAAGCTTTGTGCAGTTGTAGAGATGATTCATGCAGCATCACTTTTACATGATGATGTGATAGATGAAGCAGATACAAGAAGAGGAAAGCCATCTATTAATGCTTTATATGATAATAAAACTTCAATTATGTTTGGAGATATTTTATACTCAAGAGCCTTTACAGAACTATCTCAAATGGATAAAAAAGTTGCATACTATGTTTCAAATGCGGTAACGGAACTAAGTATTGGAGAGATGATGGATGTTGATTTAACAGACTCATTTAACAGTTCATACGATAAATACTTAACAATGATTTATAAAAAAACAGCCTCTTTAATAGAAGCTAGTGCTAGAAGTGCAGCAATAATAGCTGGTCTTGATAGTGAAAAATATGCATCTTATGGTAAAAATCTTGGACTTGCTTTTCAAATGATTGATGATATTTTAGATATCACACAAGATAGCCAAACACTTGGAAAACCAGCAATGCTTGATTTTGTAGAAGGAAAAGTGACTATTCCATATCTATATTTATATGAAAGAGTTGAAGATAAAGATTATTTGAAATCTTTATATAAAAAATCTTTAAATGAAGATGAGCTAAATTGGATAAAAACTCAAATGCAAAATACAAATGCTTTAAATGATGCAATAAAAGAGGCAAAACAGACTGGGCTTTTAGCTATTTCATCTATAAAAGATGAAAAAAATAGCGAAGAGTTAATAAATATTATGAAAGCTATGATAGAAAGAGATTTTTAATATGAGTTATTTAGTAATTAGTTTTTCACATAAAAATTTGGATATTAAACAAAGAGAGAAACTAGCATTTAATAGTGATGAAGAGAAAGATAGATTTATAAAAAAACTTTTGGATTTTGAATCTACAAAAGAGTTAGTTTTACTTTCAACTTGTAATAGAGTTGAGATTATTTCAAAAAGTTCAAATGTAAAACAAAGTAGTAAAAATATAATTGAAAACTTATCAGACTATTCAAAATTAAATTACGAATTTTTATATGATAGAGCTGATATTTACGATAATGATGTTGCAGTTCACCATCTGTTTTCTGTTGCATCTGCACTTGATTCACTAGTTATTGGTGAGACTCAAATTGTAGGACAGTTAAAAGATGCTTTTAGATTTTCACAAGCTAGAAACTATTGTGATCAAGGTATTTCAAGAGTTATGCACTATGCTTTTAAGTGTGCAGCGCAGGTGCGAACTGCTACAAGCTTAGGGACAGGTTCTGTTTCTGTTGCTTCAACTGCTGTTGCAAAAGCAAAAGAGCTAATTGGCGATACAAAAGGTGTAAAAGCACTTGTAATTGGTGCTGGAACTATGAGTGAATTGGCTGTAAAACATCTTTTAACTTCAGGATTTAGTGTTACAATAGTTAGTAGAGATATTAAAAAAGCTAAAAATCTAGCTTCAACTTTTGAAGAGAATATAGAAGTAGAGCCTTACTCTAAACTTGAGGAACTTCTTGAGATTATGCCAGTTATGATAACAGCAACAAGTGCTCCATATCCAATAATTACTCAAGATAACACTCCAAGCTCAAGTGTAAGCAGATATTGGTTTGATATTGCAGTTCCAAGGGATATTGATGAGGATATAGCAATGTTTGATTTAGAAATTTATAGTGTTGATGATTTACAAGAGATTGTAAATTCAAATATGACTCAAAGATCAGCTCAAGCAAAAGAGGCTTATACGATTGTGGGTCAATCAACTTTAGAGTTTTTTGATTGGTTAAAGAGTTTAGATTTAGAGCCACTAATTAAAGATTTGTATCTAAAAGGTGAAAAAATAATTGATAAAAAACTTCAAAATGCTATAAAAAAAGGTTATGTACCAAAAGATTATGAAGATAATATTAGAAAACTTTGTCAAACAGTTATAACTGAATATCTACACAATCCAGCAAAACAACTTAAAACTATATCAAGAACAAAGCATTGTGATTTAGTTGTAAGTTCGGTTCAAAATATGTTTTCTCAAAATGTACAAGAGATAGATTATAAATGTGAACACTTAAATAAAAATATATAAATTATAGGAAAAAATTAGATGAAATTTAGCAAACTTTTTATACCAACAACAAAAGAGACTCCAAGTGATGCAACACTACCATCTCATCAATATTTAATCAAAGGTGGTTTTATATCTCAAAATGGTTCTGGAATTTATGATTTTATGCCATTAGGAAAAATTGTTTTAGAGAAGATTAAAAAAATTGTAAAAGATGAGATGGATGAAGCAGGAGCTTTAGAGGTTCAATTTGGATTTGTAACACCTTTAACACTTTGGGAAGAGTCAGGAAGAGATCTTACTATGGGAAGTGAGATGTTAAGATTTAAAGATAGAAAAGGTGGAAGTTTTGTTTTAAGCCCTACAAATGAAGAGTCAGTTGTAAATATGGTAAAAAATAGAGTTACTTCATACAAAGATTTACCACTTCATCTATATCAAATAAATACAAAATTTAGAGATGAAGCACGACCTAGATTTGGACTTATGAGAGGTAGAGAGTTTTTGATGAAAGATGGTTACTCTTTCCACTCAAATGAAGAGGATTTAGTAAGAGAGTTTAATCTTATGGAAGAAACTTACAAAAAAATATATACAAAATTAGGTCTTGATTTTAGAGTTGTAGAGGCTGATAGTGGAGCTATTGGTGGAAGTGGAAGTAAAGAGTTTCATGTTCTTGCAAATAGTGGAGAGGATACAATTGTTATTTGTGACTCTTGCTCTTATGCTGCAAATATTGAAGCTGCAAAAAGAGAAGTAAAAAAATATGATTTTAAAGCAGAAAAGCTAGAAAAAGTAGAAAAAGTAGAGACTCCAAACTGCACAACAATAGAAGATATTGCAAACTTTTTAAATGTAAGCAAAGAGCAAACTATAAAAGCAGTTATAAAAAAAGCAATTTTTAAAGAAAAAGCTAAAATTGTAGTATTTTTTGTGCGAGGAAGTGATGAGCTTGAAGAGACAAAAGCACAAAATAGCATAGATGCTTTGGAGCTTATTGATGCTGTTGAAGATGAGATAAAAGAGAGTGGTTTAGTTGCTGGATATTGTGGAATAGTTGATTTACCAAAAGATACAATTTTTGTTGTTGATAGTGAATTAAAAGATTCAAAAGCTATGGTTTGTGGAGCAAATGAAGCTAGATATCATATGGTAAATGTTGATTTAAGTGCAATTGAAAATATAAAATATGCTGATTTAATAACTGTTCAAGAGGGTGATACTTGCTCTTGTTGTGGTGGAAAATTGTCTTATACAAAAGGAATTGAAGCAGGGCATATTTTCCAACTTGGAACAAAATATTCACAAGCTATGAATGCAAACTTTTTAGATGAGAATGGAAAAGCAAAACCATTTATTATGGGGTGTTATGGAATAGGAGTTTCAAGATTAGTTGCTGCTGTTATTGAACAAAACCACGATGACAAAGGTTGTATCTGGACAAAAGAGACAGCTCCTTTTATGGTAGATATTATTGTTTCAAACTCAAAAAATGAAGATGAAGCAAAAGTTGGTGAAGATATTTATCAAGGCTTAAAAAAATTAGGAATTGAGACTATTTTAGATGATAGAGTAAATGCTAGATTTGGATTTAAAATGGGTGATTTTGAGCTTTTAGGTTTTCCATATGCTATAATAATTGGAAAAAAATTAAGTGAAGGTTTAGTTGAATTGGTAGATAGAAGAACTTTAGAAAAAGTTGATGTAAAAGTCACAGAAGTTGTTGCAAAAATTTTAGAAATTACAAAATAGGAGTTTTTTATGGATATATCAAATATAGAAAATAGTGTTGAGGTTTTAAAAAATGATTTTTCATCTTTTATTCCTCAAAATATTTTAGATACTCTTTTAGAGTATTCGTGGTCTATTTTTTTAGCACTTTTAATATTTTTTGTTGGAAAGTGGATTGTAAATAGAGTTGTTAAAGTTTTAGGTAAGTTATTGAGAAAAATTGATGGAATGGATGAGATTTTAGTTAAATTTTTAGAAAATATTGCTTATTATGCTCTGATTACAGCTGTTATTCTTGCATCTTTAAATAAACTTGGAATCACTACAACATCATTTTTAGCAATACTTGGAGCTGCTGGTTTGGCTGTTGGTTTAGCACTAAAAGACTCTTTAGGAAATTTTGCTTCTGGTGTTATGATTATAATATTTAAACCATTTAGAGTTGGAGATTTTGTTACAGCTGGTGGAGTAACTGGAATTGTTAGTGAAGTTGGTATTTTTAACTCAGTTTTTGTAACAGGAGATAATCAAAGAATTGTTGTGCCAAATAGCTCAATTACAAGTAGCTCAATTACAAATGTAAATGCCTTTGACACAAGAAGAGTTGATTTAGTTGTAGGTATATCTTATGATGATGATATTAAAAAAGCAAAAGATTTATTAACAAATCTGCTTACATCACATAAGAAGATATTAGTTGATAAAGGTATCACAGTTGCTGTTTCGGAACTTGCTGATTCATCTGTAAATTTTGTTGTTAGAGCTTGGGTTAATACACCTGATTATTGGGAAGTTAGATTTTTCTTAATAGAAAATATTAAATTGGTATTTGATAAAGAGGGAATTACTATTCCATATCCACAACAAGATGTTCATCACTATCAAAAAGATTAAAATACCAAAAGTATTAGAGAATATTTTTAAAGATTTAAAATCAACACAAGCCAAACCTATTGTTGTGGGTGGCTGTGTTAGAGATAGTTTTTTAAATAAAGAGATTAAAGATTATGATATTGAAGTTTACAATATAGACTCAATAGATAGTTTAAAAAGTATTATCTCAAAATATAAAGAGCCAAAAGTAGTTGGAAAATCATTTGGAGTTTTGAAATTAAGTCTAAATAACTTAGATTTTGATTTTTCACTTCCTAGAACTGAGGTTAAAAGTGGCTTTAAACATACAGATTTTATAGTATCTTTAGACTCAAATTTAAGCTACAAAGAGGCTAGTAGAAGAAGAGATTTTACTATTAACTCTATTGGTTATGACTATTTTGAAAATAGATTTTTGGATCCATTTGGTGGAATAAAAGATTTAAAAAAAAAAGAGATAAAACATATAGATGATACAACTTTTATAGAAGATAGTTTAAGAGTTTATAGAGCTATTGGCTTTGCTTCAAGATTCAATTTCAAAATATCAAAAAAAACAAAAAAACTTTGTAAAAAAATAGTAGAAAATAAAGAGCTAGAGCATCTGCCAAAACAGAGAGTCTTTGATGAGTTTAAAAAGATTTTTCTAAAATCAAAAAAACCAAGTGTTGCTTTAAAACTCTTTGATGAGTTTAAAATATTTTTTATCTCTTTTAAATCCTCTTATAAAGCTATTGATAAATTGGCAAAATATTTAAACAAAAAGAGTTTTGATGAGTTTAGAAAAATATATCTATTTTTTGCACTTATTTTAAAAAATCAAAAAGAAAATGATATTTTAAATTTTTTGCAAAATATTACAGATGATAAAAATCTAATTAAAAATATTCTAACTCTTTGCAAAAATAGAACAAAACTAGATGAAAAAGAGTTAAAAAAGCTATCTTTGGTTTTAAAGTTACAAGATTTGATTTTGCTTGAAAAGAGTTTAGAGAAAAAAGATATTAAAAAAATAGAAAAACTATCTAAAAAACTAGATATTTTTGATAAACCTCTAAAAATATTTGTACAAGGAAAAGATTTAATATCTTTGGGATTTAAAGAATCAAAAGAGTTTAAAGAGATTTTAGACTTTGCTTTAAAATTGCAAATAGAAAATAATATGAGTAAAGATGAGATAATTGAAAAGATATTCAATAAATATAATTAGCACTTTTAAAAGTGCTAGTTAAATAATTTTTTCATGTTTAATACTTTGATAATTTAAAATATTAAGATATAAAATAAAATTTATAAGAATGTATAAAGAAAAATTCTAATATGATTTAAGACTTTAAAAAAGGAGAAAATATGAAAAAAGTAGTTTTAGCGGCAGCTTCAGTTCTAATGGCAAGTTCATTATATGCAAACAATACAAATACGGGGTGTGGACTTGGTACAATAGTTATTAAAGACCAAAGCACAACAATTATGCAAGTTCTTGCAGTAACAACAAATGGAACTTCAGGAAACCAAACATTTGGTATTACAAGTGGTACATTAAATTGTAAACAACCAGCATCATTTGTATCAAATGATAAATTACACAGATTTATTAATGAAAATATGGATGAATTAGCAATGGATATTTCAGTTGGAAATGGTGAGACTTTAAATACTGTTGCAACTTTAATGAACATTGAAGATAGAGCAACTTTTGCTTCTAAATTACAAGCAAATTTCACTTCTATTTATGCAAATGAAAATGTAAGTTCAGCGGAAGTTATTGACAATATTGCAAAACTTATCTAATTTTTTAAAAAAAGCAACAAATATTTTTATATTTTGTTGCTTTTTTACTTTATCACTACAATCATCAGATCAAATTCAAGAGTATATTTTAGAAAATAGAGTTTTTGAAGATAACTACTTTAAAAAACTTCTACACTACAAAGGAAGTAGTAGCGAAATAGATTCAACTAACTTTTTTATATCAAAAAATGGAAAATATGATTTAAAAGAGGAGTTATTTGAGACTATAAATGCACTAAAAAGTGGCGAAAAAGATATTTTGTGTAGATTTCCATTAAGAGTATCTTGGTTGGAAAAAACTATTCCAAATTTAAAAGAGCAGATAAAATATTATGAGTGTAAAGAGTTAGATGAGTATAAAAAAGAGTTAGAGGCTAAACATATTACTTTGGTATTTCCAAGCTCTCATATAAACTCACCAGCATCTATGTATGGGCACACTTTTTTACAACTATCAAGCAAAAAAGATACACCACTTTTATCAAATGCCTTAAACTATGCAGCAAAAACGAATGAGAAAAATGGTTTAGTTTTTGCTTTTAAAGGTGTATTTGGTGGATATGAGGGTCAGTACTCTATTTTGCCATATTATGAGAAGTTAAAAACATATAACAATATTGAGCAAAGAGATGTTTGGGAGTATGATTTAAATTTTAATCAAGAGGAGATAGATGTTTTAGTTCTTCATGCATGGGAGCTAAAAGACTCATATGCAGACTATTTTTTCTTTAAAGAGAACTGCTCTTATGCTCTTTTGTGGCTTTTAGAAATAGCTAGACCATCTTTAGAGTTAACAGATAATTTTACCTTTAAAGCAATACCTCTTGATACTATTAAACTGGTTGAAAAAAATGGTTTAATAAGTGGTTCAAACTATAGATACTCAAATCTTAAAAAGATGAAATATATTTTAAATGAAAAGATAGAAAACAGAGATTTTATAGATGATTATATAAACAAAAATCTACCACTAAATGATAATTTATCTGCTGATGATAAAATCTCATATCTTGATTTTAAAATAGCCTATACACAATATTTAAGAAGCGAAAAGGGTACAAAAAAAGATGAGTATGTAAAAAACTATTTAAATATTTTAAAAGAAAGAAGCCAATACAATAAACCATCTTTTTTTGATGTGCAAACTCCAATAAATCCTCTAAAATCTCACGGCTCTGCAAGAGCTTCTTTATACTATGATACAAACGATAGCTTTAATTTTACAATTAAACCAGCCTATCATAATATTTACGATTTAGAAGATGGTTACTTGCAAGGTGCTTATATAGATTTTTTTGAGTTTAGTTTACAAAAGAAAAAAGATGAAGATGTAGAAGTTGATAAGATAACACTTTTAAAAATAGAGTCATTCTCTCCTAGAGATAAAATCTTTAAACCACTTACTTGGAGTATAGATACAGGATATGAGAAGTTTATAGATGATAAAGACTCTTTTAAAATAAATCCTAGTTTTGGTGCTACTTTTGAAGAAGAGTATGGATTTTTATATACACTTTTAGATACTAATGCATATTTTCTTTCAGGCAATCAAGACTACTCAATAGGTGCTAGAGTTGGAGCTGTTACAAACTACTTCAAAGATATAAAACTAGGAGTTGATTATAGATATGCAAAATATGATAAAGGTTTTGAGAATAAAAAACTTGAAGCATTTTCTACAATAAAACTTATAAAAGATCTATCTTTGAGCTTGAAGTATCAAAACAATGATTTAACATCAAAGCAAGATATTTTTAAATTTGGTTTGATGTTCTATTTTGTACCTTAATTAGGTTTTATAACCATATTCTTGCTTCCATTTGCTACATGATAAATTGTAACACCATATTTTTTTGCATAATACTTTAAAAGTAAAGCTTGAAGTGTTGGTTCAGGTGAAGGTGTAAACCAAGCATTATTTGAAATCATAATCATATTTTTAACACCATTTAGATTTTCAAAAATCTTTTTATTTGTTCCTTCATAACAAATAGCATTTCTAAACAAACTATCTTTTATTAAAAAATCAGTTGGTTTTTTGGCTTTTGAGTAATCACTAGCACCTCCATAAAACAAATTATTTATTAAATCAACAAAAAATTGAGGCAATGGAATCTCCTCTCCAAAAGGAACAAGCACAACTTTTTTTGCAACTTCAAATTGGTTTTTACTAAAAAAATATGAAGCGTTGAAATATCCAAACTCATCTTTATAGATAGATCCAGCAACAATATCAATTTTGTTTGATAAATTTAGTAATCTATCCATTAAAATATAGTTTTCATTTAAAACTAAAGTAAAAATAGTTTCAGGAAGAACTACTACATCATAGTTATTTTCTATTGCATAATCTATTTTTTCAAATATCTTTTTATTTATTTGTGCAAAATTCTCTTTTTGCCATCTTAAATCTTGGTTTATATTAAATTGGCTTAAATATATTTTTATATCACTATCTTCAACAATATGCTCTTTTTCAAAAATATTTAGTGCAAAAATCAAAGGTAAAATTGCAACTACTCTTAGGTTTTTTAAACTACTTTTTAAAACAATTAAACAAGCAGTTAAAATAAGTGCAAAAGCCAAATAAGAGCTTGAGAAGTAAGAGTTTATAAAAGCTAAATTTAGTTTTAACCAATCAAATCCAAAAGGTGCAAAAAATAGATACAAAAATATTAAAATAGCTTTTAAATATAAATTCTTAAATACTCCAAGAGCTAAAAATGATAATCCATATGATATAGCTAATCCAAAAATTATAACAGGAGCTAAATAGTTTAAATCATAGTATTGCAAACTAACAGCAAACCACCAAAACCAAAAGATTCCTACAAAAAATCCAGAAAAAAACATAACAGCTCTTGAAGCTTTTAGAAGTAAAAAAACTCCTAAAACAGCAAAAATAGAATCAACTATTTTAAGCTCAATATTAAAGTGTGCTAAATAGATAAAAGCACTTAAAAGTATTGAAATAATCAAGCTCTCTATTATAATCTTTTTGCTAAAATATTGGGTTTTTAAAAAAAACATATCTGACTCTTACTGAAAAGGAAATCGAATGCAAGGTGATTTATTAACATCATTACTACCTTTAGTTGCTCTATTTGCAATATTTTACTTCTTAATTATAAGACCACAACAAAAACAAGCTAAAGCTCATAAAGATATGATAGCAGGTCTTAAAAAAGGTGACAAGATTGTAACAAATGGTGGCTTAATGGTTGAGGTTGTAAAAGTTGAAGAGACATATTTTGTAGTAAAAAATAGTGATAACTCTGAGATGAAATTAGCAAAAGAGTTTGTAGCTAGACTTTTAGCTGAATAATTTAAGTTTTAAGATATGAGTTTTCATATCTTAAAATCTTCTAAGGATAAATATTGAAATTTTTAAATTTTAAACTAACAATTTTTTTAGTAGCTTTTATATTTGGAATTGTTTTTTCTTTTCCATCTTTGTTTCAAACAGAGTCTGGAAAAAAGGTAAATCTAGGACTTGATTTACAAGGTGGACTTCATATGCTTTTAGGTGTAAATACACACGAAGCAGTAACTTCAAAAATGAGATCTATCGCAACAGCTATAAAACACTTTACAGATGATGAAGAGGTTTTAATCGATGGATTAACTGTTGTAAATGACAATATTATTTTCTCTTTGTTGGATAGAGATGATGTTGTAAAAATGGATAAAATGCTTGAAGAGATAAAAGGTCTATCAATTATTAAAGATAATTTAGAGTATAAAGTAGAGCTAACACAAGAAGAGATAATTCAAACAAAAGATTACTCAGTTGCTCAAGCTGTTGAGACTATTAGAAATAGACTTGATCAATTTGGACTTAGTGAACCTACTGTTTTAAGACAGGGTGAGAGTGATATTATTGTTCAACTTCCAGGAATTAAAACAGCAGAGCAAGAGAAAGATGCTAGAGAGTTAATCTCAAAACCAGCAAATCTTGAGCTTATGGCAATAGATGAAAATAGAGCAGATCAAGTTTATAAAATGACAAATAAAGAGGCATCTTTATATGGAGATATTATTTTAGAGGATACAAAAAATCCAAATATTAAATATTTAGTAAAAGAGATACCAATTTTAGATGGTAACCAAATTGTTGATGCTCAAGTTGCTTTTAATCAATCAAATCAACCAATTATTAACTTTACACTAAACTCAAGTGGGGCTAGAATTTTTGCAGATTTTACAGCAAAAAATGTAGGAAAAAGACTTGCAATTGTACTTGATGGAAAAGTTTATTCAGCACCAAATATAAACGAAAGAATTGGTGGTGGAAGTGGGCAAATAAGTGGTGGATTTACAGTACAAGAGGCTGGAAATGTTGCTATTGCACTAAGAAGTGGAGCATTACTTGCAAGTATTAATATGCTAGAGAAAAGAAGTGTTGGACCATCACTTGGAGCTGATAGTATAAAAGCATCTATGATTGCTTTAATATCTGGAACAGTTCTAATTTTTCTATTTATGATGCTATATTATAGAAGAGCTGGAATGATTGCAAATATTGCTTTAATTGCAAATATATTTATTCTTTTAGCTGTAATTGCACTTTTTGGTGCAACTTTAACACTTCCAGGAATGGCTGGTATTATTTTAACAATGGGTATGGCAATTGACTCAAATGTTATTATAAATGAAAGAATAAGAGAGGCTTTAAGAGCAGGTGCTAGTGTTCAAAAAGCAATTGAAGATGGTTACTCAAATGCCCTAAGAGCTATTATAGATGCAAATGTTACAACACTTTTAGTTGCAATTGTTTTATATGCTTATGGAAGTGGAGCAATAAAAGGTTTTGCTGTAACAATTTCTATTGGAATATTAACTTCAATGCTTACATCAATTGTTGGAACTCATGGTATTTATAAAGCACTTTTACCAAAGATTTCAAAAGATAAAAATAATAAAAAATGGTTTGGAGTGGCATAATGGAAATTTTTAACAACAACAAAACATATAATTTTATGTCAAAAAAAATCTCATTTTTGGGATTATCAACTATATTAATAGTTGCTTCATTTGTTCTTTTATTTACAAAAGGTTTAAACTATGGAATTGATTTTTTAGGAGGTACTACTGTTCAAGTTAAATATGAACAAACTGCACCACTTGATAAAATAAGAGAAGTTTTAAAAGATACAAGATATTCAAGTTCAACTGTTACAGAGTTTGGATCACCAAATGAGGTAGTTATTAGATTTACAGGAAGTTCAAGTGAGCTTACAAATGATATTAGTGATGATATGAATAAAATTTTAGTTCCAACAGGAGATTTTGAGATTAGAAAAATCGATATGGTTGGAGCAAAAGTTGGAGCAGAGCTTAGAGAAAAAGGTATTATGGCTTTAACTTTAGCTTTAATTACACTATTAATTTATATTGCTATTAGATTTGAGTGGAGATTTGCGGTTGCTACAGTTATTGGACTTGTTCATGATGTGATTATAACTTTAGGATTAATAAGTCTATTTAGCATAGATGTAAATCTTGATATGATAGCTGCAATTCTTACAGTTCTTGGATATACAATCAATGATAAAATTATTGTAAATGATAGAATTAGAGAGAATCTAACAAATAGTAAAGAGAAAGATTTAGATATTTTAATAAATGATTCAGTTAGTCAAACTCTTTCAAGAACAATTCTTACATCTTCAACAACACTTTTTGTCGTAGCTACAATGCTTCTGTTTGGTGGAGAGATTATCTATCCATTCTCATTTACACTTTTTGTAGGAATTATAATTGGAACTTACTCTTCAATTTTTGTTGTTTCTCCATTTTTAAAATTCTTAGGATTTAAAATAGATGGTTATAGAAGTAAAGAGGCTATAAAAGAGCAAAAAAGAAAAGAGAAAGAGAAGCTAAGAGCTATGTATGAACAAGGAAGAGTTTAAGAGATGAAAAGATTAGTAGTAGCTTTTTTAATATTACTAATCACACTTTGTGCGGTAGTATATTTTTTTCTTTTAGAAAAAAATATCGATTTAAAAGAGGAAAAAAAAGTAGATACAACGCCAAATAATTCAACAATTAAAGAGAAAAGAGAGGCTATAAAAGAGGCTTTTGGTATTAAATAGAGTCTCTTTTTAGAAGTAAAAATATAAAATATGCACCAAATATATTTAAAGGTGATATAACAAAATTATATAAAATATCATCAAGAAATAGTGATAAAATAGCATTTAAAATATATAAAAACATTAAAAACTTCAATGTAGGATTAACAATCTTTGTTAATATGTTTAAATTTAAAACCCCAATCTTCTGTAAAACAATAACTACAAAAAATATATTAAAAATTATAGATATATATGCAAAATTGCTAAAGCCAATTGATAGTGTATAGATTTGAAAAAAGATTAAAAAAAGAAGAGTAGCTAAAGAGCCAAAACTAGCTAGATTTGATAAAGTTAGTATATTTTTTAAAAAGCAGCAAGATGATTTTTTATCCTCTATCTCTAAAAAATCATCTTTTTTATTTTTCTTCATATTTAAAAATTAATTCATCTTTTTAAAGATTGATTCTAAATCCATATCCTCTTCAGATATCTCTTCACCTGTAGTTCTAAGCTCAAATACAACAACTCTTTTATCTTTTAAAGTTGACTCTTTATTGCTTCCATAACCACTTGAGAATAGTTTTTTAGGGTTCACTTTATATTTAACAAGCTCTCTAATTACATTGTTAGCTCTTGCAGTTGATAGATCAAGAGCATCTTTGAATTTAGAGTTTCTAACTTCACTATCTTCAGCATAACCTTTTACATTTACCTCTGTATCTTCAGGCATTGCTTGAATTAAAGTTGCAAGATTTTCTAAAAAATCTTTTGCAAATATAGAACTAGCTTCAGCCTTTCCACTATCAAAAACTAAATGAGCTGGAACACTTAAAACAGAACCATCTGGAAGCTCTATTAAATTTGCACCTTTATTTCTATTTTGTTCTGCTTCTTGTTTATTCTCTAGTGTATGAACAATAACTTTTCTACCCTCTACATTTTCAGGATCAGCTTGATCAGTCATAGCTTTCTCTTTTTTTGTCTCCTCTTCTATAATATTTGCAGTTGGAAAATTATAGATTTTTATAAACTCCTCTTTTAGAGCTTTCTGTTTCTCCACATTTATAGAAGCCAGTGCATAAAGTGCAATAAAAAGTGCAAGTAAAAGACTCAAAAAGTCAGCATAAGGAACTGCCCATTTCTCACCAGCTGGACACTCTAGCTTTTTTTTCTTAGCCATTTATACCCTTAAAGAGGCATAGGAGTTACCATTTTTGTAAGCTTCAATTTAAGCTCACCTGGTGCATCTCCCCTTGCTATTGCTTTACAAGCTGCCAAAATCAAGTATTGCTCTTTTATTACTAAATGCCCTTTTGCTTTTAATTTCACTCCCCAAGGTCCTAAGAAAATATAAGATCCAGCAATTCCCATAACAGTTGCTGTAAATGCTCCAGCAATTCCAGCTGCCATTGCTGGTGGATTATCAAGTTGTTGAAGAGCAAGAATAAGACCAAAAACAGCCCCAACAAGTCCAATTGTAGGCGAAGTTTCACCTGCATGAAGCCAAAAGTGTGAAGCTCCGTGATAGTACTCCTCGGTTGCTTCAATTACAGGCTCTAGTTGCTCCTCTAGTTGCTCCTCTTTACTACCATCAACAACCATACTTAAAGCCTCTTTTAAGAATGCGTGGTCAATATTTTGAATATCTTTTTCTAATGCTAAAACACCCTGTTTTTTTACAGTAATTGCATACTCAACAAGCTCATCAATTCTAGCTTCAAAATTTACAGGAGATTTTTTAAATATTGTTTTAAACTCCTTAAATGCAGCCTTTACCAAAGAACTTTCAGTAGCTGTAACAGCAGCTAACATAGCAGTTGGAATAACAATTATAAAAGATGCTATATGAAGAACTCCAGCAGGATTTCCACCCTCAAGAGTAACCCCAACAGATATAGAAGTTAAAGCTCCTATCAAACCAATTAGTACAGATAAATCCATTTATTTTCCTAAAAAAAAATTGTCTCAATAATATCTAAAAGAAATTAAAAATAAGCTGTATTTTAAAATAGCTCTAAAATTAGTTTTTTATCCTTTTTTTGATACTATATTTGATTTTAAATTATCAATATAATAAAAGGATTAAAATGGACTGGGGCAAAGTAACCTATATTTTTCTATCTTTAATGTCGCTTACTACAACAGCTGGATTTATTTATGAGCCAAATACTATAGCTCTTTTTATAGCTGCAAGTGTAAACTTAATATCTACAATTATAAAAATTGGAGTAAAAAATCTTTTAGCAGCTGAACTCTTAGCTAGTTCATTAGTTGCAGATTTACATTTAATACCTGCGTTTTTAGTAATTGTGTTTAGTGGTGACATACAACTTGCAATAGCTTTAGCTATTGGAGCTGTTATAGCAAATATTGTATCAATTGCACTATCTTTAATTGAGAGTGCAAAAAGTAGTGAAAAGGAAGAGTATTAAAAATGCAATATTCTAGTAAAGAATTAGAAAAAAAGTGGCAAGAGTATTGGAAAGAGAACAACTCTTTTGAACCAAAAGATGGTTATGAATTACCAAAAAAATATATATTAAGTATGTTTCCATATCCAAGTGGAAGAATCCATATGGGGCATGTTAGAAATTATTGCATTGGAGATGCTTTTGCAAGACACTTTAGAAAAAATGGTTTTAATGTTCTTCATCCAATAGGTTGGGATAGTTTTGGAATGCCAGCAGAAAATGCTGCAATCAAAAATAGACTTCATCCAAAAAAATGGACTTATGAAAATATTGATTATATGAGAGAAGAGCTTAGAAGCCTAGGACTATCTTTTAGTAAAAATCAAGAGTTTGCAACAAGTGATGAGCTATATACAAAATTTGAGCAAGAGATATTTATTAAAATGTATGAAGCTGGAATTGTTTATCAAAAAAGTGCACACTTAAATTGGTGCAATGAGTGTCAAACAGTTTTAGCAAATGAGCAAGTTGAAGATGGATGTTGCTGGAGATGTGATAATGAAGTTGTTCAAAAAGAGATGCCAGGATACTATATTGCTATTACAAAATATGCACAAAAACTTCTTGATGATTTAAAAACTTTAGAAAACTCTTGGCCATCACAAGTTTTAACAATGCAAGAGAACTGGATTGGAAGAAGTGAAGGTTTAGAGTTTAAATTTGATTTAACAAAAGAGACTAGAGCAAAACTTGATAAGATGTTTTCAAGTTTTAAAGTATTTACAACAAGACCAGATACTATTTATGGTGTAACTTATGTTGCAATTGCACCTGAACATGAGATTGTAAAATATATGGTTGAGCAAGAGCTTTTACCAAAAAACAAACTAAATATTATTAAAAGAGTTCAAAAGGTTGCTGAAAAAGATAGAGCAACTTTAGAGAAAGAGGGTGTTGATTTAGAAATAGAGGTAATTCATCCTTTAACTGGACAAAAAGTTCCAGTTTGGATGGCAAACTTTGTTTTAAGCTCTTATGGAGAAGGTGCTGTTATGAGTGTTCCAGCACATGATCAAAGAGATTTTGAGTTTGCAAAAAATTATGATTTACCAATAAAGCAAGTTATTTCAAAAGATGGAAAACATAGTGATGAAAAACTAAAAGAGGCATTTGTTGAAGATGGAATTTTAGTTGATTGTGAAAGTTTTAGTGGTTTAACTACAACTCAAGCAAAACAAGCAATTACTTATCACTTTGAACAGAACTCTTTAGGAAATAAAAAAATAAACTATAAACTAAGAGATTGGGGAGTTTCAAGACAAAGATATTGGGGAGCTCCAATTCCTTTTGTTCATTGTCCAAAATGTGGATTAGTACCTGAAAAAATAGAGAATCTTCCAATTGCATTACCTTTTGATGTTGAGATAACTGGAGAGGGAAATCCTTTGGCAAATCATCCAACATGGAAAGAGTGCTCTTGTCCAAAATGTGGAGAAAAAGCAACTAGAGAAACTGATACTTTAGATACATTTGTTCAATCTTCTTGGTATTTTTTAAGATATGCAACAAACTATAAAAAGTGGCAAACAGAGGCTATAAACAAAGAAGATAGTAACTATTGGATGGATGTTGATCAATATATTGGTGGAATTGAGCATGCAATTTTACACCTTCTATATGCAAGATTCTTTACAAAAGTGTTAAAAGATTTAGGATATACAGATTCAAATGAGCCTTTTAAAAACCTACTTACTCAAGGAATGGTTTTAAAAGATGGTGCAAAAATGAGTAAATCTAAAGGAAATGTTGTAGATCCTGATTTAATTATTGAAAAATATGGAGCAGATACAGCAAGATTGTTTATTCTTTTTGCAGCTCCTCCAACAAAAGAGTTAGAGTGGAATGATAGTGCTGTTGAGGGAGCTTATAAATTTATAAAAAGATTTTATGAAAGAGCTGTAAATGTTACACAAAATGGGGTAGAAAATATTTTTAAAATAGATCAAAACTCTTTAAATGGCAAAGAGAAAGAGGCTAGATTAAAAGTTTATGAAGCTTTAATTAAATCAAATGAAGTTTTAACTAAAACTTATGCATTTAATACTTTAATTGCATCTTGTATGGAGGCTATGAATGCTTTATCATCTCAAGAAAACGAAGCAATTTGGGCTGAAGGTTACTATATTTTAACAAACATTTTAGAGCCAATTATTCCTCACACTGCTTGGGAATTAGCTAATAAATTTTTTGCTTTATCAAATTTTGATAAAAGTATTGAAATAAAGCAAGAGGTTTTTACAAAAGATAGTATAGTTTTAGCTGTTACAGTAAATGGTAAAAAAAGATGTGAAATAGAAGTTTCTATAAATGCTACAAATGAAGAGGTTTTAGAAGTTGCAAAAGAAGCTGCTAAAAAATGGTTAGAAAATGCAACAATTGTTAAAGAGATTGTTGTTCCAAATAAACTTGTAAATATTGTAATAAAGGGCTAAAGTGCTTAAAAAAATCTCTTTTTATATTGTAATAGTTTTAATTCTAAGCTCTTGTGGATATAGACCAACAGCACAATTAGCAAAAGAAGAGTTAGCTAAAAATATCTTTGTAAAAACAGATATAAGAGCTAGTGATCCTAGAAACTCTGTTTTAGTTAAAGATGCTGTAACAAAAATATTAGCTCAAAGATTAGATTCAAATCTTGTAGATAATCAATTTGAAGCTGAAATAATAATGGATTTAAGCATTGGAAGTGTTAGCTTTGGAGTTTTACAATATGATAGAGATGGTTTTAATAAGCTTTATAAAGCAAAAGTTAATATAAATGTAAAGTATTTTGATAAAGAGAAATCAAAAACAAAAAGTTTTACAGTTTCTGGAGAGTATGATTTCGCTGTTGATATAGGTGGAGAGATAAATGATACTCATAGATTTGAAGCAATTAGTAAAGCAAGTGATATGGCTGTAACTGAGATTTTATCAAGAGTTGCAGTTGCATCTTTTGAGTAAAATATGTCTTTAAAAACTTTAGATTTAAAAGGGTTTTTAGAGCATAAAACTCTTTATTATGACAAAATCGATTACAGCTATATAAAAAAATCTGCTGATATTTTATTAAAACATATAAATCTTCCTTTTACTATTCATATTGTAGGAACAAATGGAAAAGGGACAACTGGAAGATTTTTATCTCACTATTTATATAAAATTGGATTTAAAACTCTACACTATAGCTCTCCTCACATTAAAAAATTTAATGAAAGAATCTGGTTAAATGGTTTTGATATAGATGATGAGAGTTTAGAAATAGCTCATGAGTTTTTGCAAAATATTTTTTCTGAAGAGCTTTTAGAAAAACTTACATATTTTGAGTACACAACACTTTTGGCATTTTATATTAGTAAAGATTGTGACTATTTAGTTTTAGAAGCTGGTCTTGGTGGGGAGTTTGATGCAACAAATGTTGTAAAAAATGACCTTAGCCTTATTACAACAATTGGAGTTGATCATACCTCTTTTTTAGGGGATAGTGTAGAGAAAATTGCAAGAACAAAGATGCGTTCTGTTGATACAAAGATGATTATAGGTTATCAAGAGTTTGCTAGCGTTTATGATGTTGCAAATAGTGTTAAACTTGAGTTAAAAGATGAGTTTAATAAAGATATAGAGATTTTAAGAGTTGAAGATTTTAATATAGATTATAACTTTACATTTGCATCATATTTAAAAAGAAATTTAGCACTTGTTTTAAAATGTTTAAAAGAGTTAAAAATTGATATAAATCTTGAAATTTTTAACTCAACACCAATATTTGGAAGATGTCAAAAGATAAAAGATAATATATTTATAGATGTTGGACACAATCCTTTGGCTGCAAAAGTTATTTTAGAAGAGTTTAAAAATAAAAAATTAACTTTGATTTACAACTCTTATGCTGATAAAGATTACAAAGAGGTTTTAACAATTTTAAAACCAATTATAGATGAGGTATATATTATACCTTTGGAAGATAAGAGAGTTGTAAAAAGAGAGATTTTGGAAATTTGTTTAAAATCACTAAATATTAAAGAGATAAAGAGTCTAGAGTTTGATAATAATAAAATCTATCTTGCTTTTGGTTCATTTTTAGTTGTTGAGAGATTTTTGGAGCTAATTTCTTATGAAAAACCTTGAAGAAGAGCTAGAAAAACTATATTTAGAAAAATCAAAGATTGAAGCAAGAATTGCACAGCTTGAGAGTTCAAAAAATCAAAATATCAAAAAAGAGTTTTCAAAAGATGAAAAAATATCACTCTTTAGAGAACTTTTTGTTGCAAGAGCTGATATATACGCTAAAAAATGGCGAAGTCGTGATGGAAATAAAGAGGGTTTTAGTGCTGTAACTGCTACTTTTATGGGTGAAGATTTTTTGCCACTTACAAATAAAGAGTTAGAAGAGCACTTAAGAGGAAATATTTTTTTAGCATCTTATTTGATAAATAGAAATCAAGAGTGCTCTTATGTTGCTTTGGAGCTAAATAGTGAAGATGTTTTTAAACTTCAAAGAGCTTTAAAAGATTTAAATATTCCTGCCTCTTATAGCCTAAGCTCTTATAACTCTGTTTTTGCGTGGATATTTTTTAAAGATAAAATTGCTTCAAAAATATCTTTCTCTTTTTTATATTTTCTACAAAAAAAAGCAAATATAAGCTCTAAAATCTATCCAAATAGTGAGTTTTGTACAAATGAAAAGTTGGGAAACTTTATAGAACTACCTTTGCAATTAGAGCATAGAAGAAAAAATAGAACAGTTTTTTTAGACATAGATACAAAAAAAATATATGAAGATCAGTGGGCATATCTATCAAGTGTTAAAAAAGCAACAAAAGAGCAAGTTTATAGTTTTGCTCAAGTTTTAAGTGCAAAAAATATTCAAAAAGATTTAAAGCATATAGATTTTCCAATAAATAGTTTTGAAGTTGTTTTAAATAGTGGAATAGAGATTCCAATTAAAAACTTATCAAAGAGTTTTATTAGTAAGCTAAAATCATTTGCAACTTTCTTAAATCCTCAAGTAAAACTTCTAACACAGCTTAGAAAACCACTTTATAACACTCCAAAATATCTAAAAGGATATGAAGAGAGTAGTGATTTTTTAACACTTCCAAGAGGTGTAAAGAGTAGTTTATTTGAATATTTTAAAGAGAATTTATTGGATTTTTCAATAAAAGATGAGAGAGTTTTTGAAAAAATCAATACAAAAAGCGTTAAATATACTCTAAGACCAGAGCAAGAGGATGCTATAAAAGAGATTTTAAAATCACAAGAGTCAATTTGTGTTGCTCCTCCTGGTTTTGGTAAAACACTTTTAGGAGCAAAAATATTTGAGTTAAGAGCTGTAAAAACTTTGATTATTGTAAATAAAAATATGCTACTTGATCAATGGATTAGTAGGTTTATTGACTATTTTGGATATAAAAAGAGTGATATTGGATATTTAGGAAAGGGTCAAAACAAGCTTAATGGTAATATTGATGTTGCAACAATGCAAAGCTTAAATAACTCACCTCATTTAATCAAAAACTATACGCAAGTAATTGTAGATGAGTGTCACCATATTCCAGCACTTACATTTGAGCAGATAGTAAAAAATTTCAAAGGAACTTATATTTTAGGGCTTAGCGCAACTCCTAGAAGAAAAGATGAGTTAGACCCAATTTTATATCAACAATTAGGAGATATCTCCTATGAGTACAAAAAACCAAAAACACACACAAATGTATTAAAAGTTATAAAAACAGATTTTGTAAGTAGTAGCGATAACTACTCAACAATAATAGGAGAGCTTGTAACAAATGAGAATAGAAATAGACAAATTGTTGATGTAATAAAAGAGCACAAAGATAGAAAAACTCTTCTGCTTAGTGATAGAATTGAGCACTTAAATCTTTTAGAAGATATTTTAAAAGAGCAAAAAATTGATTATGTAAGTGTTCATGGAAGTCAAAATAAAAAAGAGCAAGTGCAAAATATGCAAAAAGTAAAAACAAGTTCACTTATACTTGCAACAAGCTCGTTTTTTGGAGAAGGAGTAGATTTTCCTCATCTAAATACAATTATCTTTGCAACTCCAATATCTTTTTATGGAAGATTAATTCAATATCTTGGAAGAATTGGAAGAGGAAATCAAGAGTGTTTAGCAATTGATTTTTTAGATAGCCAAAATCCAATTTTGAATTCAACTTATAAAAAAAGACTTGAAGGTTATAAGCAGATGCATTATAAATAATATTTTTTATAAATATCATTAATTAATCTAATATAATTTTTTATTATAATTTAATTCAAATTACTATAGACTTATTTCTATTTAAAATAAGGAGAAACTATGAAACTATTAAAAATTTTAGCATTTGCTTCACTACTTTTAACTTCAGCTTTTAGTGCTGAATTTGTAAGCTATGATGAGCTAAGCAAAAAATTAAAAAGTGATGCAAAAAAATCAGGAATGATGGCAACAACACAAGAGGTAAAAGATGCTCTAAAATCAAAAGAGTGGGCAGTTGTTGATGTAAGAACTATGGAAGAGTGGGCAGGTGCTTCTATAAAAGGAAGTTACAGAGTTGGAAGAGAAGCTCCTGAAAAAGCTTTAGAAAATATTGTTTTAGATGATGATGAAAATTTTGTAAAACAGAATTTAGTTGTAGTTTGTAACACTGCATCAAGAGCAGCTATTGAAGCTCAAGCTTTTAAACAAATGGGTTTTAAAACTGTAAAGATTTATGAGATAAATAGATGGATTGATGAGTGTAATCCTGTTGTTACAAAATATAGTGCAGGTGAGCACAAAGATGGAACTAAAACAAAGTTTGGTAACTACTACGCTGAACATTGCAAAAAGTAGTTTTAAAAGTAGAAAATCTTTTCTACTTTTAAACTATATATCTTAGCTTTATATGCTCTTTTATCTTCTTTATTTCAACTAAAATAAATCCATCTATACACTCATTAAAATCTTTATCAACACTAAAATCTAAAAATTTTACACCATCATCAATAGTTAGTTCACTATACTGTTTATACAAAGGTGGAATTGTAACACCCATATTTGTTAAAGCAGATTTTAAAGCTTTAAAATCCTCTTTTTTATCATCTAAAACAAAAAAATCCTTTATATCGCTTAGACGATTTGTATAAAAGTATGGATCTTTTGCTTGAACTAACTCTTTTTCGCTTCTGTAGTAGTGGCTATAATAAAGAGTCATTAAATCTTTTGCAATAGATGGAAAAGATGCTGGAATTGATACAGGTCCAAACATATATTTTATATTTGGATTTGCTTTTAAATATGCACCAATTCCAAACCAAAGATAATCTAAAGCTCTAGTTCCCCAATATTTTGGCTGAACAAAACTTCTACCTAGTTCAATTGAATTTTGAAGATAAAAGATAAAATCATCATTAAATTTAAATAAAGAGTTTGAGTAAAAACCTTTTACACCATATTTTTCAAAAACTAAATTTGCATTTGCAATTCTATATGCTCCTACAATCTCAAGTTCACTTTTATCATATAAAATAATGTGTTGATAGTAAATATCATATTTATCAGTATCTCTTTTTTTATTTACACCCTCACCAACTTTTCTAAAAGATAGCTCTCGTAATCTTCCAATCTCTTTTAAAACTATAGAGTCTTCAACATAATCATACAAATATACTCTTTTGCCATCATTTGTTTGAGCAAGGAGTTGAGATTTTTTTAGTTCGTTTAGTAGATCAATTCTACTTACAGGATGAGCAATTGCATTTTGAGTTTGAAAATATGATTTTTTGCCTTTATTTAGAGCATAAAGATGTTTTTTATATAAATTTACTATAAATTTTTTATTTAAACCCTTTGGAATAATATTCTCATTTGGAATAATTTTCCCAATCTTTATATTTATACTTTTTGATTTTTTATTAAACATCTCATTTGATAATAAAAGAGTTGAAAAAGTCTTATTTAACAAAGAGATTGTATAAAAAGTTTTACTATTTTTTGCATCTAAAAATATTGGTAAAATTGGTGCATTACTATTTTTTGCAAAATTTAAAAAACCTTTACTCCAAGTTTTATCAACTACACCTTTTGTAGTAGCTCGACTTACCTCTCCAGCTGGAAAAATTATAAGCGCTTCATTGTTATTTAAAGATTCATAAACTCTTTTTATGCTCTCTTTTGTCTGTTTATCTTTGAAGTTGTCAATTGGAATTAAAAGTGAATTTAAAGCCTCAAAACTACATAAAAAATCGTTTGCCAAAATCTTCACATCTTTTCTAACACTTCCTACAAGTTTGAGTAAACATAAAGCATCAAGTCCACCTAAAGGGTGATTTGCAATAATTACAACTTTTCCAGTTGTTGGAATATTTTGTAAATCGTTGCTTGAAACCGTATAGTCAAAGTCAAAATAGTCTAAAACAGCATCAACAAAATCAAAACCCTTTAGGTGTGAATTTTGTGATAAGAACTTATTTATTCTATCTTCATGAACTATTTTTTTTGCTACTTTAAGCAAAGATTTTTTTAGCAGACTGTTTTTTGTTTTTATATTTGGGAACTTATTTTCAATCTCTTTTTGAATATTAACCATCTTTTTCTCCTACAAAATGTAGGAATATTAGATGATTTAGGTTGCAAATTGGTTACATTTTAAGTTTTATTAAGAGTAGAACTCCACAGATTTTAATCTAGCAGCTCTTCTTGCATCTGAATCGTTCTCTTGTGGCTCATCATCTTTATCTATATATATTTTTCTTCTATTTTGTTGATTATCTTTTGGTTTTTGTTTCTCAATTTCAAGTTTAGCAACTAACTCTTCAAGTCTATCTTCTAGTTTACTATTCTCTTTTAAAAGCAAATCTTTTTGTAGTGCTAAATCATTTAACTCTTTTTTTAACTCTCTAGTTCTTTGTTTGTAAGCATCTTTTTCTCTATCAAGAATATTATTCATCTCTTTTAAATTGTTATTTTCTTGCTCTAAAAGCAGATTTTTTTTCATTAAGATTAGATTTTCACTCTTTAATCTTTGAGCATCTTGCATAGCAACACGGCTTAAAAGTTCATAGTTCATATAAAATCCTTAAGTAAAGATGGCTTAAATTGTACAATAAAAATTAGTAATTTAGCATAAATCTATATTATGTTAAAATTTTGGAATTTTTTTGCAAGGTTTATGATGATTACAATAGATGTTTTAGTGTTATTAGATATAAAAGGTTTACAAGATAGAGAGAAATTTGAGAAGCATGTTAAAAAAGAGGGTTTTATAAAAGTAGAGAATGAGGAGTTTGTATATACAGGAAACTCAACAACTACAACTTTTGCTACAAAAGCTTATATTTTGGAAGTATTTAAAAAAGGTTTACAAAAAAGTGGTTTTGAAAGTGCTTCTTTGGTTTTTTTATTAAATGAAACACCATATCCAGCTTATATATATGATAAAAATACAGATGATTTTGAACTAAGTGAAGCAAAATAGTGAAAAATATTTATAGCTATTTAAAAAATTTAAAAGAGCAAAAAAGATTAAAAGAGTGTGAACTTTTAGTTGTAAATGATGATAAAGAGGCAAAAATAGCATCTGATATAGTCTCATTTTTAGGTTTTACTCCTTTTGCGCTTCCAGATTTTAGAGCAAATTTTAAAGATGATTTGCTCTCTTTTAAAGAGGAACTTCAAGATATAACAAAAACTTTAAGTAGTTTTTATGAGTACAAAAAAGAGAATAAAATCTTAATCTCACCAATAAGAACTATTAGTTTTCCTCTTCCAAAAAAAGAGTGTTTTGATAGTTTTACAATCAACTTTGCAGATAAACTAGATTTACAAGAGTTAAAAGAGAGACTTTACAACTGGGGATACTACTTTGTAGATATTGTAACAAGTGAAGCAGAGGTATCTTTAAGAGGAGATATTTTTGATATAGCTCCTTTGGGAAGTGAGTTTGGATATCGTGTAAGTTTGTTTGATGATGAGGTTGAGAGTATTAGAAAATTTGATATAGAAGATCAAAAATCTTTTAAAGATGAGATTGAGAGTTTTATTATAAAACCTGCATTTTTGGCTCTAAACTCAGATACTTATGAAAATTTAAATGAAAAAATATCAACAATCTCTAGTGATGCGTTTATAAAAGATATTCACTCTTTAGGATTTTGGTATTTAGATGATATGGCAACTTATTTGCCACAAAATATGAGTAGCTTTATAACTTTAAATGCACTAAGTGAACTTGATGAAGCATATATTTTTGAAGAGAAGAGATTAAACAAAGATAAGTTTCTAACACTTCCAAAAATTATTGAAGATGATAGATACAAAGAGATAAGCCCATCAAATATAAAAGAGTTTATAACTTTTCACAAAGATAAAAAAATCACACTAATTTCAAGTAGCGAAGCTAGAGTAAAAGCTGTTGATTTAAGTTTAGATGATAAAGATATAAAATATATTTTTAGCCATGAGATAATAAATCTTTTAAGTAGTGATGAGGTAATAATCTCATTAAATAAAGAGATTAAAAAGAAGCGAAAAAAACGGGTTAAATTTGTAATTGATGAGCTGGTTTTAAATGATTTTGTAGTTCATGAAAAGCATGGAATTGGAGTTTACAAAGGAATTGAACCAGTTACTATTATGGGTGCTAAAAGAGACTTTGTTGTAATAAACTATCAAGGAGAGGATAGGCTTTTAATACCTGTTGAAAACTTAGATACTATTGACAGATATGTTGCAGATGGTGAGAGTTATGCAATTGTTGATAAACTTGGTCGTGGAAGTTTTGCAAAACTAAAAGAGAAAGTTAAAGATAGACTATTTGAAATTGCAAATGATATTATAAAACTAGCAGCTGCTAGAGAGCTTGTAAATGGTATTAAAATAGATATAGATGAGTTTTTAATCAAAGAGTTTCAAAATAAAGCTGGATTTACTTATACAAAAGATCAAACTAGAAGTATAAATGAGATTTTTTCAGATATTAGTAGTGGTAAAGTTATGGATAGGCTTTTAAGTGGTGATGTTGGTTTTGGGAAAACAGAAGTTGCTATGAATGCACTACTACCTATTATTAGTAGTGGTTACCAAGCTATATTTGTATGTCCAACAACACTTTTAGCAACGCAACACTATCACTCTATAAGCAAAAGATTTAAAGAGTTTGGAATAGATGTTTATAAACTAGATGGTAAAAGTAGTGCAAAAGAGAAATCTAGTATTAAAAAAGGATTAGAAGATGGAAGCGTTAAGTTTGTAATAGGAACGCACTCACTTTTGGATATAAAAACATCAAATTTGGCACTTGTGATAATTGATGAGGAGCATAAATTTGGAGTTAAACAAAAAGAGAAATTAAAAGGTCTTAGAGAAGATGTACATATTTTCTCTATGAGTGCAACACCAATTCCAAGAACGCTAAATCTAGCTTTATCAAAACTAAAAGGAATGAGTAGTCTTCTTACACCTCCAAGTGAGAGATTGGGAGTTCGAACTTTTGTAAAAGAGTATAGTGATGGTTTAATAAAAGAGATTGTTTTAAGAGAGAAAAGAAGAGGTGGACAGCTATTTTATGTCCATAACAACATAGCCTCTATTGAAGCTAAGAAAAAAGATTTAGAAAAGCTTATTCCAAATATTAAAGTAGATATTATCCACTCTCAAATAAAATCAACTGATGCCGAAAAAATTATTGAAAACTTCGAAAACAAAGAGTTTGATATTTTACTTGCAACTTCAATAGTTGAGAGTGGAATTCATCTTCCAAATGCAAACTCAATAATAATAGATGGGGCAGATAGATTTGGAATTGCAGATTTACATCAATTAAGAGGAAGAGTTGGACGAAGTAACAAAGAGGGATTTTGTTACTATGTAGTTGAAGATAAGAGCAAAATAACACCTGAAGCTATAAAAAGATTAGTTGCTTTGGAGTCAAACTCATATTTAGGAAGTGGAACAGCACTTGCTCATCAAGATTTGGAAATACGAGGTGGTGGAAATATTATTGGAGCTGAGCAAAGTGGACATATCAAGCAAATAGGTTATGGCTTGTATCTTAAAATGCTTGAAGATACTTTGGCAGTTTTAAGTGGTGAGCAAAAAGATGAGAAGAAAAGTGTTGATATCAAACTTGCTATTAGTGCCTTTATTAGTAGTGATTATATAGTGGAAGATAGAATTAGACTTGAACTTTATAGAAGATTAAGCCGTGTAAATGATACTTCTAGCCTTTATGCTATTGAAGAGGAGATGGAAGATAGATTTGGGAAACTTGATACTCCTACAAAACAGTTTATGGATTTGATTTTGATAAAAATTTTGGCTATGTCAAAAGGAATTGAACAAATAAGCTCTTATGAGATGAATGTTACATTTGTAAAAGATGGTATAAAAGAGACAATAAAATCAAGAAGCCGTGATGATGACGATATTATAAGTGCCACTTTGGAGTATTTAAGAAAGTAAAATGATAAATTTACTTTACATTTTAACTAAAAAACTCTATAATGATAAGTAAATTTATCATAAAAGTTGAGAAATGAAAAAAATATATGTAAATATAGATGATACAAATGTTGGTGAGTTATTTTTTGAAAAAGATAAAAATCAATATGGATTTAATTATTTGAAAAATTATAAACCAATCTCTTTGATTATGCCTTATAAAAGCTCCTCTTATATTTGGAAATATAAACTTCACCCAATTTTTGATATGAATATGCCAGAAGGTTATCTTTTTGAACTTTTTAAAAACTATTTAACAAAAGAGTATGGATATATTGATGATTTTTTAGTTTTTTCTCATATTTGTTCAAATATTCAAAGTAGATTAACATACAAAAGTGAGTTTGAAAAAAAAGAGTTTTTCTCTTTTGATTTAAATGAAGTTTTACAAAATGATACACAAGAGACATTTTACAAAATCGTTACAACATTTTTATCTAAAAATGCAATCTCAGGGATTCAGCCAAAATCTTTGGCAATTTTAGAAGATAAAGAGAGTTTAATCTCAAAAGAGTACATAATAAAAACTTGGGGTGAAGAGTATCCCCAACTTGCACTAAATGAGTATTTTTGTCTAAAAGCTATTTTTAAAACTGGAGTGAAAATCCCAAATATAAAAGTTTCTAAAAATGGCAAATTTTTATTGGTAGAGCGATTTAATTATGATAAACAAACTGATAATTTTTTGGGCTTTGAAGAGATACTTTGTCTGCTTGGGAAAAATAAAGATGAAAAATATAGTGGAAGTTATGAACAAATATCAAAAGTGATTTATAGTGTTAGCACTCAAAAACTTGAAGATATGAAAAGCTTTTATAAACTAATAATCATGAATTATTTGCTTAAAAATGGTGATGCTCATCTTAAAAATTTTGGAATACTTTATAGTAGTGATTTTTCACAAATTTTCTTTGCACCAGCTTATGATGTGGTAAATACAGTTGTATATTTTCACAAAGATAGACCAGCTTTAAGTATGTTTGGTAAAAAAGTTTGGTTTGGGAAAAAAGAGCTTGTTAAGTTTGGAATACAAAACTGTTATTTAAATGAAAATGAAGCAAATGAAATATATGAACTTTGTATAAAAGCTTTGAAAAGTTCTATATTTGAGCTTGAAGAGTATTTGAAAAATGATAAAAATTTTGAAGAAATTGGAACAAAGATGTTAAATATTTGGAAGTTATCACTTGATGAAAAAACATATAAGGAGATACCAAATGAAACTATATGAAATAGGGCAAAAAATCAAAGTTTTAAGAGAAGAAAAAAAACTTACCCAAGAAGAACTTGCAAATATTTGTGGAATAAGTAGAGTAACTTTAGGCAAAGTTGAAAAGGGTGAACTTGGAAATACAAGTGTTAAAACTCTTGATTTGATTTTAGATAGTTTAGGTTTTGAAATAGAGTTTAAAACCAAACAAAATTTTGGACTTCCTAGTTTGGATGAGTTGTAAAATGGAGATATTATGCAAGATTTAAAATTTAGAGTATTTAAAAAAGATGATATAAAAGCAGTTGTAGAGCTAATAAACAAAGCATATAGAGAAAAAAATCCAAACTCTTGGACAAGTGAAGCTCACTTGCTTAGTGGAATTAGAGTAAATGAAGATATGCTAAATGAGATTTTAGAGAATAAAAATATAGTTACATATATAGCTTTATTGGATGAAAAAATTGTAGCAACAATTCAAACAAAACTAGAAGATGAAGATATTCATATTGGACTTTTTGCTGTTCATCCAGATTTTCAAAGCTTTGGAGTAGGAAAAAAGCTTTTAGCTTTTGCAGAAGAAAGCTCTAAAAAACTTTGGAAAAAATCAAGCTTTGTGATGGAAGTAATATCAAATAGAGTTGAGCTAAGAGATTACTATATTAGAAGAGGTTACCAAAATACAAATAGTTTTATTGAGTTTCCAAAATCTTCTTACTGGTCACCACTTACAAATGAAGAGTTAAAACTTTTGGTTTTAAAAAAATATATAGATTAGTTTTAAGCATCGTAAATTTGTCCATCAAAAAAGATGTTTTGGAGTGGAATATTGTTTTTATCTTCTAAGGCTTTAAAAAGTGTATTAAAATTTTTATCGTGGATTGTTAAGCGATTTTCTATTATTTCAAATCTCTCAAACAAAGCTATATTTTGAGAGATTACTTTTCGCATCTCTACAAAAGTTTTTATTAGATTTATTGCAATTTGTAATTAAATTTGATTTTTATATTTTAAGCTTTTTCAAATAGCTCTTTTCTAGCTTCAAATCCTTTTGTGTAGTTTGCTAAAATTTTCAATATGATTTATTTTGATTCTTTTATTAATACTCTTATTATTAACCAATTTTTGAAATTAAATATTCAGGAGCTTGTTTAGAAATTTCAATATATTTTTCAAAAGGTTTTACTATATTTAATTGTGATATATAACGATTTTTATTTAGTTGAAGCAAAGATTCTTTTAATATTTTTAAATCATCTTTAGTTACTTTTTCCAACTCTATTAAATTATTAAATAAATTAGGATTATATTCCAAACATATAGCAATATCGATAATATCTCTTGTCTTATTGTCTTTTTTCCTAAATGTAATTTTTTTTGCAATAATATCTGTAATATCTTCAATATATAAATCAAAATCAACTAATTTTTTTGAAGTATCAATTTTAAAATTACTTGAGTTAGAATCTACAAGAATATCAACTTTTATACCATTTTTTGTAATTAATCCTACATGATTGTGTTGATCTATATATTCAATATTTTGAAAAGAGTTTGATTCTTCAATCCACATTTTTGGTCTAATATAATCTAAATATTGAACATCTGACACAAATAAATTAATATCAAAACTTAGTCTATGTTGAAAATAGTAAATTGCTAAAGCAGTACCACCTCCAAATCTTATTTTTGAAGATGGAATATGTTTTGCTCCAGATTCTTTGAAAAATAAATCTAGTGCGATAATTTGCTTTTTATAATGTTCTTCTATAAAATCTAAATTAGTAAGTTTTAGTAAGGTTGGCACGATAATAAATAGTCTATATTTTTTGAATTTATATGAAAATAGTTTTTAAAACTATTGATTTCATAACTAGTTGCTTCTGTTTGAATAGTATCAACAGCATATTTTTCTAGTTCTGTAAATTCACTACACTTTTTATTAAATAAACTTAGAAGTTTATCAACTGTAAAATGTAAATTTTTATCACCAATAGAGTTATTAACAGTAGATAACAGCATTGGTGTATATTGATTAATACTCATATTGGACTCCTTGTTTTAATAGTATGTAAATTGTAATATAAAACTGTTAATGTTTTAATAAAGAATATATGAATATTTGGTTTTTATATTTTAAAGATTTTTGTAGTTAAAGGTTTCATTACAAAAAATAATAACTATATAGCTATTTAACTCTATTTCTGCTTCAAAATGAAAAGAGTATTTCATTTATCAAACTTTTTAGCAATTTTTCTAAAAACTTCATCTCCATCTATAAGCTCTGTTTGATTTAATTCAATTTGATTTTTTCGCTCTTTTGCCTCTTTTATCCATAAATCAGTTATTGTTTTATCTGTTGGATTTAAGCTAGATAATATTTTATCAACAATTTTTGTTTTTATATCTATTGGTAAAAGTTCTACTTCATCTAATAGTTGTTTTTGATTTAATGCCAACATTTTAAATCATTTTTTAAATTAAGTTGTTGATTATATCATATTTGATTTTTATATTTTAAAGCTTTTTCAAATAGCTCTTTTCTAGCTTCAAATCCTTTTGTATCATTTGCTAAAAACTTTTTAATATTATTCGGAAGTGGGACTTCAGTCCCACCATTACTTTTATCGATGGGACTGAAGTCCCATTTCCGAAAAACCAATATTAACTACCCTCAACAATTTTAATCTCATCAGGAGTTAAATCATAGAGTTTATAAACCATTTGGTCGATTTCTTTATCTGTAATATTGATTTATAAACCTTATTTCTTATTATTTTATTAATTCAGCAGGGTTTATTTTAAATTGTAGCATATTGGCTGTTTGTCGTCCACCATCTCCACCTTTTCTTTGAATAGTTATATTTCCAATCTTAAAGCTACCTCTTGAAGTTATAGAAATTTCTCCATTTCCAAAGTGATTTAAAACTTTATTTATTGGTTCTAGTGCCCATTTTATAATCTCTGTATCTTTTAATTTTAAAATAACTAACATCCATTCAGCAGCGAATTTACCTCTTCCTTTTAAAATATCATTCACAATTAATGTTTTATTATCATTTAAAAACTTTAATAATACTTGTTGTTCATCTTTTGAAAACTCATCTGCAAACATTCTTCTTTCATCTCTTGGATTTGTGATTTTTGGTGACTTTTCACCTGTAAAGTGTTGTAATAATTCATAAACATCACTTGGAATATTCCAAAGTTCGTTGTAGCTTTTTAACCATCTTTTATCTATTTGATTGAAACCCTTTGGGTTTGACACAAGTTTTACTTGTAAGTTTTGAATATCAGTTAGACTTTTAAGTTTTATTTCAATTTTTATTTCTACTTGAATATCTGCTTTATAAGAGCCTTTGACTTTTGTAGCTTTAACACTTTCAATATCTGTTAAATCGTAATTCATTGCTTGTAGCCAAAGCTGAGCTATTTCGCTATCTTTCCAGTGATTAAATTCACAAACTACAAAATCTTCATTCTTAAAACCATTTTTTGCTATTGTAGAACCTCTATTTATTAATATTTCTTTATCAGTCATTTATTTTACCTATTGCTTTCATTAAATTTTTACTTATCTCTTCAATAACATTTACAGTCATTGCATTTCCTGATTGCTGCAGAAGTTTTGAGTTTGATATTTTACCTTTTACTTTATTCGCATATTTTTTAGGAAAACCTTGAAGTAATAATGATTCATATCCTGAAAGCTTTCTAAATTTTTTGTTTTTCACATAAAGAATGCCGTGTCTACTCCTTCTTAAAGTAGGAGTTTTTTTATCATAAATCCGCAAATCTGATTGTCTTGTATCTATTACTTTAAAATCTTCTGATAATAAATCATCAATTTTATATTTATTTTTATTATATTTATTGTTTAAATATTTTAAAAAAGTTTGATACGATGATAATCGTTCATCAAATATTAATTCTTCATCATCTATTAAACACTCTTCTATGTTTATTTTTGTATTACTTGATTTCGGAAATTCATATTTAAAATTATCATCAATTAAATCTTTTTGAACTCCAACAAAATATATTCTCTCTCTCATTTGAGGTACACCAAAATTTAAACTGTTCAATATATTGTGATATACTCTATACCCTGCACTATCTAAGAGCTCTAAAATAATTTTTAAAGTATTACCTTTATCATGATTTAATAAACCTTTTACATTTTCTAAAATAAAATATTTTACATTTTTAGCTTTGAGTATTTTAACTAAGCCATAAATTACTTGTCCTCTTTCCTCATCATCTAAGCCATATCTAGTACCAATAATTGAAAATGTTTGGCATGGAAAACCACCTACCATAAAATCAAAATCTGGTAGATCACTAGGGTCGATTTTCATCAAATCCCCATAGTTTTTTTCATCTTTACCAAAAAATTCTTTATATGTTATTTCTGCATCTTTATCTATTTCGCTAAAGCCAACACAAGACATTCCAAGGTTTTCTAAACCTATTCTTCCTCCGCCAATACCAGCACAAAAATCCATAAATTTCATTTTTTTAAATCTTTTAAATTAATTTTTTTAGCAATTGTATCAAAAATATTTAAACTACAATAAAAATATTTTAATTTGTAATATAAATTTTCCATTAATTTTATTTTTTCTAAGTTAAAATAATTTGAATTAGAATTATTGATTTTATAATCCGAAAACTTTTCAAAAATATCAACCAAAAAACCATCTTGATATTTTTCCTCTTTTACTGTTTTTATATACTCAACTTTTGCTAAAAACTTTTGAAACGAAGCCCATCTAGTGGCTACCAAAATCTCATCTTGACTTATACTATTTAAAACTGTTTTTTGAAACATTGACAATTTTTTATCCCCTTGATTTTTTAATTTCTCTATTTAAACTTCTATTTCACAGACCACTTGTGCATGGTCACTTGTAGCCAAACTTCCATTTTGATTCTTTTTTAAATGCTCATCAAAAACTTTAAAATCTTTGATTTTATCTTTTAAAAATCTATTTACAAAAATAAAATCAAGAGTGTTTCCTTTGCCTATAAAATAGCTTGTTGGTGTTCTTTTAAAACCTTTGAACTCTGGATGTGGATTGTAAACTTTTTTTGGTGCAAAATCATAGCTATCAAACAAAACTAAATCATCTTTTAAAAGCTCTTTTATATAAAACCTTTTGTTTGTAAGTGCATCAATAGTTATTGAATACTCTCTATCGTTTAAATCACAAAGCAAAATAGATGCACTTTTTTGTTTTTTTATATCAAAGTGAAGAGTTTTTGCCTCATTAAGGCGTTGTTTTAATGAAAGAGAGTAGTTGTTTTTTAAAGCAATATCAAGTTTGTTTTTTTTCTCTTCAAGAGTCGTATCTTTTGTAAATCTATACTCAAACTCATTTAATCTATTTGATTTTAAGTGAGCTACATATACAACAATTTCTAAATTATCATTAAGGCAAATAGTTGCTTTTATAGGCTCTCTTGCAAAAGAGAAATTATCTTTTGTCTCTACTTTTTCTATATTTTTAATTGGAAATTTAGTAGCTAATGCTACTGTTGTAGATTTAAAAACTTGGTTTTTCTCTTCTAATCTTGGAGTTTGAACAACTACAAACTCTTTAAATCCAAGCTCCAAAACAAGACTCTTTAACTCATCTTGTGAAAAAACCTCTTGAAAACCTACAATATCGCAATCCATTTTAAGAAGCTGTTTTTTTATCCAAGATTTTTTCTCTTCCCAATCGCTTTTGGTAAATCTATCTTTTTTTGTGTAAAAAGAGTGGTTATTTGAGCAAAATTGAAAAAGATTAAAAGTAGCAACTTTAATCAACATTATTTCATAACCACACAATTTCTTCCAGATCTTTTTGCTTCATAAAGATTTTCATCTGCATTTTTATATAACTCTTCGCTACTATTTATCTCAACACCATTTTTACAAACCACTCCAAGAGAGATTGTTACATATTGAGAAACTTTGTTTCCACTATGCTCTATTTTTAGATTTTCAATATCATTTTTTATCAATAAAGCATAATCCATAGCCTTGCTTTTTTCAATATGAGAAATTACAGCAAACTCTTCTCCTCCAACTCTAAATGCAAAATCTCCAGCTCTGTGAGTTCTATTTTTCAAAACATTTGCTACACTTTTTATTACAAAATCTCCCTCTTGGTGACCATAAGTATCATTGTACTGTTTGAAAAAGTCAATATCTAAGAAAATCAAACAAAGCTCTTTGTTGTCTCTTTTTGCTCTATTTATCTCCTCTTCTATTTTTGTATTAAAAAATCTTCTATTATAAATCTTTGTTAGCTCATCTGTTATTGAAAGCTCCTCTATATACTTTCTATTTGTAATATCTGTTTTTATAGAGGTAAAACCTACAATCTCATCATTTTTTAAAATAGGAGTGATAATTGCATAAACCCAATAAGTATCCCCATTTTTATGTAGATTTTTAATCTCACCTCTCCACTCTTGTTTGTTTAAAAGTTTTTCCCACATATCTTCATAAAAAGTAGCAGGAGTATCAGGATGTCTTACAATGTTGTGAGATTTTTTTATAAGTTCATCTTTTTTATATCCTGATATTTCACAAAAAGCTTCACTAATTTCAGTTATAACGCCTTTTTTATCGGTAGTTGAAACTATCACATTTTGATTAACAATATTTACATAATCTTGTAGTTTTTTCTCAACTATATTTTTATTTTCTAAAGTTTTATTAAGTCTATTTGCAAGAATTATAAACTCTTTAAAGCTTAAACTATTTGTATCTATCTTCTCATTTTTTAAAGATGCTTTATTAAAAGAAAGAATTACATTTTTGATATTTTTATTTATAAAATCTGCTAAATATTTTGAAATAAAATAGATAGCTACTAAAATAAGTAAAAATATAACAAACATAGATAATATTTGCTGATTTATATTTTTCTTAAACAAAGCCTCTTTTCTTAATAACTCATTTTCAGCTTCATCTAAATATACCCCAGAACCAATTACCCAACCATACTCATCATATTTTTTCAAAAATGATATTTTTTCAAACTCTTCATTGCTATTTGGTTTTTTAAAGTTATATTCAAAAAAACCGCCATCTTTATTTTGAGCAATCTCTAACTGCTTTTTAAATAGCTCTGGAAATGGGTGAGGTGCTGATTTTGTTTTTTTACCTTCAAAAATCAAAGTTTTACCATCTGTTGTATTTAAAAACATATAACTACTATTTTCATATTTTAAAGAGTTTAGCCAGCTTAAAATCTCATCTTTGTTTTTCTCTCTTAACTCATCTAAATACTCTCCTGTACCAATATGCCAGTCAAAAGGTTCAAAAAATTTAATATATGATAGTTTTATATGTTTTTTTTCATTTTTATTATTTGGTTTAACAAAATAGTTTGTTGTAAATCCCTCTTTTTTCTCTTTTGCTATTTTAATCTGTTCTTGAATTATAAACTTATTTTTTGAATCTTTTAGATTTATAACATCAAAATATTTATCTAACATAATATTATTATCAAATAAAATAGCTTGTCCACTATTACTATTTATAAAAAAATAACTATTTTTATCTTTAAATTTAAAATCTTGTAAAGATTTTGCAATAAGATACTTTATCTCCTCTTCTGATTTTGTATCAATATTTTTATTGTAAATATCCATAGCTAAATTATAAGCTTGATTTACTCTATCTTTTAGTAAATCTTCAACTTTTTTTCTTAAAATATTTTCTCTATAATCAATAATTTCATAAAGCATTTTAACTTCATTTTTTACCTCTCGTTTTTTCTGTTCAGTAAATTCAACTCTTAAATGTTTTAACTCATTCTTGAAACTTTTATATTGAAAAATAACAGATACAATAAAGGCTAAAGCAACTGATGTGAAGGCTATAATAAATATAAATTTTGTTAAAAACTTTGATAATTTCATTCTTTCTCTTTTTTAAAATTATTTTTTAAATTCTTAGATTGTATCAAAACAGATATTATTTTTTGTTTATTGTAAGGTTTCGTTAATATAAAATTTAAGATTCATTAAAGTTGTTATGTAATAATTTCATTATCTTAAAAAAAGGATTTCAAATGAGAAAAATCGTATCAAGTTTAGCTTTAGCTTCAATTTTGGTAAGTGGGCTTTATGCACAACAAGGTGGGGCAAATTGTGATTTTAGAAAAGATAATCAAAACTGCCCAATAAATAAAAAAGATAACAAAATGATGTCAAAACAACAAAGTGGTATTTTAGGAATTTTTTATGAGTTAAATTTAACAAAAGATCAAAAAACAAAGATTGACAATATAATAAAAGATAGCAAAAAAAACCAAGAGTTTCCTTGTGATGCTTTCTCAAAAGATAGTTTTGATAAAGAGAAATTTATTAAAATTATGAAAGATAAGAGAGAGAAAAATCAAGAGTTACATGCTAATACAATAGAGAAAGCTTATAAAGTTTTAGATTCAAAACAAAAAGAGCAGTTAAGAACTTTGCTTGATTTAAGAAAAGAGAGAATGAAACAAAGATTTGAAGATTAAACTATGATAAAAATTGCAATGATAGAGGATGACTTAGAGTTAGCAAATGTTTTAAGTAGCTATTTAAAGCAGTTTAATATTCAAGTAGTAAATTATGAAGAGCCATTTTTGGCTCTTTCTAGTTTAAAATTAGAAAAATTTGATTTGATAATTTTAGATTTAACACTTCCTGGTATGGATGGATTAGATGTTTGTAAAGAGCTTGTTAATAAATTTGATATACCAATTATAATTTCAAGTGCAAGAAGTGATATTACAGATAAGGTTACTGCTTTAAAATTAGGAGCTGATGACTATTTACCAAAACCTTATGACCCAAGAGAGTTAGAGGTTCGTATTAGAACAATTTTACGAAGATTTAATAAATCAATACAAGTAGATGAGCCAAATATTAAAAAACAATTTCTTTTAAATGAGGAGAAAAAAGAGATTACAAAAGATGGTGAATATATTAAATTAACAGCCGCTGAGTTTGAAATACTAAGTCTATTTATAAAAAGAGAGGGGTTCATAGTAAGCAGAGAGGATATTTTTGAAAACTCAGATGTTTTAAATAGTGATTATGAAAGTAGTGGTTCACTTGCAGTTATAATAAATAGAATTAGACACAAAATAGAAGAGAATCCAAAAGAGCCAAAATATATTCAAACTATTAGAGGAATGGGGTATAAATTTATACAATGAACAAAGATTCAATAATATTTTCAAGTACTTTAAACTATATTATTACAATATTACTTCTTATTTTTTCATTTATATTTTTACTTACAAATGAAAACTATCTTAAAGATAGAGAGTTAATAGATAAATATAGACCGCTTTTTAAAGTAGTTGATAAACAAAGACACAACATAAATCAAGAGTTTAAAAGTTTTTTAAAAGATATGAACTATGAGTTATATTTTGATAAAGATATAAAACCTATTTTAGAAAATAAAAATAAAAAACTTATATTTTCAAGAAATAGGGGCAAAGAGGTTTTTAAAATATTTGTAATAGATGACAAAAACTATCTACTTTTTGAAAGACCAAGAGTTAGTTTTTTAATAAAAGATAGTGAAAGTAGTAGTTTTTCAAATAGCTATTATCTTGTTTTTGTATTTTTTATCCTATTTTTTGTTTTAACTTTTTTATATATAAGAACCTTAAAACAGCTTTTTCCTCTTAAGATTTTAAAAGATAAGGTTATAAATCTTGGAGATGAGAAGTTTGATTTTGAGATAAAAAGTAGTGGCAAAAATGATGAGATAACAATTTTGACAAAAGAGTTTAAAAATAGTGCAAAAAAACTAAAAAATATAAAAGAGTCAAGAAATGTATTTATACGAAATATTATGCATGAACTTAAAACTCCAATTACAAAAGGAAAAATTCTTCTGCAGCTTGAACAAAATGAAGAGAATAGTGAAAAACTAAAGATGGTTTTCAATCGTTTAGAGTCTTTAATAAATGAGTTTGCAACTATTGAAGAGTTAATATCTCAAAATAAAATTTTAGAAAAAAAGAGCTATTTTTTAGAAGATTTATTAGATGAAGCAAAAGATATTTTGATGCTTGAAGATAGTTTGGTAAAAAACTCTTACGAAAATATAAAGCTTTTTGTGAATTTTAGGCTCTTTAGTATTGCTATAAAAAACCTAATTGATAATGCAATAAAATACTCAAGTAGCAAATCTCTTGAGATAAAAACTATTGGCGATGATATTTTATTTATAAATGATGGTGAGAAATTAAAAGGGGATTTTCAAAAATATTTAGAGCCATTTTCTATAAAAACTTCAAATGAATCTTTTGGTTTGGGACTCTATATTGTATTTAATATTTTAAAAGCAAATGGGTATAATCTGCTTTATGATTATATAGATGGTAAAAATATTTTTACCATAAAAAAGGATATAAAATTTACGACATAGCAATAATTGGAGCAGGTGCAAGTGGTTTGATGTTTGCTTCAAATTTAGATAAGAGAAAATTTAAAAATATTTGTTTAATAGATTCAAATGATAAAATAGGGCAAAAAATAAAAGTTTCAGGTGGAGCAAAGTGTAATATTACAAATGAGTTTGTAAGTGAAAATAACTATTTAGGGGATAGAGATTTTGCCAAAGATATTTTAAAAAGATTCTCAAAAGATGATTTGCTTAGATTTTTAAATAAAAATCAGCTCTATCCAAAAATAAATCCAAAAATAGTAAAAGGTACATATTTTTGTAACTCTAGCCAAGATGTTATAGATATGTTTAATCTTTTAACAACTCATATAAAAAAGTTTCTCTCTACAAAGGTTTTGGATATTTCATATAATAATTTTTTTACAATAACTACAAGTAGAGGCAGTATTGAAGCAAAAAAAGTTGTAGTTGCTAGTGGAGGTTTATCTTACACCTCTTTGGGAGCTTCAACTATTGCTTTTGATATTGCAAAAAAGTTTAATCATAAAGTAGTTGATTTAAATCCAGCACTTGTAGGCTTTACAGTTCAAAAAGAGCAGTTTTGGTTTAAAGATTTATCAGGACTTTCAATATTTGTAAATATATTTGTTGAAGATAAAAAGATAGAAGGAAATCTACTTTTTGCTCATAAAGGTTTTAGTGGACCAGCTGTTTTAAGTAGCTCTTTGTATTGGAAAAAGGGAAAAATAGCAATTGATTTTTTACCAAATATTGATATTAAAAAACTTTTAGTTGGAAATAAAAATATCTCAACAGCCTTGCCTTTACCAAAAAGATTTACTCAAGAGTTTTTAAAATCGATAAATTTAGAGGATAAACCTTGTTCAAAATTGAGCAAAGAGGAGCTTGAGAGTTTAAAAATATTAAACAAATATAGTTTTGCTCCTGCTGGAAATTTTGGATATACAAAAGCAGAAGTTACAAAAGGTGGCATCTGTACAGATGAGATAAATCATAAAACATTTGAGAGTTTAAAACAAAAAGATTTGTATTTTATAGGAGAGTGCTTGGATTTAACGGGAGAGCTAGGTGGATTTAATTTTCAAATAATCTTTTCTCAAGCTTACTTATGTGCAAAAGAGCAAAATAATTTTTAAGTATATTTTAGCTACCCTTTAGAATTTAATAAAGCATAGGAGAAGAGATGTTTTTTAGCAGCAAAGAAAAAGATGAGAAAATTAAGAACTTAGAACTTGAAATAAGAGCTTTAAAAACTGAACTTATCAAAAAAGATGAGTTGGTTAAAAAAGAGTTTGATAAACTTAAAAAAGAGTTTGATACTTTACTTAATAAAAAAGATGAAGAGATTGAACTTTTTAAAAAAATATCAACACTTTCAATAGATGAAGGAATGGCTGTATTTGATGAAAATGATAAACTTTTCTTTGCAAATAGTGTTACTAAAACAAATTTAAGTGATTTTTCTCCTATTATTGAAGCGGTAAAAAAAGGGGAAGATAGAATTCTTTTACAAGAGTGCGAAGCTGAAGCTGTTGCTAAAAAATTCAAAAACTATACACTTGTTGCTTTAAGAAAAACATCAATTCACGATAATAAAGAGGGTGGACTTTTAGCAAGACATAATAAAAATGTTACAAAATCTTTAAGTGATACTCAAACTACATATTTAAGTCTTTTAGAAGAGCTACAATCTATGCAAAAAGAGTCAAATGAGACAGCAGATGGTTCAACAAAAGGTTTAAATCTGATTAAAGAGATAGTTTCATATACGGACAATCTTCATAGTGAAATTGCAAGTGAAAATGAAGTTGTAAATTCACTTGTTGTAAAGAGCCAAGATATCGCTTCTGTTATAAATATTATTCAAGAGATAGCTTTCCAAACAAATATTTTATCACTAAATGCTGCTGTTGAAGCAGCAACTGCTGGTGAAGCTGGAAAAGGTTTTGCTGTTGTTGCACAAGAGGTGAGAAATCTAGCTAGTAGAAGTGCGGATGCTGCAAAACAGATAAAAGATGTTGTTACAACAATTCAGCATGAAACAGAGAAGATAAAAACTAGTTCAGATGTTGTTACAAATGTTGTAAATGAGACAAAAACTAGAATTGATACTTTAAGCGGCTTAATGAATAGTTTCCAAAAAAATTCAAATAGAGCAGTTTATGAAGTTGAGAGTATTTCAAATAAGATATTTATAAATCTTGCAAAGCTAGATCATGTTATTTATAAAAACAATCTATATCAATTGATTTTTGGAAATCCAAATAACTTTAAAGCAGTTGATCATACACAGTGTAGATTAGGTCAATGGTATAATACAGGACTTGGAAAACAGGAGTTTAGTTTTGTACCTTCATTTAAAAGTTTAGATAATCCTCACTCAGTTGTACACAAAGAGGCAAATATTTTAGCAAAAGAGTGTTCAGGAAATGAGATATCGTGTTCAAAAGAGCTAATTGAAAATAAGATAGAGTTAGTCGAAAATGCTAGTGAAAAAGTATTTTTATATTTAGATAAAATTTTGGAAGAGAAAAACAATGCAGTTATGAAAGATGCTGCAACAAAACTATTTAATAAAGGAGTAACGAATGGAAAATAGAAAATTTAATATTGCAATAGTTGATGACGAAACAGAAATTTTAGATCTTTTAAATAGATTTTTAAGTAGAAATCCAAAATTCAAAATTTCATCTTTTTCTAATCCTCTTACATTTTTAAGTAGTAATGAGAGTTCAAAATATGATTTAGTACTTTTAGATATTATGATGCCACAAATGAATGGAATTGATGTTTTAGAAAAAATTAGAGATAAAGGTGAAGATCAAAAAGTTGTTATGATGACAGCATATTCAACTTTGGATAAAGTTTTAAAATCTCATAAAGAGGGAGCAACTCACTATATAATGAAACCATTTAGTTCTCTTGAAGCTTTGGAGAAACAAGTATTAGAGATACTAAATGAGAATTAATTAATGAATAAAATAAGGTATGCGATACTCTTTTTTTTAGTAGTAATTACAATAATATTTTCATTAAACTATTTAAAAAATAGTGATTTTGAAAAGGTAAATTTACAAATCAAAGATAAAGTATTAAAAGATTATGAACTTTTAATCAAAGAGCTTGAAGATACGGCTGAGTTTGTATATTTTACAGAGATTATTAAAAGTAATAAAATTGTTGATATTATAAGTAGTGAAAAAAATGATATGCGATTAAAAAATCTTCTTTATGATGCAATAGAAGCTGAATACTCATATTATACTACTTTGGGAGTTTTTGATATTAGTTTTTATAGTGTTGATGGTGCTCAAATTTTAAATTTCAAAGATTTAAACTTCAAAGATCCACTTACTATTTCACTAATTGAAAAAGTTATAAATAGTAAAAAAGAGCAAAAAGCATATAAAAATATCTCAGATGAGGGGTATTTGGTCTTTTCAAAACCAATATTTGATAAAAATTTAAACCTAATATCTATAATGAACATAGAGTTTGATTTAGATTTGGTTTTGGAAAAACTTGAACAAAACTCATCACAATTTAAATTTAAAAAACTATTTGCATCTAAATTGCAAGAAGATGATTTCTCTTTATATTTAACAAATAAAAATAGTATAAAGAGATTGGAAAAAGCTTTTGAAAATAGAAAAGATGATACATTTGTTGTTAAAAAAGATGGCAATAAAAATATTTTAACTTTTGCATTTGTATCATATTTAGAGTTTTATCAAGACTCTTTGTATTTGGTTTATTACAATAAATCAGATAAAAAAATAGCAAAAATAGATGATTTTTATGGCTACTTACTTATCTTTTTTAGTATATTTGTTGTTATTTTGATTTTCATTTTGGCATATTTATTACAAATAAAAAGAAAAAAAGATATTTTGCAACTAAAATATGATGAACTTTCAAATATTATTGATAACCATATTTTAAAAATAGATTTTGATTTAGATGGAAAGATAACAAATGTTTCAAAAGCATTTTGTAAAAGCTCTGGTTACTCAAAAGATGAGATAATTGGGAAAAATATTGATCTTTTAAGACATGATGATGTATCTGAAAACTTTTATAAAAAGTTAAAAAAAGATTTAGAGATATTGCATACTTGGCAAGGTGAGATTAAAAATAGAGATAAATTTGGAAATACTTATTGGGTAAGATTAAAAATTTTCTCTACATATGATATTAAAAATAGGCATATTGGTTACAGTTCAATTAGAACAGATATTACAGATGCAAAACAACTTGAAAAGATGAATAAACTTTTAAAAGAGGATTTATCAAATAGATTAAATGAGTTAAGACTTCTTGATAAAGATATAAAAGATGATGCAAAGATATCATTTTTATCAAAAATTATGGACTCTATCTCTCATCAGTGGCAGCAGTCAATATCGAAAATATCTTATGAATTAGATAGAGCTAGTGATGAGAAAAATTTTGATGAGAATTCAATTGAAATTTTACAAAGTAGAGTAAAAAGAGAGCTTCATAATCTATCTTTTATTTTAAACGATACAAAAAAGATATTTAACTTCTCAAGTGAACGAAGAGCAAATCTAAGTTCAGTTTTAAATAGTATTAACCACAATTTAAAACAAAATCTTAAAAATTTAAATACAAACTTATCTTTTGATATTGATGAGAATATTGATTTACAAATTAGCTCTTTTGAACTAAAATCTATTATTCAAAATATAATTTTATTTATATTAGATCAGATAAATACTTATGATATAAAAAAAGCAAATATAAAAATTTTGACAACAACAATTTTAGATGAGCTTACAATTAAGATTAGTGAAGATATTGAAAATGAAGCTAAAAGAGAGTTTCTTGATGATATTTTAAATAAGATTGATGATACTTATTTAGATTCACAAATACATTTAGCAAAGCTGTTAATTGATAAAAATAGAGCTATTTTTTGGTGTAAAAATAGTGAAAAAGAGACAACATATTATATAAAAATTAAAAAAGCGAAATAATGCGGTTACCTTTTTATATTAAGATATTTTTTACATTTTTGATCTTTTTTCTCTTTTTATTTGCATTTTTTTTAAACTCATTTTATAACTACCATAGCAGTTATATTCAAACAAATAATCAACAAATTTCAAATACTATTTTAAAAAATCAAGAAGATAAACTTTTAAATTTATTAGATCTATATAGACAAAAACTATCTATTGTAGAATCAACTATTGACTCTTTAAAAACCCAAGATGATATCTTTAATTTTATTAAAAATAGAGTTTTAAACGATAAAAATATTTTAGAGTTTAAGTCATTGGATTTTAGCTCTAAAGATAGATATATATTACAAAATAGTCAAAACAGTAACTCAAGATTACAGACAAACTACAATAAAGAGTATTTTAAAACATTAAGAACTCTAAATTTAAATGAAGAGCATATCTTTTTGGATGAAAATAATAAAAATATTTTAAATTTCGCAATTAGAGCAAAAAAAGAGTTTTTTATTCTTAAAATTGATATGAGAGATTTTTTTGCTAATCAAAATGAAAAATTAATATTTTTAAATAGATATGAGTTTCAAGAATCAATAGATTTAGATGATTTTATCTATAAAAAAATAGATTTAAATGATAGTGATTTTTATCTATTTTTAGTAAAAAAAGATAAAGAGAGTTATAAATATTTTCTATTTAATAATTTTTCAAATCTTTTATATGTTACGCTATTTTTATCACTTATATTTTCAATTATAACTACTCTATTAATTGCCGAAAATAATAAGAAAATAGAGACAAAAAAAGAGGAACTTGATATTTTTAATCAAGAGTATAATGATATTTTAAATAAAAATAGTGAGATTATGGATAGATATATTCTATTTATAAAAGTAGATTTTGATGGAGTTATAAAAAATATCAGCTCTGCATTTTCTAGCTTTTTGGGTTATTCAAAAAGTGAACTTTTGGGTCATAAATATAAGAGATTAATAAATAGAAATTTGAAAAAAATCATTAAAAAAAGTGTAGAAAAATCTTATGAAAAAAAGAGCTTGAGTCTAAAAAATATTCAAGGTTTTAAGAAAAATGGCGATAGGTTTTTTGTAGATATTTTTGTAGAGGTTATAAATGATGAGTTTGATCAATATTTTAATATTATCTGTATAGATAGTACTGATAAGATGAAGATTGAAGATCTATATTTTAATTTAAATAATCAAGTTGAGATATATAATAGTATTTTTGAAAATGTACATAGTGGAATTGCACTTTTAAATAAAGATTTTAAATTTATAAAAGTAAATAGTCAGCTTTGTGAGTTTTTGGGCTATGAAGAGATAGAGTTAATTAGATTATCACCTTTAAATTTAATATTAGCAGATTCAAAAAAAGAGTTAAAAAAACTATTAAATGCTATGAGTGATTTAATAAAAGTTCAAAAAATAGAGAAAATTTTTATAAAAAAAGATGGTTTAAAAATCCATTTAGAGCTTAGTTTAAGACTTTTAAGAGAGAAAGAGCAGATTATTTTTATTGTAAATTCACTTGAAGATAAAAGAGTTTTACAAGAGTTGAATTTAAACCTTGAAACTAGAATAAAGCAAGAGTTAGCAAAGAGTAAAGCAAAAGAGAAGATTCATTTAGAAGAGCAGATAAAAAGTGCAAAACTAAGTTACATTGGAAGTTTAGCAGCTGGAATTACACATGAGATAAATACTCCTTTAACTTATGTAAAAGGAAATCTTGAGTTAATGTCTTATGATATAAATGATTTAGAAGATACAGAAATAAAACAAAGAATGCTACAAGATAGTAAAAAAATAAAAGATGGAATAGATAGAATTGCAAATATTGTTGAATCTATGAGAGAAGTTACACACTCTAAAGCTTCAAATCAAGAGAAGATAAATATCTATCAAACAATTCAAACAGCATTAACTATTGCTCAAAATAGAGCAAAACATATAAGTAAAATCTATTTAAATGATACTTTATTTGATTTGGATGATAAAACAATATTTAATAAAACTATCTATTTTTATGGTCAAAAACAAAAAATTGAGCAAGTTTGGATTATTATTATAAATAATGCTTTAGATGAACTTGAAAAAATTGAAGATTATGATAAAAGATGGTTAAAAATAGAGGTTTCAACTTTTGAAAAAGATATTCTTATTAGATTTAAAGATAGTGCAGGTGGAATAAAGAATGAGGCTATGAAAAAACTATTTGAACCTTTCAATAGTCAAAAAGAGAAGGGTGGAATGGGAATAGGTCTATCTATTGCTAAAAATATTGTTGAAGAGAATGGTGGATTTATAGATGCTTATAATGGTGAATTTGGTGCAGTTTTTGAGATAAGATTAAAAATTTTAAAAGAGGATATAGTTTGAGAATAGGATTTATAGGCGATATAGTTGGTCGTCCTGGAAGAAAGATAATTAAAGAGAGTTTAAAACATTTAAGAGCTGAGTATAAATTGGATTTAGTAATAGCAAATGGTGAAAATGCAAGTCACGGTTTTGGACTTACAATTGAAAGTGCAAAAGAGCTTTTTTCATCTGGAGTTGATGTAATAACAGGTGGTAACCACAGCTTTGATAAGAAAAAAGATTTACAAGTTTTACTTGAAAACAATAATATTTTAAGACCTCATAACTATCCAGAGGGAGTAGTTGGAACAGGATTAGTAATAAAAGATGTTCAAGTTGGTGAAAATATAGAGAGTATTGCTATATTAAATCTTATGGGACAATACTCAATGCCACTTGTTGAAAATCCATTTAATCTTGCTAAAAAAGTTATTAATGATCTAATAGAGCAAGGAGTTAAAAACATATTTGTAGATTTTCATGGTGAAGCAACAAGTGAAAAAAGAGTAATGCTTATGATGTTTAAAAATCAAGTTAGTGCCATATGTGGAACACACACTCATGTTGGAACAGATGATTTACAAATTTTTCAAAATACTGCATATTTAACAGATATTGGATTAACAGGTTGTTATGATAATGTAATTGGAATGGATGAGAAAGCTCCAATTCAAAGAGCAACAACTGGAATTGGTAGCCACTTTGATGTTCCAAACTCTTGTAAAACAATACTTCAAATGATGGTTGTGGATATTGAAAATGGAGTTGCAACAAATAGTTTTAAACTTAAAAAGTTTTGCAATAGTAGTAAAATTTACCAAACAGATGCAATAGTTGTTTAATCATAATTTGGATAAAATCAAAAGCATTTTTTCAAAGAAATTATTTAAAAAAAGTATTACAAAAGGATAAATAAGATGATTATAATTCCACAAACAAAAGGTGGTGTAGGAAAATCTACTGTTGCTATGCAGGTAATTGCTCCATATTTGTATAAAAAACATGGTAAAAAGATAACTTATATTGAAATAGATGATGAAAATAACGATTCAAGATCTTTTACAAGAACTGAAATAGTAGAAAAAAGAATGCTAGGAACTAATAAGATAAATGAACTTGATGAGTTGATTTTAATGGATGATAATCATCAAGTTATAGTTGATGTTGGTGGAAATAAGACTTCAGCACTAGTTCTTGATGAGATAAAAAAAGTTGGTAGCTTTGGAAATGTTAAGTGGATTATTCCTTTAGGTGATGGTGAACTTGATGGAAAAAATGCAATTGCAACTATGAAAAAAATTAGAAAAATTGAGAAAAATCCAGAAGAGAATATTATATTTGCTCTTACACGAGCTATATCTATGCATGAAGATTATTATAGTGAGCAGTTTATAAACTTCTTTGGGCATAAATATTTAGATTCAAACTCTGTGATTTGTGATTTTGTAAAAGATCCAAAATATTTTCCAGTTCAAAATGACAAAATTATTACTATGAGTAGATACCTAGGAAGTACAGTTTGGGAGATGGCTTACAATAATACAGATTTTGCAAAAAAAGCTATTGAGGCAAAAGAGTTAGGTGATGTTGAATCTGCTAGAAAATATCTATTTTTTAGAAGAATTCAAACTGAAGCAAAAGATTATGTGCTTAATACTTTAAACAAAATTTTTTGTGATTTAGATAGATGGATAGAGATTAAAAAATGAGTGAAATGAGCTTCAAACAAGCAAAAGAGCTTGTTGAGAGAATGGAGTTTAGCGAACTTGCAATAAAAAAAGCAGTTGATAATTTAGATAAAGCTTCAATCAACTTTGAAGCTAGTTTAAAAGTTCAAGAAGAGATAGTAAATAGAATTCCTTATGTTGATAAGAGGCTCTCAATTATGAAGATTGCAGTTTCATTGAACATAGGTTTGATTTTTGGTATTTTTGTTGGAAAATATCTAATATAAAATATAAAAAGAGGATAATATTTTGGAAAAACAAGAAAAAATAGTATCAATGTTTAACAACATTGCTCCAACTTATGATAAAGCAAATAGAGTTATGTCAATGGGAATTGATAAGAGCTGGAGAGATAAAGCTTGTAATAAAACTTTTGAACTTTATGGAAAACAAGAGATTGAAAAAATTGTAGATGTTGCTTGTGGAACAGGTGATATGATAATTTTTTGGAAACAAAATGCAAAGAAAAAAGGTATAACTCTAAAAAATATTGTTGGAATAGATCCAAGCGTTGGAATGATGGAGTTTGGTAAAAAGAAGCTTCCAGAGGTTGAGTTTATAGAGGCATTTGCTACAAAAATGCCACTAGAAAATGAGAGTGCTGATATAGTATCAATATCTTATGGAATTAGAAATGTTGTTCAAAGGCAAGAGGCTTTTGTAGAGTTTGCAAGAGTTTTAAAAAAAGGTGGATTAGTTGTAATTAGTGAGTTTACTAAGAATAAAAAAGAGACATTGCTTGACCATTTAACAGCATTTTATATGGATAAGATTTTACCAATTTTAGGTGGATTAATATCTAAAAATAAAGAGGCATATAGATACTTACCAGACTCTATTGATGAGTTTTTAACAACTGAAAATTTACAAAAAGAGCTAAAACAAGCTGGATTAGAGCCTATTTATACAAAAGCTTTCTCTATGAAAATTTCAACACTAATAATTGCTAAAAAAGTTTAATGAATCCTATTAGTGTAACTACATTAAATACTCAAATCAAATCTCTACTAGAAACTACATTTATGCAGGTTCTAGTAGAAGGAGAGATTTCAAACTTAGTAAATCATAGCTCTGGACATATATATTTTTCAGTTAAAGATGACAACTCAACAATATCTTGTGTTATGTTTAAAGGAAATACAAAATATCTGAAATTTCAACTTGAAAATGGATTAAAAGTTGTAATTACTGCAAATATAACAGTTTTTGTTCCAAGAGGAAACTATCAACTTCTTTGCACAAAAATAGAGCCAAGTGGAATTGGAAGTTTGGCTTTAGCTTATGAGCAATTAAAAACAAAACTTCAAGCAAAAGGTTACTTTGAGCAAAGTATTAAAAAAGCTTTACCAAAATATCCAAAAAAAATAGCAATTGTTACAAGTGCTACTGGAGCTGCTATTGAAGATATGAAAAAAGTTGCAAGTGCTAGATGGAATTTAGTTGAGTTTATACTTATTCCAACTTTAGTTCAAGGAGCTGGAAGCATTGAAGATATTGTAAAAAATATCAAAATTGCAGATAGTTTAAATTGTGATATTATGATTGTTGGTCGAGGTGGTGGAAGTATTGAAGATTTATGGTCTTTTAATAGTGAGCTTGTTGCCAATGCTATTTTTGAAGCAAAAACACCAATTATCTCAGCTGTTGGACATGAAATTGATTATTTAATAAGCGATTTTGTAGCAGATATTAGAGCTGCAACTCCATCAAATGCAATAGAAATAGCACTTCCAAATGCAAATGAGCATCTTTTATATATTGATAGTTTAGTAAATGAGTTAAAATCAAAATTAAAAAATACTCTTCAAAGAAAAGAGCAAGAGTTAGTAAATTTAAAATCTTTATTTAAACAAAACTCAATAGAGTCAAAACTAATATTTTTTGATGCACAAATTAAGCTTTTAGAAGATAGTTTTAAAAGAACGTTATCTTCAAGATTAGATATTTTTTCAAATAACTTAGAAAATCTAAAACAATCTTTTGCAATAAACAATCCAGAAAAAAAAGATAAAGTTGGTTTTGTTCAACTCTCTAAAGGTAATAAAATAGTATCTTTGGATAATTTAAAAGTAGATGACAAGATAGAACTTCAAACAGCTAAAATAAAAGCAATAGCAAAAATTATTAGTTTAAGTGAACAAAAAGTATAATATTGCAATTTTGCAAAATATTTAAACAAGGATAGAAGATGGAAAATAAGAACTCAAGAGAAAAAAGTAGCTCAAATGTTACTGAGTTTATGACATTTGAATTAGGAAAAATGAAATATGCTATTGAACTTCCAAAAATAAAAGAGATTTTAACTTATCCTGATCATATTACAACTTTACCAAATACATCTGAATGGGTAAAAGGTTTGATTAATTCAAGAGGGGAAGTTGTTCCAATTTTAGATATTAGAATTAAATTTAATACAGGACCAATTGTATATGATGTAAATACATCTATTATTATTGTAATTACTGAAGATAAAAGAATGGTTGGAATTGTTGTAGATTTAGTTGATGATACACAAAAAATTGATACAAGTATGCTTGCACCTGTTGCTGAGATGGGTTCTGCTATTCCTTCTAAATATTTAAAAGGTTATGTTAGGGTAGAAGATTATCAAATGCTAGTTATTATGGATATTGAAAGAGTTGTTAGTAAAGAAGAGTTAGAAGATTAATATCTTCTTTACTCCTCTATTTTTATACTATTTATTTTCACATCACTAATAGGTTTATCACCACCATATCTTCCAGTTGTTTTTACATTTTCAATACTTCTTACAACATCAAAACCATCAACTACATATCCAAATATTGTGTGGTAACCATTTAACCAATAAGTTGCAGTTGTTGTTATAAAAAATTGACTTCCATTTGTGTTTGGACCTCTATTTGCCATTGCTAAAATAAAAGGTTTATCAAAGATAGCTTTTGATGAAAACTCATCTTCAAAATCTCTATTCCAAATCGATTTTCCACCAGTTCCAGTTCCTGTTGGATCTCCACCTTGAATCATAAAATTTTTTATAACTCTATGAAAAATTTGATTATTGTAGTAACCATTTTTTGAGTGAGTTACAAAGTTTTCAACTGCTTTTGGAGCAAGTTGTGGTTTTAACTCAACTTTGATTATTCCCATATTTGTATCAATAATAGCTACTGGATCTTTTGCAAATAAAATTGTACAAAATAAAGATATTAATAAAACTTTTTTCACTTTTTTCCTTTAATAAGATTTTTTAGAAATTTAGTATAATATATAAGCTTTGAAAATTAGATGAAAAGGATTAAATGATATGACATTTGAGATGTTATACAGTAAGATTCATAGAGCAACTGTAAGTGATGCAAATCTTAACTATGTTGGTTCAATTACTATTGATGAAGAGCTTATGAATGCTAGTAATCTTAGAGTTGGACAAAAAGTTGATGTTGTAAATATTAACAATGGAGAGCGATTTCAAACTTATGTTATTAAAGGTGAGTTTGGAAAAAGAGATATGTGCTTAAATGGAGCAGCTGCTAGAAAAGTATCTGTTGGAGATAAGATAATTGTAATTGCTTATGCAACATATAGTGAAGAAGAGTTAAAAAATTATAAACCAACTGTTGTGCTAGTAGATGATAAAAATAATATTGAACTTATTACAAATGATTTAGTAGGTGGTAACTATGTTTGATGGTATTGATTTAAAAAACTTAAATCTTGGTGATATGATAAATAAATTCCAAGATATGGCAAAAGAGCAAGAATCAAAAAATGCACAAAATCTATTTACTGCAAAAGCAGGTGGTGGAATGGTTGAGATTTCAATAAATGGAAACTCAGAAGTTGTTGATTTAAAAATTGATGACTCACTTCTTGAAGATAAAGACTCATTACAAATACTTCTAATCTCTTGCATGAATGATATTATAAAACAAAGTGAAGAGAATAAAAAAAGAATGGCAATGAACCTAATGGGTAATTTAGGTGCTTTTGGTCAAAAATAGATGAAAGATTTATTAAATAAATTTGAAGATTACCTTCTAAATAACCTTCCAAAGATAGAGTCATTTCATCCACACTTTGAGGAAGCTATGCAAGATATGCTAAAAGCTGGTGGAAAAAGATTTCGACCAATGTTGCTTTTAAGTGTTGTAGAATCAAAAAAACCACTTTTAGTTGATAATAGTTTAAAAGTAGCACTTGCTATTGAATTTTTACATACATACTCACTAATACACGATGATTTGCCTTCTATGGATAATGCAAGTTTACGAAGAGGATTTCCTACACTTCATACAAAATATGATGAGGTAACTGCTATACTTGTAGGAGATGCTTTAAATAGTGAAGCCTTTAATCTAATAGCAAATGCTTCACTTCATAATGATGTAAAAATTGAGTTAATAAAACTTTTGGCACATAATGGTGGTTTAAATGGTATGATAATTGGTCAAGCAATAGATTGCCACTTTGAAAAACAAATATTAGAACTTGAGAAGTTAGAGTTTTTACATATAAATAAAACTGCTAAATTAATAGCTGCGTCTCTTAAAATGGGCGCTGTAATTGCTTCATACAGTGAGCAAATTCAAGATGAGTTATATGATTTTGGAATAGATTTAGGACTTCTATTTCAAATCCAAGATGATATTATTGATGAGCTTGAAAGCAGTGAAGTTGCTGGTAAAACTACACAAAATGATAGTTTAAAAAACTCTTTTGTAAATCTTTTAGGACTTAAAGAGGCAATGAATAGTGCTGATAAATTGGCAAATAAGTGTTTACAAAAATTAAATAACTTTGATAAAAATCTACAAGATTCTCTTTTAGAACTTTTAACAAACTACATAAATAGGCACAAAAAATACAACTCTTAGTTAAATTGACTAAAGGTTTATTGACAAAAAAGAAAAAATTGTATAGAATTTGGCACTTAAAACTAGCAAGTGCTAAGTTTTAAGCTAATAATAAAATTTAAATCATATATAAAAGGAAAGAAAATGAATTTTAAACCACTAGGTGAAAGAGTTCTAGTTGAGAGAACTGAGGTTGAGAACAAAACTGCAAGTGGGATAATTATTCCTGATAATGCAAAAGAGAAACCTCAAACTGCAAAAGTAATTGCTGTTGGAAGTAAAGTTGAAGATGTAAATCTTGGAGATATAGTTGTTTTTGAACAATACAGAGGAACTGAGATTAAACTAGAAGGCAAAGATTATCTTATTTTAAATATTGAAAATGTAATTGGAGTTATGTAAATAAGAGTCTATTTACATATTTAATAAATTAAAATTAACATAAAAGGAAAATATTATGGCAAAAGAGATTATATTTAGTGATAATGCAAGAAATAGATTATATGCAGGTGTTGAAAAACTTTGCGATGCAGTAAAAGTTACAATGGGACCACGAGGAAGAAATGTTTTATTACAAAAATCTTTTGGTGCTCCAACAATTACAAAAGATGGTGTAAGTGTTGCAAGAGAGATAGAACTTGCTGATACTTTAGAGAATATGGGTGCTCAACTTGTAAAAGAGGTTGCTAGTAAGACTGCCGATGAAGCTGGTGATGGAACAACAACAGCAACAGTTTTAGCTCACTCAATTTTCAAAGAGGGACTTAGAAATGTAACAGCGGGTGCAAATCCAATATCTTTAAAAAGAGGAATGGACAAGGCTTGTGAAGCTATTTTAGTAGAGCTTAAAAAATCTTCAAAAGTTGTTGCAAACAAAACTGAAATTGAGCAAGTTGCAACAATTTCAGCAAACTCAGATAGTGCAATTGGAAAAATGATTGCTGAAGCTATGGAAAAAGTTGGGAAAGATGGAGTTATTACTGTTGAAGAGGCTAAAGGAATCTCAGATGAACTTGATGTTGTAGAGGGAATGCAGTTTGATAGAGGATATTTAAGTCCATATTTTGTTACAAATCCTGAAAAAATGACAACAGAGTTTAATAATCCATTTATTTTACTATATGATAAAAAAATCTCTTCACTAAAAGAGCTTTTACCTATACTTGAAGGTGTAAATAAAGCAGGTCGTCCACTTCTTATTATTGCTGAAGATGTAGATGGTGAAGCACTTGCAACTTTGGTTGTAAATAGATTAAGAGGTGCATTACAAATTGCAGCTGTAAAAGCTCCAGGATTTGGTGATAGAAGAAAAGCAATGCTTGAAGATATTGCTGTTTTAACAGGTGCAACTGTTGTATCTGAAGAGATGGGAATGAAACTTGAAACTACAGATTTAAGTGCACTTGGAACGGCTTCTAAAATTGTAATTGATAAAGATAATACAACTATTGTTGATGGAAGTGGAAGTAAAGATGCAGTTCTTGCAAGAGTAAATCAAATTAAAGCAGAAATTGCTAATACAACAAGTGATTATGATAGAGAGAAACTTCAAGAGAGACTTGCAAAATTAAGTGGTGGAGTTGCTGTTATTAAAGTTGGTGCTGCAACAGAGACTGAAATGAAAGAGAAAAAAGATAGAGTTGATGATGCTTTAAGTGCAACAAGAGCTGCTGTTGAAGAGGGAATTGTAATTGGTGGTGGAGCTGCACTTATAAGAGCTGCTGCTAAAGTAAAACTTGAGCTTTGTGGCGATGAGCAAATTGGAGCTGCTATTGTTTTAAGAGCTATTAAAGCACCTCTAAAACAGATTGCTTTAAATGCTGGTTATGATGCTGGTGTTGTTTCAAATGAGGTTGAAAAATCTTCAAATGAAAACTTAGGATTCAACGCTGCAAGTGGTGAGTATGTAGATATGTTTGAAGCTGGAATTGTAGATCCTGCAAAAGTTGAAAGAGTTGCAATGCAAAATGCTGTTTCAGTAGCATCACTACTTTTAACAACTGAAGCAACTGTTACAGATATTAAAGAGGATAAACCATCAATGCCTGATATGAGCGGTATGGGTGGAATGGGCGGAATGCCTGGAATGATGTAATCATCAAATAGTAGTTTTTAAAGAGAGTGAAAATTCACTCTCTTTTTTTTATTTATAAAAACTATAATTTTTAAGATTTTTTAGGGAAAGTTTATGAAAATCTAAATATTTTGAACTCTCTTTTCCAATATATTTAAAAAATTTCATATTTTTTATAAAAAGTAGCTCTTCAAAATCATCAATTTTTAGATTATTAAACTCAAAGTGAGTATCTAGGTAGCTTTCTTGATAATTTGAAAAAAAATCAACTTCTATATCTAAACTATTTGTTTCTTTAAAAACTTCAGGACAAGAACTATCTATATAGATTGAGTTATCAAGATTTGGACTTAATGGATAGACTCTACAAACATTTGGTCTTTTTTCATAAATAGAACAAAGATTGTTTTTTAAATAAGGGCATGAGTCATAACCATTTGATATTAAAATAATAGGTTTTATAAAACCTTTTGAGCCAAAAATAAATAAGATTGGAAAATTTTGATAAAGAACTTCAAACTCTTCTTTTAATATTTGTGAAAATAATGTTCCAAAAGCTCCTTTGCAACATCTTGCTTCACAATTTTTACAATCACCAAAATTTACTATATTGCTCTCTATTTTTATAAATTTTTTCATAAAAGATTTTATCTATTTTGTCTTTAAATATATAGTTAGATAAAATGCTAGAATGAAAATTTTAATTATAGAAGATGATATTCAATTAAATACTACTATTACTAATTTTTTAAAATATAAAGGTTATGAAGTTGACTCTTTAGAAGATGGCGAAGAGGCACTTTATTATATTGATAAAAATTTTTATGATTTATATATTTTGGATATTAATATTCCAAAAGTTTCTGGATTAGAGATCTTAAAGTCCATAAGAGATAAAGATATAAAAAGTCCAATTATTATAATAACAGCATCTTTGGAGTTGGAAAATATTAAAACTGCATATAAAAATGGTTGTGATGAGTATATTAAAAAACCATTTTATCTTGAAGAGTTAGAGATAAAAATAGATAAAATATATGGAAAAATTGAAGATAAGAATATTATTAAAATATCTAAAAATATATCTTATAATCTTATTTCAGAAGAGCTTACAATAGATTCAAAACTTGTTAGAATTAGAAGAAAAGAGAGAAGACTTTTAACTATTTTGCTTAAAAATCTGAATAAAACAGTATCAACAGAGATTTTAGAAAATTATGTTTGGGAGAACGATATAAAAAATATTTATCCTTTAAGACAGCTTGTAAATGGATTGAGAAAATATTTTAATAGTGATGAGAAATTTATTTTCTCACAGACAGGTGTTGGATATAGATTTGAGATAAAAAAAGATTTAAAATGAAACTTAGATATCAACTATATATTTTTATACTATTTTTATCAGCAATTTTGTTTTTTGTTTTAACTATAAATTATATCTCTTATAAAAATCAGTATGATGAGGATTTAAAAAGATTTGTAAATAGTGAGGTAAGACTTCATAAAAAAGCTATATCAAACTCTATTCAAAACAGAAGTATTGAGTTTAATGATGCAGGAGATCTTTTTTTTAATATTGCAAATGATGCTTTAATTCTATTTAAAAAAGATAGTAGTATGGATTTAGATGAGTTAAAGCTTTTGTTGAAAAAAAAGTACAATTTACAAAATTATGATTTTGAACTATATTTAATAGATAAGTCATATGTAGTTTATAAAACAACAGATTTAAAAGATTTAAATTTGGATTTAACAAATATAAGTGATGCTAGAACTCTTATGAATAAGAGTTTAGATGGAAATATATATTTTTCAAAGTTTATAAATAGTGACCCAATAAATTTAGAGTATAGATTATATGCTTATGCTTCAGTATCAAAAGATATATTTTTGGAATTATCTTTTATAAACACTCAAATTAAAAATAGTTCAATCTCTTTTGTTGTTGAAAATCTTCAATCAAATAATAGTGTAAGAGTATATAGAGTTTTTAAAAATAAAGATGGTTACTCATACTATAATCTATTGAAAAAACTAGAAAATGAGACAAAGAAAAGTTTGTATGACTCTTTAGATATTATTAAAAATAGTAATATTACAAACTCTACAATTGTAAATTCAGCTATAAACTTTGCACAAACTCAAAATTTAGAATCCAATCTTTTAACTATAACAGCACCAATATTTGATAAAAATATGTTTCAATTTTTGGGTTTTGAGAATGTTGTTATGGAGCTTGAAATTGATTTAAGTAATAGAGTTGAGTTTTTAAAAGATATAAAAAATCTCTATATAGGTTCACTTTTTGTAATTGTTTTTATACTTTTTTTGATTTTTATATTTGTTCAAAATAGATTTACAAAACCAATAGAGGCTATTTTAAAAAGTATTAAAGAGTCTAAAAAAGTAGAAGAGGAGTTATTAACTTACAATAATGAGTTATCAAGAATTGCAAAAAAGTACAATATTTTATATGATAAATTTACAAATGAGTTAGAACAAAATAGTAATCTTTTAAAGGAGAATAAAAAATTCATTGCAGATACTGTTCATCAAATAAGAACTCCTTTGACAAATATTTTAATGAATAGTGAGATGATAAAAAAGTTTCAAAAAGATAGTAGTATGAATACATTTATTGATCAAATTGATGCATCTATAAATATGCTTTCAAACTCTTATGAAGATTTATCATATCTTTTAACTTCGGATACAATCTCATATAAGCCTAAAAAAGTAGATTTAAAAACCTCATTAATTGAGAGAATAAATTTCTTTTCAACAATTAGTAAAGTAAACTTTAAAAAGATAGAACCGCAAATTGAAGAGTCCAGTTATATTTATATAAATGATATTGAACTTGAAAGAATAATAGATAATAACTTATCAAATGCTATAAAATATGGTTCTAAAGATAAGATAATAGATGTAGTTTTAATAGAAAATGAAAAAGAGGCTATTTTGGAGTTTAGAAGTTTTGGAGATGAGATAAAAAATAAAGATATTATATTTAATAAAAATCATCGAGAAAATGAAGCAAAAAGGGGTCTTGGTTTAGGTCTTTTTATGGTTAGTAATATATGTATAAAAAATGGTATTAGATATGATGTTTACTATAAAAAAGGACAAAATATATTTAGATATATTTTTAAAAAAAATTAAAAAATTAAAAATATTACATTTTTCTTACATTTCTTTTGTATAATTTCTATCACACGGGAGAAATTATCTATATAAATAGTTTTCGGGGAGTATTTTATATCAATTTTTTAAGCATCTCAATTTTTTGGGATGCTTTTTTATTTATTGGCAAAAAAAATATTTTGGATATAATAGATCAAAAATTTTTAGGAATATTATGGAAAAGCGACTTATAAAAATTATAAAAGAGGCTGGAAAAATATTAAAAGATGGTTACTATTCAAAAAAAGATGTAAACTTTAAAGCTAAAAAAGATTTGGTTACAAAGTATGATTTAGCTATTGAGGAGTTTTTGAAAAAAGAGTTTAAAAGATATTTTAAAGAGTTTAATATAATAGCAGAAGAGTCAGATAATAGTAGAGTTGAATTTGGTAGTTCAATTATAATAGACCCAATAGATGGAACAACAAATTTCGTAAATAAAGTTCCACATACTGCAATTTCAGTTGGAGTTTATAAAGATAAAAAACCTTATATTGGTGTAGTATATAATCCTATTTTAGATGAGTTATATTTTGCTAAAAATAAAAAAGGTGCATTTTTAAATGGTAAAAAAATTAAAGTGAGTATTGAAGATGATTTACAAAAATCACTTCTAGCAACAGGATTTCCATATAGTAGTGGTGAAAATACAAAAGATTTAAAAGATGTGATAAAAAAGATAGAGAATATTTTACCAGAGTGTCAAGATTTAAGAAGACTTGGAAGTGCATCTATTGATTTATGTATGGTTGCAAAAGGTGTTTATGAAGGTTACTATGAGATGAATTTAAAACCTTGGGATGTTAGTGCTGGAGTTATAATTTTAAGTGAAGCTGGTGGAACTGTTTCAAATATTGCTGGAACAACTTATGATATGTTTAAGGATAAATATATAGTTGCAACAAATGGAAAGATTCACGATAAGCTTTTAAGCAAACTAGATATTTAGCTACTTTTAGCTAAAATCTTATATTTTTAAAAATGATATTTAAGGATTTTTTATGTGTGGAATAGTTGGTTATATAGGAAAGTATGATACTTGTAAAATTTTATTGGATGGATTAAAAGAGTTAGAGTACAGAGGTTATGATAGTGCTGGAATTGCTGTTTTAAATGATGCTGGAATTGATGTTTTTAAAGCAGTTGGTAAACTTGTAAATCTTGAAGATAAAGTTAATGAGAGTAAAAAAGATAAATATAACCTTGGAATTGGACATACTAGATGGGCAACTCATGGTAAACCAACAGAAGTAAATGCACATCCTCATTTAGGTCAATACTCTTATGTTGTTCATAATGGAATTATAGAGAACTACAAAGAGTTAAAAGAGGAGCTTATATCTTTGGGACATAAATTTGTATCTCAAACAGATACAGAGGTTATTGTTCACCTTTTTGAACACTATAACAATAAATTAAAAGATCCAAAAAAATCATTTCAAGAGACTATAAAAAGGCTTGAGGGAGCTTATGCTATTTTATTAATCACAAAAGATGAGCCTGAGAAAATATTTTTCTATAAACTTGGAAGTCCAATGATTGTTGGGCATGGAATAGAAAAAGATGAAGTTTTATTTGCATCTTCAGATTCTGCACTTATAGGATTTGCAAGTGATGTTGTCTATCTTGATGATAAAGTTGGAGGAGTTGCTTCTAGAGATGGAATAGAGTTTTTTTGTAAAAATGTTGTTTGGTCAAAACTTCCTACATCAAAACAGTTTGCTCAAAAAGATGGTTTTAGATACTTTATGGAAAAAGAGATTTATGAGCAAAGTGTTGTTGTAAGTGATTGTATGTTAGGGCGTGTAAAAGATAGTGAGATAAATTTTGATGAGATAGATTCAAAAATATTAGATGGTATAAATGAGATTAAAATTTGTGCTTGTGGAACATCTTATCATGCAGGACTTACATCTTCATATCTTTTTGAAAGAGTTTCAAAAATAAAATGTAGTGTTGAAGTTGCTAGTGAATTTAGATATAAAGATCCACTTTTAACAAAAGATATACTTTTTGTTGTAGTTTCTCAAAGTGGTGAGACAGCAGATACTTTGGAAGCTTTAAAAATGGCAAAAAAAGCTGGATTAAAAACATTGGTTGTTTGTAATGTTGATAACTCATCAATGACAAGAGTTGCAGATTTTACAATTCTTACACGAGCTGGAATAGAAAAAGGGGTTGCTTCAACAAAAGCATTCTCTACTCAAACTGTAGTTTTATGGATGCTGAGTCTATATTTTGCACAAATTAGAAAAACAATATCAAAAGATAAGCTTGAAAATGAGGTTAATACTTTAAGAGAGGTTCCAAAATCTTTAAAAGTTTATGAAAATATTCATGAAAAAGCAAAAAGATTATCAAAAAGATATCTTCATGGTCATGGGTTTTTCTTTATAGGAAGAGATGTATTTTATCCTTTGGCTCTTGAAGGTGCATTAAAACTTAAAGAGATATCATATCTACACGCTGAAGGGTATGCAGCTGGTGAGATGAAACATGGACCAATAGCACTTGCTGATCCAGAGCTATTTACAATTGCACTTATGCCAAAAAATATGTTGTATGACAAAATAAAATCAAATGTTGAGGAGCTAAGTGCAAGAGATAGTACAATTTGTGCAATATCTTCACAAGATTTTGAATTAGCAGATGATTTTATAAAAATAGATGATTGTGAACACTATATGCTTGAGTTTTTTGAGATGTTAATTGTACTTCAACTTTTATCTATGGAGATATCAATTAGATTAAAAAATGATGTAGATATGCCAAGAAACCTTGCAAAATCAGTAACAGTTGAATAGATGAAAAGATATCTCTCCTACATACTTTTAGTCTCATTGGCATATTTGCTTTATATAAATGAGGACTCTAAGTATATAGTTGCTGGAGTTGCCGTTTTTATAATTGGTATGCAATTTATGGAGGATGGATTTAAATTTTTTAGTGGTGGAATTTTAGAAAAATTAATCGCTAATAGCACAAATACAAACTCAAAATCTATCTTTTTGGGAATAACTGCAACTGCAATTTTACAAAGCTCATCATTGATTGCAATTATTGTAATCTCATTTTTATCAGCAAAAATAATCTCACTTGCAGGTGCACTTGGAGTTGTATTTGGATCAGCAGTTGGAACAACTGCTACAACTTGGATTGTGTCAACTCTTGGTGTTAAGATTGATATAGCTGCTTTTGCTCTCCCTATGGTTATTTTTGGTGTAATTTTTAGATTCTATAAAGATAGAAATTTTCAAGGAGTTGGAAATATTCTTTTAGGTCTTGGATTTGTCTTTTTAGGTATTGGATATATGAAAGATGGGTTTGAGGATTTAAAACAAGGGATTGATTTAGCTCAATTTGCTATTGATGGATATGCTGGAATTATAATATATACAGTTGTTGGAGCTGTTGCAACAGTTATTATTCAATCAAGTAGTGCAACAATGGCACTAACTATAACAGCTTTAGTAACAGGTCAAATTGTATATATAAATGCTATGGCAATAGCAGTTGGAGCAAATATAGGAACAGCAACAACGGCAGCTTTAGGAGCTATGGTTTCAAATGCAAATAGTAAAAGAATGGCAGTTGGATTGTTTATATTTAAAGGAATAACTGCTGTTATTACTTTAGCCTCTTTATATCTTATGATTGATTTTGTTGATTATATATCAAAATATTTGGGAATTAGAAGTGATGATTGGGCTATGAAATTGGCTGTTTTTCATACTCTATTTAATTTAGTTGGTCTTATAATTTTCTCATTTTTTATTCCAAGCTTAGTAATTTTTCTTAAAAAACTATTTGTTGAAGAGAAAGAGAGTTATATTACTAAACCAAAATTTCTTAATATGGAAGTAGTTGCAGTACCTTTTGCAGCACTGAAAGCTACAAGAAAAGAGACTATTCATTTATATGATAATGCAAGTGAAGTTTTAAGTCATGCAATTATGCTTCACAGGCATAAATATTTAGGAAAAAAAGATATTGGTAAAATTGTAAAAGAGTCATCTGATATTATTGATTTAAATATTGATGAGTTTTATGAGAGCAGAATTAAATCTTTATATAGTGATATTATTGATTACTCTACATATTTTATAAATGAACTTGATGATGAAAAAAAACTATATTTGAATGATTTAAGAAATTCTTGTAGAGATATAGCTGAATCTGTAAAAAACACAAAAGAGCTTCAAAAAAATGTAAGAAAGTATATATCAAGCAATAATAACTATATAAAAGATGAGTATAACAACATAAGAGAAGCTATTGCAAAGACTATAAATACAATAAATGAGATGAAAAATAGTAAAGATGATATAGATGTTTTATCAAAATCAGAGCTTTTAAAAGAGAATTTAAAAAGATTAGATGTAATTGGAACTAGAAGAATTGATATTTTAATTAGAGAGAAAAGAGTTGATAAAAAGATGGCAACAACTCTTTTAAATGATAGTTATCATGCTAATTTAATAATTAGTCGTTTAATAAGTGTATCAAAAGTTTTATGGATTCAAGATTCAACTATAAAAGAGTTAGGAGAAGATTATGAAGCTAGCAAAAATTCTTGAAAAGGCAAAAAACTATCTATTTTTAATAGAGAATAATGAAGAGTTAAAAATAAGAAAAATAGATAAATTAAGAGATAAAATAGAGGATAAAATTTCAAAAATTGATAAAAAAATCAAAAAAGAAAACAATATTGAAGATAGATTAAAACTAAAAGAAGAGCGAAATATATTAAAGAATTTTAGAAAACAGTTAAAAGAAAAAAGTAAATAAAAGAAATATTTAGCTAGAATTTTAAACTTTTTGCTCTTTATAGCAAATCGAACTCTTTAAATTTTTATTTTAATTCTTATAAAAGACAAAATGGAAAACAAAAGATGGAAAACAACTCAAGCATAGCTTGTGGAAAACAAAGGATGGAAAACAAAAATGGAAAAAAAATCACAATACTTATTTACAAGTGAAGTAGTAAGCCCTGGTCACCCTGATAAATGTGCTGATATTATTGCAGACTCAATAGTTGATAGATTAATTATTGAAGATAGTAACAGTAGAGTTGCTTCTGAAGTGTTTGTAGCTGGAAAGCATGTTGTTATTGGTGGTGAAGTAAAATCAAATGCAAAATTATCACAAAATGATTATGAAAATATTGTAAAAGATGCATTAGCAAAAATTGGATACGATGGTAAAAGCGCATTTACAAAAGAGCAAGCACTTCATCCAGATGATGTACAAGTTCAAGTTTTATTAAATCAACAAAGCCCTGATATAAGTCAAGGTGTTGATCAAACAACTGGAGAAATAGGTGCTGGAGATCAAGGAATTATGTTTGGATTTGCCTCTTGTGAAGCTGCTGAATTTATGCCTTCAGCAATTGTTTATGCAAGAAGACTTTGCGATAGAGTTTATAAATATGCTTTAGAGCATAAAGATAAATTTGGTGTTGATATAAAAACTCAAGTTACAGTTGATTATGGAACAAAAGAGAATTTTGAAAATTGTAAACCTCAAAAAATTCATACAATTGTAGTTTCAGCTCCATCAAATGAGAGCTTAAAAATCGAAGAGGTTAGAGCAATTATTCAAGAGTTAATTGATGACTCTGGTCTGCCTGATAAACTTTATGATAAAAATAGCACAATTATTCATATTAACCCAACAGGAAGATATGTAAATCATAGTTCACTTCACGATAGTGGATTAACAGGAAGAAAGCTAATAGTTGATAGTTTTGGTGGATATGCACCAATTGGTGGTGGAGCTCAAAGTTCAAAAGATTATACAAAAGTTGATAGAAGTGGACTTTATGCAGCACGATGGATTGCAAAACATATAGTTGCTGCCAATTTAGCTAAAAAAGCAATTGTTCAAATATCTTATGCAATTGGTGTAGCAAGACCTACTTCAGTTTCTGTTGATACAATGGGAACATACACAAAACATAATGATGATGTATTATCTTCATTTGTAATGGAAAATTTTCCTTTAACTCCAAGATGGATTACAGAAAAATTTAAATTAGATAAACCATCAAAAGATAGTTTTTTATATGCAGATGTAGCTGCGCGTGGACAAGTTGGACAGCCTGATTATCCATGGGAAAAACTTGACGAAATTGAGAAATTTAAAAATATTTAGCAATATTTGAATATAATATCGCTTTAGAAAAATAAGGAGAGGGTTGTGGATTTAAAAAACCTATTTAGTAAAATTTCATTTGATAATAAAGATAAAGAACAAGCAAAAAAGAGTGAAGCTCCAAGTCACTGGATAAAATGCTCTAGTTGTAACGCTTTAATGTTTATTAAAGAGATAGAAAATCAAGATAATGTTTGCCCAAAATGTGGTTTTCATTTAAGAGTTGGTGCAAAAAGAAGAATAGAGATTTTAGCAGATGAAAACAGCTTTGTAGAGTTTGATGCAAATCTAAAACCAAATGATCCTTTAAAGTTTGTAGATAAACTTTCGTATAAAAAAAGAGTTGAAGATGGATTTGCAAAAACAGGAAGAGTTTCAAGTGTTATTAGTGGTGAATGTACAATAAACTCAATTGCTGTTCAGCTTGTAGTTTTTGATTTTGCATTTATGGGTGGAAGTTTAGGTAGCGTTGAGGGTGAAAAAATTGTAAGAGCTGTAAATAGAGCTATTGAGAAAAGAGAGGCTGTTATAATTGTATCAGCTTCTGGAGGTGCTAGAATGCAAGAGTCAACTTTCTCATTGATGCAAATGGCAAAAACAAGTGCTGCGTTAAAAAGACTTGATAGTGAAAAACTTCCTTATATCTCTATTTTAACAGATCCTACAATGGGTGGAGTATCTGCTTCATTTGCATTTTTGGGTGATATTATTATGGCAGAACCAGGTGCACTTATTGGATTTGCTGGTCAAAGAGTTATTAAGCAAACTATTGGTGCTGATTTACCTGAAGGTTTCCAAAGAGCTGAATTTTTACTAGAAAAAGGCTCAATTGATATGGTTGTAAATAGAAAAGAGATGAAGAAAACAATTTCAGATCTTCTTACAATTTTTGGACAAAAGAAAATTAGCTAAAATGCTCTCAAACTTAGAGAAATCTTTGGGTTATAAACTCAAAGATTTTAACTTGCTTTATGTTTTATGTGATTATGAAACACTTATTAAAAAAAATATAAGCTTAGAAGATTTTGTTAAAAAAGTAAAAGATAGCAAAGCCGTTCTTTTGCAATATAGAGATAAAAATTCAACTTTAGATATTCAAAAAAAGAACTTAATATATTTAAAACAAAATCTAAATATTCCAATAATAATAAATGATAAACTAGATTTAATAGATTATTCAGATGGTCTTCATATAGGACAAGAGGATATCTCTTTAATTAATAAAGATAAAAAAATAGCTGTTAAACTATTAAGAGCAAAAATAAAAGATAAACTTTTAGGTCTTTCAACTCATAATGAATTTGAAATTCTAGAAGCAAACAATCTTGAACTTGATATGATTGGGCTTGGAGCTTATAAAACTACAAATACAAAAGATATATCAAATATTTTAGGTGAAAAATTAAGTTATCTTGCAAAAATATCAAAACACCCAGTTTGTGCAATTGGTGGAGTTAATGTTGAAGATAAAATAGAAAATGTTAGATTTAACTGCGTTGGAAGTGGTTTTTTAAATTGAAAATAGATATTTATATGATTGCAAAGGCATCAAATGATGATTTTGATAAATTAATAAATGATTTTATAAAGATGTCAAGTAAATACTCAAAGATAAATATTCATTATATTTTTAATAATGAGATATCAAAAGCTCAAAATATAAGCCAAGAAGAGGCACAAAAAATCTACACAAAAACTTATCAACCATATTTAAAAGGTTATAATGTTGCTCTTGATGTTTTAGGAAAAAATATTGATACATTTGCTTTTTCAAATCTTTTAGAAAATAAAATACAGATAAACTTTTTTATTGGTGGAGCATATGGTTTTCAAAGAGAGTTTTTAGATCTTTGTGATACTACAATTAAATTAAGTAATTTAACATTTGCTCATAAATTAGCGACTTTGGTTTTAAGTGAGCAGATATTTAGAGGATTAACTATTATAAACAATCATCCATATCATAAGTAATTTATAAATTTTTAAGTATAATAAACATCTAAAAATAAAGAAAAGGAAGAGAACCTATGGGTCTTAAAAATTATATCATTGCTACAATTTTGTTTATGGTTATTGTATATGGGTTTGTACATAGCCTAGAGTTAGGGGATTATACTCTTACAATGTTTGGAAACTCTTTAACTCTACCTGCATCACTTTGGCTTGTTGTTCCAATACTCTTTTTATCTATTATGAGTTATTTACATATTATTTTTTATGCAATTGTTGTTAGCTTTAAAAATAAATTTGTAAGACAAGATATAAAATCAATTTTTGAATTAATAAAATCAAAATTAATTCAAGATGATAAAAAAGTATCATTTATAACAAAAGATTTTAAAGAGTTATCAAATATTTTACATAATGTTGATTTTGAAATAAGAGCAACAACATTAAACTCTTCAAATGAAGATATAAAATATATATTACATACTATAAATGAGATTGAAAATGGTGTATATATAAAAGATTTAAAAAGCGCAAAAGGTTCAAAACTATTTGAAAAAAATATAAAAAACAGAATTGCAAATGATGCTGATTTTGCTCTTGAAGTTGTGAAAAGAAAAGATAAATATGGTTATGAACTACAAAAAGAGGCTCTTTTAAAAGTTATTTCAGATAAGAGTTTAACAACTGTTAAAAAAGTTTATAATGAAGTTAAACTAGATAAAGAGTTAGCTTGTGCTATTTTGAAAAAAGATGTTCAAACAGATGATTTCTCTTTAGGATATGAAGAGATTATAAAAATATTAAAAGATTTAAATTTATCTAAAGATGAGTATATTAAATTTGCAAAACTTTATGAAGATAGTGAAAAACCAGATACTTTAATAATGCTTTTTGAAAAACTTTCAAGCCAAAATGAAGATGCAACAGAGGCTTATTTATATATTTTAAATAAATTTGAGATGATAGATAAATTAAGAGAGTTTTTGGTTGGTTCTGCTGAAGATGAGTATGTAGCATTTAAGGCACTTTTAGATTTAAAAGATGCAGGAAAACACTACAACTTAGATAATATCTCTTATAAATAATGAAAAAAAAACTTGATTTTTCAAAACCGCTAGTGGTTTTAGCACCACTTGCTGGTTATACAGATTTACCTTTTAGAAGTGTTGTTAAAAAATTTGGAGCTGATCTTACTATTTCAGAGATGATTAGCTCAAATGCTTTGGTTTATAAAAGTGCAAGAACACTTAAGATGGTAGAAAAAGCTCCTAGCGAAGACCCATATTTTGTTCAAATTGCTGGAAATAGTGTTGATTTAGTTAAAGCTGCAGTTGAAATTTTAAATGATGTTGATGGAATTGATGGAATTGATTTAAACTGTGGATGTCCAGCTCCAAAAGTTTTTAATCACGGAAGTGGTTCAAATCTTTTAGGAGATTTAAAAAAGCTTGAAGAGATTTTAAGCACTATAAAAAAATACTCAAAAAAAGAGTACACAAGTGCAAAAGTAAGACTTGGAGTAAATGAGAAAATTCCAGTTGAAATAGGTAAAGTTGTTGAAGCTTGTGGAGTTGATTTTGTATCAGTTCATGGAAGAACAAGAGCTGGAAAATATAAAGCTCCTGTTGATTATGATGCAATTAAACAGATGAAAGAGGCTATTTCAATTCCTGTTATTGCAAATGGAGATATAAAAGATTATAAAAAAGCAAAAGAGGTTTTAGAGTACACAAAAGCAGATGGTGTGATGATTGGTCGAGGTGCTATTGGTAAACCTTGGGTTTTTTATCAATTAAAACATGAGCTTGAAGATATTGATAATTCTATTAAAAAAGAGATTATTTTAGAGCACTATGACAAAATGCTTGAGTTTCACGGAGATTATGGTGCTATAATTTTTAGAAAATTGTTACACGCTTACTCAAAGGGTTATACAGGAGCAAATGAGTTTAGAGATTTAGTAAATCAAGTAAGTGATAAAAATATAATGAGAGATTTAATAGAGAGCTTTTTTTAAATTTAATTTGATTAAAAAGTTATTTAGATAGAATATCGCGTTTTTATAATAAAAAGTTTAAAAGGAAAAAATTTTTTGACACAGCAATATTTTGAATTAGAGATTTTCCCTCAAAAAGATTATGATGTTTTTTTAGATTTAGTTGAGAGTATAGTTGAAGATGCTATTGAAGAGAGTGAAAAATCGATTATTATTAGAAGTGAAGATAGTTTAGAAGATATAAAAGAGGCTATAGAAAAGTTTAGCAAAGCAATAGGTATAGAGTGCCAAATTTTTTATGAAAAAAAAGATGCAGTTGATTGGATAAAAAAATATCAAGACTCAATAAATCCAGTTGAAGTTGGAAATTTTTATGTAAGACCATCTTGGGTAGAGAAAAAAGATGGAAAAATAGATATTTTAATAGACCCTGCACTTGCCTTTGGTTCTGGTCATCACGAAACAACTTCATCATGCCTTTTGGCAATTGATGAGTTTGTAAAAAAAGATGATACTTTGCTTGATGTTGGAACAGGAAGTGGTATTTTAGCAATTGCTGCAGCAAAAAAAGGTGCAGTTGTTGATGTTTGTGATACTGATGAGATCTGTATAGAAAGTACTCAATCAAATTTTACTTTAAATGGTGAAAAAATAAATAATTCATGGATAGGCTCTGTTAATATTGCAAATAAAGAGTATGATGTGGTAATAGCAAATATTATTGCAGATATTTTAGTTATGATTTCAAGTGATTTAAAATCAAAACTAAAAAAAGATGGAATTTTAATTTTATCTGGAATTTTAGATAAGTATGAGGGTAGAGTAAAAAGTAGTTTTAGTGATTTAAAAGTTTTAAAAATAGTTCAAAAAAATGAGTGGATAACACTTATTCTACAAAATAGTAAGGAGATTTAATTTATGAATAAACAGCAAAATAATAACCCAAACAACAATCAAAATAACAACAATAACAACAATTTTTTTAATAATAATCCACTTTTGATTTTTGTTGCATTCTCTTTAATCACAATTTTTGTGTTTAAAACAATTTTTCCTGAGAGTGAATCAGGTGCAACAAATTCACAAATGCAATCTTATGGAAGTAGTACTAATAAAACTGTTCCATATTCAGAACTTAAAAAATTAATTTCTAGTGGAAAAATAGAGTATGTAGGTATTGGAAATACTCAAATTAGAGCTATTAGCAAAAATGATGGTATGCAAAGAGTTACATATACAGCTAGAAGAGTTGTACCTGATGAGACACTAATTAGTGAATTAGAGAAGAGAAATATCTCTTATGGTGGAATAAATGAAGAGAATGTTCTATCAGATATTCTTTTTGGATGGGTTTTACCGATATTCTTGTTTTTTGCTATTTGGATGTTTTTGGTTAAAAGAATGCAAAAATCAATGGGCGGTGGTTCAGGAGGAATCCTTGGAATTGGCTCATCTAAAAAAATGATAAATTCAGAAAAACCAAATGTAAAATTTGCTGATATGGCTGGAAATAAAGAGGCTAAAGAAGAGGTTAGAGAGGTTGTTGATTTTCTTAAATCACCAGATAGATATGTAAGACTTGGAGCTCAAATTCCAAAAGGTGTTTTACTAGTAGGTCCTCCAGGTACTGGTAAAACTCTACTTGCAAAAGCAGTTGCTGGTGAAGCAGATGTTCCATTTTTATCAGTTTCTGGGTCTGCATTTATTGAAATGTTCGTTGGAGTTGGAGCTTCTAGGGTACGAGATTTGTTTGAGCAAGCAAAAAAAGTAGCACCTGCAATTATCTTTATAGATGAGATTGATGCAATTGGAAAAAGCAGAGCTAGTGGCGGACCTATGGGTGGAAATGATGAGAGAGAACAAACACTAAATCAGCTTTTAGCTGAAATGGATGGATTTTCTACTGAAACAGCTCCTGTAATAGTATTAGCTGCTACAAATAGACCTGAAGTTTTAGATCCAGCTCTTTTAAGACCAGGAAGATTTGATAGACAAGTTTTAGTTGATAAACCTGATTATGAGGGAAGAATTGAGATTTTAAATGTACACATTAAAGATGTAAAAGTAGCAAAAGATGTGGATTTAAAAGAGGTTGCAAAGATGACAGCGGGGCTTGCAGGAGCTGATTTAGCAAATATTATAAATGAAGCTGCACTGCTTGCAGGTCGTGCAAACAAAGATGAGGTTGAGCCAAGTGATTTTAAAGAAGCAGTTGAGAGACAAATAGCTGGACTTGAAAAAAAATCAAGAAGAATATCTCCAAAAGAGCGAAAAATAGTTGCATATCACGAAAGTGGACATGCTTTAATAGCTGAAATTACAAAAGGTGCTAAAAAAGTAAATAAAGTATCTATAGTTCCAAGAGGTTTGGCTGCACTTGGATACACTTTAAATACACCTGAAGAGAATAAATATTTAATGCAAAAGCATGAGCTTATAGCCGAAGTTGATGTTCTTTTAGGTGGAAGGGCTGCTGAAGAGGTATTTATAGGAGAAATTAGTACGGGTGCTGGAAATGATTTAGAGAGAGCTACAAATATTATAAAATCTATGGCAACTATTTATGGTATGAGTGATATAGCTGGGCTTATGGTACTAGAAAGAAGAACAAATCAGTTTTTGGGTGGACAAACTCAAAAAGATTTCTCAGATTCTATGGCAAAAGATTTAGATTATCATGTTAAAAACAGTTTAAATGAAAGATATCAAATTGTGCTTCAAGCTTTAAGAGATAACAAAGATGCAATTGAACAGATGACATCTGAATTACTTGAAATAGAGGTAATAACAGGTGAAAGAGTTAGAGAGATTATAAAAGCACATGGTGGAAAGGTTTTTGAGGATGAGGATTTACATAGTGATGCTTTAGATAAAGAGAGTGCTGAAGTAAATAAAGATTCAAAAACAAAATCAAATATTGATTTAGATGAAGGCTCAAAAGATAATAAATCTGAAAATTAAATATTAGAGGTTTATCCTCTAATATAGAATATCTTACTAAATAATAAAAATTATCCTTGACAAAGTTAAAAAAATAAATTATACTTCCAAACTTAATTAAAAAAGGAGAGTAAAATGAAAATATTTATTATTTCAAAAAGCAATTTTCTAAAAAGTGTAAACTCTTCTTTCCTACTCTTAAACCTACTCAAATTTTAATTTAAAATTAAATAAGTTTTAAAAAAATCTGTTTTTCTTTTTTTATTTAAAAAAAGATATAATCAAAAGTTAATTTAAAAGGTAAATATTATGGATAAAAATAAAATTATTGTATTTGATACTACTTTAAGGGATGGTGAACAAAGCCCTGGTTGCTCTATGAACACAGAAGAGAAGTTAAGAGTTGCTTTACAGTTAGAAAAATTGGGAGTTGATGTTATTGAAGCTGGTTTTGCAGCAGCAAGTCCTGGGGATTTTGATGCAGTTACACAAATTGCAAAAACTATTAAAAATTCTAGCATTTGTTCGTTAAGTAGGGCTATTGAAAATGATATAAAACAGGCTGGAATGGCTGTTTCTCATGCACCAAAACATAGAATTCACACATTTATTGCAACAAGTCCAATTCATATGAAATATAAATTAAAGATGAGTCCAGATGAAGTTATAAAAAGAGCTGTTCATGCAGTACAATATGCTAGAACTTTTGTAGATGATGTTGAGTTCTCTTTAGAAGATGCTGGAAGAAGTGAAATACCTTTTATGAAAGAGGTTATGGATGCAGTTATAAGTGCAGGTGCAACTACAATTAACTTGCCAGATACTGTTGGATATAGATTACCAACAGAGTTGGGTGCAATGGTAAAAGAGTTAAGTGAATTTGCGAAAAATAGAGCAATAATTTCAGTTCACAATCACAATGATTTGGGATTAGCAACTGCAAACACTTTAGCAGCTGTTTTAAATGGAGCTAGACAAATTGAAGTTACAATAAATGGTTTAGGTGAGAGAGCTGGAAACTCTGCTTTAGAAGAGGCTGTAATGGCTATAAAAACTAGACGAGATGTATTTGGAGAGTTATATACATCTATTAATACACCTGAAATTTATGCAACTTCAAGATTAGTAGCAACAATTACAGGAGTTGAACCACAACAAAACAAAGCAATTGTTGGTAAAAATGCTTTTGCTCATGAGAGTGGAATACACCAAGATGGTGTTTTAAAACATCAAGAGACTTATGAGATTATGAGACCAGAAGATGTTGGAGTTATTAAAGATAGCACATTGATTTTAGGAAAACATAGTGGTCGAGCGGCATTTAAAGATAAAATTGCACAATTGGGATTTGATGCGGTTAGTGACGATGAGTTAAATAGTTCATTTGAAAGATTCAAGGCCTTAGCTGATAAGAAAAAAGATATAACAGATGATGATGTTAGAATGTTAATCACTGATGAGGCTTTAAACCATGATAAGATTTATGATTTAGTAGGATTACAAATAAGTGATTGTTCAGAAGGTTTACCAATGGCTGCTGTTTCAATTAAATTTGAAGATAAGATTATAAAAGATGCAGGTTTAGGTGATGGAACTATGGATGCTATTTTTAAAACAATAGATAGAATCACTGGTTTTGCAGGTGAACTAAAAGATTATAAAGTTATATCTGTTAGTGAAGGTAAAGATGCTTTAGCAAAAGTTACAGTTAGAGTTACTTTTGAAGACAAAAACAACTCTTTTGTTGGTCATGGATTAAGTATTGATACAATGCTTGCAACTGCAAAAGCATATATTGGAGCTTTAAACTCATATTTATCACAAAAAAATAGACTTACTAAAAATTGTGGTCATCAAATATAAAATTTCTAAATTATGAGAGAGCTAAGTAGTAAAGAAGAGATTTTAGATATATTAAAAAAAAATCAAGCAGTTATGTTATATTTTAAAGCAAATAACTGCTTGGTTTGTGAAGTTTTAAAACCAAAAATAGAAGAAAATATCTCAAGAAATTTTCCAAAAATTGAACAAATAGTAGTAAATAGTAATTTAAATTTAGAGTTAGCATCTTTTTTTAATATCTTTTCAAGTCCAACAATATTGATTTTTTTTGAAGGAAAAGAGTTCAAAAGATATAGCAGAAACATAAGTTTAGATATTTTTAATAGTGATATAAGAAGGTTATATAATATGGTGTTTGAAAATGATTAGATTTTTAATAATTTGTTTAATACTTTTTGTGTTAATGCAGTTTATAAGACCACAAAAAGTTGAGTTTATTGAAGATAGTAGAAAAGAGATAGTTGCTTCAAAAGAGATTAAAGATATTTTAGTAAAAGCTTGTTTTGATTGTCACTCAAACAAAATAGAGTATCCATGGTATTCAAATATAGCACCTTTTTCTTGGGTTGTTATAAGACACACTACAAATGGAGTTAGAGCTTTAAATTTTTCTAATTGGGAAGATTACAACTATACTATAAAAGAGGAGAAGCTAAAAGCTATTTATAGAACAGTTCATGCATCTATGCCACTTCCTGCATATACATTAGTTCATAAAGATGCAGATCTTACAAAAGAAGAGAGAACTATGATTAGAGACTGGACTGGAGTTCGAAGATAGTGAGAGAAGAGGTTAGTGAACTATTAGAAAATAGAAGCGAACTTTTAACAATTACATATTTTAAACTCCAAAAACTTTTTCAAAAAAAGTATGGAAATAATGCACTAGTGCTTATGGAGATAGGTACATTTTTTGAAGTTTATGAAGTAAATAATGATGATGAGAAGATTGGAAAAGCAAAAGAGATAGCAGAGCTTTTAAATATTCAACTAACTAGAAAAAATAAAAATATCCTAGAAAACTCTAAAGAGAATCCTATAATGGCAGGAGTTCCTGCAATATCTTTTGAAAAACATTTAGCAAGGATTATTGCAGAGCAAAAATATACTATTGCAATTATTAGACAAAAAGGAACACCTCCAAATGTAAGTAGATATTTAGATGTGGTTGTAAGTCCTGGAACAAACTTTGATTTTGTAATAGATCAAGATGAGAATTTTATCACTTCAATTGTAGTAGATCAAATAAGAGGAAACTACTTAATAGGTTATAGTGCAATTGATGTAACAACAGCAAAGTGCTACTATAATGAAGTTTTTGGAACTGCCGAAGATAAATTTTTTGCACTTGATGAGATATTTAATTATATGAATATGCATAAAACTAGTGAAGTAATAGTTACAATTGCAGATAAAAATATAAACCAAAAAGAGGTAGTTGATTATTTAGAGTTAGCTTTTAAAAGTTACCATCTAAGAACTTATAGACCAAAAATATCATATCAAAATGAACTTTTTAAAAATGTATTTAATATTGAGTCACTTTTAACTCCAATTGAACATTTAAATATGGAGTTAAGCCCACTTTCAAGTGAATCTTTAGCTATTTTAATTGATTTTGTATTAGCTCATGATAGTGCAATTATTCAAAAACTATCAAACCCAATAAAACTTGATGTAAGTCGATATATATATCTTGGAAATAATGCCCTAGAGCAGTTAAATATAATAGATACAAGCCATAGTCCAAGTTTAATAAAACTTATAAACAACACTTCAACAGCAATGGGAAAAAGAGTTTTAAAAGAGAGACTTACAAATCCAATCAAAGATACAAAAGAGCTTTTAAGAAGATATAAGTTATCACTTGATTTATATGATTATCACAATCCAATTGAAAATGAACTAGCAAATATTTACGATATTGAAAGGCTTACAAGAAGAATCAAGTTAAATAGACTTCATCCATTTGAGTTAAACTATTTATATGACTCACTACTTAGTATAAAAGAGTTAGTTAAATTTATGGAGAACTATAAATTTGTAACTCCTCCTTGTAGTAGTGAAGAGATAAATATATTTTTAAACTCAATTAACACTACTTTTGATTTAAGTGTAAGCGCTAGATTTATGCTAAAAGATGTTGATACAAATATGATAACAAGTGGCATAAACTCTTTAATAGATGAGTTAAACAAAGAGAATGAAGAGCTTTTTTTTAAACTTGAACTTCTACAAACTCATATATTAAGTTTTTTCAAAACAGATGAGAAGAGTTTTGTAACAATAAATCGTCTTGATAAAGAGGGTTTTTTTATCTCAATTACAAAAAATAGATACAATCTTATAAAAGAAGAACTTCTAAAATCACACCTAATAATAGATGATAAACTACTACTTTTTAAAGATTTCTCTATTAAAACACAAACAAATAATATAAAAATCTCTTGCGAATTTATGAATGATATATCTGATAAATATGTACATAATATTAGAAAAATTGTTGAGATAAATAAGCTTGTTTTTAAAGAGAAAATAGAGGAGTTTGAGAAAAAATTTGCAACACTTTTAGAGGAGTTGGTTCTTTTTATTGCTGAAATAGATGTAACAGTTTCAAATATAAAAACAGCAAAAAAACATAACTACACTTGCCCAAAAATAGTTAAAACAAAAGATGATGAGAATTTTTTAGAGTTAATTGACTTAAGACATCCAATAATTGAAGCAAATGAAGATTATGGAGTTTATGTTCCAAATGATATTTTATTAGGAGAACTCTCATATACTTCAAAAGATAATTTAGAAAATCTAATATATAAAAACTCAAATCCAATAAATTTGCAAAACAATAAAATGCATGGAATACTTCTTTTTGGAATAAACTCTTCAGGTAAATCTTCACTTATGAAAGCTATTGGAATAAGTGTGATTTTGGCACAAGCAGGTTTTTTTGTACCTTGTAAATCTATGAGATTTTCAATTTTTGACTCTATTTTTACAAGAATTAGTGGAGCTGATAATATTGCAAAAGGATTATCAAGTTTTGCAGTTGAGATGATGGATTTAAAAAATATATTTAATCGAGCAAATAAAAAATCACTAATTTTAGGTGATGAGATAAGTCATAGCACTGAGACTTTAAGTGGTCTTAGTATAGTTGCAAGCTCTATTTTAAAATTGGCTAAACTTGAAGCTCTGTTTGTATTTGCAACTCATCTTCATCAACTTCCTACTATTCCTGAGATTGAAAAACTTAAAAATATAATCTGCCTTCATTTGGCTGTTATGTATGTTGATGATGAGGATAAACTTATTTTTAATAGAAAATTAAATTATGGAAGTGGTTCATCAATCTATGGTTTAGAGTTTGCAAAATCTTTACATATGGATAGAGAGTTTTTAAGTGTTGCAAATGATATTAGAAAAAGATTGGCAGATGATTATACAAAAGTTGAAAGAGTTTCACAAAAACAATCTTCAAAGTATAATAGCAATCTTTACACAAGCACTTGTATAATTTGTGGTCGTGCTTGTGATGAGGTTCATCATATAAAAGAGCAAGTAAAAGCAAATAAAGATGGCTTTATAGGTCATATAAATGCAAATCATAAATACAATCTAATTCCTCTTTGTAAACTGCATCATAAAATGGTTCATGATGGAAAGATAAATGTAAATGGTTTTGTAGCAACTTCAAAAGGACTTGAACTTCACTATACAATGATTGAAGAGTAGGTTAAGTTTTAATTAATATTTAGATAGAATCCAAACTTTAAATAGATAAAAGGGGAATTTTATATGCAAGAGAATAGATATTTACAAGAAGATGAGATAGATTTAAGAGAGCTATTTTTCACACTTTGGGAGAAAAAAGTTTTTATTATACTATTTACTTTAGTAGTTACTTTAGCTTCAATTATTTATGTATTACAAAAAAATCCAACACCAATTTATCAAGGTAGTATAAATATAGAGATTGGAAAAATTCAAAGTGAAAATTTTGGAGATAAAATTATAGAAGCTCCTCAAAATTTGGCTTATATTATTGGTTTAGAGTTTCCAGTTAATGCAAGTTTGGTTAAAGGAACACAATCTTTAGTGCAAGTTAAATACTCAAATACAAATAAAGATGAGATTATTTCAACTTTAGAAAAAGTAAAAGATTTTATTATAGAGAAACATAAAAATGAAACTACTTTTTATCAAAATAAAATTATGACAAAACAAATAGGGGGGGGGTGTTGCAATCTTAGATACTCCCATAAATCAACCTAAGAAAAAACTAATAGTTGCAGTTGCATTTGTAACAGGATTTATTCTTTCAATCTTTTTAGTGTTTTTCTTAAAATTTATAAAAAAAGATTAAACACTCTTTCATATTATAAAAGTTAGAATAAGCCAAAATTTAACAATTTAGCTTATTCTAGGAAAATTAAATGGACTTTTTCATTGCCACTTTTTTAAAGATGTTTTTTATTATGACACCTTTTTTTGTGCTTAGTGTATTTTTAACAATCACAAGCGAAGCTACTATTGGTGAAAAAAGAAAATTAGCCATAAAAGTTACTTTCTCTGTTGTTGTTATAGCTTTGATACTCTTATTTTTTGGACAACATATCTTTAAAGTTTTTGGTATTACTTTAGATGCTTTTAAAATAGGAGCTGGAGCTTTGCTATTTTTAACAGCAGTTGGACTTATTTATGGAAATAAAGATGGGCAAAAACCAACAGATAAAAATCTATCTGATTTAGCAGTTGTTCCTTTGGCTCTACCTATTATTATTGGACCTGGAACAATTGGGGTTTTGCTTGTTATGGGAGCTGAGTTTGATAGATTTTCAAAACTTTTAACAGGAAGTTTAGCACTTTTATGTGCAATTTTGCTAATAGGTACAATGCTATATTTATCAAGCTTAATAGAGAAATTTATAGGAAAAGATGGCTTATTAATAATTTCAAAAATAACAGGACTTTTTTTAGCAGCTTTGTCTGCTCAACTTATGTTTGATGGAATCAAAGGATTCTTGGGATTATAGTGTTAATAAATAGTAAAATCTTAAAAAATTTATCATTTTTAATCTCAATACTCTTTTTAATATATCTATTTTATTTAATATATAACTCTTTTTTTATAGTTAAAAATCAGTTTATAGATATTGGAAACTCTACATATGTAAATCAAGTAAGAGTTGATGATTTTACAAATGAGTTAGCACAATTTTTAACAAAAGATTGCAAAAATAATAAAATTTGTGAAGTTCAATCAATGCTTGATTTTGTTACAAATATTCCATATAAAATAAATGAAAATGTTGCAAAAAATCCAAAAAAAGTTGTAGAGCAAAACTTTGGAGATTGTGATGATAAATCAAATCTTTTGATTTCACTATTAAAAGTAAAAGCTTATGAAGCTTATTTTGTTTTGGTTCCAAAACATATTTTTGTAATTATAAGTTTAGAAGATTTAAAAAATAAAAAAGCTTTTTATATAAATGATAAAAAATTTTATATTTTGGAGACAACAGCAAAAGATTCTAAAATAGGCTTTCCATTAAAATATAAATTAAATGAGATAGAAGCTATTGTTGATCCATTTATAAATAAAAAATTAGTTATAAATAGTATTGAGTATAAATAAGGAGATTTATGAAAACAGTTATAATAACAGGTGCATCAAATGGAATTGGAAGAGCAATAGCTAAAAGTTTAAGAAAGAAATATCATATTATAAATATTGATATTGTTGAAAAAAGTATAAAAAATGTTGATTTTTATAAGTGTGATTTATCTATAAAGAGTGATTTAATAAAAACTATAGAGAAAATCAAAGAGAAAAATTTAAAAATTTTTGCTTTGATAAATAATGCTGCTATATTTTCACACAAATCTTTAGATGAACAAGAGATAGAAGATTGGGAAAAAATAATAGCTACAAACTTAAGTGCACCATATATTTTATCAAAAGAGTTTGCTAGTTTTTTAAAAAATTCAAAAGGTCATATTATAAATTTATCTTCAACGAGAGCTTTGATGAGTGAATCTGGAACTGAAGCTTATAGCGCTTCAAAAGGTGGTATTAGTTCACTAACTCATGCTTTATCAATATCTTTGGCTCCATTTGTTAAAGTAAACTCTATAAGCCCTGGTTGGATAAATACAGATAAAAAATATATTTCTACAAAACAAGATGATACTCAACACCCAAGCGGAAGAGTTGGAACAACTAGTGATATTGTAGATGTTGTAAAGTTTTTATTAAAAAATAGAGGTTTTATTACAGGAGCTAATTTTGTGGTTGATGGTGGAATGAGTAAAAAAATGATTTATGTTTAAATAAAACAAAATAGATCAAAGTCTATTTTGTTTTAAAATATTTTCTGTTAGTACTCTGATTTATCACCATTTTTCAAAATATCTTTTGAAAATCTAACAACTTTATTTCTTCCAGTTGCTTTTGCTTCATATAAAGATATATCAGCATATTTTATACATTTCCAAAATTGATCTGTATCTGTTGGAAAGTATGAGTATCCAATACTTACAGTTTTAGAGAAGTTATCATTCCCATAATTAAATATAATTTTTGAGAAATCTTTATTGATTTTATCTGCTAAATCTTGAGCGCTTTGTAAAGTTGCATTTTTCATTAAGATTAAAAACTCCTCTCCTCCATATCTAATTAAAGTCTCATTTGCTCCTATTGATTTTTTCATTGTAATTGCAAGTTTTCTTAATATATCATCGCCAACATCGTGTCCATATGTATCATTTACCATTTTAAAATAATCAATATCTAAAAACATAATTGCATAAACAATACCATCTTTAATATCAGAAGATAGTTGTTTTTCTACAATTTCATCAAGATATTTTCTATTATAAAGCCCCGTTAAAGAGTCTGTTAGATTTTTTTCTCTTAATGCTTCCATTAAAATTTTACTCTCTAAAATTGGTTTTGTCTCTTCAAGATATTTTTTAATAATTCCAATTTTATACTTTAAAGAGTTTGATTGCTCCTCATTTTTAGAGATAATTTGTATTACAAGATTTCTTTGATCATTTATATAAAAAGGGATACAAACATAACTCTCATTGCTATCTTTGCATTTTGCAACTCTACAAATTTGAGGGAAATTTTCAGATGCAACTATATTGTTTAATCTTTCAGCTCTACAAAGCTCTTTTATATTTTGTTTTAAATCACAACAAGCAATCACACCTTCTGTTGCAAAAATAGTTTTTCTTATATCTTTTATTAAATCAGTTTCAAATATTAAAAAATTCTCAATCTCTAATTTATCTTTTAAAACTAAAACCAGTCTATGATAGATATCATCAATAGTTAAATCATTTTCAATAGTTTTTTTATAGTGATAAATTTCACTAATATCTTCAATAATCTCTTTAGCACTTATTAACTTATCATGATTTATATTTGAAGCTCTATTGTGAACAAATGAAGTTAAGTTTTTTTCAATTCCTGTTAGTACAGTTTCAAGCTTTTCTATTAGTTCATTTAACCAATTTGATACCTCTTTATCCTCTTTTAATACACCAGCATTTGCTCTAATAGAGTAATCACCTTCGTGAACTTTTTTTAATACATTTGCTAAAGAGTCAAAAGAGTTTGTGTATGGAGTTATTTTTTTTCTAATAAAAATTAAAAAAACAATTAAAAATATAGATATTGTTCCAATAATATATAGTAAAACCATTATATTTGAACCTCTATCTTCACTTATATCAAAGCTTAAAGAGATAGCTCCTAAAACCTCTCCCTCTTTTGCATTATGACATGAAAGGCAGTTTGGTTTATCTAATGATGATGCTGTATATGGAATTGTAATTCTAAGATTTGCTGTGTATAAAGACTCCTCTATTACAATCTTTTCAACACCTGTTTTTAAAACTTCTAAATCAATATTATCTCTTGGATTTTCATTTGCTAAAGAAGAGTTTCCAAACTGATTACTAACACTTTTTGATCTAACAAGCCACAAAGATTGTACATTTTTTAGTTGACTTATACTATCTAAGAAGACATCTCTTTGAGACATATTTCCATTTACCATGTGAGAGGTAAGAGAGTTTTTAACTATATCAGCAGTCAAGTAGGCTTTTTTCTTAACACCATCATATCCAATCTGCCTAGAACCAATTGCAACCAAAACAACAATAATGGAAGTCAATAATACAACAATTGAAAAAATTATAAGTGTTATTTTTGTGTTAGATCTCATTTTTTTCCTTAAAGGTCAAATAGTGGGAATATTATCTAAATTTTATTTAATAAAAAAATTATAAAATTCATTTTAAACTACCTTATTCAATATTTTCAATAAATTTAAAACATCTTGCACTATGAAAATTTTTAAAATATTCAGGATTTTCAAATATATGATTTTTTAAACTCCAGCCATCTTCTATGTGAACTAGAGTAGTCTTTAAAAATAGTTTATTTGTTCTATTTTCACAAACTATTGCTTCACCATTTAAAAATAGTTTTTCAACTTCATACATTCTTTTTGTAACCATTTTATAGTTTGCAAATATTGCTATAGAGAAGATAATAAAGGCTAGAGGAAAAAAAATCTTAAAACTATTTTTTGGAGAGAATTTTCTAGTTGTAATAACAGCTATAACAAATAAAATAAAAATTGACATAGCAATATAAGGGGCTTCTAATTCTAAAAATAACATTTTGTAATCCTTTAATATCTGTTTGATTACCCCTATTTTTCAAACGAAATATTATAGTATATAAATCTATTTTTTCAAAGTTTTTTAAAATCTTTATTTATAAATTAAGATTTAATAAATAATTATTGGTTAAAATCAAACTTAAATTTAAAATTAAGGGTAGATTGTGTCATATTTCCCAGCTTTCATAAAGTTTGATGATAAAAGAGTTTTAATAGTTGGAGGAGGAAATATTGCATTAGAAAAGTTGGAGCATCTTTTAAATTTTTCAAAAAATATAACTTTAATATCAAAAGAGTTTAATAGTGAAGTTAAACAGATTATTGATGAACAGAATCTTAAGTTTGCAGTAAAAGAGTATGAAAAAGGTGATATAAAAGATTTTGATGTTGTAATAGCGGCAGTTGATGATAAAGCACTGCAAGAGAGCATATATTTTGAAACAAGAGATTATAAAATTCTTTGTAACTGCGTAGATTATAAACAGTATTGTGATTTTATCTTTCCAGCATATATAAAGCAGGGTGATTTAACAATTGCAATTTCAACAAGTGGAGCCTCTCCAGCTTTTGCAAAAAATTTTAAAGAGTATATAAAAAATTTAATTCCAAGTGGTGTTGAAGAGTTCTTAAAAGAGTTAAAAGAGCTACGAACTACAATGCCAAAAGGAAAAGAGAGAATGAGATTTTTAGATAAGAAAGTAAAAGATTTTTTTAAATCAAAAGAGAGTATATGAAAAAAGCTATTTTTATAACTCTTATTTGTGCATTAACACTATTTTCAAAAGGTGTTGATGATGCTGTTTATGCCTTAGATAAAAAAGATTATAAAAAAGCATTTGAGATATTTTCAAAATATGCAAAATATAAGAATAGTTTTGCACAGTTTAATTTAGGAATGATCTATTATGATGGTTTGGGAAGAAAAAAAGATATAAACAAAGCGATATCTTTTTTTGAAAGTTCTGCAAAAAGTGGTAACTTAGAGGCTCAAAATATGTTGGGATATATCTATTTTTATGGAAAAAGAGTTTCAAAAGATTATAAAAAAGCTCTTTTTTGGTATGAAAAAGCTAGTTTACAAGAGGATAGCTTGGCTCAATTTTATGTTGGACAAATTTATCTTTTAGCTTTTGGTGTAAAAAAAGATATAGAAAAAGCTAAAATAATGTTTGAAAAATCTTGTGAAAATGGTTATGAAAAATCTTGTTTAGAGAGAGATAAACTAGATTAAACTACATAAACCAATTTAAATCTTCTCTTAAATTTACAACATCTCCTACAATAATTATCGCTGGAGTTGGCATATCTTTTGCTTTTAAAACAATATTTTCTATATTTCCAGTTACAACTTTTTGATTTTTTGTTGTTCCATTTGAAATAACCGCACAAGGTGTATTTTTATCTTTTCCAATCTCTATTAATTTTTTACTAATTAACTCAATATTATGTAAACCCATCAAAAAAACTATAGTTTCATTATTTTGAAAACTACTCCAATCAATAAAGCAGTTTGATTTATTTGCTGATTCATGACCAGTAACCACTCTAAAAGAGCAAGTAAGACCTCTTTGAGTTACTGGAATTCCAGCATATGCAGGTACACTTATACTTGAAGTAATTCCTGGAATTATCTCAAAAGCTACACCACGCTCTTTTAAGTATAAAGCCTCTTCTCCGCCCCTTCCAAAAACAAAAGGGTCACCACCTTTTAATCTAACTACTATCTCATATTTTTTACTAGCTTCATAGATTATCTCATTTATCTCATCTTGTGAGTTTAAATGATTTCCAAACTCTTTTCCTACAAAAATAAGTTTGGCATCTTTTTTTGCAAGTTCTAAAATCTCTTTATTTACTAATTTATCATAAATTATTACATCCGCTTTTTTTATAATATTATGAGCTTTTATAGTTAAAAGCTCAATATCACCAGGACCAGCACCTGTTAAATATACTCTACTCATCTATTGCCTTAATAAAATCTTATAAATATTATAAATATTTCTAAAGATAGACTTTTATCAAAATAGAACTTAAAGAGATATTTGATTAAACTTAAAACAAAAAATAAAAGAGATAAGATGAATAAAGAGTTACTAAAAGATATTGCAAAGCAATCTATAAAAAGTAAATTTGATAATACTATTAAAATCAATAAAGAGAAACTTCTAAAAGAGTTTAGCTTTTTAAATGAAAAAAGAGCAACTTTTGTAACTTTGACTTTAAATGGTGAGTTAAGAGGGTGTATTGGAAGTTTAGTTGCAACTAAAACTTTGCTTGATGATTTAATTTCAAACTCTTATATGGCAGCATTTGAAGATCCTAGATTTTTTGAGCTAAGAGATGAAGAGTTTGAAAAAGTAGATATAGAGATATCACTTTTAACAATACCTAAAAAGATTGATTATTTTGATTTTAATGATTTAAAAAAACAAATTATTCCAAATAAACATGGAGTTATTTTAGAATTCAAAGCTAAAAGAAGCACTTTTTTGCCTCAAGTTTGGCAACAGCTACCAAGCTTTGATGACTTTTTCTCACAATTGTGCTATAAAGGTGGTTTTGAAGTTGATGAAAATTTCAGACCAGATGTTTATATTTATGAGGTTGAAAAGATAAAATGAGTATTAGAAAAAGTGTAGTTAGCGGAAGTTTCTATCCAAATGAAAAAAGAGAGTTATTAAACTATTTTGAAAAGTTTAATCAAGAAAAGAGCAGTGATTCAAATTTAAAAGATATAAGTGCAATATTAGTTCCACACGCTGGATATATTTATAGTGGTTTTACAGCTAATAAAGCTTTTAAAGTAGCATCTTTAAAAAACTATAAAAGAGTGCTTGTGATTGGACCTTCACATAAAGTTTGGTTCAAAGGTGCAAGTGTAGCTTTATATGATTTTTATGAGACACCATTTGGAGATTTAAAAATAGATTTAGAGTATTCAAAAGAGTTATTAAAAACTTTTGATTTTTTAACTTTTGAAGAGGAGTGTAGTTTTGAACACTCAACAGAGGTTCAAGCACCATTTTGTAAATACTATTTTAATAGTGCAAAAATTGTAGAGATAATTTATGGTGATATCTCAAGTGATGATTTAGTAAAACTTTATGAATATATACTAAAAGATAGCGATAATTTATTGGTAATTAGCTCAGATTTAAGCCACTTTTACTCTTTAAATGATGCTATGAAACTTGATATAAATTGTTTAAATGCAGTTAAAAATTTTGATTTAAAATCTTTAGAGTTTTGTGAAGCTTGTGGAAAAACTGCAATTGAAGCAATAATAAAATTAGGGATAAAACAAAATTTCAAATCCAAACTTTTACACTACTGTACAAGTGCTGATATCTCAAATGATAAAACGAAAGTGGTAGGATATACAAGTGCAATTTTTACAAAAGAATAATTTAGAAATAATCTTAAAATTACAAGATGGTTACCATTTAATAACATCTTGATTACAACTCATTTTTTATCAAGCTAGTTTAAAATCTTTAGGATATATTTTCCAAAAATTAAGATTTTAGGAAAAGTATATGAAAAATTTAAAATTAAGAAATAAGATATTTTTAATTTTAGCTCTTCCAATGATTGCTATTTTAACTCTTACATCTTTTTTAATTGTTGAAAAAATAGAGAATGTTTCAAATATGAAAAAGACATCAAAATATATCAATTTTACAGTTGAGATACTGCAAGTTTTAAAAAATCTACAAATTGAAAGAGAAGTTGCAATCTCATATTTAAATAGTTATGGAGATAGTAAAGAGGCTTTAGATAAGCAGATAAATCTTAGTTTAAATAGTGAAAAAAAATTAGAAGATTTTATAAGAAATTTTGATTTAGCAAAAAATGATTCTCATCTTTTAGAAAAAATTGAGATTTTGAAAAACAGTTTAACTTTATTGAAAGAAAAAAGAGAGAATATATTTAAACAGAGTATTCATAGCAAATCTATTGAAACTTTTTACAGCGAAATAATTTTAGATTTAATCTCTTTTTTTGATGAATTAATAGCATATTCAAATAGTAAAGATCTTTTAAAAGCAACTCAAACATATATTTTGAGTGTTAAGATTATAGAAAAAATCTATCAAGAGAAGAGTTTGGTTGGCGATATTTTTAAATATAAAAAGATTTTAAATGATGATTATAATAGATTTATCTCACTACTTACTTTTCAAGATGAAAATATTAAAGAGTTGAAAAAAAATTTAACACAAAATCAATTGGATTTTTATAATTTACAAACTAACAATAGAGCATTTTTAAATATAGAAAATTTAAGAGAAGTTATATTTTTAAAAGCAAAAAAAGATGAACTTATAAATAGTATGATACAAGGTTTTGGATTTGGTGGCTTGATTTATCACTACAATAGTTTGATTTTGACAAATGATGAGAATATATTAAATCAAATTCAAAGTGATCACACAAAAATATTAAGAGCAATAAGAGAGTATAGAAAATTTGCATTACAAGATGATGAGAAAAAGTTTTTAGCAGATATTCAAAATAGTATTGATTTATACATGGAAAGAGCTTTTATAAGTGATTATATAAGTGATACAAAAAATATGGATAAAAAAACTTTAGATGCTTTTGATTTTTTATCAAAAAATATTTATGGATCTGATTTAAAAAAATGGATAGATAGTTCAAATGAGAAGATTTTGGTCTTTATGGGATTACAAAATAGAGTATTAGAAGATACACTTATGTATATTGAAAACAAAATTATCAAACTTGATAAACAGATAATTTTATTTATAATATTTTTAATTGCTCTAATTTCAACTATTTTTATAGTAATTTTACTAATGACAAGTAACATCACAAAAGCTATTAAAAAATTTGAGAATAATTTAAATCAATTTTTCTTTTACTCAATGAAAGAGAAAGATGAGATTAAATTAAATCAAATTAGTGGAAAAGATGAGTTTGCTTTGATGACAAAAAATATGAATGAGCAGATTTTAAAAATAGATAAGATTACAAAAAATGATAAAGATATAATTTTAAAAATTACAGAAGTTATGCAAAGAGTAAATTTGGGATATTTTAATGTTTCAATAGAGGCAAAATCATCTACAAAAGAGCTTCAAACTTTAGTTGAGATTATAAATAAAATGTTAGAAAGCACAAGAGTTAAACTTGATAGTATAAATCTTTTATTAAATCAATATAGTAAGGGTAATTATGAGTTTAAATTAGAAGATTATCAAACAAAAACTATGCAAGGAGATTTTGGGATACTTTATAAATCTACAACTTTTTTAGCAAAAACTATATCATCTTTGATAGCTATGATTGAAAATGCAGGAGAAAATCTTGAAAAAAATACAAAAATTTTAGCTAACTCTTCAAATGAACTTGCAATCTCATCTTCAAATCAAGCTACATCTTTGAAACAAACATCATCTTCGCTTGATCAAATAACACAAAATATAAAACATAACAATGAAAATATTAGTAAAATGAATCAAATTTCAGATGAGTTAAGTAGTGCTGCTATGATTGGAAACAAAGCTGCCAAACAGACATTTGTTTCAATGGATGAGATAAGTAAAAAAGTAAAAGCTATAAATGAGGCGATTGTTATTATTGATCAAATAGCATTTCAAACAAATATTTTAAGCCTAAACGCAGCAGTTGAAGCAGCAACTGCTGGTGAGGCTGGAAAAGGTTTTGCAGTTGTTGCTGGTGAAGTTCGAAATCTAGCCTCTAAGAGTTCAGAGGCTGCAAATAGGATAAAAAATTTAGTAGAGAGTGCAAATATTGAAGCAACTGATGGGAAAAATATTGCTGATGATATGATAAGAGGGTATGAAAATTTATCTTCAAAAATATCTTCTACAAAAGAGATTATTGAAAATGTTACAATTTTTAGTAAAGAGCAGGAGTTGGCAATATCAAAAATTAATCAAACTCTAGCAAATCTTGATGAAACTACACAAAAAAATGCGCAAACTGCATCAAATATAGACTCTTTATCAAATGAAGTATCAAATCTATCTGATAAATTACTAGAAATTACATCATCTTCAAAAATTGAAAACAAAGATTATTAGAAGTAAATCTAGCTTCTATTTTGATACTATAATCTTTCTATTTTTGGCTATTTTTTGGTTTTTGCTTATTTCATATCCCTCATCTTATTTTAATGCAACAAATATAAAAAAAGTTGAACTAGCTTTTCATGAATATTTAGGAATTTTTTATTCATATATTAAAAGTGATATTTAGAAATTTTTTAAAAACATCACACTTCATCACACTTTTTAAATATAATAGTAAAAAAATTTAAATTAAGTAGGGAAAATGTTTTTTAAAAGAGCTTTCTTAATCTATGTTTTACCAAATTTATTGTTTTCTTATGAGTTAGAAAATATATTAAATAACTTAAATAAATATAGTGATAAAACACACTTAAATATAGATTATAAACCAACAGCTATGACAGTTTTATATGCAAAAGATTTAGAATCTTTGGGTGTACAAACATTATCCGAAGCTTTGGATTTTATTGCTGGAATTCAGACTAATACAGGAACCTCTATTAGCTCGATCGTATCTGTAAGAGGATATTCTCAACCTTTTAATGCAGTTTTTGAAAAAATCGGTTATTTTATAAATGGAGTTAGTGTTAGTTCAAATTATTATGAAAACTTCCCTATTAGTTTAATTGATAGAATTGAAATATCAAAAGGTGCAGCATTAGGTTTAAGTAATCCAAATAGTTTTGTAGCTAGTATAAATATTATTACAAAAGATAAAAATAATATTGCTATTGGAACAGGAAGTTTTGATAAAAGAGCTACATCTATAATTATAAATGAAAAATTATATTCTTGGGATATTGGTTTAGATTTTTATTATTTAAAAGATAATAAAAAAGTAGATTCAACAAGTGCAAATTTAACTACTGAATTTTTTGGACTACCTTTTGATAGGAAAAAAGAGTCTTTGGAAGGGAAAGAAGATATTAATTTTGGATTATCTTTAAGAAATGGTAATTTTGAGTTTGCAAATAGATATATAAAAAATCACAAGCAAAATAACTATGGGTTTTTTAACTATTTAGATTTTAGTGAAGATGGATATACGGAGTATGAAACTTTTGCTAGTGAACTAAAATATATAAAAGATATATCACAAAACAATAAGCTAGAAACAAAACTTGGCTTACTGCAAAATAATTATAAGTTAAATACATATTTTTATAAACTTGAACCAAATAACTCTGGATTTTATAATCCACATTATAAAGTTAATTATACCCAAAGAGAGAGTTACTTATCGCTACTATTAAAAAATAGAACATTTAATAATCACGAAATAGATTATGGAGTTTATGTTTCAAGAAGTTCTATACTAAAAAATGACTTTTATACAAATGTAGATAGTCTATATAATATAGGAGATTTTATACCTTCATATGACACATATTTACCAATTTCTCCAAACCTTACAAAATTTGATGGGAAAGATGGTTTTATAGGTAATACAGATAGTAAAACAAATATCTCTTACTATTTTAATGATACATATTTTTATAGTGATAACTTAAGTTTCTCTTTTTTAGCAAAGGTTGATGATTATGAAAACTATAAGCCTACTACAAATTTTAAATTAGGTTCTGTTTACTCAAATGACAATATAAATATTTATAAATTTGTACTTTCAAGAACAAATAAAATACCCTCACTATTAGAAAGTTCCATGGTAGGACATCTTGGAATATTTGGAAATAGTGATTTAAAAGCAGAGGAGATACAAAGTGCAGAGCTTATGTATATTTATGGAGAAAATAGTAATAAACTTAAGGTAAATCTCTACTATTCAATATATAAAAATTCTATAGGTTTAATTCCTTATGCTAATAATACATATAAATATACAAATAAAAATGAAGATGAAGAGAATTATGGAATTGAATTTGAGTATAGTAAAATCTTTGAAAATAGGTCAAAACTACTATTAAATACAAGCTACAATAGTTTTATGTATAAAAGTAGTGATACAAATATAAATACTCCAATAGTTTCAAAAGTAACTGCAAATATAGGGTATATTTATCCAATAAATTCAAAATTTAGTTTAAGCTCATATACAAAATATTATGGAAAAAGAGAAGTTTTTGGAGATAATAAAGCTATTCCTGATGTAGTATTGTTTGATTTAGGAGCTTCATATAATTTTACAAAAAATGCCAAACTATCTTTAAATGTAAAAAATATTCTTGATACAAAGCATTACTATTGGGGACATAGCACGACAGATGAGAAGATGTTAAGAGAAGGAAGAACTTGGTTTGCAAGTTTTAGTTATGATTTTTAAAAAACTATTTCTCTTGTCATGTTTGACTTTTTCTTTATTTGCAAGTGGAGTTTATAACTCAAATCTTTTGGATTTTCAAGCAAAAGTATTTCCAAAAATTATAATCTCTGATAATGATTTAAAGATTAAACTCTTAGAAAATAAAGTAGTTTTAACAATACTTTATGAAGATATAGATTTTAATACAGCACAAAATTTGAAAGAGAATATAGAGAAAAATTATAAAACTTTAAAAGAGTATTTTCTTGAAGTAAATCTTCTAAGATATGATGATTTTAAAAGTAGCAATATCTCAACAGCTTACTTTTTTCTACTTGGTAAAAAAGATGATATTTCAAGAATTTCTTCAAATTTGATACAAAATAATAGATTGAGTTTTACTTATGATGATAAATATTTGAATTTTGGAGTTATTTTTGGTCTAAAAATTAGCCAAAAAGTGGATATATATTTAAATCTTCAAAATCTAAAAGATAGTGAAATAGAGCTTCAAAACTCTATATTTAATGTGGCGATAATAAAATGAAAAATCTAAGCGTTGTTACACAAATTGTTATTATAAATATTATAGTTATGAGCCTTTTTATAGGAGTATTTATCTATAAAAACTATACTATTGTTTCAAATCAGCTAGTTTTACTTGAAGCTGAAAAAATGGATTCAATAGTAAAAACAATAGCTCCAATAATATCTATAAATCTCACATTGAGCTTAGAAAACAATAACAAAGAACTTATAAATGAAACTATTCAATCTCATAGTGAAATAATTGCAATTGAGATTTTAGGGCTTGATAAAAAGGTACTTTATAAAAATTCAAAAAAAAATATAAAAAATGAAAAAGTATATATTGCTGCTTTAAATGATACTTTTTTGAAAGAAAAGATTGGGGATTTAAAAGTTTATTATAACTTTTCATCTATTTATTCACAACTTTTGAGTAAGTTTAATCAATTTATAGGATTTATTGCTATATTTTTTATAATCTCTTTGCTTATATCTTCATTTTTAATCAAATACAGCCTAAAACCCCTAATGCAACTAAAAGATAAAATGCTAAATTATAGTTTAAATAACAAAACAATTTTCAAAGAGGATAGTTTTAAAAATGAAGTTTCGGCTATAAACAATAGTGCATATAAGATGATAAAGAAAATAGAAGAGGAAGTTGAAAAAAGAATTATATATGAAAAAGATATTATGCAAAAAAATCGTTTGGCTTCAATGGGAGAAATGCTTGATAATATCGCTCATCAATGGCGACAACCTTTGATGAAAATAAGTGCAATTTTACTAAATACAGATAGAAATATAGAGCTTAAAAACTATGATGAGAAGTATTTGAAACAAAAATTAGAAGATATATCAAATACAGTATTTTTTATGTCAAACACAATAGATACATTTAGGGAATTTTTAAATCCAAATAAAGCTAGAGAAAATTTTGAAATCTCACAAGCTTTGGAAAAAAGCTTGAAAGTTTTAAATATATCTTTAAAAGATATAAAAATAAATTTAAACAAAAAAGAGATTTACATAGATGCCTATGAGAGTGAATTTATGCAAGTTATAATCTCTATTTTATCAAACTCCATAGAGATATTTAAAGAAAGAGATAAATATAGATATTTAAAGAAAGAGATAAATATAGATATTTATGAAAATATAAATAGTATTTTTGTAGAGATAGAAGATAGTGCAGGAGGAATAGATGATGATAATATTGAAAAAATATTTGACCCATATTTTACTACAAAGCATAAAATAGGTGGTACGGGAATGGGACTTTATATTGCAAAAATTATTATGCAAAGTAGTTTTTTTGGAGATATAAAAGTAGAAAATAGCAATTTTGGAGCAAAATTTATTTTAAATATTACAAAAGAAATAGGAGAAAATGATGAGTAGCAAAGATAGTCTAAAAAACTTCACCTTACTTTATGCAGAAGATGATGAAGCTATTTTAAAAGATATGTTGGAGTATTTTAAAAGCTATTTTAAAGAAGTTTTTGTTGCAAAAAATGGTAAAGAGGCACTAGAACTTTATAAAAAACATAAGCCAGATGTTTTAATACTCGATATTTATATGCCATATTTAAGTGGAATGGAACTTACAAAATATATTAGAGAAAATGACCATAAAACAAAAATTGTATTAATCACAGCATTTTCAAAAGATAGCTTAATGCTAGAAGCTATAAATATAGATGTAAACTACTATATTATAAAACCAGCAACATTGAAAAAAATAAAAGATATGCTTGATAAAATCTCTATTGATTTATTAAGAAGTTCTGAACAAATAATAAGATTTGATGAAAATATATATTTTAATCAAAGCAATCAAAAACTATATAATAAAGATATTGAGATAAAACTAAGTAAAAAAGAGAGTAATTTGCTAGAGTTATTTTGTAAAAATATAAATCAATCTATAACTATTGAGGATATTATGGTTTGTTGTTGGGAGAATTTTGATATTGAAATTTCAGTTGAAAGTGTCAAATCTTTGGTTAGTAATTTACGAAAAAAACTTCCTAAAGATAGTATTATAAATATTTATGGTGTTGGGTATAGTTTGAAAATATGATAAAAATACTTATTGACTTATAAATAATACATAGATATAATAAGCAAAAAAGTAAGGAGATAAATATGACAGCTGAAAAAATAACAGTTACAATTCCCTTTGAACTAAAAGAGCGACTTGTTGTTCTAAAAGATGAGTTGAAAACATCTATGTCATTTATATATAAAGAGGCTTTGGAATCTTATTTAGAAAAAAAAGAAATAGAAAAATTTCAAAAATCAGCTCTAATTATGGCAAATATTTATGAAGAAGATGAAGAACTAAACTCTTGGGCAAATTTTGAAGAGAATATATTATGAATATTTTTCAAGGCGAAATTTGGGAAGTTGATCTTAATCCTACAATAGGAGATGAGATGAGTAAAAAAAGAGTTTGTTTGGTTGTAAATAGTAATAGTGCAGGGATTTTAAAACTTAGAACAATAGTTCCAATAACTACTTGGCAAGATAAATTTAAACAAGTTATATGGATGACAAAAATTGAACCAAATAAAAATAATGGTTTAATAAAAACCTCTTCGGCTGATGCTTTTCAAGTAAGAAGTTTATCTACAAATAGATTTTATAGAAAAATAGGAGAGGTTGAAGAGGATATTTTATATAAAGTTCATGAAGCTATTACAAAAACTTTAAATCCTATTTATAAAATAGTATCAAATTAATAACTACTACCTATGGGTTCCCTATTTCCCTATTTTTGAACTGTTGAGTATTTCTTGACAGTTGAATATTCATATAGTTCTTTTTCTTTAAATTTTCATAAATAAATACTAAATGTTATAAAAAAATAAAAATATCACACTTCATCACACTCTTTATTTATACTTTCTTTGAAAAATTATGAAAAAATAAAAAGGAGAAGAAAATGTATCAAAATCGTGAATACAAAAATAGATTTAGAATACTCAAAGGTGGATTGATTTCCCTAGTAGTTGCTTCAAACTTATACTCTGCACCAAGTGGAGGAACAGTTGTAAGTGGAAATGCAACTATTAATCAAAATGGAAATACTACAAATATAAATCAAAGTAGCCAAAAAGCTAGTATAAATTGGCAAGATTTTTCTATAAAATCAAATGAAACAGTAAATTTTAATCAACCCAGCTATAACTCTATAACTTTAAATAGAGTTATAGGAAATGAGAAGTCTATTATAGATGGAGCATTAAATGCAAATGGACAAGTTTGGCTTCTTAACTCTAATGGAACTATTTTTAATAAAAATGCAAAAGTAAATACAGCTGGACTTCTTGTAACTACAAAAGAGTTATCTGATAAAGATTTTCAAGCTGGAAACTACAATTTTAAAGGTGACTCAAAAGAGAGCATAGAAAATCTTGGAAATATAGACTCAAAAAAATATGCCTCTTTTGTAGCTAATAGTGTGATAAATAATGGAGAGATAAAAGTACACTCTGGAACTATAAATCTAATAGGTGCTAGTGAGTTTTCTGTAAATCTTGATGAGAACTCAAATATATCTTTAAAAGTAAATAAAGGTGTAGTAGATGCACTAGTTGAAAACAATCATCTTTTAATTGCAAATGGTGGAAATGTATATCTTACAACAAATGCAAAAAATGAATTGCTTAAAGGAGTAGTAAATAATACAGGAATTATAGAAGCTACTTCTTTAGATGATTTGCAAAGTGAAGTAATACTTTTTGCTCACGGTGGAACAGCAAATATATCTGGAAGCATAATTGCTAAAAACTCTTTTGTGGAAACAAGTGGAAAAGATTTAAATATTACAAATGAAGCAAAAATAACTGCTAAAAAATGGTTGCTAGATCCTGTAAATGTAACAATAGATAACTCAAATGGAACTATAGGAAATGAAAAAGTTGGTGCTACTGTTATACAAAACTCTTTAAATAGTGGAACAAATATAGAAATTCAAGCTGATAATAATATAAATGTAAATGAAGCTATCACTTGGAATACAGCACAAGAATTAACTTTAAATGCTGGAAATAATATCTATATAAATAAAGAGATAACAGCTACAAATAACTCTGGAAAATTAGCTTTAAAATATGGACAAGCTACAACTGATGGTGAAACAAGTGATTACTATGTAAATGCAAAAGTAAACCTAAAAGCAGGACAAAACTTCTCAACACAAAAAGGAACTAATGCAGCAAATCTTAAAAACTATACAGTAATTACAAGCTTAGGAAGTGAAAGTTCAGCAACTGGCACAGATTTACAAGGAATAAATGGAAACTTAAATGCAAATTATGTTTTAGGTGCTGATATAAATGCTAGTGGAACTTCAGGTTGGAATGATGGAAAAGGATTTAATCCTATAGGAGGTGGTTCAAATGGTTTTAATGGAACATTTGATGGTTTGGGTCATACTATTTCATATTTATCTATAGATCGTCCTACCTTAGCAGGTACTGGATTATTTGGATATACATCTAGTAGTGCAACTATAAGAAATGTTGGTTTAGTTAGTGTTTTAGTTCATGGTAAAGCAGTTGTTGGAGGTTTGGTTGGACTTAATTATGGAACGATAAATAACTCTTATGTAACAATACGAAATGGATTTCGTTTAATATCGGGGGAAGAGCAAATAGGAGGATTTGTTGGAGCTAATAATGGAACAATTTCAAATAGCTATGTAGTAGGAAGTGGTAGAATTTATCTTAAAGGCGGTAGTGGACAATATGCAGGTGGATTTGCTGGATTAAATAATGGTTCAATAAAAAATTCTTATGCTGATGTAAATATAGATGTTGATAATCCTGTTAGTTCATCTAGACAAATCAATGGATTTACACAGGTTTCTTCAAGAAATGAAAATGTTTATTATATATCTGATGGAAAAAGTTTGGGGTATTATTTTAATGATAAAGGTGATTATTCAGCAGATTCTTCTAAAATCTTAACTGCATTAAGAGGAAGAGATGGCTGGGTTGTTGATGGAAGTGGCTTTGAAGGATATGGTATTTTTGCGACTGCTATTACTTTACCACAATTAAAAACATTTTTTACACAAACACCTACAAGCATACTTTTTCAAGGTGGATATGGAACAGAAGCTAATCCATATACTATTACAAACTGGACACAGTTGCAAAATATAAATAATTCAAATATTTTAACGCAAAACTACTATTTTAATCTTTTAAATAATCTAAGTTCATCAACTAGCGATTATACAAATTTAGCTAGTAATTCAGCAAATGGTGGATTGGGGTGGAATCCAATAGGAGATAATACAAATAAATTTATAGGAACTTTTGATGGTAAGGGATTTACTATCTCAGATTTATATATAAATCGTCCTAGTACTTATGTTGGACTTTTTGGATATATAAATAATAGTACTATAAAAAATCTTGGACTTACTAATGTAGATATTACTGGAAGTAATTATGTAGGAGGTTTGGTTGGATATATTAATCATGGAACAATCACAAACTCATATGCTAATGGAAAAGTTAGTGGAATAGGTTATATAGGAGGATTGGTTGGATATAACGGTGGTAATGGAATAATCACAAACTCATATGCTAGTGGAACAGTTAGTGGAAATTCTTATATAGGAGGCTTGGTTGGATATGGTTTTGCAACAATCACAAACTCTTTTTATGATAATACAAAATTTAATGGAAATGGTGTAGGTTATGGTATAGATGATGGAGTTACAGGACTTACAACAGAACAGATGAAACACGGAACTGTATATAAAACTGCTGGTTGGGATATAGTTGCAGATAGCAATTTGGCAGAAGGAACTCCTATTTTAAAATTTGATAGTGTAAATAATAAATATGTTTGGGCAATTGCTCCAAAAACTATTGTTGGGAATTTAGAAAATGAAACGGTTACTTACAACGGTTTACTTCAAAATTTAAGTTCCATCTATACATCTCAAGCTATCTTTGGTACAGCTGGTATGAGTTTTAAATTTGTAGATGATAATGGCGATATAGTTGGATATAAAAATGCAGGAACATACTCAAATATCAGTGTTGAGCTACTTGGAACTGATGAATTTACAGTTGCAGGAGTTGGCACAAAAGGAACTTTGACTATAAATAAAGCAAATGCAACAGTAACTGCAAATAGTGATACTAGTAAAGTTTATAATGGACTTGAACAAAATGTAAGTGGATTTACTGTAAGTGGACTTGTAAATGGAGAAACAGAAAGTGTTTTAACGGGACTTACTGGAACAACTACTACTGGAAAAAATGCAGGAGTATATAATACAAATATTGCTGGAACAGATACAAACTATAATCTTACTTTTACTCAAGGAACTTTAGAGATTACAAAAGCAAATGCAACAGTAACAGTAGCTGATAACTCAAAAGTTTATAATGGTCACAATCAAAACTTTGATTTTAGTGTAGATGGACTTGTAAATGGAGAAACAAAAGATGTTTTAAGTGGATTAACTGGGCTTCAAACTTCTAGTAAAAATGTAGGAATTTATACTTCAAATATTGCTGGAACAGATACAAACTATAATCTTACTTTTAATCAAGGAGATTTAGAGATTACAAAAGCAAATCTTGATATTGTTGCGATCTCTGATAGTAAAGTTTACAACGGTCAAACTCAAAGTGTAAGTGGATATTCATTTGGAGCGAATGGACTTTTAGGAAGTGATACAACATCTGATTTTACTTTGACAAATACTACTACAACAAGCTCTAGTAAAAATGTAGGAATATATAATACAAATCTTAGTGGAAGTGCAGATAACTATAATATCAACTTTACTCAAGGAACTTTAGAAATCACAAAAGCCGACCTAACTTTAAATGGTTTAACAGCACAAGATAAAACTTATGATGGAAATTCAAGTGCAACTGTAAATAAAGGGGCTTTAACTCTTGTTGGTAAATTTGGAAGTGATGTTGTAGAGTTTGATGATACAAATTTAGTAGCTTCTTTTGAAGATAAAAATGCAGGAACAGTAAAACAAGTAAATATCTCTGGAGTTACTTTAAGTGGAACAGATGCCAATAACTATAATGTTGTAGCTCCAAATAGCTTAACAGCAAATATAGATAAAGCAGATGCAACAGTAACTGTAAATGATAGCTCAAAAGTTTATAATGGGTATAACCAAAACTTTGATTTTAGTGTAGATGGACTTGTAAATGGAGAAACAAAAGATATTTTAAGTGGACTTACTGGACTTCAAACTTCTAGTAAAAATGTTGGAATTTATACTTCAAATATTGGTGGAACAGATACAAACTATAATCTTACTTTTAATCAAGGAGATTTAGAGATAACTAAAAAAGATTTAGCTGTAACTGTAACTGATAAATCAAAAGTAGTTGATGGGCAAGAGTTTAGTGGAGGTTCTGTTGTGTATAAAGGATTTGTTGCAGGTGAAGATGAGAGTGTGTTTACTGCTGGGAATTTAGAGTTTACAGGAGATAGCCAAGGTGCAAAAGATGTTGGTAAATACTCTATTAGTGCTTCTACAAGTGCTTTTGAAGCAGATAACTATAATATCTCATATATAGATGGTATTTTAAGTATTGTAGAAAAGCCTACTCAAACAAATAGTACTGTGTCAAAAGAGATAGATAGTATACATAGATTAGCAAATACAAACTTGCCAATAAATCAAGAGTTTACTACAAATGCAAATCAAAGTAGTCAAGAGAATAGTAGTTCAAATGAATTAACTCCAGATAGCTTAAACCAAAATGTTGAAGTTTTGGCACTGGGTCAAAACCAAAATATAAGAGTTATAAATGGTGGGATAAAGATGCCTGAAAATCCAGTTACTAAAGAAGAGGATATTATAAAATGAGAAATATAATTAAAGTATTTGGTTTATTAATACTAAGTAGTGTTGCTCTTTTAGGAGCAACACCTATAATAAATAGTGGAAATATAGAAAAACAAATTCAAGCACCAAAAGATATACCAACTTTAAAAAAAGATGATATAAAAATTGAAGGTATTGAAAATGATAGTTTAAAAAGTAGTGATAGCTCTAAAACAGTATTTATAAAAGATTTTACTTTTGATGGAAATAGTTCTGTTTCTAGTGAAGAGTTAAAACAGAATTTAAAAGCTTATGTAGGAAAAGAGTTAAACTTTAATCAAATACAAGAAGTATTAGCAGTTGTTACAAAAGTTTATAGAGATAAAGGCTACTTTGTAGCACGAGCATATTTGGGTAAACAAGATTTAGTTAAAAATGATAATATCCTTTTTATCTCAATAGTTGAAGGTAAATATGGAGAGATAAAACTAAATAATAGCTCACTTGTAAATGATAACTCTTTGCAAACTATTTTAGATAATGCAAAATCAAATGGTATTATAAATATTAAAGATATAGAAAGAGCATTACTTTTAATAAATGATAGAAATGGAGTACAAGTTTCTAACTCTGTAGTTGAAGCTGGTAAAGAGCTAGGAAGTAGTAATTTAAATATAGATACAACTTCTACAAAAAGAGTAGATGGATACATAGTAGCTGATAACTATGGAAGCAGATACACAGGATACAATAGACTTCAAGGTTTGATAAATATAAATAGTCCTTTTAACATAGGTGATAAAATCTCTATTTCAGGACTTGTTTCAAATGGTGCTGATTTAAAAAATGGAAAACTAGCTTATGAACTGCCTTTAAACTCTTATGGTTTAAAATCTGATTTTTCATATACTAGAACAAACTATAATTTAGTAGAAGAGTATGAAGCTTTAGATGCTAAAGGTAACTCAAATATATATGAAGCTGGATTATCTTATCCACTTCTTAGATCTACAAATGAGAATTTATATTTAAAAGGTAAGTACTACCATAAAGATATGAATGATTTTATGAGTGGTGATAAATATGAAGATAAATCTATAAACTCATTTGTAACTTCTTTAGATTATGATAAAAATTACTCAATTCTTAATTTACCTGCTAGAGTTTTTGCAAACTTAAATCTAACAACTGGACACTTAAGCTCAAAAAATAACAATCCAAATAATGGAAACTATAATAAAGTAGATACATATATAGCAAATGATATATACTTTAATGAGATATTTTCACTAAACACAAACCTAACAGCTCAAAAAGTTTTAGGAAATAAAAACCTTGATGGAAGTGAAGATTTATCTTTGGGTGGAGCTTATGGAGTAAAAATATATCCATATAGTGAACAAAGTGCAGAAAATGGATATATAGCAAGCTTTGAACTATTTTCTAAACTTCCTAATATTGCTTCATATAATCACAAAATTGGATTATTTTATGATATGGGAAATGTATATCAAGAGAAAAATCAAGATGTAACTTTTAAAAGAAAAACTCTTCAAGATATAGGACTTGGATATTATGCAAGTTATAAAGATTTTTTTGCAAAAGCTCAAATGGCTTGGACTATAAACTCTGACCCTATTTCAAGTGAAAAAACGACTCATCAAAATAGTAAGTTTTTATTTCAAGCTGGGTGGATTTTTTAAGAAAAATTTATAGATGATTTAAAAATATGGGAAATAAATATTTTCCATATTTTAAACAATTTTAGTTTATATCATAAACTTTTGAAACTAAACCACTATCTCTTATTTATATAGTAAATTTAATCCGATATCTGATACTATTGCAACAAAGTTGCAAATAAAGGTTTTAAGTGGATTTAATAAAGATTAAAAATCTATTTTTCAAGTATCAAAAAACAGATATTTTAGAAAATGTAAATTTAACAATTAAAGATGATGATTTTTTAGCAATCATTGGACCAAACGGTGGTGGAAAATCAACTCTTTTAAAGCTAATTCTTGGTCTTTTACCACTTCAAAGTGGAAAAATAGAGAAAAATATAAAAAATAGTCAAATAGGATATGTTCCACAAAATACAAATTTAAATATAGATTTTCCAATTACTGCTTTAGAAGTTGTTTTAATGGGACATATTAGCTCAAAAAAGAGAATTTTTGGATATTCAAAAGAGGAGATATCTTGTGCATTAGACTCTTTAAATCAAGTTGGGATGAAAGATTATGCAAATAAAAAGATAGGTGATTTAAGTGGAGGTCAAAGACAAAGAGTCTTTATTGCAAGAGCACTTTGTTCAAATCCAAAAATAATGCTTTTGGATGAGCCAACTGCAAGTATAGATGTACAAGGACAACAAGAGATTTATGAACTTTTAAAAGAGCTAAATAAGTCTATTTGTATTGTTGTTGTAAGTCATGATTTATCAATTCTTTTAAACTATGCAAAAAATGTTGCTCATATAAATAGAAAATTAGTTTATCACAGCCTTGATGAAGTTCAAAAAAATGTTACATTAGCTGATGATCATTTATGTGAGGTTGAACTACTTTCAGCTTTAGGAAAAACACAAATGTGTTGTAACCATGAACATTAAAATAAATACTCCCTTAAAAAATGGGAGATTTTTGAAGGAAAAAGATGTTAGAAATTTTACAATATAGCTTTATTCAAAATGCTTTAATAGCTGGAGTTTTAATCTCAATTGCAGCTGGAATAATTGGAACTTTAGTAGTAGTAAATAAGATTACTTTTTTAACAGGTGGAATAGCTCACAGTGCTTATGGAGGAATTGGAATAGCAATATTTTTAGGAATACCAGTTTTATTTGGCGCAACTATTTTTGCCGTGATTACTGCAATAATAATTGCCATTATAACTTTAAAAAATAGAAGCCGAATTGATGCAATAATTGGTATGATGTGGGCAAGTGGAATGGCAATTGGAATTATATTTGTGGATTTAACTCCTGGATATAATGTAGATTTAATGAGTTATCTGTTTGGAAGTATTATTGCTGTCTCAAGTGAAGATATTATTTATATGACTATTTTGGATATTTTTATTATAGCAGTTGTTGTATATTTTTATAAAGAGATTTTATCTGTATCATATGATAGTGAGTTTGCAAGTTTAAGAGGAATAAATGTTAAATTCTTTTATACGCTAATTTTAATCTTATCAGCACTTTGTGTAGTTGCAGCTATAAAAGCTGTTGGACTTATTTTGGTAATTGCACTTTTAACAATTCCTACATACTTAGCTGAAACTTTCTCTACTAAACTTTCAACTATGATGATTATTAGCTCAATTTTAGCTACAATATTCACACTTTGTGGACTTATAGTTTCATATATTTTTGATATAAGTTCAGGAGCTAGTATAATAATGGTCGCAGTTGTTGCTTTAGGAGTTGTAAAGCTAATCAAATATAAAAAATAAAACGGAAAAACCTATGAGTAAAAAAATTGATGAAAATATAAAACAGGGTGTTTTAAACACTTTAAGAGTAAATAGAGTTAGTGAACCTGGAATTTATCTAATAAGTGGTGATGAAACAGAGGTTTTATTGCCAAATGCTTATGTAAAAAAAGAGATGGCAATTGATAGTTTGGTAGATGTATTTATCTACACTGATAGTGAAGATAGATTGGTTGCAACTACTTTAAAACCATACTTATATCTAAATGAGTTTGCATATTTAAAAATTGTTGATAGTGCAAAATTTGGACATTTTGTTGATATTGGTTTAGCAAAAGATTTGCTAGTTCCGAAAAACAGACAAAAAGGAACTTACAATGTAGGTTCATATAAAGTTTTACAAATGCAATTTGATGAAAGAACAAATAGATTAATTGCAAGTGAAAAATACTTTTTAGAAAAAGAGCCAAAAAATTTAAAACAAGGTGATGAGGTAGAGATAATTTTATACTCAAAAACACCACTTGGATTTAAAGTTATTGTAAATAATAGTTTTGATGGTATGATATTTCACTCAGAAATATTTGAAAATATCAAAATAGGTGATAAAAAAAGAGCTTATGTAAAAAATCTAAGAGATGATGGAAAACTAGATATCTCTTTACAAAAAATTGGTCAAAAAGTTGATACAGAAAAAGTTTTAGATATTTTAAAGGCAAATGGTGGAAGTTTAAACTTTACATACAAAAGTGAAGCAGACGATATAAAAGATGTTTTTGCTATGAGTAAAAAAGCATTTAAAGCTACTTTAACAAAGCTAATTGATGATAAAAAAATAAGATTAGAAGAAGATAAAATTTGCTTGATATAAATTAAGAGAAATCTTATCCTATTTTAATATAATTTCTATCGTAAAATAAAATTTTAATAAAGGAAATAAAATGGCAACAGTAAAATTTAAAAATGATTTAGAGGTAAATTTAAGCGGAGCAGAGCTTAATGTTGGAGATTTAGCTCCTGTTGTAACAGCAGTTGCTGAAAATTTAAGTGATATTCAAATTGGTGGTAAACAAGGAAAAGTTCAAGTAGTTGTTGCTGTTCCATCTCTTGATACAGGTGTTTGTGCTGCAGAAGCTAGAAGATTTAATGTTGAAGCAGCAAAACTAGAGAATGTAGAAGTTGTTATTGTATCTATGGATTTACCATTTGCAATGAAAAGATTTTGTACAACAGAAGGTATAGAAAATCTTAAAGTTGCATCTGATTTTAGAGCAAAAGCTTTTGCAAAATCTTATGGAGTTTTACAAGCAAATGGACCATTGGCTGGTTTAACAGCAAGAGCTATATTTATAATTAATGCATCTGGTAAAGTAACTTACAAACAAATTGTTCCAGAAATTACAAGTGAACCAAACTATGATGAGGTTTTAGAAGCAATAAAAGACTCAAGTACAACTTCTTGTTGTGGAAGTTGCCACTAAAAACTTTAAGCAAGATTTTCTTGCTTAAAATCAAGATAAAACTTCTAAAAAATAGTTAAAATAGTAAATATTTTAAATTTAGGAGTTTTTATGAATCTTTGGTACAAAAAATTCATCTCTCAACCACATCAACCTTTTTTTACAAATGGTATGATTTTTTTTATACTTTTTATGACACTTTTTGTTTTTTCTTACAAAAATATAGTAGATATTAACTCAACAGTTTTAACATATCATGCTTATACGCTAGTTTTTGTTGTTTTTATACAGTTTTTTTTAGGTTTTTTATTTGTTGTTTTTCCAAAATTTTTGATGCAAGCAGAGATTGAATCAAAAGATTATATGAGACAATTTTATATCTATTTTATAGCTAGTATTGGGATTTTATTATCTTTAATTTTTTATTCAAAAGCTACAATTTTATTTCAAGCTCTTATGTTAATTGCTCAAACTATGAGTTTTTTACTTCTATATTCTATCCATAAAAAAAGTACATTAAAAGATAAAAATGATACAAAATGGGTTTTAATAGCTTTTAGTGCTGGTTTGATATCACAACTACTTTTTATAGTTTCACAGCTAGATTTAAAATACTCATATTTGTTTTCAAAAATAGCAATAAATAGTGGATTTTATCTATTTTTATTTATGATAGTTTTTACAATCTCTCAAAGAATGATTCCTTTTTTTACAAGAGTTATGGTTCCAGAGTATAAAATTAATAAAAGCAATAAATTACTTGATATATTTTTTGTATTACTTATAATAAAAGTAATACTTTTGAGTTTTGAAGATATAAGATTAAATCTATTTATAGATATACCAATATTTTTATTTATTTTAAGAGAACTTTTTATTTGGAAACTTCCAACATTTAAAACACCACCAATAGTTTGGATTTTACACTTAGGTTTGTATTGGATAGTTATTGCATTTTTTATATCTATTATTGAATCAGCTTTTGCTTTTATAAATCCAAATTTCTATTTTGAAAAAATTGTTATTCATACTTTAGCTATTGGATATTTTGTTACAGTTTTAGTTGGCTTTGGAACTAGAGTAGTGCTTGGTCACTCAGGAAGAAAAATAGAGACAAAACTTTTTGCTTTGATAATATTTATTGCAGTTCAACTTTTAGCATTAATTAGAGTTTTTACATCAATAAGTTCAAATTTTGATTTAAATCATATCTTTTTTATAGAGCTAAGTGCCTTATTATTAATAGTTACATTAGTTATTTGGTCTTTAAAGTATATAACTATTTTAGTTGAGAATGAAAAAAAAGTTGAAAAAAAATCTAATTGGAAAGCATAAATTAAGTCTAAATTAATCTTTTGTTAACTTTTTTTAATTATAATTCTCTTGTAGGTAAGTTAAAAACAGACTTGCTTATGTATTTTAAGATAAGTTTCTTAAATAGATAATTTTTTTATGTTTCCTTGTGTAGAAAGCCCGCTTCCCCTAGGCGGGCTTTTTTTATGCCCAAAAAAATCAACCTTAATATCTTTTATGATACTATTTCAAAATGACATTACTTAATAAACAAAAAATATAAGCTTTCTAAATGCCCTTATCAACACTTAATCAAGAACAAAAAGAAGCAGCAATTTGTAATTTTGGAAACAATCTTGTAATTGCTAGTGCTGGAACTGGTAAGACTTCAACTATTGTTGGAAGAATTTCACACTTAATAAATAGTGGAATAAAACCAAATGAGATTTTGCTTTTAACATTTACAAATAAAGCAGCAAGTGAGATGATAAATCGTGTTGCAAAGATTTTTTCAAAAGAGATTGCTCAAGAGATTATGGCTGGAACTTTTCACTCTGTTTCATTTAAACTTCTAAAAAGTTTAGATTTAAATATAACTTTAAAACAGCCAAATGAGCTAAAAACTCTATTTAAATCAATATATGAAAAAAGAGTTTTTGTAGAAGCTAGTGATGAGGCAAGTCCATATGATGGTGGATATTTATATGATTTATACTCATTATATTTAAACTCAAATAATAGTGAAGATTTTATAACTTGGTTAAATGAAAAAAGTCCTGCGCATGAGATTTACTCACTAATTTATGAAGATGTAATTGATGAGTTTAATACGCTTAAAAAAGAGTTTGGTTATCTAAATTTTGATGATTTACTTACAAATATGCTAGAAGTTTTACAAGAACATAACTTTAATTTTCAAGAGATTTTAGTAGATGAGTATCAAGATACAAATCCTCTTCAAGGAAGGTTGCTTGATGCATTTAAGCCAAAATCACTATTTTGCGTAGGAGATTATGATCAAAGTATCTATGCTTTTAATGGTTCTGATATAAAAATCATCTCAAATTTTATAAATAGATATAAAGATGCTAAAGTTTTTACTCTTAGAAAAAATTATAGATCAACAAAACCAATTTTAGATTTAGCAACAAAAGTTATTGAGTACAATGATAGAATATATCCTAAAAAACTTGAAGTTGTACGAACAGAAAATATTCATCAACCAAAACTTTTAGTTTTTGATGAACTTTTTTCTCAATATGAGTATATTTCACAGCTAATTTCAAAAACGCAAACTCCACACAATGATATAGCAATAATATATAGAAACAACTCAAGTGCTGATGGAGTTGAGGCAAATTTAAGAGAGATTGGAATTGCTGCTAAAAGAAAAGGTGGACATAGCTTTTTTGACTCTATTGAAGTAAAGTATATTTTAGATTTATTAGTTCTTCAAATTTCAAATAACGATATGATGGCATTTATTCATATTTTAGAGTATGGAAAAGGTATTGGTAAAGCTGTTGCAAAAGATATTTTTGAAGCTCTTCTAAAACTAGGGGAGGGCAATGTTATTCAAGGATTATTAAATCCAATAGATAGTATTAATAATCCATTTGAAACAAAAAGAAAGAGTCAACAACTTGGACTTTTTGATGATTTTATAGAGCTTGGAAGCGTTGCAAAGTTTGTTACTTGTGGTTTTGATGAGACATTTTTAGGGAATCCTATTTTAAAGCATCCAAAATTAACAGTTGATGGAGCAAAATATATTTATGAAATATATCTACTTTTAAAACAGTTAAAAAGAGTAAAAACACCACAAAGTCAAATTACATCAATTAGCTCATCAATGGCATATTCAAGAATAAAAGAGCAACTGTGTACAAAAAGGGCTACACAAAAAGATGGAACAATAAATGAGATGTTAAAGATAAAATCAATAGCAAAAATAAATCAAAAAGTAGCACTATTAAAAAATTTATCAAAAAACTATAACGATTTATCAAGATTTTTAAATGCCATGATTTTAGGTGGAAGTGAGCTTAGTGAGGGTGATGGTGTAAATTTATTATCAATTCATGCAAGTAAAGGTTTGGAGTTTAAAGAGGTTTATGTAATTGATTTAATGGATGGAAGATTTCCAAATAGAAAGCTTATGAGCAAGGGTGGAAGTTTGGAAGAGGAGAGAAGACTATTTTATGTTGCTGTAACAAGAGCAAAAGATATTTTATATCTATCTTATGCAAAATATGACAAAATTAAAAAAATCTCTTTTGCAGTAAGTCCTTTTTTAATAGAGGCTGGAATGCAGACAAAAGAGGATAAGAAGTAGGTTTAATTATGGAGAAAATTCTTTTAATAATAACAATTTGTACAATAATAATGACAGCTCCTGTATTTGCAAAGATTTTAAAAATACCAGTTGTTGTTATTGAGATAAGTTTAGGATTGTTGTGTGGATATTTAGGTCTTATTTATGATGATGAGATTTTGCAACTAATTGCAAAATTTGGATTTATTTATCTTATGTTTTTAGCTGGTTTAGAGATAAATTTCAAACTTGTAAATGTAATAAAAGCAACATTAGCAACAAATGTAGTTATGTATTTTGTTCTATTATACACACTATCAGGAGTTATTTGTTGGTTGTTTGATTTAGGATTAACATATTTTGTAGCACTTCCTATATTTTCACTTGGAATGCTTATGATGCTTATAAAAGAGTATGGAAAAGAGCAACCTTGGTTGAATTTAGCACTCTCTATTGGCGTTGTTGGAGAGGTTGTTAGTATCTTAGCAATTACACTTTTTAGTGGATGGACAGAGTTTGGTTTAAGTGGAAGATTTGTAACTTCAATTTTTACAATTTTTGCCGTAGTTGTAGTTACAATTTTACTTCTTAGATTTTCATATATGATTTTTTGGTGGTTTCCTGAGCTAAAACAGTATTTAATTCCAGATAGTGAAAAAGATAAACATGATCAAGATATTAGATTCTCTTTATCTTTATTGCTAATTATGGTTTCAATTATGTTACTTCTTAAAATAGATGTTGTTTTAGGAGCTTTTACAGCTGGATTATTCTTTAAGATGTTTTTTTATCAAAGAGAAGAGTTGTTGCATAAAATAGAGTCTTTTGGATTTGGTTTTTTTGCTCCTATATTTTTTATATATACAGGTTCAACTGTAAAACTTGATATGATTACTTTTGATATACTGCTTCATTCAATATTTATAATGAGCGCAATTTTAGCAATTAGATTAATAAGCTCATATTTAGTTTTTGTAAAGTATCTAAAACCAAAAAATACACTTCTTTTTGCATTAAGTGACTCTATGCCACTTACATTTATGGTTGCAATTGCAATGATTTCATATAATTATGGACTTATTAATCAAGCTGAATACTTTTCATTTATTATTGCAAGCTTATTGGATGGATTAATTTTAATGATAATTATAAGAAGATTATATAGATTTTTTAAAGTAGATAATGAGGAAATTGTAATTAATAAATAGCATTATAATTAAATAAAATAAGCTATATAATAATGAGTTATAGATGCTATTTATAAGCTATTTATTATTATTTTTTAATTTTTTTCTTATAAGAATATTTAATAATTTAAGTTTTTTTTTACCTTATAATAAATATAATCAATGTTCTGAATATTTTTAAATATATTCAATATTTCTTAGGAGGTTGGCTTGAAAAATAGTGAAGTTTTAGATACAAATAAAAAATCTATAGCTACTAGTGCCACTACTAGTAGAAGGGATTTTTTTAAAAAGACTGCTATCTACTCTGCTGGAGCTTTAAGTGCTGCTAGTGTATTGTCACCTGTTTCTTTAAAAGCAGATGATCCCGCAATAATAAATGAAGCACCATGGGGACAAAAACTAGGAGATCCAGTAGACAAAAATCTATATGGTCTTCCTTCTCCATATGAGCATAATAATATTAGAAGAACTCATAATCTTCTATCTTCAGGTGATGCTTATGCATCAATTTCTATGTGTCCAATTCATGAAAGTGAAGGAATAATAACTCCAAATGGACTATTCTTTACAAGAAATCATGGAGGAACAGCACATGTTGATCCAAATCAATTTAGATTGATGATTCATGGTAAAGTAAAAAGAGAAGTTGTTTTAACATTAGAAGATATTAAAAGATATCCAAGTGAAACAAGAACTTACTTTATTGAGTGTCCTGCAAATGGAAGCCCTGAATGGAGAGGACCACAATTTAATAGTTTACAGTTTATGAAAGGTATGATGAGTAGTGCCCAATGGACTGGAGTTATGCTTAAAACTATTTTAGATGATATTGGTTTAGAAAAAGATGCTGTTTGGATGTTGGCTGTTGGAAGTGATAATGCATCAAATCCAAGAACAATTCCAGTTGAAAAAGCACTTGATGATGTTATGGTTGTTTGGGGACAAAATGGTGAGGCTTTAAGACCTGAACAAGGTTACCCAATAAGACTTGTTGTTCCAGGTTGGGAAGGAAATTTAAATACTAAATGGCTAAAAAGATTAGAGTTTAGTGATAAGCCATGGCACGCAAAAGAGGAGACTTCAAAATATACAATGCTTCAAAAAGATGGAAAAGCAATTAGATTTTTCTGGGTAAATGAAGTAAACTCTGTAATTACAAAACCATGTCCTGAAAAGCCTTGGACAAACTTGAAAAAAGGTGATATGGTTGAGATTGAAGGACTTGCTTGGAGTGGTCATGGAACAATTAAAGGTGTTGATATATCTTTTGATGGTGGAGATAATTGGGTTGAAGCAAAACTAAAAGGTTTAGTTTTACCAAAATCTTGGACTAGATTTAGTTATATCTATAAATGGGATGGAAAACCTCTATTATTATCAAGCCGAGCTTATGATGATTTTGGAAATGTACAACCTACAATTGATGAAGAGACAAGTGCAGTTGGTGTTGAGTCAGTTTATCACAGAAATGCAATAGTAACTTGGGAAATCACAGAAAAAGGAGAGTGTAATAATGTTCAAATTCGAAAACATCACAAAGCTTAAAAGTTCTCTTTTAGCTGTTGGTTTAGCATTTGCTCTTGCTGCTTGTGGTGAGAGTGAAACTAAGTATGAAAGTTCTGTAGATGGTGCTGTTAAATATCCAATAAAAGATGGAAAATATTCACAATACTATGTAAATACTCAAAGTTTTGAAGGTTTTAATTTAGGAAGAGATGCTACAAAGAAAGAGATTGTTGCTTGGGATTTAGATGTAATGTATGATGGAACAGGTTTACCAGAGTTTGATATGAAAGATGGTGAAGTTGTTTTAGATGAAGATGGAAATCCAAAAAAAGCTCAAGGTAGTGTTGAAGAGGGTATGGATCTATATGAGTCACAATGTGTTATGTGTCACGGTGATTTTGGATATGGTGGAAGTGGATATCCTGCACTTGCTGGTGGTTCTATTAAATCTTTAACAAAACAGAGATTAAATCCAGCAGATGAACATCCAAATCCAGAAAATCCTGAAAAAACAATTGGAACATTCTGGCCATATGCAAGTACTCTTTTTTGGTATGTTCAAGAGTCTATGCCATTTAATCATCCAAAAAGTTTAACAAATAGTGAAACTTACGCTTTAACTGCATATTTACTATCAATAAATAGTATTGAAATAGATGGCGAGTCATTAGATGATGATTATGTTTTAGATAAAGAGAAGTTTTTGAAAATTGTTATGCCAAATGTAAATGGATTTTATCCTGAAACAAATACTCCTCATAACCCAAAAGAGGGTGTTGAGAATATGACTAAGTTTTTATCAAATCCAACACTTTATGGTAAAGGTACAAGATGTATGAGTAACTGTATTGATGGAGATGTTGATGATCTTGTAATGAGAATAAATGAAGATTTAACAAAAACTGCAAATGAGCCTCTATCAACAGTTAGAGAACTACCAAAGGTTGATAAATCTTTAGTAAAAAGAGGACAAATTGAGTATGAAAATGCTGGATGTTCAGCTTGTCATGCTAATGCAGCAATTGGTGCACCAGTTCTTGGAGACAAAGATGCTTGGGAAAAACTTCTTAAAAATGGAATTGAGAAAGTTTATTATAATGGAATAAATGGTATAAATAGTATGCCACCAAGAGGTGGAACAGATTTAAGTGATGAAGAGCTAAAAATAATTATAGATTATATGGTTGATTCAAGCAAATAAAATATAAGGTTGAAATATGTATTTAATTAAAAAAATTGCAGCTATTTTATCTATTGGACTTTTAACTATTTTAAATGCAAATTCAGTAGAAAATACTGATTTGATTAAAAAAGGTGAAGTTATATATACGACAAATACAAAAGGTAATTGTATAGCTTGTCATGATGCTAATGGTAAGACATTAGACGGACCTGGAACTTTGGGTCCAAAATTGCAATTTTTAGCACTTTGGCCAGAAGAGGCATTGTATAGTAAAATTTTTGATCCAACAAACCCAGGAGATCCTATAACTGCAATGCCAGCATTTGGAAGAAACGGTTGGTTAAGTGATGATGAGATAAAAGCAGTTGTCGCTTACTTAAAAACAATAAATTAAAATAAAGGAATTAATATGTTAAATAGAAGAAAATTTTTAGGATTAGGATTAGGTGCAATTGCAGTTGCAACTGTTCCAGCACACTTAAGTGCAGAGGATTTTAGAGCTACAAAACCAAAAGCTTGGACTGCAACAAAATTTGATGAAGCAGTTAAAGAACTTTTTGGAAAAACTGCTACAACTCAAAGTGGAATTTCATTAACAGCTCCTGATATTGCTGAAAATGGTGCAGTTATTCCAATCTCTTTTAAAACAGATTTAAAAGCAAGTAAAATTGCAGTATTCCAAGATGCAAATCCAGAGAGTACAGTTGCTGTATTTACTGTAAATGACAATATGGTTTTAGATTATGCATTCAGAATTAAAATGCAAAAATCAGGTACAGTTACTGTAATTGCAGATGTAGGTGGACAACTATATTCAGCATCAAAAGAGATTAAAGTTACAATTGGTGGATGTGGTGGTTGATTTAAGTCAGCCAAGCTATAAATAGATAAAAATAATAAATAAAATATAAAGGATATAAAATGTCAGGAACAACAAAAATAAGAGCAAAATTAAATAAAAATGGTATTTGTGAAGTTAGAGCTTTAGCATCACATGAGATGTTAAGTTATCAAGAGGCTGAAAGAGCAAAAAAAGAGGCAAATTTTATTACATATTTAGTTGCAAAAATTGGTGATAAAGTTGTATATGAAGTAAGTTCTAGTCAATTTTTATCAAAAGATCCTTACTTTAAATTTTCATTTAAAGGTGCAAAATCTGGAGATGAGATAACTGTATCTTGGAAAGATTTAAAAGGTAATAGTGACACAACTGTTGAAAAAATTAAATAAAAAGCTTATATAAAGGAGAGATAATATGTTTAGTAAATTGCTAAAGTCGACTATAATCCTATTTTTATCTTCTTCTTACTTAAGTGGTTCAAATTTTAATGAAGGTGCAGAAAAAGATAGAACTGCTGTTATTAAATATTTTGAAGCTAAGTTTGAAGATCCAGCAAAAAATTATGGTAAATTCTTTCCTTATTTTACCCAAGAAGAGCTAGAAGAGAGATATGACAAAAATCTAAAACATATGGATTTTAATATTGGAAGCTATGCATATTCAAAAGATGGAAGATTACAATATGAGGCATTAAAAGAGATGCCTCCTTATGAAGATGCTATTGAAAAAGGTGAAGAGTTATATACAAAAAAATTTGCAAATGGTAACTCATTACAGACTTGTTTCCCTGATTTAACAATTGCTGGAACATTTCCATATTATGACAAAGAGAAAAAAGAGTTAATCTCTTTAACAAAAGCTGTAAATGATTGTTTAAGAGCAAATGGTGAAAAAGAGTGGAATACAAAAAAAGGTGCTATGGCAGAATTTCAAGCCTATTTTGTAAATGAGAGTAAAGAGGCTGGAAAAGTTTTTGATATTCAAATTAATAGTCAAGAAGAGAAAGATGCTTATGAGAGAGGAAAAGAGTATTACTATTCTCAAAGAGGTTATTTAAAACTATCTTGTGCAACATGTCATATTCACGGTTCTGGTCATAGGGTAAGAAATGAGGTTTTATCTCCACTTGTTGGACAAGTTACTCATTTTCCAGTTTTCAGACTTAGATGGGCAGAAATTGGTACTTTAGAGAGAAGAATTTCAGGTTGTGTTGTAGATCAAGGTCAAGTTCCACCAAAAGATGAGAGTCAAACTATGATTGAACTACTATACTTTTTAACTTATATGTCAAATGAGATGCCAGTTGATGGTCCTGATGTAAGAAAATAAGGAAGAATATATGAAAAAGATTTTATTTTTAATATTGGTTATAGTGTTAGTTGCTATATACTTTTTTCTTGCACCAAAAGAGACAAAAACAGTAGCACAAGCAACACAGGCAAAAGAGGACTACTCTTTGCTTGATGTAAAAAAAGAGTGTGATGTTAAATCAAATGGAATAGAAAAAGTAATACAAACTGCTGAAAAATACAATAAAATAGCAATTGATCATGGTGTTGAATTTATGAGATTTGGAATGAAAGCTAATCAATATATAGATGCTACAAAAGAGGCTTTAAAAAGTGGTTCAAATCAAATAGATATTGTTGATAACAAAGGAAAAGCTACAGGGGAAAAAGTTTCAATAGAGTTTGGAGCTTGGAGATCTTGTAGTTTTGCTATTAGTGCCTTAACGCAAGAGGCTGAAGCTAAGAAAACTTGGCGATTAGCAAGTCCTAGTGATGGATATAAGTATTAGAAGTTTATAAAAAGCCAATTTTAAGAAGTCAAGATTTTATCTTGACTTTTTTTATTTATAAAAGGAATATTAAATGAGCAAATTAAGTAGAAGAGAGTTTGTATATATGATGGCAGCTTTAGGAGCAACTCCTATATTTGCAAACTCTCATACAAGAATGGTAGAAACATCTAAAAAATTAGAAGATTACTATAAATTAAAACCATTTGGTAATGCAAGATTTATACATATGACAGATTGTCATGCACAGTTATTACCTGTATATTTTAGAGAACCAAGTGTGAATTTAGGATTTTATGGAAATTTAGGAAAACCGCCACATATTGTTGGTGAAAAATTTTTAGATTACTATGGAATAAAAGGAAATAAAAGACTTGAGTATGCATTTTCATGTGTAAATTTTGAAGAGCATGCAAAAGTTATGGGTAAAACAGGTGGTTTTGCACAAATAAAAACAGTAGTTGATTTTCTAAGAGATAGTTTTGGAAAAGATAAAACTCTATTTTTAGATGGTGGAGATACTTGGCAAGGAAGCGCAACAGCACTTTGGACAAGAGGGAAAGATATGATTGGTGCATTAAACCTTTTAGGTGTTGATGTATGCGTTGGTCACTGGGAGTTTACATATAAGGCTGAAGAGATTTTAGAAAATATCAAAGAGTTAAAAGCTGAGTTTTTAGCTCAAAATGTTTTTGTGAAAGAAGATGCCATGATGAATGGTGCTGAAGCTTATGATGAAGATAGTGGACATGCATTTAAACCATATACAATTAAAAAAATGGGAAATGCAAGAGTTGCTATTATTGGACAAGCTTTCCCTTATACAACAATTGCAAACCCTCAAAGATTTATTCCTGATTGGACATTTGGAATAAATGAAAATAACATGCAAGAGTTAGTTGATCAAATTAAAGAAGAAGAGAAACCTGATGCTATAATAGTTTTATCTCATAATGGTTTTGATACAGATAAGAAAATGGCTGAAGTTTGTACAGGAATTGATTTTATCCTAGGTGGTCATACACACGATGGTGTTCCAGAAGCATATCCTGTTAAAAACTCATCAGGTACAACTTATGTTTGTAATGCTGGAAGTAATGGTAAATTCTTAAATGTTTTAGATTTAGATATTCAAAATGGAAAGATTAAAGATTTTAAATTTACACTTCTTCCAATATTCTCAGATTTAATTCCTGAAAATAAAGAGATGAAAAAATATATAGAAGATGTAAGGCTTCCATATCTAAAAGAGCTTACAAGACCAATTGCTACAACTGAAGAGACGCTATTTAGAAGAGGAAACTTTAATGGTTCTTGGGATCAAATTATTTGTGATGCTTTAATTGAGATAAATGATGCACAAATTTCACTATCTCCAGGATTTAGATGGGGAACTTCAGTTATGCCAAATCAAACAATCACTTTTGATGATTTAATGACACAAACAGCTATGACATATCCTGAAACTTATGTACGAGATATAAAAGGAAGTGAATTAAAACTTATATTAGAAGATGTTGCTGATAACTTGTTTAACGAAGATCCATTCTTACAACAAGGTGGAGATATGGTTAGAACGGGTGGAATTTCATATAAAATTGATCCAAAAGCAAAAATTGGAGAGAGAATTTCAAATATAGTTTTAACTAAAACTGGTAAAAAAATTGATGCTAATAAATCTTACAGAGTTTCTGGTTGGTCAACTGTTGGAGCAAAAAGTGATGGTGAGCCAGTTTGGGAAACTGTTGAAAAATATTTAAAAAATATTAAACATATTGGTAAAATAAAAATTGATACTCCTGATATTGTTGGAATAAAAGGTAATCCTGGAATTATCTAAAATAGAAAACATAAAGATTTTTCTTTATGTTTTTTAAGCAAAGTGATAATTTTATTGTTTTGTTTAAAAAATTTATGGAGAGATTATGAAGATTATATTTGTTCTATTTGCAGTGACTATAAGTCTATTTGCAAGTTTTGAAGATGGTAAAAAAGTGTTTGATGCTAAGTGTGCTACTTGTCATAAAGAGTATATTCCTATGAACTTATTAAAGGAAAATTTCTTTGAAAAAAACAATACTCTTTTAAATTTAAAAGCTCCTAGTGCAAACTTAATGGTTTGGGCAATGTTTGATAGCTCAAAAAAAATTGGTGATGAAAATGATAAAGAGTTTCAAGAGATTGAGATAGGAATATATTTAAAATCGTATTTAGAAAATCCAGATAGATTTAATTCAATTTGTGATGATAGTGCTTTGGGACATTATGAAAATAAAAGTAGTATGAAAGGTGAATTAAGTGAAGATGATTACCTTAATTTAACAAGTTATTTTATGGAGTTTAAAGAGAATATAAAAGAAGAAGAAATCTATAAAGAGCCAAAATATTCACAAAAAGATGAAGATAGTATTTTGAAAAAAGCAAAAAAAGAGAGTAAAAAAATTATAGTTTATGCAACTTCAAATAGTTGTTATTTTTGCAAAAAAATGGATAGAGAAGTTTTTGCCAATTCTGATATAAAAAAAATATTAGATGATAACTATATATTTTTAGAGATTGATATGGATAATTCATCTTTACCTTTTAATTTACAAAAAGAGTATAAAAGAATAACTCCTAGCTTTTTCTTTATAAATAGCAATAAAAAACTATTATCACAATATCCAGGAGCTTGGAAAAAAGATGATTTTTTAAAACTATTAATGGATAATAGATGAGATTTATCGGAAAAGTAATTGAAACTTTTAGTGCAACAAAAGAGCAAAGTTCTCTTCCAAGACCAAAGGTTAAATCTTTAAATTTAATAAAAGATCATGGAATAGAGTTTGATAAATTTGCTGGTAAAAAGCTTGATCAAACTGTTTTGATAGTTGGTCTTAAATCTTATGAAATAGCAAGAGACAATGGTGTTTTTTTAGAGTATGGAAGTTTAGGAGAGAATATTTTATTTGATTTTGACCCACATGAATTTAAAGTTGGATCTTGTTTTAAAATAGGTGAGGCTATTATACAAATAACTCAAATTTGTACCGTTTGTAACCATTTAGCTCTATTTAATGAGAATTTACCAAAACTTTTAAAAGAACATAGAGGAGTTTATTGTAGAATTTTAAACTCTGGAGTTGTTTTGAGTAATATGAAAGTAGAGGAGTATATATGTTAAAAAAAATAGTTATATTGTTTTGTTTTTGTGTTTTTGCATTTTCACAAAGTAGTTTTAGCAACCCGCAACCAAGCTTTGATAATCCAAGAAAGGTTGTATACTCTTTATATGTGAATGATTTAGATACGGTAAATCAAACTATTGGTTCTATTTATAATATTTTAAAAGAGTATCCAAGTGAGAGTTTAAATGTTGTAGTTGTTGTTTATGGTAAGGGAATGAGAGTTCTAAAAAATGATTATGATAAAGCCACTCAAGCAAGAATAAAATCTTTAATACAGTATGATGTAGAGTTTATTGGATGTAAAAATACTATGCAAAGTATGAATTGGACTGAAGATGATTTTATAGATGGAATTTCATATGCTCAAGCTGGAATTGTAGAGCTTATTGAGAGAAAAGTTGATGGCTATATAGGGATTGTAGCTTATTAAAATATTTAAAAAGGATAGACTGTGTTAAAAAATATTTTTGTTTTTATTCTGTTTTTATCTTCAAATTTATTTGCAATTACTAAAAGTGAATGTTTAAAAAAAGGTGAAGATTTTGTATTTGTAAAAAATGAGTGTATAAATTATAAAGCTTTTGTTACAGATGAAGATGCTCTTAATATAATTGTTCATGGAACTTGGGATGAAGGAACTGATATTATTGCTAGATACTCTCCTTTTGCTGAGGATATATCTATGAGAACAGATGTTACAACAATAGCTTTGGCACTTCCTGGTTACTCTGAAAGTACAAGTGAAAACTATAAAGCTATTGGAGATAAAGAGCAAAAAAATCTTGCAGCTACAAAAAAATATGTTGATTTTTTTATTGCTTTAGTTGAAGAGTTAAAAAAAGAGTTTGAATCAACTAAAACTACAATAATTGCTCATAGTGCTGGTTGTATGCTAAGTGCAACTGCTATTGGGATTAAGCCAGATTTAGTTGATAATTTAGTTTGTGCTGGAGGAGTTTATGATATTCATAAAAAGAGTCCACAAAAGGGTCTGATTTCGGCAGTTGATGTTATTGATAAAATCTCAAAAGATACAAAAATAGTTTTAATATATGGTAGCGATGATAAAGTTTCAACTCCTAAAATGAGTAAAGATTTTTATAATCTTGCAAAGAAAAAAGGTTTAAATGTTGAATTAGTAGAAGTTAAAAATGCAGCTCATATGGATTTGGAGATGCAAAAAGAGTCTTTAGAGGCTATTGAAAATCTATTTGAGTAAATTTAAGATCAAATAGAGATTAAAACTCTATTTGATTTTGGTTATTTTGATCTATCGTTATTGCTGAATCACCATCAGGAAGAGGCGAAGTTTTTGTATAATACTCCTCTTTTCCTTTGTATATTGTAGAGTAAACACCTTGTGGTTTTGTAAATGTTCTTTGTGTTTCAGGATGAATTTCTAAATATTTTCTATAAAAATATGCAAAAGCAGGTGCTGCTATTGTACTTCCTGTTTCAGTCTTTCTCATTGGCATATTACTATCATTTCCAAACCAAACTATAGTTTGAACTGTTGGTGAATATCCACAAAACCAAGCATCCATATTGTCATTTGTTGTACCAGTTTTTCCAGCTAGTTCAATTCCAGCTACTTTTGCTCTTCTTCCAGTTCCACTATCAACTGTATCTTTTAAAATTGAACTTAATAGATATGCTTGTTCTTCACTATTTTGTAAAGTTATTTGAGGTTCAAAATTTACAGTTTGATTACTTCTATCAACTATTTTATCAACAATATAAGGCTTAACTTGAGCTCCATAATTTGAAAATATTGAATAAGCACTAGAAAATTCTACTAAATTTACACTCATAGAACCTAAAGTTATAGATAAATCATTTACAATATTCTGAAATCCATATCTTTTTAAATCTCTTGTAACTCTTCCAACTCCTACATCTGTTACTAAATTTAGTGTTGAGAGATTTCTTGATTGCATTAAAGACTCTCTTAAAGTTACAATACCTTTGAAATTTTCTCCATAATTTCTTGGTGACCATCTTTGCTCAACTCCATCTACTTCAAATGTATAGGTTCTACTTATATCAAAAAGTTGTGTAGCTGGATTATAACCCTCATTTAAAGCTGTTTGATAAAAAAATGGTTTTATTGCACTTCCAGCTTGTCTTTTTGATTGATAGGCTCTATGAAACACAGATTTACTATAATCAACTCCACCTACAATTGCCAAAATTTTACCTGTGCTATTCTCCATTGATAGTAAAGCACCATTTAACTCTTTTTTAAATAGCTCATAATCAATATAATCTAACTCTACATCTGCTGGAGGATTTGCTATCCAGTCCTTTTCTTCTAACTCTTTAATATAGTTTGCATTTCTATTTATTGCTAAATTATAAGAGTTATTTAAAGCATCAATAGCAATGTTTTGTAAATCTAAATCTAAAGTTAAATAGACTTTATATCCACCATATAAAATATCTGGATAAAGAGTTGATAGTTCATTTACAGCATAATCAATTGCCCAAGGAGCAACATTTTGTGTAAGTGTTTGATTAAATACCTCGGGTGTTTCACTTAAAGCCTCTTCATATTGCTCATCATTAATCCAGCCAAGAGTGTGCATTCTTGATACAACTTGATTTGCACGAGTTAGAGATATTTGAAGATTTTTTGTTGGATCATAAAAACTTGGAGCTCTTGGGAGTCCAACTAAAATTGCAATCTCTTTTAAAGTCAACTCATATAGGTTTTTATTAAAATATCCTTTTGCGGCTGTCTGTATTCCATAATAACCATGTCCAAAATATACCTCATTTAAATATCGTTCTAGAATCTGCTCTTTTGTTAAAATTGTTTCAAGTCTTAAAGATAATAAAGCCTCTTTTACTTTTCTTAAAAGAGTTTTTTCTCTAGTTAAAACTAATATTTTAATTAATTGTTGAGTTAAAGTACTAGCTCCTTCACTATATCCACCTGATTGAATATTTTTAATCATAGCTCTGCTAATTGCATCAGGATTTATTCCATAGTGCTCAAAGAATTGCGTATCTTCAATAGCAACTAAGCCTTCAATTACACGAGCTGGAATATCATCATAAATTACATACTCACGATTTTCATCTTTAAATGTGTTTGCTAGAAGCCTTCCTTTGTTATCATAAAACTGAGTGCTTAGTTTTGGTTTATAGTTTACAACTTTATCTATGTCATCTTTTATTGTTTGATATAAATCATACAAAAAAACAGATATTGCAATACCTAAAAATATAGATAGTATAAAAATAATCTTTGTAAATCTTTTTAACATTTTATTTCCTAAATTCTTTATTTTTAAAGCTAGAACTTATTAGAAGTTTTGTGTAAGCTGTTTGAGGATTTTCTAAAATCTCTTTTGTTGTTCCAGATTCAATAATTTTTCCATTTTTTAAAATCATTATCTCCTCACAAATATTTTCAATTGTTGCTATATCGTGAGTTACAAAAAGAATTTTAATTCCAAGTTGTTCTTTTAAATTATTCACTATATTTATAATATTTGTTTTATTTTCAAAATCTAAAGCGGTAGTTGGTTCATCTAAAAGTAAAAGTTTAATATCTCTACTAATTGCAATTGCAATTACAACTCTTTGAACCTGTCCACCACTAATTTGTGAAGGATATTTTTCTAAAATATCCAAAGATAGGTTTAAAAGTTTAAAAACTTCTTCTATTTTACTAAATTCACAAAATATTTGATCTTTTATTTTTGTCATAGTAGAGAGTGATAAAAATGGATTTTGAGGAATAAAACCAATTGTATTGGAATCAAGTTCAAACTCATAATCTATCTCTTTTTCAACTTTTAAATTAGTAGGAAGCATATTTAAAAGAGCTTTTAAAGTAAGAGATTTACCACTTCCACTCTCTCCTACTAAAGCTATTGAACTATCTATTTTAAATGATATATCAACCAATGGAGTATTCTCATAAGAGATTTTTATTTTTTTAATATTTATCATTATATTAAAGGTTCATCCATCTCTTTTGGTATATCAAGTCCCATAAGTTTTAAAACTGTTGGTGCAATATTATTTAAACTTCCAGTTTTTACCTCTTTAACATTTGGTGCAATTACAAAACAGTAAACATCTCCAACAGTGTGATTTGTAAGAGTATTGCCATCTTCATCTCTCATCATTTCACAATTTCCATGGTCAGATGTTAAAACTATATTGTAGTTCTCATTTTTTGCCTCTTTTAAAATAAGTCCCAACTCATAATCAACTGCCTCAACAGCTTTAATAGCCGCTTCATAAACTCCAGTGTGTCCAACCATATCTCCATTTGCAAAATTTACAACTATAAAATCAGTTTGATTTTTCATAGCAATTCTAACAGCTTCTCCTACTTTTGGAGCTGACATTTGCGGTTGTAAATCATAAGTTGCAACATTTGGTGAAGGGATTAAAACTCTAGTTTCATTTAAAAATGGCTCTTCAACTCCACCATTAAAGAAAAATGTAACATGAGCGTATTTTTCAGTTTCTGCTGTATGAAGTTGTGTTAAACCAGCATCTGAAATAACTTGTGCTAAAGTATTTGTTGGATTATCTTTTGGAAAAATTACAGGAATTGGAATATTTTTATCATATAAAGTCATACTTGCTAATTGAAGTTTTAGCTCTTTTTTTGCAAACTCTTTAAAATCATCTTTTGCAAATACACTTGAAAGCTCTCTTGCTCTATCGCTTCTAAAGTTACAAAATATAACTCCATCTTTATCTTTTATTCCATCATAACCATCTAATGCAGTTGGTATTAAAAACTCATCAAATATCTCACTTTTATAAGATTTATCTATGAAATCTAAAATATTATCTTTAGTTTTTGGAGTCGCATTTGCAATTGCTTTATAAGCAAGTTCTACTCTATCCCATCTATTATCTCTATCCATTCCATAATATCTTCCACCAATTGTTGCAATTTTGATATTATCATTACAAATATCTATAACTTGCTTGATATAGATTTTTGCACAATCAGGTGCAACATCTCTTCCATCTGTTATAAGATGTAACCATACTTTTTTATTTTTATTTTGGGCTATTTTTGCTAAAGCAATAATATGATCAATATGAGAGTGAACTCCACCATCACTAGCAAGTCCAATTAGGTGAATGTTGTTTGATTTTTCAATTGTATTTTTTACAACATCATTATCTTTTAAACTATTATTTTTTATTGCTAAATGAATTTTTACTAAATCTTGATATAAAACTCTTCCACTTCCAATAGTCATATGTCCAACTTCACTATTTCCCATTTGATTATTTGGTAATCCAACATACTCTCCATATGTATGAATTAAACTATAAGGAACATTTTTAAAAAGATAGTCATATGTTGGTTTTTTTGCATTACAAAAAGCATTATAGTTACAAGAGCTATTATGCCCAATTCCGTCAGTTATTATCAATAGTGTTTTATTACTCATCTATTTAAACCTTTTAAAATATTTTATATAATATAATCCCACAATCTTATCCAAAAAAGGTTTAAATTGTTTTACTGGTTTTATAGACACCTTGAGATTAATATCTTCCAATATATTTCAATTCGTGCAGGAATAAGTTTTTTTGTAGCTTTTGTTTTAACTATGTATTTATTGCCAAAATTTATAAAATGGGCAAAAAGTAAAAATGCTTCTCAGCCAATTTATGATTTAGCACCAGAAGCACATAAGCAAAAAGCAGGGACTCCAACTATGGGTGGAGTTGTTTTTATATTTTCAGCAATTATTGCAACAATCTTAACAGCAAAATTAAATAATTTTTATGTTTTTGGAGGACTTTTAACATTAGCTTTATTCTCCCTCATTGGAATTAGAGATGATTATAAGAAAATAACTAAAGCAAATAATAGTGAAGGTTTAAGTGCAAAAATGAAACTATTTTTGCAATTTTTAAGTGCATCTATAGTTGTAAGTTTAATATTCTATTATGGGCATACAAGTGATTTGTATATACCATTTTATAAATACCCACTATTTGAAATGGGAGTTTTTTCAATTGTTTTTTGGATGTTTATAATAGTTGGTTCTTCAAATGCTGTAAATCTTACAGATGGACTTGATGGCTTAGCAACAGTTCCATCAATTTTAGCATTTACAACTCTATCTATTTTGGTATATACAGTAGGGCATATAGTTTTTTCAAACTATTTACTGCTTCCAAGTATCTCTCAAGCTGGAGAATTGGCAATTTTGGGGGCTGCAATTGTTGGATCTTTGATTGGATTTTTATGGTTTAATGCTTATCCAGCTGAAGTTTTTATGGGTGATAGTGGATCTCTTCCTTTGGGAGCTTTAATGGGATTTTTTGCAATAATTTCAAAATCTGAAATTTTGCTTTTAGCTATTGGTTTTATTTTTGTATTGGAGACAGTTTCTGTTATGCTTCAAGTAGGATCTTATAAATTAAGACAAAAAAGAGTTTTTTTAATGGCACCAATACATCATCACTTTGAGCAAAAAGGTTGGAAAGAGAATAAGATTATTGTTCGTTTTTGGATAATATCTTTTATGGCTAATTTAATTGCACTATTAAGTTTAAAGATTAGATAAATGAAAAAATTTAGAATATTAGGTAAAGGTAAAACAGCATTAGCTTTAAAAAATAGGTTTCCAGAATCACAAATTTATGATGATAGCGATTTTGATATATATGACAAAGATTCAGATATTCTTACAGTCGTAAGCCCTGGAATTCCACCACATAATAAACTAGTACAGGCTTCTAAAAATATAATTAGCGATTATGATCTGTTTTATGATGATATGCCTTTTTCAATTTGGATTAGTGGAACAAATGGTAAAACAACTACTACTCAAATGTGTCAACATATATTACAAAAGCACAACTCTGTTTGTGGTGGAAATATTGGAGTTCCATTAAGTAAACTAGATAAATTAAAAAAAATATGGGTACTTGAAACTTCATCATTTACACTTCACTACACGCAAAAAGCAAAACCAAATATATATATACTTTTACCAATAAGTGAAGATCATATAACTTGGCATGGAAGTTATGAAGAGTATAAAAAGGCAAAATTAAAACCACTTGAACTTATGTTTGAGAATGATATTGTAATTTTACCAAGAGAGTTTGAAAGTGTTAAAACAAAAGCAGATACAATTTATTATAGTTGTAGTGATGATTTGTGTAAAGAGTTTAAAATAGATAAATCTAAAATTAATTTTAATGAACCATTTTTAATAGATTCAATAATGGCTCTTGCAACAAGTAGAATACTATTTGATGAAGTAGATTATGATTTAATAAATAGCTTTAAAATCGATAAACATAAAGTTGAAGAGTTTAAAGATAAAAAAAATAGAGTATGGATAGATGATAGCAAAGCAACAAATGTTGATGCAACAATAAATGCTTTAGTTCCTTTTAAAAATAGAAATATACATATAATATTAGGTGGAGATGATAAGGGTGCAAATCTCTCTCCACTATTTGAAAATTTAAAAGATCTCGATATTACAGTTTATGCTATTGGAAGTAATACAAAAAAAATAGTAGATTTTTGTGAAGAAAATGAAATAAAAGTTTATGAGTGTGAATATCTTGAAGTAGCTGTTAAAAAAATAGATAAATATATGAAAGATGATAGTATTGCTATATTATCACCAGCAGCTGCATCTTTAGATCAATTTAAGTCATATGCACAAAGAGGTGAAATATTCAAAGATTTTGTAAGAAATTTAAGTTAATATTAATATATTAGGTAGTATAATCTCACTCCAATTTCAGTGGTTCGATAGCTCAGTCGGTAGAGCAAAGGATTGAAAATCCTTGTGTCGACAGTTCGATTCTGTCTCGAACCACCATTTTATGGATGCTGGTGTAGCTCAGTTGGCTAGAGCAGCTGATTTGTAATCAGCAGGTCGGGGGTTCGACTCCCTTCACCAGCTCCATTTTTTTGTCGTGCGTAAGTTTTAAAAAACAGCGCTTGACCAGAGCAATAATTTTTATAAGGTGAGGTTGGAGAGTGGTCAAATCCTGCGGACTGTAAATCCGCCGCCTACGGCTTCGAAGGTTCAAATCCTTCTCTCACCACCACGTTTAATGTTGCGGGAGTAGCTCAGTTGGCTAGAGCTTCTGCCTTCCAAGCAGACTGTCGCGAGTTCGAGTCTCGTCTCCCGCTCCATTTTTATTGATTACTGGGAGCTGAGTTATATTTGCACATATATTTATAACTCATTAATATATTTAATCCCATTAATTTAGTTTTTAGTATTTACAGTATATAATACTTGGCACATTTTGTGCAAATCCCCTCTGAATAGAGAAGCCAAAAGGCTTATCTACTCAGAGGGCAATAAGCAATAAAATAATTTTAGAAGAGGAACAACACTATGGCAAAAGAAAAGTTTTCAAGAAGTAAGCCGCACGTAAACATTGGTACAATTGGACACGTTGACCACGGTAAAACTACTACAACTGCTGCAATTTCAGCTGTATTGGCTTTAAAATATGGTGGAGAGATGAGAGATTATGATCAAATCGATAATGCTCCAGAAGAGAGAGAAAGAGGAATTACTATTGCTACTTCTCACATTGAGTATGAAACTGATAAAAGACACTATGCGCACGTAGATTGTCCAGGTCACGCGGATTATGTTAAAAACATGATTACAGGTGCTGCTCAAATGGACGGAGCTATCTTAGTTATCGCTTCAACAGATGGACCAATGGCTCAAACAAGAGAGCATATCCTTCTTTCAAAACAAGTTGGAGTTCCATACATTGTTGTATTCTTAAATAAAGAAGATCAACTAGATCCAGCTGATAAAGATGAGATGTTAGAGCTTGTTGAAATGGAAATTAGAGAGTTACTTTCTACTTATGATTTCCCAGGTGATGATACACCAATCATTGCTGGTTCTGCATTCCAAGCTTTAGAAGAAGCTAAAAAAGGTTCAGTTGGACCATGGGGAGAAAAAATTGTTGCTTTAATGGCTGCAGTTGATGAGTATATCCCAACTCCAGAGAGAGATACTGATAAACCATTCTTAATGCCAGTTGAGGACGTATTCTCAATTTCTGGAAGAGGAACTGTTGTTACAGGAAGAATTGAACTTGGAACAATTAAAGTTGGTGAAGAGATCGAAATCGTAGGATTTGGAGACACTAGAAAAACTACTGTTACTGGTGTTGAGATGTTTAGAAAAGAGATGGATCAAGGACAAGCAGGTGATAACTGTGGTATTCTTTTAAGAGGAATCAAAAAAGAAGAGGTTGAAAGAGGACAAGTTCTTTGTAAACCAGGAACAATTAAACCACATACATCATTTAAATGTGAAGTTTATATTCTTTCAAAAGAAGAGGGTGGAAGACATACTCCATTCTTTAGTGGATATAGACCACAATTCTATGTTAGAACAACAGACGTTACAGGTTCTTGTACTTTAATGGAAGGTACTGAAATGGTTATGCCAGGTGATAATGTAGAGATGACTGTTGAATTAGTTGCTCCAATTGCTCTTGAAAAAGGAACAAAGTTCGCTATTAGAGAAGGTGGAAGAACTGTTGGTGCTGGAGTTGTTTCAGAAATCATTAAATAAGGATTCTTTATGGCAGCAATAAGAATTAAAATAGGATTAAAATGCCAAGAGAGTGGAGATATTAACTACACTACTTGGAAAAATCCAAAAACTCATACTGAAAAGTTTGAAGTTAAAAAATATTGTCCAAGATTAAAAAAACACACTATTCATAAAGAAGTGAAGTTAAAATCTTAGTCATTAAAGCTTGAGAGAAATCTCAAGCTTTTTACATAGGTCAGTAGCTCCAATGGTAGAGCATCGGATTCCAAATCCGAGTGATGGGGGTTCGAGTCCCTCCTGGCCTGCCACTTTTAATTTTTTAAAGAGAGTTTTTCTCTTTTTAAAAAGTTAAAGATAAATTATATAAAGAGGAAGTCTATTTTGAGTAAAGCTAGTAACTATTTTAACAGTGTAAAAGCTGAATTATCTAAAGTAATATTTCCAATTAAAGAGCAGATAAGAACTGCTTATATTTCAGTATTTATTGTTGTAACAGTAATAGCCTTGTTTCTAGCTTTAATTGATGGTGCTATGTCTCTTGGTTTATCAATGATAATTAACTAAGGAAAAAATATGGCACATAAATGGTATGCAATACAAACTTATTCAGGTAGTGAGTTATCTGTAAAAAAAGCTATTTTAAAATTAAAAGATGAAATGGCTGATGATAGAATTTTAGAAGTTTTAGTTCCAACAGAAGATTTAATTGAAGTAAAAAAAGGTAAAAAAGTAATTGTTGAAAGACCACTTTATCCAGCTTATGCTTTTGCAAAAATTGATTTAGATACAGCATTATGGCATAGAATACAATCTATGCCAAAAGTTGGAAGGTTTATTGGGGAGTCTAAAAAACCAACAGCTTTAAGTGAAAAAGATATAAATCTTATATTAGAAAAAGCTAAAAATAAAGCAGCAGCTAAGCCTAAAATATCTTTTGATGAAGGTGAAATGGTTAGAATAAATGAAGGACCTTTTGCTAACTTTAATGGTATAGTTGAAGATTTTGATTTAGTTTCAGGTATATTAAAATTAAATGTATCTATTTTTGGAAGAAATACTCCTGTTGAGATCTCTTATACTCAAGTAGAGAGAATCGTATAATATATATTTTTAGGCATTAGGCAAAGAAACTAGCTTCTTTTAGAGTTTTTTTGCCTAATGTCTAATCATTAAGCATTAAAAATTTAATAAAGGAATAGCATGGCTAAGAAAATTCAAGGTTATTTAAAATTACAAATACCTGCGGGTGCAGCAAATCCATCACCTCCAGTTGGACCAGCTCTTGGACAAAGAGGTGTTAATATTATGGAATTCTGTAAAGCATTTAACGAAAAAACAAAAGATAAGGCTGGTTATAGATTACCAGTTGTTCTTACAATCTATACAGATAAAAGCTTTACATTTGAAGTAAAACAACCTCCAATGACAGAGTTAATTAAAAAAATATCTGGTGTAAAAAAAGGTAGTGATAATCCACTTAAAAATAAAGTTGGAAAACTATCAAAAGCACAAGTTATGGAAATTGTTGATATGAAAATTAAAGATTTAAATACTGACGATAAAGAAGTAGCTGCAAAAATTGTTGCTGGAAGTGCTAGATCAATAGGAATTGATATAGAGTTATAAAAAACTAGTCTAACCACAAGACTTAAAAAAAGTGGAAGCAAAAAATTTAACATTGCGGAGTAAATATGGCAAAAGTTTCAAAAAGATATAAAGCATTAGCTTCTAAAGTTGAAGAGAGAAGATACTCTTTAGAAGAAGCTTGTAATTTAGTAAAAGATTTAAAATCTGCTAAATTTGATGAGAGTGTTGAAATTGCACTAAATTTAAATGTTGATCCAAGACATGCAGATCAAATGATTAGAGGAGCTGTTGTTCTTCCAAATGGTACTGGTAAAACTGTTAGAGTTGCTGTTTTTGCAAAAGGTGCAAAAATAGATGAAGCTAAAGCTGCTGGTGCTGACATTGTAGGAAATGATGATTTAGCAGAGGCTATTCAAGCTGGAAATATTAATTTTGATGTTTTAATTGCAACTCCTGATTGTATGGGAATTGTAGGAAAAGTTGGAAGAATTCTTGGACCAAAAGGTTTAATGCCAAATCCAAAAACAGGAACTGTAACTATGGATGTTACAAAAGCTGTTAATGATGCAAAAGGTGGTCAAGTAACTTATAGAGTTGATAAAAAAGGTAATATGCAAGCTGCTATTGGAAAAGTTTCATTCTCAGCACAAGCTATAAAAGAGAATGCAGAAGCTTTCATTGCAGCTATTAATAGAGCAAAACCTTCAACTTCAAAAGGAAGATATATTACTAATGCAGCTATTAGCTTAACTATGAGTCCATCAGTTATTTTAGATAATATGGAATTATTAGAAATTAGATAAGGTTTTCCTTATCTTTTTTGCATTCAAAAGTGTTGAATTTGTTCAATATTTTTGAGTGTTCAAAGCACTGAAATAAAACTGAAGACAGCTGGTAAAAGAGCTCCTCGCTCTTTTGTAAGTCCCGCCTAGGATGATGTTTTGAAAGGAGGAAATATATAATGACTAGAAATAAAAAATCAGAGATTATTGATTTCTTAGCTGCTGAGTTCAAAAACTCTTTGGCAGTTGTAGTTTGCGATTATAAAGGTCTTACTCATAAAGAGTTAGAAATTCTAAGAAAAGATGCAAAAGCAAATAATACAAAAGTTCAAGTTGTAAAAAACAGTTTAGTAACTAAAGCTGTAAAAGCAGCAGAACTTGGTGATGTTGATTTAAATGGAACAAATATCTATTTATGGTCAGAAGATCAAATTTCAGCTTGTAAAGTAGCTGATAAATTTGCTACTACTACAAAAGATAAATTCTCAATTAAATCTGGTATCATCGAAGGTGAAATCTGTGATGCTTCTAGAGTTAATGCATTTGCTAAATTACCATCAAGAGAAGAGCTTCTTGGAATGCTTGCATCTGTATGGATGGGACCAGTTAGAAACTTTACTATTGGTCTTGATGCTCTTAGAAGAAAAAAAGAAGAAGAGGCAGCTTAATTATTTAAGCAATAATAATATATAAAATAAGAAATTAAAAAGGAAAAATTATGGCAATTTCTAAAGAAGACGTTTTAGAATTTATCTCTGGTTTATCAGTTCTTGAATTATCAGAGTTAGTAAAAGAGTTTGAAGAAAAATTTGGTGTATCTGCACAACCTGTTGCAGTTGCTGGTGGAGCAGTTGCTGCTGTTGAAGCTGCTGAAGAAAAAACTGAGTTTGATGTAATTATCGTTGATTCAGGTGATAAAAAAATCAATGTTATTAAAGAGATCAGAGCAATTACTGGTCTTGGATTAAAAGAGGCTAAAGATGCTGCTGAGCAAACTCCTTCAACAATTAAAGAGGGAATCTCTAAAGCTGACGCTGAAGCAATTAAAGCTCAGTTAGAAGCTGCTGGAGCTAAAGTAGAAGTTAAATAATCTAACTTTTCATATCGTTATATAGGGATTTTATCCCTATATATAGTAACGCATCTTTGAGGGCTAAGGTTAAAATTTATAAAAATTTTAACCTTATCCTTTATGGATGCTTTTGTGCTTTATATAATAAAGCAAACAAACCAAATTTTATAACAAGGTGTCAAATGTTAAACTCTTTAAAATCTGGTAATAGACTCAGAGTAGATTTTGCGAAAAACCCACAAAAAATCGAAATTCCTAACTTATTACAACTACAACAAAATTCGTATGAATCTTTTTTAATGGTAAATAAAAAAGATAGATCATCAGCTGGTATTGAAAAAGTATTTAAAACAATATTTCCTATTCATGATGCTCAAAATAGACTAACTTTAGACTATTTAGGAAGTGAAGTTGGAAAACCAAGATATGATGTAAGAGAGACAATGATTAGAGGTCTTACATACTCAATTCCTTTAAAAATTAATGTTAGATTAACTCTTTGGGATATTGATGAAAAAACTGGTGAAAAAATTGGTGTTAAAGATATAAAAGAGCAATCTTTACATGTAAGAGAGATTCCTTTAATGACAGATAGAACATCATTTATTGTAAATGGTGTTGAAAGAGTTGTTGTAAATCAATTACACAGATCTCCAGGTGTTATTTTCAAAGAAGACGAATCAAATACAACTGAGAGTAAACTTCTATATACAGGTCAAATTATTCCAGATCGTGGTTCTTGGTTATACTTTGAATATGATGCAAAAGATATACTTTATGTAAGAATTAACAAAAGAAGAAAAGTTCCAATTACAATTCTTTTTAGAGCATTAGGATATTCAAAAGAGGATATTGTAAAACTATTTTATCCAGTAATTAATATTAAAATTAAAAATAATAAATTCCTAACAGAGTTCAACCCTGATGATTTCATGGGAAGAATTGATTATGATATTAAAGATGATAAAGGTAATTTAGTTATTGCTGCTGGAAAAAGATTAACAACTAGAAAAGCAAAAGCTTTAATTGAAGGTGGATTAAAACTAATTGAATATCCACTTGAACTTTTAATGGATAGACATACAGCTAGTACAATTTATGATCCAGAATCAGGAGAGGTGCTGTTTGATGCTTTAACAAATCTTGATGAGCTAAAACTTAAAAAACTTCTTGATCTTAAATTTGATTCATTTCAAATTGCAAATGATTTATCAAGTAGTGCTGATGCATCTATTATTAATGCATTTAAAGCAGATGCAGAGTCTTTAAAACTTCTAAAGCAAACAGAGCAAATTGATGATGAAAATGATTTAGCTGCTATTAGAATTTATAAAGTTATGAGACCAGGTGAGCCTGTAACTAAAGAAGCTGCAAAAGAGTTTATAAAAAAACTATTCTTCGATCCTGAAAGATACGATTTAACTAAAGTTGGAAGAATGAAGATGAATCATAAATTAGGTGTAAATGTTCCAGAATATGTTACAACACTTACTTATGAAGATGTTATTAAAACTGTTCAATATTTAGTTAAAGTTAAAGCTGGATATGGACATATTGATGATAGAGACCACTTAGGAAATAGAAGAATTAGAGCTATTGGTGAATTACTTGCAAATGAGTTACACGCTGGACTTATCAAAATGCAAAAAACAATTAGAGATAAGATGACAACTCTAAGTGGAACTTTAGAAGATATCATGCCACATGATTTAATCAACTCAAAAATGATTACTTCAACAATTACTGAGTTCTTTACATCTGGACAACTTTCACAATTTATGGATCAAACAAATCCACTATCTGAAGTTACTCATAAAAGAAGATTATCAGCTCTTGGAGAGGGTGGTTTAGTAAAAGAGAGAGCAGGATTTGAAGTAAGGGACGTTCACCCAACTCACTATGGAAGAATCTGTCCAGTTGAGACTCCTGAGGGACAAAATATTGGACTTATTAATACTTTATCAACTTTCTCTAAAGTTAATGATTTAGGATTTATTGAAGCTCCATACAAAAAAGTTGTTGATGGTGTAGTTACAAATGAGATTACTTATTATACAGCAACTCAAGAAGAGGGTCTTGTAATTGCTCCAGGATCAACTAAAGTTGATGAAAATGGAAAAATTGTTGAGCCATTAATTGAAGTTAGATTAAATGGTGAAATTATTTTAATGGAGAGAAATAAAGTTGATTTAATTGATATCTCTTCTCAAATGGTTATGGGTGTTGCAGCTTCACTTATTCCATTCTTAGAGCATAACGATGCCAACAGAGCACTTATGGGTTCAAACATGATGAGACAAGCAGTTCCATTAATTAACCCAACAGCTCCAATCGTTGGAACAGGACTTGAAAAAACAGTTGCAAGAGATGCTTGGGAAGCAATTAAAGCTTCAAGAGGTGGAGTTGTTGAAAAAGCTGACTCTAAAAACATCTATATTAGTGGTGAAGATGAAAATGGTGCATTTATTGACCACTATGAAGTAAACAAAAATGTTAAAACAAACAATAACACATCTTTTGGTCAAAGAGTTGCTATAAAAGAGGGTGATGTTATTGAAGCTGGACAAGTAATTGCGGATGGTCCTTCAATGGATAAAGGTGAACTTGCAGTTGGAATTAATGCTATGGTTGCGTTTATGCCATGGAATGGATACAACTATGAGGATGCTATTATTTTAAGTGAAAGATTAATTAAAAAAGATGCATTTACATCAGTTCATATCTATGAAAAAGAGATTGATTGTAGAGAGTTAAAACATGGTAATGAAGAGATTACTAGAGATTTACCAGGTGTTAAAGAGGAGTCAATTACTCATTTAGATGCTTCTGGAATTGTTAAAGTTGGAACTTATGTAACTCCTGGAATGATTTTAGTTGGAAAAGTTACTCCAAAAGGTGAAATTAAACCAACTCCAGAAGAGAGACTTTTAAGAGCAATTTTTGGTGATAAAGCAGGGCATGTTATAAATAAATCTTTATATTGTCCAACATCGATGGAAGGTACTGTTGTTGATGTTAAAGTATTCACTAAAAAAGGTTATGAGAAGTGTGAAAGAGCTAAAGCTGAGATTGAATTAGAGAAAAATGAACTAAATCAAAAACATCTTGATAAGCTTTTAATGCTTGATAGAGAAGAGGCTTTAAAAATAAATAATCTATTATCAAAAGCTAAACTTGAAAAAGAGTTAGAACTTGATGGTGTTACATATAAAAAAGGTGATACATTAACACTTGATGTTTTAGTGAGTGTAAATAGATTTGCTATGAAAAAAGTTGTCTCTTCATATAGTAAAGATATTGAAAAAACATATAATGATACTAAAGAGCACTTTATTAAACAAAAAGCAGAGTTAAGAAAAGAGCACGAAGAGAAACTTGATATTCTTGAGCATGATGATATTTTATCAAGTGGTGTAATTAAACAGGTTAAAGTTTATATTGCAACAAAAAGAAAGATAAAAGTTGGAGATAAAATGGCTGGAAGACATGGAAACAAAGGTATTGTTTCTAATATCGTTCCAAGAGTTGATATGCCATATTTAGAAGATGGAACAACAGTTGATATTATTTTAAATCCACTTGGAGTTCCTTCAAGGATGAATATTGGACAAATTATGGAGGTTCACTTAGGACTTGTAGGTAGAAGACTTGGAAAACAGATCCAACAAATCTATGATGCAAAAAAAGGTGAATATATAGCTGATTTAAGAGCAAAAATGATTGAGATAGCAGGAGTTGCAAAACTTATGAATGCTAAATCATTTATTGAAAAATTAAGTGATGATGAGTTATTAAACTATGCTAGAGATTGGTCAAAAGGTGTTAAGTTTGCAACACAAATTTTTGATGGGGTTGAAGCTTATGACTTTGAAAAACTATTTGAAATGGCTAAAATTGATAGTGATGGTAAGTGTATCTTATATGATGGAAAAACTGGTGAAAGAATGAAAGAGAGAGTAAATGTTGGTTATATGTATATGCTAAAACTTCACCACTTAGTTGATGAAAAAGTTCACGCAAGAAGTACAGGACCATACTCACTAGTAACGCAACAACCAGTTGGAGGAAAAGCTCTATTTGGAGGACAAAGATTTGGAGAGATGGAGGTTTGGGCATTAGAAGCTTATGGTGCAACTGCTGTACTAAAAGAGATGCTTACAACTAAATCAGATGATGTTGAAGGAAGAACAAGAGCATATAGAGCTATTGCAAATGGTGAAAATGTTCCAGCTTCTGGTGTTCCTGAAACATTCTTTGTTTTAACAAAAGAGTTAAAAGCTTTAGCTTTAGACGTAGAGATTTTTGAAGAGGTAGAAAACGATGAGTAATAATGAAAAAGTGTTATCGCCAATAGATATAAAAGAGTTAGAAAGACCACAAGATTTTTCTGCTTTTCAATTAAAGTTAGCAAGTCCAGAGAAAATTCTATCTTGGTCTTGTGGAGAGGTTAAAAAACCTGAAACTATCAACTATAGAACACTAAAACCAGAGAGAGATGGGCTATTTTGTGCAAAAATCTTTGGACCTGTAAAAGATTATGAGTGTTTATGTGGTAAATATAAAAAGATGAGATACAAAGGTGTTGTTTGTGAAAAATGTGGGGTTGAAGTAACTTCATCAAAAGTGCGAAGACACAGAATGGGGCATATTGAATTAGTATCTCCTGTTGCTCATATTTGGATGGTATCATCTCTTCCTTCAAGAATTGGAACACTTTTAGGTGTTAAATTAAAAGATTTAGAAAGAGTTCTATATTATGAAGCATACATTGTAAATAGTGCTGGTGAAGCATTTTATGATGGTGAAAGAACTAAAAAGATTGAAAAATATGATATTTTAAATGAAGAGCAATATAGAACTGTTGCAGATTTATTTGAACACACTGGTTTTGAAGCAAGAATGGGTGGAGAGATTATTAGAGATCTTTTAGCCGAACTTGATCTGTTTGAGCTATTAACTTTACTAAAAGATGAGATGCAAACAACTAAATCAGATGCAAAAAGAAAAACAATAATCAAAAGATTAAAAGTTGTTGAAAACTTTATCAATAGTGGAAATAGACCTGAGTGGATGATGCTTACAATGCTTCCAGTTTTACCACCTGATTTAAGACCACTTGTTTCACTTGATGGTGGGAAATTTGCAGTTTCAGATGTTAATGACCTTTATAGAAGAGTTATAAATAGAAATAACAGATTAAAAAGATTAACAGAGCTTGATGCACCTGAGATTATTATTAGAAATGAAAAAAGAATGCTTCAAGAAGCTGTTGATGCTCTATTTGACAACGGTAAAACAGCAAATGCGGTTAAAGGTGCAAATAAAAGACCTCTAAAATCTTTAAGTGAGATTATTAAAGGTAAACAAGGACGATTTAGACAAAACTTACTTGGAAAAAGGGTTGACTTCTCTGGAAGATCTGTAATTGTTGTTGGACCAAATTTAAATATGGATCAATGTGGTATTCCTAAAAAAATGGCACTAGAACTATTTAAACCACATTTAATGGCAAAATTAGAAGAGAAAGGTTATGCAACTACTTTAAAAGCTGCAAAAAGATTAATAGAATCTGAAACAAACGAAGTTTGGGAGTGTTTAAATGAGATAGTTGATGAGTATCCAATTTTACTTAACCGTGCTCCAACACTTCACAAGTTATCTATTCAAGCTTTCCACCCTGTTTTAATTGATGGAAAAGCTATTAGATTACATCCACTTGTTTGTGCTGCATTTAATGCGGACTTCGATGGGGATCAAATGGCTGTTCACGTACCACTTTCTCAAGAAGCGGTTGCTGAAGCTAAGATTTTAATGATGAGTTCAATGAATATTTTATTACCAGCAAGTGGTAGAGCAATTGCAGTTCCATCTCAAGATATGATTTTAGGTATATATTATCTATCATTAGAGAAAGAGGGTGTAAAAGGTTCTCATAAGCTATTTACTGATGTAAATGAGGTAAAAATTGCTTTAGATATGAATCAAATTGATTTACATGCAAAAATTAGAACAAAAATTGATGGAAAAATTGTAAAAACTACAGTTGGAAGATTAATAATTCATGAAATTCTACCATCTTTTGTTCCAATGACTCTATGGAATAAAGTTTTAAAGAAAAAAGATATAGGTGCACTGGTAGATTATATTTATAAAGAGGCTGGTTATGAAGTAACTCCAAGATTCTTAGACAACTTAAAAAATCTAGGATTTAAATATGCAACTGCTGCTGGTATTTCAATATCAATTGATGATATTATTGTTCCAGATAGTAAAGTTTCTCATATTGCAAAATCTAAAAAAGATGTTATTGAGGTACAAAAACAGTTCTCTCAAGGTCTATTAACTGAGCAAGAGAGATATAATAAAACTATTGATATCTGGACTGAAGCTAATAATAAACTTGGACTTGAGATGATGGATTTAGTTAAAACAGATAAAGATGGTTTTAACTCTATTTATATGATGGCAGATTCAGGAGCAAGAGGTAGTGCAACTCAAATTAGACAGCTTTCAGGTATGAGAGGTCTTATGGCTAAACCTGATGGAAGTATTATTGAAACACCAATTATCTCTAACTTTAAAGAGGGACTTAATGTTCTTGAGTACTTTATTTCTACTCATGGAGCTAGAAAAGGTCTTGCAGATACAGCTTTAAAAACAGCAAATGCTGGATATTTAACAAGAAAGCTTATTGATGTTTCTCAAAATGTAAGAATTACTGAAGAGGATTGTGGAACTCATGAAGGTATTGAAATTACTGATATTACATCAGGAAATGAGTTAATTGAGTCTTTAGATGAGAGAATTACAGGAAGAGTTATTGCTGAAGATATTATTGATCCAATCTCTAATGAGATTTTATTTAATGAAGGAACTTTAATAACTGAAGAGTTTGCAAAAATAGTAAAAGAGTCTGAAGTTAAATCTGTAATTATTAGAACTCCACTTACTTGTAAAACAGAAAATGGACTTTGTTCAAAATGTTATGGACTAAATCTTGGTGAGCAAAGAAAAGCAAAACCAGGTGAAGCTGTTGGAGTTGTTGCTGCTCAATCAATTGGAGAGCCAGGAACTCAGCTAACACTTAGAACTTTCCACGTTGGAGGAACTGCAAGTGCTACTCAAACTGAAAGAGAGTTAAAAGCTGATAAAGAAGGTTTCATTAGATACTACAATATCAAAAAATATGAAACTAAAGATGGAAAAACTATTGTTGCGAATAGAAGAAATGCTGGGGTTTTATTAGTTGAACCAAAAATTAATGCACCATTTAAAGGTAAAGTTACAGTTGAAACAGTTCATGATGAGATTGTATTAACAATATCAAATGGTAAAGATAAAAAAGAGTATTTCTTAAGAAAAAGTGATGTTGCAAAAGTAAATGAGCTTGCAGGAATTTCTGGAAAAATTGAAGGAAAGCTTTATATTCCTCATACAAATGGTCAAGAAGTAGATAATAATGACTCTATAGTTGAAATTATTAAAGATGGATGGAATGTACCAAATAGAATCCCATTTGCAGCTGAATTAAAAGTTGAAGATGGAGCACCAATTACATCTAAAGTTGTTTCAGCAGCTAAAGGTATTGTTAAATATTATAAATTAACAGGTGACTATTTAGAGAGAAGACATGATATTAAATCTGGTGATAAAGTTGTAGAAAAAGGTCTATTTGCAGTAGTTGCAGATAAAGAAGATAGAGAAGCTGCAAGATACTATATCTCAAGAGGTTCATCAATAATTTTAAATGATAATAGTGAAGTTGAAAAAGGTACTCAAATTTCAGCACCAACAGTTTCAGAGCAGACTGTAATTGCAGAGTGGGATCCATATGCTAACCCAATTATTGCTGAAGAGGCTGGAGTTGTAACTTTTGAAGATATTATTCCAGGTGTTACTGTTTCTGAGCAATTTGATGAGTTAACTGGAACATCTAAACTTGTTGTTAATGAGTATATTCCAAGTGGATATAAACCAACTGTATTATTAGCAACAGCTTCAGGTGAGATTATTAGATATGTTTTAGAGTCAAAAGCATCTTTAAATATTCAAGAGGGAAGCAAGGTAGAGGTTGCAGATATTATTGCTAAAACTCCAAAAGCTACTCAAAAATCAAAAGATATTACTGGAGGTCTTCCAAGAGTATCTGAGTTATTTGAAGCTAGACGACCAAAAAATATTGCTGTTTTAGCATCTTTTGATGGAACTGTAAGTTTTGGAAAACCACTTAGAAATAAACAAAGATTAATAATCTCTGATATTATGGGTGGACAAACAGAGTACTTAATTGAAAAAGGTAAACAAATACTTGTTCATGAAGGTGAATTTGTACACGCTGGTGAAGCATTAACAGATGGTCAAGTGTCACCTCATGATGTACTAAGAATTATGGGTGAAAAAGCACTTCACTACTTTATCGTATCTGAAGTACAACAAGTTTATAGATCTCAAGGGGTTAATATTGCGGATAAACATATTGAGGTTATTTTATCTCAAATGTTAAGACAAGTATCAATTCTTGATGGTGGAGATACTAAATTTATTGTTGGTGATATGATCTCTAAAAAGAGATTTAAAATTGAGAATGAAAAAATTGTAAGAATGGGTGGAAGACCAGCTATTGCTGAGCCTTTATTACTTGGTATTACAAGAGCTGCTGTTACATCTGATAGTATCATTTCAGCTGCATCATTCCAAGAGACAACAAAAGTATTAACAGAAGCTGCAATTAGTGCAAAAATGGATATGCTTGAAGATCTTAAAGAGAATGTTGTAATAGGAAGAACAATTCCTGTTGGAACGGGTCTATATAAAGATCAAAAAATAAAATTCACAGAAGTTGAGTAAGGAATAGGGCTTTGCCCTATTTTTTAAAATGACAATTTTTTATCTATTTATCTTTTTTATTGCAATTGAACTTTTTGAAACAAATTGGCAAAAAGCATCGACTTTATATGGAATATTAGAGAATAATTTCAAAGTTTACCAAAAAAATATTTTCTTATATTTTATACTTCATCCATCATTTTTCTACTCAATTTATTTAGCTATCTCTCTTAATAATTTTGGATTTTGGATGAGTTTTATTGTTATTTTAAAATTTGTTGATATATCATTTAAGCTATCAATTATGAAAAAACTATCAAAAAATTATGAACTAAGTAGTATAATCCCATTTGATGCAAATATAACTATGATTTTTCGATATTTAAATCTATTTATCTATCCATCATGTTTTTTATTAGCAACAAGTAATTTCTAAAAAAATTTTAAAAAAGGAAAAAAATGCAATATTTAGTAATAGCATATGATTATGATGATGCTTATGAAAGAAGAGTTAAAGTTAGAGATGAGCATGTAAAAATGGCAAAAGAGTTTATGGAAAAAGGTAACATAATAACTGCTGGTGCATTAATTGAAAATGATAAAATGGTTGGTTCAACACTTTTTGTTGAGTTTGAAAATGATGATGAGTTGGAAGCTTGGCTTGAAAATGATCCTTATGTTATTGGGAATGTTTGGGATTATGAGAATATTCAGATAGTTCCTGTAAAATTACTTCCAAAAAATTAATGTGATTTTATATCACATTAATTTAATCACTCCTCTATTTCGACTCTATTTCTTCCATTATTTTTAGCTTTATACATAGCTTTATCAGCTCTTGCTAAAATTGATTGTATTGAATCACTTTTGTTGAATTTTGTTACTCCAAAACTACAACTTATATTTTTCATATCATCAAATTCTAGCTTATTTATAGCTATTCTTAGTTTTTCAGATGCCTCAAAAGCTTGTTTTAGATTAGTCAAAGGGTATATAATAAAAAACTCTTCTCCACCCCATCTACAAGCTAAATCAGTTGATCTGATTGTATTTTTTACAACTTCAGCAATTTTTTTAAGAACCATATCTCCAGCTAAATGTCCATAGGTATCATTTATATTTTTAAAATGATCTACATCAAATAGTACAATAGAGAACTCTTGATTTTCATACCTAGTTGCTCTTGAAATCTCATATTTTAATCTTTGTTCAAATTTTGCACGATTATATAAAGATGTCAAATTATCAGTAGATGCAAGTTGTTCAAGTTGAGTAGTTTTTGATTGTAATTTTGAATTAATTGATGACAGATGCATTGTTTTGTCTCTTAGAAAATCTGCCCATCTTGAATAAACTCTCGCCATCAACTCTTTTTGAGTTATTTGACCTATAACATTACCAGCAAAATCTTCAATAATTAAACGCTTAAATTTTTGCTGTTGAATAAATTTTAAAGCTTGAGAGAGTGTTGTAGTATGTTTTACTTTTACTAAAGGAGATCTCATATAGTTTGATACAGGTAGATTTAAATCTTTAGATTCTCCAAAAAGTTTAATAATATCTTTAGTGGTTAAAATACCAACACTATTATTTTCATCAAAAATAATTACACAATCATAAATAGTATCATCCATTAGTTCAATAACATCTTTTGTTAAATCATTAATATCTGCTTTTTTCACAAATGAACTAAGTAGCATATCACTTAAAGTCTGTTTTTCAAGCATTAATTGTGGATCAACACTTGAGATAATGTCATGGTAAGATACAAATCCACAAAGTTTGTCATCGTCATCTACAAGACAAAGAGAGTTTCCATTAAAACCAATCTCTTCAATAGCATCTGGTATTGAAGTTTTATAGTGAGTTGAGAAAATTTTATCATATTTTATATCTTTTAATTTTGTGTTGAAATCTATATTATCAGATTTTAAACGAATTAAATCGTTTGCTTTTATAATTCCAAAACCTTTTTTTGTATTGGATAGAATAATAATCTCTCTATGATTCTCTTTATACATTAAAGATATAGCGTCATTAATACTTTGTGTATCATCAACAGTAGTAACAGCTTTAGTAGCAATATCGATTAACTTTGGAAGATATTTCATTTTACCCTTTTTTAATATAATAATTTTTTGTAAACAAATATTAGATTCTACAAAAATAACTTTATAACAATGTTAATAAAAATTAAATTATAAGTTAAAAAATATTTACAATGCTTCTATCAAAAATTCGATCTAATTTTTCTGGGTTTATTGAATCATTTGATTCAATTTTACTATTAAACAACTCAATGGTCTTTTTGCTATTAGCCATAAATGTAGCTTTATCTTTTTTACTTAAACCTTCAATTTTTGGTTGTCTTAATGTTTTCATAGGATCAACAGCAACACCATTTTTATATAATCCAAGATGCAAATGAGGACCTGTGCTAACTCCAGTTGATCCAACATAAGCAATTAAAGTACCTTTTTTAACACTTCTTCCAATAACAGCATTTGAAGCAAATTTATTTAAGTGAGCATATAAAGTTCTATATCCATCAGCATGACTAATAATTACTGTTTTACCATAACCACCTCTATTGCCCACAAAAGTAACTCTTCCATCAGCAGCAGCATAAACATTTCTTCCAATAGGAGCTGCAAAATCAGTTCCAAGATGTGCTCTATATCTTTTTAAAACAGGATGATATCTTTTATTTGAAAAGTGACTTGAAATTCTTGAGTAGTTTAAAGGAATTTGAAACGGATAGGTTTTTGTATAAGATATACCTCTTTCATCATAATATTTTTCATCATTTTCATTCTTAAACCTATAGTTTGGTTTTCCATTTATTTGAACCATTACAGATTTTATATTTGGAAGACCAAGAAGTTTTCCTAAATAGACTTTTTGTGAGTATTCAACAACAACATAATCACCTTTTTTCATCTTTCTAAAATCAACAGGGCTATGTTTAAATAGGTTTGTTATTAGTGCAGGAATTGCAATATCTCCTGTTGCTTTTTGCAAATCACTTGATAAAGATTCGTTTATTTGAACAGATAATAACTCATTTTTTTCAGTGTAGGCAATTGGCAAAGTTTGGAATTTAAAGTTATCATCATCTTTATATATATGAATTTGAATATCAGAAGATATTGGAATTAAAACCTGTTCAAACTCTTTGTTTTTATTTGTATATAAGTAGTATCTAGTATTTGATTGAATCTCGCTACAAAGCTCTTTATCTTCTCTCTCCAAATTATAAAAAAGGCTTAAAGGAATATTTTGTTTCTCTAAAAAGTTTAAAAATGTATCGCCTCTTGACCAAAGTAGCTCTTCCACTTGAGAGGCAAAAAGTGAGTTAAAAAGTAATAAAAATATAATAAGTTTTTTTTTAAGCATACAATAGACTCTTCTTTTATCAAAAAATTAGGACAAGTATTATACAATCCCGATACTTAAATTTACGGAGATACTATTGAATAAAATTTTATTATTTATTTTTTTATCACTAAACCTTTTTGCAAAAGATTATTTTACTATTTATAAAAATGAAGGTATAAAAAGTGTTGAAAATGAGTTGAAATTAGAGTTTAGACAGAAAGAGTCTTGGCTTAAATACTTACAAAATTATGATACAAGATTTGGTTATTATGAGACAAAAAAATTTATTATTGTTGCTGATAAAAATGATAAAACTATGGGTTTATATAAAAAAGAGGATAAAAATTTTATCAAAATTTCAAGCGATAGTATGATAATTGGTGAAAATCTCGGGGATAAACTATTAGAGGGCGATAAAAAAACACCAGAAGGATCTTATGAACTTATTCAAAGAAGAACTTCTCTTCCAGCTTTTTATGGACCTCTTGCACTTGTAACTCAATATCCTGATACATTTGATAGAAGTTTAAATAAAACAGGTCATGGAATTTGGATTCATGGAATGCCTTTAAATGGTGATAGAGAGCTTTACACAGAGGGTTGTTTGGCTATTTCAAATGATAGATTAGAGTTATTAGATAAAAATATTGATTATAAAAACACTATTTTAATTACAAGTAGTAAAGCAATTCCTGAAGTTCCTAAAGAGGAGTTAGCAATAGTTTTAAGCACAATTTTTAAGTGGAAAGATGCTTGGAAGGATTCTGATATAGAGGCTTATTTGTCATATTATTCAAAAGATTTTAAAAGAGCTGATAGGAGTGATTTTTCAACTTTTTCAAACCAAAAAAGAAGAGTATTTGCTAAAAATGAAGAAAAAGTTATTAATCTTTTTAATATAGATATTTCACCATATCCAAACTCTTTAGATAAAAATATGTATAAAATTTTAATGGATGAGGAGTATTTTAGCCCATCTGTTAGATTTATTGGTAAAAAAGAGCTTTATATAGAACTTATAAATGGAAAAGTTGAGATTTTATCAGAGGATTAAAAACTATTTTAATACTACTTTGGATATAATCGCCTTTAAATTTGTAAAAATTAAGGCGAAAAATGCAAAAAAAAGACCTAACTATAGAAGAGATAGCGCTAGCGCACTCTTTAACAAAAGATGAGTTTGAAAATATAAAAAAAATATTAGGAAGAGAACCAAACTATGTTGAAGTTGGTATCTTCTCTGCTATGTGGAGCGAGCACTGCTCTTATAAATCAAGTAAAAAATATTTAAGTGGTTTCCCAACAAAAGCACCATGGGTTATTCAAGGACCTGGTGAAAATGCTGGAGTTATTGACATTGGTGATGGATATGCTGCTGTATTTAAAATGGAATCACACAATCATCCAAGCTTTATTGAGCCTTATCAAGGAGCTGCAACTGGTGTTGGTGGGATTTTAAGAGATGTATTTACAATGGGTGCAAGACCAGTTGCTAGTATGAACTCAATTAGATTTGCTTCAATTGAAGGAAACAGTGAAACTGCAAAAAAACATAGATACTTATTAAAAGGTGTTGTTGCTGGAATTGGTGGCTATGGAAATTGTATGGGAGTTCCAACTATTGGTGGAGAGACAAGTTTTGAAGAGTGTTATGCTGGAAATAATCTTGTAAATGCATTTACTTTAGGTCTTGCAAAGGCTGATGAGATTTTTTATGGTCGAGCTGAGGGAATTGGAAATCCAGTTATTTATGTTGGAAGTAAAACAGGACGAGATGGTCTTGGTGGTGCTGTTATGTCAAGTGCATCTTTTACTGAAGATAGTGAAAGCAAAAGACCAACTGTTCAAGTTGGAGATCCATTTACTGAAAAACTACTTTTAGAGGCTTGTTTAGAGCTATTTAAAGCTGATTTAATTGTTGGTATTCAAGATATGGGAGCTGCTGGACTTACATCAAGCTCATTTGAGATGGCTGGAAGAAGTGGTAGTGGAATGATTATGCATTTAGATAAAGTTCCAGCACGAGAAGAAGGAATGACTCCTTATGATTTTATGCTTAGTGAATCACAAGAAAGAATGCTAATTTGTGCAAAAAAAGGTTGTGAACAAGCTATTATTGATATTTTTGAAAAATGGGAACTAGATGTTGCTGTTATTGGAGAGGTTACAAATACTGGAAATATGGAACTATTTTGGCACGGTGAAAAAGTTGCTGATGTTCCTGTTCAACCTGTTTCAGAGGAGGCACCAGTTCTTGATAGACCAGTTAGTGAGCCAGAGTACTTAAAAACTATTTCAAATGTAAATATGGATAAACAAATTTCAAATCAAGTTGCTTTTGATGAGTTATTTTGTGATATGGAAGTTGTAGATAAATCTTGGATTTACTCTCAATTTGACTCAATGGTTCAGACAAATACAATTAAAGGACCAGGAAGTTTAGATGGTTCTACAATTAGAATAAAAGAGACTGGAAAAGCTCTATCTATGAGTGCTGATTGTAACACAAGATTTTGTTATATAAATCCACAACTAGGAGCTGCTGCTGCTGTTATGGAGAGTGGTAGAAATGTTGCTATGACTGGAGCTGTTCCAAAAGCTATTACAGATTGTTTAAATTTTGGAAATCCACAAAATCCAGAGGTTATGTGGCAGTTTAAAGAGAGTTGTGAAGGTATTAAAAATGCTTGTAGAGCATTAAACACTCCTGTAATTGGTGGAAATGTATCTTTATATAATGAAACAAATGGAGTTAGCGTTTTTCCTACACCATCAATTGCTATGGTTGGAGTAAATGAAGATGCACAAAATGTGCTTCCATCAAAACTTCAAGAAAGTGGAAATATACTTTATCTTTTAGGTGATACTTATAGTGAATTTGGTGGAAGTTTATATCTAAAAAAACTTTATGGAAAAGTTGCTGGAGTTCACCCAAAAGTTGATTTTGAAAAAGAGTTAGCTTTATGGAATACAGTAATTGAAGCAAACAGAGCAAAACTATTAAAAAGTGCTAAAGATGTAAATCTTGGTGGAGTTGCTATATCTTTAGCAAAAATGGCAGTTGTAGGAAATATTGGAGTTGAAGCAAATATATCACTTGAAGATTCAAAAGATATTTTTAGTGAATCTTTAAGTAGAGCAATAGTTGAAGTAAATCCTTCAAATTGTGAAACTTTTGAAAAACTAGCTTCTAAAAACAGAGTTTCTTATGTAGCTATTGGAAAAACTGGTGGAGATAAATTTATAATAAATGATATTTATAAAAATATTAGTGATTTAAGTAAAATCTATTTTAATAGATTTAAAGAAGTTATAGAACAAGATCAATAAAAAGATTAGTTTTAAAAAGCCAAGCCTAAAAATAGGTTTGGCTTTTTTTATTTAAATTAGATTATAAAAAGGAGTACTATGAGAGCATTAATTAGTGTAAGTGATAAAAGTGGAGTTGTAAATTTTGCAAAAGAGCTTGTAAAACTTGGGTATGAGATTATTTCAACAGGTGGAACATATAGTAAATTAAAAGATGAAGGGGTTGCTGTAATTGAAGCAAATGAAGTTACAAAATTTCCTGAGTGTTTTGAAGGTAGAGTAAAAACTTTAAATCCATATATTCATGGTGGAATTTTGCATAGACGAGATAAACAATCTCATCTTGATGAGGCAAAAGAGTTAGGTGTAGAAGGGATTGATTTAGTTTGTGTAAATTTATACCCATTTAAAGCAACAATTGAAAAAACTAATGATTTTGAAGAGATTATTGAAAATATTGATATTGGTGGACCAGCAATGGTGCGAAGTGCTGCTAAAAACTTTGATAGCGTGATTATTGTAACAGATGTTGCTGATTATGATTTAGTATTAAATAATCTTAAAAATAATACAAATACTTACGAGTTTAGAAGAGATTTAATGATTAAAGCTTATGAGCACACAGCTTCTTATGACTCTATGATTGCAAACTATATGAACAGAAGATTTAACAATGGATTTGGAGATAAACAATTTATTGTAGGATCTAAAGTGTTTGATACAAGATATGGAGAAAATCCACATCAAAAAGGTGCTTTATATGAGTTTGAATCTCAATTTTCAAATAAATTTAAAGTAATCAAAGGAGAGCCAAGTTTTAATAATATGGGTGATATTAGTGGAGCTGCTAGAATTGCTGCATCGTTTGGAACTGACAATGCTGTTTGTATAGTAAAACATGGAAATCCATGTGGATTTGCTATTAAAGATACACTCTTAGACTCATATATTGAAGCTTTAAAATGTGACCCTGTAAGTGCTTTTGGAGGAGTAGTTGCTGTTAATGGAACTGTTGATAAAGCATTAGCAGAGAAAATGAATGAAATTTTCCTTGAAGTTGTTTTTGCAGCTGATTTTACTGCAGATGCAGTTGAAGTTTTTGAAACTAAAAAAAGAATTAAACTATTCTCTCAAGGAACAAAATATTTAGAACTAGCAAATGATAGTTTTGATTTCAAAAGAGTTGATGGTGGATTTGTATATCAAGAGGCTGATAAAGTTGCAGATGATGAGGTTAGAAACTCTAAGCTTATGTCAAAAAGAGCTGCAAGTGAACAAGAGATAAAAGATATGGAAATTGCATATAAAATTGCATCACTTACAAAATCAAACTGTGTTGTGTATGTTAAAAACTCTGCAATGGTAGCTGTTGGTATGGGTATGACATCTAGAGTTGATGCTTCTAAAGCAGCACTTAGAAAAGCCGCTGATATGGGGTTAGATGTAACTGGAGCTGTTTTAGCATCTGAAGCATTTTTCCCATTTAGAGATAGTATTGATGAGGCACAAAAAGCTGGAGTTAAGTGTGTAATTGAGCCAGGTGGAAGTATTAGAGATGATGAGATTATTGAAGCTTCTAATGAATATGATATGGCTCTATATTTCTCAGGAATTAGACACTTTTTACACTAAAAATCTATACCAATTTTGGTATAGATTAAAAATGAGGTATATTTTGAAAAATTTCAAGTTTTATATATTTTTAATACTTCTTCTTCATACAACTCTTTTTTCAAAAGATTTAACAAAAGTTAAGTTACAACTAGCATGGTTTGATCAATTTCAATATGCTGGTTATTATGTTGCAAAAGAGAAAGGGTTTTATGAGGAAGTTGGGCTAGATGTTGAAATTTTACCATTTTCATTTGATAAAAATATTGTAAAAAGTGTAAATGATGCAGAAATAGAGTTTGCAATAGGTAGAGAAAATCTTATCTTAGATAAATCAAACTATGAAAATATTGTTGTACTAATGGCACTTTTTCAAGCCTCACCTATTCAAATAATTGCTAAAAAAAGTTCAAATATAAAATCTTTAGAAGATTTTAAAAATAGAAAACTAATGATAACTAGTGATGACTCTATTGAGGTATCTTTAAAAGCTATGCTAACTTCAAGAAAAATCGATATAAAAAATATAAAACTAATTCCTCACTCTCATAATATTCAAGATTTAATAGATGATAAAGTTGATTTAATGACTGCATATAGTTCGAAATCTCCATATTGGTTAAATCAACATGGTATAGAGTACATAACTTTTGCTCCTAGAGATTATGGGTTTGATATGTATAGTGATTTTTTATATACAAATAAAAGTATGATAGATTTTAATCCAGATATTGCACTAAAATTTAGAAATGCTAGTTTAAAAGGCTGGGAAGAAGCATTTAATAATATAGAAGAGACAGCAAGGCTCATATTTACAGGGTATAATACTCAAGATTTAAGATTAGAAGAGTTGATTTTTGAAGCAAATGAGTTAAAAAAATTAGCATATTTAGATAATAGTATTTTAGGGAATATAAAAGAGGAAAAAGTACAAAGAATATATGATTTATACAATATTATGGGATTTATTCAAAAAGAGTTTAAAGTAGAAGAGTTTATTGCTTTTAAAAATAGTAATAAACTAAATGAGTGGTTTATTTTAAATTTTGGTGACTATTACAATTTATCATCTCTTTTTAAATTTTTATTTATTATTTCTATAATATTTTTTGTGATTTTTTATAGACAATATCTTCTTAAAAATGCAAATAAAAGATTAAAAAGTTTAGTTAAATTAAAAACAAAAAGATTGCATGATGTAAATAAAAAGTTAGCAAATAAAATAAAAAAAGAGTTAGAGATAAATTTAGAAAAAGATAGAATTCTAGCTCAACAACAAAAGATGATCTCTATGGGTCAAATGATAGAGAATATCGCTCATCAGTGGAGACAACCATTATCTATAATTAGTACAAGAGCAAGCACTTTGAAGCTAAAAAATGATTTAAATATACTAGAGAATAAAGAGTTGAATGAGGCTTTAGAACAAATTGTTAGTACATCTAACTATCTATCTCAAACAATTGATGACTTTAGATATTTTTTTAAACCACAAAAAGAGAAAGCGGTTTTCTCTTTGAGTTTGGCTATACAAAAAAGTATTGAACTTACAAAATTAAGTTTAGAGCAAAATGATATAAAAGTAGTATTTAAAGAGCGAGAAATTGATATTTATGGTTATGAAACAGAGCTTATACAAGTTTTCATAAATGCAATAAACAATTCAAAAGATGCTTTTTTTGAAAAAAATATTAAAGATAAATTGATATTAATAAATCTAAAAATTATAAAAAATAGAGTACATATTGAGTTTTTAGATAATGCCTTAGGTGTTCCTGAAATGATAATAAATAAGATATTTGAACCATATTTTACAACCAAACATCAATATAATGGGACAGGAATAGGGCTTTATATGTCAAGCGAAATTATTACAAAACATATGAAAGGTAGTATATTTATGGTAAATTGTGATTTTACATATGAACAACAACTTTATAAAGGAGCAAAACTTACAATTGTTTTGGATATTGCAAAGAGATGAAAATTAATTTAGAAATAGATAAAAATCACATTTGGCATCCTTACAACTCTTTACCATCAAAAACTCCTATTTGGGCTGTTAAAAAGACAAAAAATTGTAAGATTTTTTTAGAAGATGGAAGAGTTTTAGTTGATGCAATGAGCTCTTGGTGGAGTGCAATTCATGGATATAATAACAAAAAAATATATAAAGCTTTGAAAAAACAGGCAAAAATTATGCCTCATATTATGTTTGGTGGATTAACTCACGAACCAGCAACTACTTTAGCACAAAAATTAGTAAAACTTACAGGACTTAACTCGGTATTTCTTTGTGACAGTGGAAGTGTTTGTGTTGAAGTTGCTTTAAAAACAGCTATTTTGTACCAAAAAGCAAAAGCTAAAGATAGATATAAGTTTTTAGCACTAAAAAATTCATATCATGGAGATACTTTAGGGGCAATGAGCGTTTGTGACCCGAAAAACTCTATGCACTCTTTATATGGAGATTATTTAAGCAAAAATATATTTGTAAAAGCACCAGATTTAGGATTTGAATCAGATTTTAGTGAAGCTTTAAAAGATTTAGAAGATAAATTAGAAAAACATAAAGATGAATTAGCCGCTTTCATAGTTGAACCAGTTGTTCAAGGAGCTGGTGGAATGAGAATTTATAATCCAAAATATCTTGAAGAGGCAAAAAAACTTTGTGAAAAATATGATATTTTATTGATTTTTGATGAGATAGCAACAGGTTTTGGGCATACAGGAGAGATGTTTGCTTTTAATCATACAAATATAAAACCAGATATTTTAACTATTGGAAAAGGTCTTACAGGTGGAACTTTAACAATGGCTGCTATGCTTACAAGTAAAACTATAAGTGATACAATCTCTTCAAGCTCTATTGGTGTATTAATGCATGGACCAACTTTTATGGCAAATCCATTAGCTTGTAGTGTTGCAAGTGCTAGTATTGATGAGCTTTTAAACTCACCTTGGAAAAAAAGAGTAGAAAAAATAGAGAAGCATTTTAAAAAAGAGTTAGAGATATTAAAAGATAACTCTATAGTTTATGATGTAAGAGTTATTGGCTCTATTGCTGTTATTGAATTAAAAAGTAGTGATTATGCTTCAATATTGCAGGATTTTTGTGTTCAAAATGGTGTTTGGCTTCGTCCTTTTGGAAAACTTTTTTACTCAATTGTTTCATACACAATTACTAAAAAAGAGTTGTTTAAAATAACTAAGACTATGATTGAAGCTATTAAATATTTAGAGATAAAAAACAGATAGGTTTAAAGGATTTGAAATGCCAGTTATAAATATTAAAATGACACATGAAGATGGCGGAGCTACAAAAGAGCAAAAAGAGAGATTAATAGAGGGAATCACAAAACTATTTGCAGATACTTTTGATGGAAGAGGCGCAAAAAGTGCAGTTGTAATTATTGAAGAGCTATCTTGTGATAACTATGGAATTGGTGGAAAAAGTATCACTAATATTAGAAAAACTTCTAGCAAGTAAGCAAATATTGCTTACTTTATACAGTTAAAACAGAATAGCTCTCATCTTTTAGAGCATTTGTTAAAAGCTCACCTGTGTGAGTTATCTCAATTCCTAGTTTTTCTAGCTCCTCTCTCGCCCCATAATCCTCAACACAAACAATACAAGCACTCATTTTTACACCTGTGCTTAAAATATGTTTTAGTTTCTCTTGAATAAAAGTATCTTTTACAAGTAAAATAGATGGACCCCAAAGCATCAAATGAGCAGTTTTGAAATAATTTCGCTCTAAAACCACACTTGAGTATAAAAGTGGAAAATTAGTTGCAACTTCAATATCTGCATTTGACCATACTATTAGTAGGTTTTCTTTTTGCATTTTACCTTCTCCTTAAATTGATAAAGTTATAATATTTTTTTAAATAAATATAATACTATTTAAAAGGAAAAGAGTAGATGAAATATAATCAATTAAATGATGAAGAGAGATATGTAATAGAACAAAAAGGAACAGAGTATCCTTTTAGCGGAGTTTACAACGATTTTTATGAAGATGGAGTATATTTATGTAAAAAGTGTGATTCACAACTTTATAGAAGTGAAGATAAATTTAAATCATCTTGTGGTTGGCCAAGTTTTGATGATGAGATAGAGGGTGCTATAAAAAGAGTTTTAGATGCCGATGGAAGAAGAGTTGAGATTGTTTGTGCATCTTGTGGTGGACATTTAGGGCATGTTTTTGAAAACGAAGGATTTACTTCAAAAAATATTAGACACTGTGTTAATTCTGTGTCACTAAAATTTATTAAAAAATAGATGATTATAAGGATTTTTAATGATAGATAAAAAATATGATAAATATATATTTGCTTTAATTATGGGAACTGTAATGAGCTTCATTATGAGCTTTATTATTACATTTATAAATTTAGGATTAGTAGATGGTTTTTTTTATAGATGGATGGAAGCTTTTTTTAAAGCTGCAATTTGTGCAATTCCTATAATAGTTTTTGTTGCTCCAAATGTAAGAAAAGCTGTAAATATTATTGTAAAACAAGATTAAAAAGGATTATTATGAAAGAAGCAAAAGCATATTTTGCTGGTGGTTGTTTTTGGGGAGTAGAGTACTATTTTCAAAAACAAAATGGTGTAAAAAGTGTAGTTTCTGGTTATATGGGAGGGTTTGTAGATAATCCAACATATGAGATTGTTTCAAGTGGATTTAGTGCTCATTTAGAAACTGTTGAGCTTGTTTATGATGAGAGTGTTGTTGATTTTGAAACTTTAGCAAAGCTATTTTTTGAAATACATGATTTTACTCAAACAAATGGTCAAGGTCCAGATATAGGTTCCCAATATCTTTCAGCGATATTTTATTGCAATGAAGAGCAAAAAAGCATATCACAAAATTTGATAGCTACTTTACAAAAAAAAGGGTACAAAGTGGCAACCACTTTATACCCTGAAGTAACTTTTTATAAAGCTGAAAATTACCATCAAAATTACTATAACAAAACAGGAAAACTCCCTTATTGTCACGCCTATAGAAAAATTTTCTAGTTACTAACACCTAAGATATAGTAGATTGGTTTTTTATCCAATCTCTCTATATCTACATTATATTTTTTTGCCCATTTCCAAACAGCATCGTGAAACTCTTCTAAAATCTCATCTGAATCAGCTTCATCACATTTTATTTTAAAATAGTCAGTTTTATTTGATAAACCAACATAAGAATTTAATTTTTTTAATTGATCATTTAATGTTAAGATATGTTTTGCAAATTTTTCATAACCTTTTGTAACATCAATTGCTTTTTGAGCCTGTTTTAAAGATCCTTCATTATTTGAGTATCCAAGTTGTGATAATATAACTTCAGCTGTTACGTCTAGTTGCATAGAGATCCTTTTTATTTAAATTTTTATATACTAGCAAAACAATTTAAAATATTAATTTAAAGGATGCTTAATGTCAGTTTTAATGAGTTTAGCAATGTTTCCAACAAACACAGTTGGAAGTAAAAGTAAAGAGGTTTCAGAAGTTTTAAATATAATAAAAAATAGTGGATTAAAATATCAATTAACATCAATGAGTACAATAGTTGAGGCAAAAACATTAAAAGAGCTTTTGGATTTAGTAAATCTTTGTTATTTAAAGCTTGAAGAGTTAGGATGCAGTAGAGTTTATGCGACTCTTAGTTTTGATATAAGAATTAGTGGTGAAAATAGAATAGAGAGTAAAATAAAATCCGTAGAGAAGCATATTGGGGAAGTTTCTAAATAGTTTTAGTATAATAAAAAAATTTTAAAAAGGGGAGATTATGTCATTTGACAAGTTTTATGAAAAAAGTCGTAGATTAAATGCAAATATGAGTTTAGATGAGTTTAAAGCAAAACTAGAAGAGGGAAATGGAAGTTTTTTAAGTGAAATACATTCAAAATTTATATATAGAACAAAAGATGAGATATTAAAACCATATCAAGTAGAGTTAATTAAACTTCAAGAGCATCTTGAAAAACATAATGAAAAGATGATTATACTTATGGAAGGAAGAGATGCTTCTGGAAAAGGTGGAGCTATTAGAAGAATTACTAGATATATGAATGAAAAGCATTATAGAGTGGTTGCACTTGGAAAACCTTCAGATGTTCAAAAAACACAATGGTATTTTCAAAGATATGTAGAGCAATTTCCAAAAGGTGGAGAGATAGTAATATTTGATAGAAGTTGGTACAATAGAGCTATGGTAGAGCCTGTTTTTGGATTTTGTACACAAAAAGAGTATGAAGTATTTATGAATAGTGTTCAAAGATTTGAAGAGGATTTGATTGATCATGGTATTCACTTTTTAAAAATTTATCTATCTGTTTCAAAAGAGGAGCAAGCAAGAAGATTTGAAGAGAGAGAAGAGAATCCTTTAAAACAGTGGAAATTAAGTGAGATTGATTTACAAATGCAAAGCAGGTGGGAAGAGTTCACTCAAAAAAAATATGATATGTTAAAAAGAACAAATACTGAAAAATCTCCATGGACAATCATAAGAAGTGATACAAAATTTTTAGCAAGACTAAATTCAATTAAAGTTATTTTAAACTCTGTTGATTATGAAGGAAGAGATCCTAGACTTGATTATGAAGTTGATAAAGATATTGTAATTACAGCAAATAGAGAGCTAGAAATTATGGATTATAAGAAAAAAGCAGGAATAACTCAAGGTTTAATATAAAACATAAAAAGTGTATAAATTAGTTTTTATACACTTTTTTAATATTTTCTACTTTTGATGACAAATTTAATAAAAGCATATCAGCAAGAACTAATGCCATCATAGACTCAGCAACAACACTTCCTCTTATAGCAACACAAGGGTCATGTCTTCCTTTTAATTTGCACTCTACCTCATTTCCATAAATATCAACTGTATCTTGTTCTATAAAAATAGATGGAGTAGCTTTGAAATGTACTTTTACATTTATATCATCGCCATTTGAAATTCCACCAAGCATTCCACCACTATGATTTGTTTTAAATCCACTTTTTCTTATTTGGTCATTGTTATCAAATCCCAAAACTCTAGATGCTAAAATTCCATCACCAATTTCAACAGCTTTAACAGCGTTTATACTCATCATTGCATTTGCAATTTGTGCATCCAATTTATGATAAATTGGCTCTCCCAAACCTATTGGAGTATTTTTTACATTTATAAGTGCTACTCCACCAACACTATTATGAGAGTTTTTGGCTTTTAAAATAGCATTTTTCTGAGCATCTTCAACATTTGAATCAAGTGCAAAAATTTCTGAATTTCTAGCATTTTCAAAGTTAAAACTATCTGCTTTTATACCATCTATTTCACAAATTCCACTTCTTATATCAATATTTAACTCATTTAATAGAAGTTTTGCAATAGCTCCTGCTGCAACTCTAGCTGCTGTTTCACGAGCCGAGCTTCTTCCACCACCTCTATAATCTCTAATTCCATATTTATTAAAATATGTAAAATCAGCATGACCTGGTCTGAATAAATCTTTTATATTTGAGTAGTCACTTGATTTTTGGTTCTCATTAAAAATAATCATAGCAATGCTTGTGCCAGTTGAATACCCTTCAAAAACACCACTTAAAATCTCAACAACATCGCCTTCTTTTCTTTTTGTAGCAAACTCATTTTGACCTGGTTTTCTTCTATTCATTTCACCTTGAATAAACTCTTCATCAATTTTTATTCCAGCTGGAACTCCATCAACTATACAACCAAGGGCTTTCCCATGAGATTCACCAAAAGTTGTAAATCTAAATCTATGTCCAAATGTATTCAATATTAATCCTCTTTTAATTTTTCTATAGCAATTTTTGCAGCTGCTTGTTGTGCTAATTTTTTACTTTTTCCGCTAGCTTTTCCAAAGTTCTTACCATCTATCCAAATAGATACTTCAAACTCTTTTTTATGATCAGGTCCATAAGATCCTTCAATAACATATTCAGGAATTGATGCAAATTTTGCTTGAGTAATCTCTTGAAGTGCAGTTTTATAATCACTAAATAAAACATCTAAATTTATCTTATCGTAAGAGTTTTCAAGAAGATTTAAAATAATTGGTTTTAAAGTATCTAAACCACTCTCTAAATATATTGCTCCCATAATAGCTTCAAAAGCATCTGATAGAATTGAGGATTTTGTTCTTCCTTTATTTCTCTCTTCAGCATTTGAGATAAATATATAATCACCCAAATTTATCTCATTTGCTAATCTTGTAAATCCAGTCTCATTTACCAAACTAGCTCTTATTTTAGAAAGCTCTCCCTCATTTGAAGTTGGAAATTTTGTGTATAAATACTCTCCAACTATAAGGTTTAAAACAGCATCTCCTAAAAACTCTAATCTTTCATTGTTGTATGGTTTTTTGAAACTTTTGTGTGTAAGTGCTTCGATTATCAGGTTTTTATTTTTAAACTGATAATCCAAACACTTTTCAAGTTTTGAATAATCGCTCATATTGCTCCTTTTAAAATTTTTGTAAGTATATCAAAAATATACTATTTTTATTGTAGTGATTGGTTTGTATTAATGAAACCTTTTACTAAGTGATGTTTAACTTTTAAAGATAAAATAGAGTGGCAATTTGGACATCTTGTATCAAAAAATGGAGAGGATTGTTTACAAGAACTACATATAAATTCAAAATTTAAATCACCTTTTTTTCTATCCTTATGTCTATTTATTAAAATCAATAGATCTAAATCAAAATCTAAACTAGAGTCCACACTATTTATATACCCTTTTGAAGTGTAAAGTTCTTGTAAAAATGGTATGTTTTCAATAGCTTTAAAATCAATTTCATCTTTTGGTAAATACCATAAAATATCAATTATATCTTCAAAATTGAACTTATTTATATTTTTATAAAAAAACTCTTTATTAAAATTTATTATAAAATTTAAAAAAACTCTCTCTAAAACTTTATTATCTAAGTATAACTCATATAGTTTTTTTGTTCTTTTTTCATTTGTTAAAACAGAGTCATTTAAAATAATCATATAATCAAAATAGATTTTTTCTAAACTCAAATCAACATCTAACTCCTCTAAAGAGTTACATATCTCTTTAGCTTTTGTATAGTTTTTCATCTTCTCATTTACTAAAATAAGGTTAGTTAATGCATTTTTATTTCTTGGAGAGAATTTTAAAATTTGAAGAAATATATCGTTTGATCTTTGTAGAAAACCACCTTTTAAATATGTAGCTCCTAAAACTTCAAGTAGTTCCTCTTTTTTTACTCTATCTTGAACAACTTCTAATAGTGCTAAATATACACTAATTGCCCTATTTAAATCACCTTTATGTAAAAATGTATTTGCTAAAAGTAAAATAGAGTCAAAAGGAAGATTATAAGTTTTGTATAAATTAACATAGTCATTCTCTTTTAATTTACCAAGCTCAAATCTTTTTGATAGTTTTCTATACTCTTTTCTTCCCTCTCTCTCTTTATAAAGTCCATAAGAGTAAGTTATAAATGATATTAAAAAAATAAGAAAAAAGAAAAAAATAACACCAACTATTGGATCTCTATATCCTAAAATTAAACTATCCATTGAAGTCCTCTTTAAATTTTAAAAAATCATATTATCATAAAAGTACATATAAAAAAATAAAAGAGTATAATTCGCGCCATGATAAAAAAAGAGTCAATAGAGAGTTTAAAAAATCAATTAGATATTGTAGATGTAGTTTCACAATATATTGAATTAAAAAAAAATGGAGCAAATTTTAAGGCTTGTTGCCCATTTCATAATGAAGATACACCATCATTTGTTGTAAGTCCATCAAAGCAGATATATCACTGTTTTGGTTGTCAAGTTGGTGGAGATAGTATCAAATTTGTAATGGAGTATGAAAAACTCAGTTACCCTGAAGCTATTGAAAAGTTAGCAAATCTTACAAATTTTACTCTTCAATATGAAGAGAGTAGTGCTAAAAAAACTGATACAAAAGTAATTGATGCTATTAAAAATTTTTACCAAAAACAGTTTATTGCAAATGATTCAATAAAAGATTATTTAAAACAAAGAGGCGTTTTTGAATCATTTATAGAGAAGTTTGAAATAGGTTATGCATCTAGTTCAAGCTCAACTATAGATTTTTTAAAACAAAATCATTATAACCTAAATGATGCTATTGAGTTAGGAGTTATTAGCCAAGGAGATAGTGGATTATATGCAAGATTTATTGATAGAGTAATTTTTCCAATATACTCTATCAATGGTAAACTTGTAGGTTTTGGTGGTAGAACTTTAACAAATCATGGTGCAAAATATGTAAACTCACCTCAAACACAAATATTTAATAAATCAAAACTTTTATATGGTTACCATTTAGCAAAAGAGAAAATCTATAAAACAAATAAATTAATAGTTTGTGAAGGTTATTTGGATGTAATAATGCTTCATCAAGCAGGGTTTTCAAATGCAGTTGCAACATTAGGAACAGCTCTTACAAAAGATCATCTTCCACTTTTAAGAAGAGGTGAACCAAAAATTATTTTAGCTTATGATGGAGATAAAGCTGGATTAAATGCTGCTTTTAAAGCCTCTTTGATGCTTAGTCAAAGTGGATTTGATGGTGGGGTTGCAGTTTTTGAAGATGGAAATGATCCAGCTGATATGGTTAAAGATAATAAAATAAATGAGCTTGAGAAAAAGTTTTTAGAACCAAAACCCTTTATAAATTTTGCTTTGGACTACATAATAGATTCATATGATATCTCAAATCCAATTGAGAAGAAAAAAGCACTAAAAGATTCAAATGATTATTTAAATACCTTAGATATTCTGTTTCAAGAGGAGTATAAAAGATATATTGCCCAAAAATTAAATATAAAAGAGAACATGATCTCTACTTCAAAAAATGTAACTAGAAAAAATCAACAAAATTTAATGGCTTATGATATAGGTGAGCTTTGTATTATAAAATCAATTTTAGATAATCCAAAAAGGTTAGATATGGTTTTGGATTTAGTAACTCCTTCTATGTTTGAGCATCACGAAGATGAGTTTAAAGCACTCTTAAATGATATAAATGATGTTGTATTAAATAAAATTTTATTGAATGATAAACTTGAAGTTTATGATGATGAGAGATTAAACAAAGAGTTATTGGTTCTTTTATATAAATTTTATTCAAATAAACTTCTTAGTCTATCATATGAAACAAATATTGATTTTAAGGAAAAAGTTAATTTAATTAAAAAAATAAAAGATAATTTATATGAGTTAAAACAGGGAAAACTTACAAAATTTAATCTATAAATTAAACTAACTTTAATAAAATCTTAGGTAATATTCCCGTTCTAAATTAAAAAGATAGTATAAATTAAGCCAAAATTATGCTTGTAAAAAATAAGAGGAAAAGAAGATGTACGCAATTATCAAATGTGGTGGGAAGCAATATAAAGTATCTGAAGGTGATATTTTAGACATTGATTACACTGGAAAGGCTGCAAAAGAGACTTTAGAGATAACTGATGTTATAGCTGTAAATAACGGTGAATTAAAAACTGGAGATGCAGTATCTAATGCTAAAGTTGAAGCAGTAGTAGTTCTTGATGGAACTGGTGTAAACAGAGCGAAAAAAGTTGTAATTTACAAAAAAAGAAGAAGAAAAGACTCTAAACTTAAAAGAGGGTTTAGAAAAAGCTTCACAAAAATTAGAATTACAAAAATTGCTGCTTAAGCAATAATCAAATTTAAGGAGAAATAAAATGGCTCACAAAAAAGGTCAAGGTAGTACTCAAAATAATAGAGACTCAGCTGGTAGAAGACTTGGAGTTAAAAAATATGGTGGAGAGGTTGTAAGTGCTGGAAACATCATCGTTAGACAAAGAGGAACAAAAGTTCATTTAGGTAACAATGTTGGAATGGGTAAAGATCATACAATCTACTCTTTAATTGACGGTGTTGTTAAATTTGAAATTAAAGACAAAAAAAGAAAAAAAGTTTCTGTTTACGCTGCTTCGTAAATAAGAGATTTAGCTTTTTGAAAAAGGGTGTATGCTTTGCCATACACCCTTTTTTTATTTATAAAGGAAAACTATGTTTATAGATAGTGCAAGATTTAGTGTAAGTAGTGGAAAAGGTGGGCAAGGTTGTGCATCTTTTAGAAGAGAGAAGTTCATAGTTCAGGGTGGTCCTGATGGTGGAGATGGTGGAAAAGGTGGAGATGTTTACTTTTTAGTAGATAATAATACAGATACTCTATCTTTTTACAAAGGAAGAAGAGTTTTTAAAGCTGACAAAGGTCAACCTGGAATGGGAAGACAAAAAACAGGAAAATCTGCTGACCCTTTAGTTTTAATTGTTCCTCCAGGGACACAAGTAATTGATGATGACACAAATGAAGTTATATTTGATTTACTTGAAATTGGAGAAAAGGTTCTTTTTTTAGAGGGTGGAAAAGGTGGGCTTGGAAATGTTCACTTTAAAAACTCAAGAAATCAAGCACCGACATATTTTCAGCCAGGACTTCCAGGAGTTACTAAAAATATAAGATTAGAGCTTAAATTAATTGCTGATGTTGGGCTTGTAGGTTATCCAAATGTTGGAAAATCAACTCTGATTTCAGTAACTTCAAATGCAACTCCAGAAGTTGCAAACTATGAGTTTACAACTTTAACTCCAAAACTAGGTGTTGTAAATGTTGGAGATTATAGCTCATTTGTTATGGCCGATATTCCAGGAATTATTGATGGAGCTAGTGAAGGAAAAGGTCTAGGATTGGAGTTTTTAAGACATATTGAAAGAACAAAAACACTTCTATTTGTAATTGATGTTGCAAATTATAGAACAATGATTGATCAATATAGAGTTTTAAAAGAGGAGTTACAAAAGTTTTCTCAAGAGTTATCACAAAGAAATTTTGCTATTGCTTTAAGTAAAATAGATGCTTATTATGGAGAAGATTTAAAAGAGGATATTAAAAACTTTTTAAAAGAGTTAAATTTAGAAGCTAGTAATAAAAATGAGTTTAAATTTGATGAGGAGTTACCATATTTTGTTCAAGATTTAATATTCTCAAAATATGATAGTAGTAAACCATATTTTGTTTTACCAATATCATCATTAAATAAGACAAATATAAAAGCTTTAACATTTGCACTATATGGAATGCAAGGAAAGTAGATGAAAAGGTTAGTTATTAAAGTAGGTACTGCTGTTTTAACTCAAGATAATGAATTAGCAATTAAAAGAATGCAAAATTTAGTTGAGTTAATTGCAAAATTAAAAATAGAGAAAAATTTAGATGTAATATTGGTAAGTTCAGGTGCAGTTGGAGCTGGTTATACAGAGTTAAAACTTGATAAAACTATTTTAGCAAATAAACAAACTCTTGCTGCTATTGGTCAACCAAAATTGATGAAAACTTATCAAGAGATGTTTTCAAAATATAATATAATAGCTGCTCAAATGCTATTTATTGCAGATGATTTTGATTCAAGAAAGAGAAGTCAAAATGCAAAAAATGTTATGGAGATATTGCTTCAAAACAGCGTTTTACCAATAATAAATGAAAATGATGTTATTTCAACAGAGGAGTTAATTGGAGATAATGACCAATTAGCAGCTTATGTAACACACTATTTTAAAGCCGATATGCTTGCAATTTTAACAGATATTGATGGATATTATAATAAAAATCCAAGAGAGTTTAGTGATGCACAACTTCAAAAAATTGTAAATGAAATAAGCGCTGATGAGCTTGATAAAAAGCCAAGTGCTAATTCGCTTTTTGCAACAGGTGGAATTGTAACAAAACTAAAAGCGGCAGATTTTTTAATGCAAAAAAATATTCCTATGTATCTAAGTAGTGGATTTGATTTAAAAAATGCTTATGATTTTTTATTAAATAATATACATAATAGTGGAACACTATTTAAAAAATAAGGATATATTTTGAGTAAAAAAGTTTTATTTATGGGGACACCATCTTATGCAACTGAGATTTTAAAAGAGCTTCTAGCTAGTAAATATGAAGTTGTTGGAATTTTCACTCAAGAGGATAAACCAGTAGGCAGAAAACAACTTCTTACACCTCCACATATAAAACAGTTTTGTATTGATAACTCGTTGGAGATACCAATTTTTCAACCCAAAAAACTAAAAGATAATTTAGTTGCATATTTATCAATTTTGGATTTAAAACCAGATTTTATTATTGTTGCAGCTTATGGACAAATTCTTCCAAAAGATATTTTAAATATTGCTCCTTGTATAAATCTTCACGCTTCAATTTTACCAAATTATAGAGGAGCAAGTCCTATTCAAGAGGGTATTTTAAATGATGATAAATATTTAGGAGTTACTTCTATGTTTATGGAAGAGGGTCTTGACTGTGGAGATATGTTGGGATTTTCATATTTAAGAAATGATAATCTACTTGTAGATGAAGCATTTGAAAAGTTATCAAAATTAGCAGCTAAGCTTACAATTACAACTTTAGACAATTTTGAAAATATAAAACCATTAAAACAAAACAACTGTGAAGCTACTTTTTGTAAAAAAATAAAAAAAGAGGATGGATTAGTTGATTTTTTTGATGCAAAAAAACTATTTTTAAAATATAAAGCTTACTCTTTTTGGCCAACAATATTTTTAAAATCTGATTTAAAAATAAAGGATATTGAGCTTATTGAAGAGAGTTCAAAAAATGAAGCTGGGAAAATTTTAGAGATATCAAAAGATTATATTATTGTATCTTGCTCAAATGGAAGTTTAAAAATTAAAACAATTCAAGCTCCATCCAAAAAAGCTATAAATGCTGTTGAGTATATTAGAGGACAAAGATTGGAAATTGGAGATATTTTAGAGTAATTACAAAGCATATAAATGCTTTTGTAATTTATGCTAAATAGCTTGTAAATATAGTAATTGTAAATAGACTTAAAATAACACCTAAAACCAAACTATTAATTGCAATTTTCTCATCTAATCCACCTTTTATAGCTAAAACTGCTGCCATAGTCATTGGTGGCATTGCAACTTCAATAATTGTAACTTTAATCCAAGTTTCATCTAAATTATAAAAATAGTTAAATAAAAATAACACAACTATAGGAACAAAAATCATCTTTAAAATTACAGCAATTGTTACAATATGAAGTTTTGAAAATATATGTTTTAGTTGAAGTTTCATTCCAATAGCTACCATTGCAATAGGAACTAAAGTTGAGCCTAAATTATCTGTTGTGTGTATTAAAAAGTTTGGAACTTCAAAGTTTTTTGCAATTAATGTTGCAAAAAATATTATCATAGGAGGAAATAAAAAGATTGATTTTGAAATAGATGTGATACTATTTTTTCTTCCGCTTCCCCAAGTGATTATAAACATACCAACAGAAACTAAAAGTAAAAATGAACCAAAAATATCATAAATAAGTCCATAAACTATAAAATCTTGTCCATAAAAAGCATCAATATAAGAAAAACCTATAAATGAAGTATTTCCAAAAGTTGCCATAATCACAAAAGTAGCAAGATAAATTTTTTCTAATTTAAGAAGTTTACCTATTAAAAAAGATAGCAGTAAATTAAATAGAATAATTGCATTAAACATTAAAATTAGAAGCAAATGATCAAAACTTAAATCCAAAGGATAAATTTTTGAAAAAACAATTGCAGGAAGAGAAAAATAGATAATAAAATCTACAAGTTGTTTTGAATTATCTTGAAAAAATAGTTTATATAAGTAACCAAATAACAAATATAAAGCAATCGGTAAAACAGGGTCTAGCATTAAAATTCTCCTTCAAAATTTTGATTATAATTAATATACTCTTTTAATAAAATTATATATAATTTGCAAATGAAATTTATAAGATTAAAAACAGTTAATTCAACACAACTTTATTTAAAAGATTATATTAGTAAAAATGGCTATAAAGAGCCTATTTGCGTTGTATCAGATATACAAACTAATGGAATAGGAAGTAGAGGAAATAGTTGGCAAGGAGTTCTTGGGAATCTATTTCTCTCTTTTGTTTTAAATAAAAGCGATTTACCAAGTGATTTACCTTTGCAAAGTGCTAGTATATATTTTACATATATCTTAAAAGAGTTATTTACACAAAAAGGTTCTAAACTATTTTTAAAGTGGCCAAATGATTTTTATATAGAAAATAAAAAAATTGGTGGAGCAATTACTTCAACGACAAAAGATCTTCTTTTTTGTGGGATTGGAATCAATTTAAAAGAACCAAATAGTGATTTTGGAAAATTGGATATAAAGATAGATATTGATGAACTTTTAAATGAGTATTTTGAAAATATTTCTAAAAAAATTGAATGGAAGCAAATTTTTAGTCTTTTTAAGGTAGAATTTAGACATTCAAAAAAATTTCAAGCAACAATTGATGGTATCAAAGTTTCACTTGAAAATGCAGTTTTAAATGGTGATGGTTCTATACAAATTAACGATAAAAAGGTATTTAGTTTAAGATGACAGAGATTATTTCAATAGCAAATCAAAAAGGTGGAGTAGGAAAGACTACTACAGCTGTTAATCTTAGTGCTGCACTTGCACTAAATGGGAAAAAAGTGTTATTAATTGATGCAGATCCACAAGCAAATGCAACAACATCTTTAGGTTTTCATAGAGATACTTATGAATACAATATATATCATGTTATGCTTGGAACAAAAGAGCTTTCTGAAATAATTTTAGACTCTGAAATAGATAATTTAAAAGTTGCTCCTTCAAACATTGGTCTTGTTGGTATCGAAAAAGAGTTTTATAAAAATACAAAAGAGAGAGAGCTTGTATTAAAAAGAAAAATCGATACTATAAAAGATGATTATGATTATATTATTATAGATTCACCTCCAGCTTTAGGACCAATTACAATAAATACTTTAGGTGCTTCAACATCTGTATTAATACCAATTCAGTGTGAGTTCTTTGCACTTGAAGGTTTGGCACAGCTATTAAATACAATAAAATTAGTTAGGCAAACTATAAATAAAAATCTTGAGATAAAAGGTTTTTTACCAACAATGTATAGTTCACAAAATAACCTTTCAAAACAAGTTTTTGCTGATTTGGCACAACATTTTGAGAGTAAGCTATTTAAACTAGGAGATGATTCTTATATTGTAATTCCAAGAAATATAAAATTAGCAGAGAGTCCAAGTTTTGGTAAACCAATAATGCTTTATGATGTAACAAGTATTGGAACTAAAGCTTATGAAAATTTAGCAAAAGCAATAGTAGGATAGGAAAATGAAATTAGGTGGTAAAATGGCACTAGGAAGAGGCTTAGGTGAGCTTTTAGGAGAAGTTGAAACTGCTTATGAAAATTCAAATTCAAACTCAAATAGTAGTGGTGTTAAAAAAATTGAAGTCGCATTAATTGATGCAAATCCAAATCAACCAAGAAAAGTTTTTGACGAGACAAAACTTCAAGAGTTGAGTGACTCTATAAAAGAGCATGGACTTTTACAACCCATTGTTGTTGTTGAAAATGATAATGGAAGATATACTTTAATTGCTGGAGAGAGAAGACTTAGAGCTCATAAATTAGCCTCTTTAGAAGAGATTAGTGCGATTATTACAAATATAGATGAGTTAAAATTAAGAGAGCATGCTTTAATAGAGAATATTCAAAGAGAAGATTTAAATGTTATAGAGTTAGCATTTTGTTATGCACAACTTATAAATGAACACAATATCACTCATGAAGAGTTATCAAAAAAAGTGTTTAAAAGTAGAGCTTCAATTACAAATACTTTGAGACTTTTACAATTAAGTTCATATGTTCAACAATTTTTATCTTCTGGAAAATTAAGCGCTGGTCATGCAAAAGTTATGATAGGTTTAGATTCTAATATTCAAAAACAACTTTGTGATAAAATAATTAGTGAGGATTTATCTGTTAGAGAAGTTGAGAAATTAATAAAAGATATAAAAGAACAGAAAATTACTAAAGATATTAATGAGAAAAAAAATGTTACTAATAGTTACAATACTGAAGTTTTGAATAATTTTTTAGAAGTTTTAAAAAATGATAAAATCAAAGCAAAGATTGATAAAAACTCAATTAAAATTACTTTTAATTCTCAAGATGATATTGATAGAATAATTAGTTACTTAAATCTACAATAATATAAAAAAAATAGAAATTTTCACACTTTTAATATTTCCTTATAGAATATTTTGATAGAATTTAAACGTTTTAGTTAAACTAAACTGTAAAAATATGGAGGAATGAATGTTAGACATAAGTCCTATACTAATGCTTAGCACAGCTATCATCTTTCTTTTAGTTGTTGCTAGACTTAATAGTTGTCTATTCAAACCACTATTAAATCACATGGATGAGAGATCAGCTCAAATTAAAAGTGATTTAGAAGAAGCAAAATCAAACAGTAGTGATGTTGATGAGCTTTTAGTGGAAGCCAATGAGATTATCTCAAAAGCTAAAAGAGAAGCAGCAGCTATTAGAGAGCAAGCTTACAAAGAAGCTAAAGATAGTGCTGATGTTAAACTTGCAAGTGAAAAATTAAATTTAGATACAAAAGTAGCTGAATTTAAAAATAGCTTACAAAGTGAAGCAGAGAATTTAAAAACCTCTTTATTGTCATCAATGCCTCAATTTAACAATAGCTTGAAAAACAAGCTAAACTCGATTTAGGAAGTGATAATGATAAAAGGATTATTATTAGCTATGGCTATGGTTCCAGTTGCATTATTTGCAAGTGAAGGTGCGGAAACGAACTATGATATAGTTCAAAGAACCGTTAACTTTGTTATATTCGCAGCGATTTTATGGTATTTACTTGCTCATAGAATTAAAGCATTTTTCTCAAATAGAACTTTGAGTATCCAAGCTGAACTTGATAAAGTTCAAGATACTAAAAGAGCTTCAGAAGAGAAAAAACAAGAAGCAATTAAAAAATCAGAAGATGCAAAAAGAATTGCAGCTGAGATTGTTGAAGATGCAAAATCTGATGTAGAAGCTATAAAACAAAAAGTTTTAGTTGCTGTTGAAACAGAGATTGCAAATTTAAATAAAAATTTTGATGAAATGATGAAAGTTGAACTTTCAAGAGTAAAAAAAGATGTTGTAGCTTCAATTCTTGAAGAGCTATTAAATTCAGATACTATTAATTTATCACAAGATGAGTTAGTAAACATTGTTCTTAAAAAGGTAGCATAATGAAGGATTTAATAGCAAAAAGATATGTAAAAGCATTGCTTGAAGCAAGAGATCTTGGTGAAATTACGAGTTTTAGTGAAAAACTAGATGGTGTTGCAAAAGCTTTTTTAAATGATAAGTTTAAATCTATAATAGCATCTTCAACTGTAAATGAAACAGCTAAAGTAGAGTTTATTTTATCGATGGTTGAAAAACCTGAAAGATCTTTGGAAAACTTTATCAAACTTCTTGGTGAAAAAAGAAGATTAGATATTATTCCATTTGTTGCAGCAGAATTAAAAAATCAAATTGCAAAACTAAATAATAGTTTTATTGGAGTTATTTATACAAATAAAGAGCTTCCAGCTAAAAGTGTTAGTTCAATTGAAGAACAATTTAGTAAGAAATTTGATGTGAAACTTTCATTATCTCAAAATGTTTGTGATTATGATGGAATTAAAGTTGATATAGATGGACTAGGTGTTGAAATATCTTTCTCTAAAGATAGATTAAAAACTCAGTTAATCGATCATATTTTAAAAGCAGTTTAGAACTTATAAAGGAGAAATTTGAATGGGTGCAAAAATTCAAGCAGATGAAATCAGTTCAATTATTAAAGAGAGAATTGATAACTTTGAATTAAATGTAGATGTAAACGAAACTGGTAAGATTATTTCTTATGCAGATGGTATTGCTCAAGTTTACGGTCTTAAGAATGTTATGGCTGGTGAAATGGTTGAGTTTGAAAACGGTGAAAAAGGTATGGCTGCAAACTTAGAAGAGTCTTCAGTTGGTATCGTTGTTCTTGGAAAAGGTTTAGGTCTTAGAGAAGGTACTTCTTGTAAAAGACTAGGTGAGCTTCTTGAAGTTCCAGTTGGTGAAGCACTAGTTGGAAGAGTTGTAAATGCACTTGGTGAACCAATTGATGGTAAAGGTGCTATTAACGCAACTGAAAAAAGATATGTTGAAGAGAAAGCTCCTGGTATTATGTCAAGAAAATCTGTTCACGAGCCATTACAAACTGGTATTAAAGCAATTGATGCATTAGTTCCAATTGGTAGAGGACAAAGAGAGTTAATTATTGGAGATAGACAAACTGGTAAAACTACAGTTGCTATTGATACAATTTTAAATCAAAAAGGTGAAAATGTTGTTTGTATTTATGTTGCAATTGGACAAAAATCATCTTCAGTTGCTTCTGTTGTTAGAACATTAGAAGATGCTGGAGCTATGGATTATACAATTGTTGTAAATGCATCGGCTGCTGATTCTGCAACACTACAATTCTTAGCACCATATACAGGTGTTACAATGGGTGAATTCTTTAGAGATAATGGAAAACACGCACTAATTATTTATGATGATTTATCAAAACATGCAGTTGCATATAGAGAGATGTCATTAATTTTAAGAAGACCTCCAGGAAGAGAAGCATACCCAGGAGATGTATTCTATCTACACTCAAGATTACTTGAAAGAGCTGCAAAAATGAGTGATGAAAAAGGTGCTGGTTCTATGACTGCGTTACCAATTATCGAAACTCAAGCTGGAGACGTTGCTGCTTATATTCCAACAAACGTAATTTCAATTACTGATGGACAAATATTCTTAGAAACAAACCTATTTAACTCAGGTATTAGACCTGCAATTAATGTTGGTTTATCAGTTTCAAGAGTTGGAGGAGCTGCTCAAATTAAAGCTACAAAACAAGTTGCTGGAACATTAAAACTTTCACTTGCTCAATATAGAGAACTTGAGGCGTTTGCACAATTTGCATCAGATCTTGATGAAGCTACAAGAAGAGAGTTAGAGCTTGGTCAAAGAATGGTTGAAGTTTTAAAACAAGGTGTTAATAAACCACTTGTTATTGAAAAACAAATAGTGATTATTTATGCTGGTACTAAAGGGTACTTAAATGATGTTGCAGTTAAAGATGTTGTAAGATTTGAAAACGAGTTACATCTGTTTATTGAGCAAAAATATTCAGATATTTTAAGTGCAATTAAATCAAGTCAAAAACTTGATGAAAACACAGAGTCAAAATTAAAAGCTGCATTAGAAGAGTTTAAAACTGTATTTAATGCAAATTAAGGATTAGTCTATGGCTAACTTAAAAGAGATAAAATTAAAAATTGGAAGTGTTAAAAATACAGAAAAAACTACAAAAGCTATGAAGCTTGTATCTTCTGCAAAACTGACTCGTACTAGACAGTTATCTGAACAGTCAAGAAGTTATGCAGCTAAGATAAATGAAGTTTTATCTGATATTGCAGCACGAGTTAGCAAAGTTCAAGAAGATGGAAATCTAGGAAGAGCATTTGTTCAAAATGCAACTCCAAAAACAGTTGATATAGTTTTTGTAACAGCTGATAAGGGACTTTGTGGTGGTTTTAATATGCATACTATTAAAACTGTAAGTAAAATGATTAGTGATTATGAATCTTTAGGTGCAAATGTAAGATTAAGAGCTGCTGGGAAAAAAGGAGTTGAGTTCTTCTCATTCCAAGGTAAGAATATAGATCAAAAATCTATTGAATTATCATCGGCTCCAACTTATGAAAAAGCTTCTGATTTCATAAAAGCTGCAGTAGAAGATTTTAAAAATGAAGTTACTGATAAAGTAATCATTGTTTACAATGGATTTTTAAATATGCTTACTCAAGAGATTAGAGTAAGAGAACTTTTACCAATTAGTTTAGAAAAAGTTGAAATAACTGAAACTACATCTATGCTGAATATTGAGCCAGATGATGATGACGAAGTTTTAAGAGAATTAACTGATAAATATATTGATTTCAATATGTATTATGCACTAATTGACTCTTTAGCTGCAGAACACAGTGCTAGAATGCAGGCAATGGAAGCTGCTAGTAAAAATGCAAAAGAGAAAGTTAATAGTTTAACAGTTGAGTATAACAAAGCAAGACAAGCTGCAATTACAACAGAGCTGATAGAGATTATCAGTGGTGTTGAAGCATTAAAATAATTTAAGAAGGAGATGCCCTATATGAAAGGTAAGATTATTCAGGTAATGGGTCCGGTTGTTGACGTTGAGTTCGACGGATATTTACCAGAGATTAATGAAGCTATTGATGTTACTTTAGACGATAAAACTAAAGATAGACTAGTATTAGAAGTTGCTGCACATATTGGTGATAGTAGAGTAAGAACTATTGCTATGGATATGACAGATGGACTTGTAAGAGGTCAAGAGTGTACTGCTACTGGAGGTCCTATTAAAGTTCCAGTTGGTGAAGCTGTTTTAGGAAGAATTTTCAACGTTATTGGTGATCCAGTTGATGAAGGTGCTGCAATTCCTGAAGATGTTGAAAGATGGTCAATTCATAGATCTGCACCAGCTTTTGATGAGCAATCAACAAAAACAGAGATGTTTGAAACAGGTATTAAAGTAGTTGACCTTTTAGCGCCATATTCAAAAGGTGGAAAAGTAGGACTATTTGGTGGAGCTGGAGTTGGTAAAACAGTTATTATTATGGAATTAATCCATAACGTTGCGTTTAAACACTCTGGATACTCTGTATTTGCTGGAGTTGGAGAGAGAACAAGAGAAGGAAATGACCTTTACCATGAGATGAAAGACTCAAATGTTCTTGATAAAGTTGCACTGTGCTATGGTCAAATGAGTGAACCACCAGGTGCTAGAAATAGAATTGCACTTACAGGTCTTACAATGGCTGAGTACTTTAGAGATGAAAAAGGTCTTGATGTTCTTATGTTTATTGATAATATCTTTAGATTTGCACAATCAGGTTCTGAGATGTCAGCACTTTTAGGAAGAATTCCTTCAGCTGTTGGATACCAACCAACACTTGCAAGTGAGATGGGAAAACTACAAGAGAGAATTACATCTACTTCTAAAGGTTCTATTACTTCTGTTCAAGCTGTTTATGTTCCAGCGGATGACTTAACTGACCCAGCTCCTGCTTCAGTTTTTGCTCACCTTGATGCAACAACAGTTTTAAATAGAAAAATTGCAGAAAAAGGTATCTACCCAGCGGTTGATCCACTAGATTCTACTTCAAGAATCTTAAGTGCAGATATCATTGGTCAAGAGCACTATAATACTGCTAGAGGTGTTCAATCTGTACTTCAAAAGTATAAAGATTTACAAGATATTATTGCAATTCTTGGTATGGATGAGTTATCAGAATCTGATAAACTTGTTGTAGCACGTGCAAGAAAAATCGAGAGATTCTTATCTCAACCATTCTTCGTTGCTGAAGTATTTACAGGAAGTCCTGGAAAATATGTTGAGCTTAAAGATACAATTGAAGGTTTCCAAGGAATTTTAGATGGTAAATATGACCATGTTCCTGAAATGGCATTCTATATGGTTGGTGGAATTGATGAGGTTTTAGCAAAAGCTGAAAAAATGAAATAAACCATAAGGGTCTAATATGGATACAATTAAATTATCAATAGTTACTCCAAGTGGTAGTATCTTTAGTGGTGATGTTAAGAGCGTAACTCTTCCTGGAAAAGAGGGAGAGTTTGGAGTTCTTCCAATGCACTCATCACTAGTATCTACTTTAACTGTGGGTGTGATTATTATTGAAAAAATTGATTCTACTGAAGCTGTCGCTATTAACTGGGGACATGTAAAAGTAGATGAGAATAGTGTTGATGTTCTAGTAGATGGTGCTATTGCATTAACAAGTGGAAAAGATTCTGAGATTGCAAAAAACATTGAAGCTGCTAAAGAGTTAATTAACTCTGTTAAAGACTCTAGTGTTTCAGTTGCTGCAGTTGAGGCAAAAATTAACTCTTTTGCACTTTAAAAAAATATGATTTCTACATTACTAAATTATTTGACAAATAGTAGTGCTATTACTTTGATAGTATTAGCACTGCTGTCAATATACTTAATTGTTGTTTTTTGGATATTTTTATATAGAAATAGTACTCTAAATAGAATTATTGAAAATGAAAAAAGAGTTTTAGAGGGACTTACTTCTGGACAAAATAGATTTACATCACTATCACTATTAAATCAGTGTTCAGGTGGAAATAATATAAAAGAGATTTTAAATGCATGTGAAATAAACGCTATAAAAGATGCAAGTGTTGGCTTATCGTGGCTTTCAATTATCTCTTCAACTTCTCCATTTATTGGACTTTTTGGAACTGTTGTTGGTATTTTAGAGTCATTTGCTAAATTTGCAAATGAGTCAAAAGTTGCATTTTCTATTATTGCACCAGCTATTAGTGAAGCGTTAGTTGCTACTGCTGCTGGAATATTTGTAGCAATATTTGCTTACACATTTCATCAAATGATATCTAGAAAAGTTTATGAATTAAATGTATATTTAAAAGCGCAATCTGAAATTATAATAGCAAAAGGATAATATTTGTTTGATTATAACCAAAAACCAGACTTAAATATTACACCTTTAGTTGATATTATGTTGGTTTTACTAGCAATTCTTATGGTAACGGCTCCTGTAATGGAGTTTGAAGAACCAATAAATCTTCCACAAGGAAGTAAATCAAAACAGATTCAAGATATTTCTAATATTACTATTACAATAACAAAAGATAGAAAAATTGTATTAAATAAAAAAAACTACGATATTAAAACTTTTGCTGATGATTTCTTATTATTTTCAAAAAACAAAGATCAAAAAAGTATAGTATCTATAAGGGCTGATAAAAATTTAAAGTATGATGATGTTATTTTTGTTTTAAAATCTGTGAAAGAGGCTGGTTTTACTAAAGTCTCTTTGGTAACTGATGGATAAAATGAGAAGTAGTTCAACTTTTTTTCTTAGTGGTTTTATTGCATTTTCTCTCTATTTTATAACTATAATATTTGTCTCATTTTATGTAACTTCTTCAGATACAAAAGTTTATAGTTTTAAAGATACATCTATACAGATTGATTTACAAATGTTTGAAACCAAATCTTCAAAAATAGAAGCTTTTAAAATTGTAAAACAAGAGATTAAAAAAGAGCCAGAAGTTATAAAACAACAAGAAGCTTCTGTTTCAAATAAAAAATTTGATGCAAAATCACTATTTGCAAATTTTAGTGAAACTGCTAAAAAAACAGAAGATGAAAACATCAATAATATTAAAAAATCTATTGATCCAAAAAGATTCAAAGGAGCTGAGTTTATAAAAGAGAAAAGAGAGCCAATATCTTTAGATAGAGTTTTTGAAAATAATAAAACATCAACAAGTTTAAGTAGCTCATCAAGTGGTAATAATCAAGAAGATGATAAGTATATGAAAGAGATAAATAATCTTTTATCAAAGTGGACTCCTATAAGTGAATCTAAAGAGCTTAAAGCAACTGTAATTATATTTATAGATTCAAATGGAGTTTTTAATTATAATTTTTTAAGATTTTCAAATAATGATATTTTTGATAACTCTTTAAAAAATTTTTTAGATATTCAAAAAACAATTAACTATCCGATACCAAAAAAGGGTAATATTCGAATCGAAGTTGAATTTAAACAAAAGGATAAAAATGATTAAAATAATTTTTACAATATTTTTAATGGTAAATACACTATGGGCAGTTGATGCAAAACTTCAAATAGTAAAACAAATTGCATCTAAACCAAAAATTTCACTCTCTATTGATACTTCTAGTCAAGAGAGATTAATTTTAAGTAAAATAAAAAAAGGTGTAGTGGATGATTTAAATATAAGTGGAAACTTTGAAGTTAGCGCATTTGAAACTTCTATCTCTTATTCAAGTAATCCAAATTATATTGAACTAAAGAATAATGGTATTGATCTATTTTTAAATTTAAGTTCTAAAAAAGAGCAAAATGGAAATTATGTTTTAATGACAAAGTTGTATGATGTTAATAAAAATACTTTAGTTTTAGAAAAGAACTATACAACAGATTTAGAAGATAGATATATATTTTTAGCACATAAAACTTCAATAGCAATAAATGATTATATAAAAGCGCCTAGTATAAATTGGATGGAAAAATTTGTAGTTTTTTCTGTTTATGATGGTGCTAATAAAACAAATATTATGATAGGAGATTATGCTTTAACTTACAAAACAAGAGTTGTAAGTGGAGGTTTAAATCTATTTCCAAAGTGGGCAAATGCAAAACAAGATACAATATTTTATACAACATATAATTATAAAAAACCAACATTGGTAAAATTAAATATATATAAAGGAACAAAAGAGTTTATAATGGACTCAGATGGTATGATAGTCTGTTCTGATGTAAATAAAAATGAAGATAAAATTTTAATAACAGCTGCTCCTGAAGGACAAGCTGATATATTTTTATATGATTTAAAAACAAAACAAAAAACTAAAGTTACAACTCATGCAGGAATAGATGTTGGTGGTCAATTTTTAGATAGTGATAAAAAAATCGCATTTGTATCTGATAGATTAGGTAATCCAAATATTTTTGTTCAAAAAATAGGAGAGAGTGCTGTTGAGAGATTTGTTTTTCATAGTAACAATAACTCTTCAGTTGCAACATATGAAGATAAAGTAGTTTTTTCTAGTAGAGATTCACAAAATCAGTTCCAAAAAAAGAGTTTTAATCTATATCTATCATCAACTAAATCAAATGATTTAAAAAGATTAACTGCAACTGGAGTAAATCAGTTTCCAAAATTTTCAAAAGATGGAGAGAGCCTTTTATTTTTAAGGACAATTGATAATTCAAGTTACCTTGGAATACTAAGATTGAATCTTGATAAAACATATTTATTCCCTTTAAAAGGTAATAGAATTCAGTCAATTGATTGGTAGAAATCAAGTTAAATTAAGCTTTTTTATGTAAAATGTTAAGTCAAATTTATTTTAAGGAACAAATTATGAAAAAACTGGGACTTTATTCGTTATTAGCTATTGGATTACTATTTACTGCTGGATGTAGCCAAAAAGAGGTAGATGCAAATAATACTGCAAAAGCTTCTGAAGAATCTGCACAAACAAATTCAACTTCAGCAGATGGTGTAAAAGAGGGAACTATTTTAGAGAAATCTGAAAAAGGTAACTATTATAATATTGCTGGAGAAAGAGTATTTATAGAGAATGTATATTTTGATTATGATAAATTCACTTTAACAAATGAAAATAGAGAAAAAGCTGTGAACAATGCAAAAAAACTTTCTAAAGTAGAATCAGGAACGACAGTTGTTGTTTATGGAAATGCTGATGAAAGAGGAAGTGATGAGTATAACTATGCTTTAGCTTTAAAAAGAGCGAATGCAGTTAAAAATGTTTTAGTAAATAATGGTGTAAAAGCTAATATTACTATTAAATCATTAGGTGAAAGTAATCCAGTTTGTACAGAACAAACTGAATCTTGTTGGTCAAAAAACAGAAGAGTTGAGCAAGAGTTAGAAAAATAAGACCTATATGAAAATAAAATTTCTATTACTTACTGTAATAGCTTCAATAACCGTAGCCCAAGAGGTTTCGGTTTATGAAGCAACTAAAAATAGCACTTACGGACTTACAAACACAGAAAAACATATTTTAAAAAATCAATCAAATATAAGTGAACTAACTTCAAAAGTCGAAGAATTAAATACTAGCTTAGAGACTCTATCTAATAAATTAGATGGATTGAACTCTGTTTACGAGGGTGACTCTAAAAAGTTAAATACTACATCTTTATCTTTAACTCAAAATCAAAGTGATATAGAGAGCTTAAAAGAGAGTATAAAGAATTTAACAGAACTTTTAAATAAGATAAATTCTGAATATGTATCATCAAATGAATTTAAAAATAATATGAAGCAATTTGTTACAAGAGAAGAGTATGAGGCTTTAAAAAAGGCTTTAGGACTAAATGATAATAAAAAAACAGTTCAAAATATAAGTGATAATTCAATAATTGAACCAAAAACTGCAACAGAAAAAGCAAAATTGATGGAAGATGCAAAGAAAGATTTTGGTGAAAAAATGTATACTTACGCTATCCCTAAATTTGAAAAGTTAGTTGAATTAAATTATAAACCAGCTGAAAGTAATTTTTATTTAGGAGAGATGTGGTTTAAGAGAAAAAAGTATGAAGATGCTATCTCATATTTTAAAAAGTCTGCAATATTGTATGATAAGGCAAGTTATATGCCAGTGTTACTTTTACACTGCGCAATCTCTTTTGAGAACTTAAATGATAAGGTTAATGCAAAAAGTTTTTATAATACTTTAATTGATTTTTATCCAAATAGTCAAGAAGCAAAAGAGGCGAAAATAAATTTAAACAAATTATAAAAGGATATTTAAAATGGCAAATAAAGTTATAGGTATAGAGTACACTCTAAAAGATGCAAAAACTGGTGAACAATTAGATACAAATGTTGGGCAAGCTCCTTTAGAGTTTGTTTCTGGAAAAGGTCAAATTATTCCTGGTTTAGAAGATAAATTGGTAAAAATGTCTGCTAATGAAGAAGCAGATGTTTTAGTTGAGCCAAAAGATGGATATGGTGAGTATAACTCTGAAGCAGTTCAAACTCTACCAAGAGAGCAATTTGCTGGAATTGAATTAGTTGAAGGTATGAGTCTTTATGGTCAAGGTGAGCATGGAGAGACTATTCAAGTAGTTGTTAAATCTTTTGATGATGCAAATGTTACAATTGATTATAATCATCCAATGGCTGGAAGAACTTTAATGTTCAGTGTAGCAATTTTAAGTTTAAGAGACGCAACTGATGAAGAGATTCAGTCAGGTGTTGTTGGTGGATTTGCTGCTATGGGTGGCGGATGTTGTGGTGGTGGAAGCTGCGGTACAGATGAGCACGATCATGGACATTCACACGGTGGTGGATGTGGAACTGGTGGCGGACACGGTGGATGTGGTTGTCACTAATCACAAAGATTAGATAAACTATATTTTTTTGCCCAAGTGTTGAGATACATTTGGGCAAAACTATTTTTTAGAACTTATTTAGTTTTAAAAAATAGTTTTGAAATTTAAATTTTTTAAAGAGGATTAGAATGAAAAAGGTAGCTTTTATTTTTCCAGGTCAAGGAAGTCAAACAATTGGAATGGGAAGAGATTTTTTTGAAAATAGTGATATTGCAAAAGATATGGTAAAAAAAGCAAGTGAGAGATTAAATGTAGATTTTGAAAAACTTCTATTTGAAGAGAATGATAATTTAGGAAAAACTGAGTTTACTCAACCTGCTATTTTATTAGTTAGTTCAATTGCTCTTGCAGTTTTTAAAGAGAAATGTAAGATTGAACCAGAGTTTGTTTTAGGTCACTCTCTTGGTGAGTTTTCAGCTTTAGTTGCTGCTGGTGCAATTGATTATTTAGATGCAATTGAGCTTGTAAATAAAAGAGGTACTTTTATGACTGAAGCTTGTAGTGGTGGCGGTGCTGGAATGATGGCACTATTAGGCTTAGATGATGAAACTGTTGAGACTATTTGTAAAGAGCAAAGAGAAGCTGGAAAAAAAGTTTGGCCAGCAAATTACAACATGGATGGGCAACTTGTACTTGCAGGTCTTAAAGCAGATTTAGAGTCTTTAGTAGATACTTTTAAAGCTGCTGGTGCAAAAAGAGCATTAGTTTTAGATATGAGCGTTGCAAGTCACTGTGAACTACTTCAAAGTGCTGTTGAAAATCTAAAACCATACTTATTTGAGTATTTAAATGATGAGTTTTTAGATGTTGTTTCAAATGTAAGTGCTGAAGTTTATAATACAAAAGATGAGGCAATTGAACTATTAGCTTCTCAACTAATTAGTCCTGTAAAATATAAACAATCAATCAAAGCTCATGATAGTAAAGTTGATTTATATATTGAGTTTGGAAATGGTGCTGTTTTAAAAGGTTTAAATAAAAAAAGCTCTGAAAAACCAACATTAAATGTTTCTGATATGAAAACTTTAAATGAAACTATTGAGGCTTTAAATGACTAAATTAGCAATTATGGGAGCTATGCAAGAGGAGATTGATCCTCTTTTAGAGTTCTTTAAAGATTATAAAACTATTGAGTATGCAGATAATAAGTATTATGAGGTAAATTATAAAGGCTTAAATATTGTGATTGCACACTCTAAAATTGGAAAAGTATTTGCAAGTTTAACTGCAAGTACATTAATTCAAAAATTCTCTTGTGATACTCTACTTTTCTCAGGTGTTGCAGGAGCAATAAATCCAAAACTAAATATTGGTGATTTAATTGTTGCAACAAAACTTTGTCAACATGATTTAGATATAACAGCATTTGGGCATCCTTATGGTTTTGTTCCAGGTGGAAAAGTTTTTGTGGAGAGTTCAAAAGAGCTTTTAGATATTGCAAAAAAAGTAGCAGTTAATGAGAACTTGAAAGTTATTGAGGGAGTTATTGCAACAGGTGATCAATTTGTTCATTCAAATGAGAGAAAAGAGTTTATTGAAAATAGTTTCAAAGCTGATGCTTTAGAGATGGAAGGTGCAAGTGTTGCAGTTGTTTGTGATGCTTTAAATGTTCCATTTTTTATTCTTAGAGCAATTAGCGATAGTGCTAATGGTGAAGCAAATTTTGATTTTGATGAGTTTTTAAATAGTAGTGCAAAAATATCAAGTAACTATTTAGTAAAAATTGTTGATGAATTAATTAAAAAGTAGTTTAATACTATTTTGTGTAGGATTATTCTATAATCCCTTAAATTTTTTGAAGGATTTAGAATGGATAACTTACACAGAGTAGAGAAAGATTTCTTAGGTGAAAAAGAGATCGAAAATGATAAATATTATGGTATTCAAACTTTAAGAGCAAGAGAAAATTTCAATATTACTACAATTGGAATTAACCTTTTCCCAAATTTTATTATCTCACTTGCAAAGGTTAAAAAAGCTTGTGCTTTAACAAACTTTGAGCTTGGAGATTTAACACAAATCCAAAAAGATGCTATTGTTCAAGCTTGTGATAGAATTATTGCTGGTGAATTTCACGATCAGTTTATAGTTGATCCTATTCAAGGAGGAGCTGGAACTTCTACAAATATGAATGCAAATGAAGTTATTGCAAATATAGCTTTGGAAATTTTAGGGCATAAAAAAGGTTCATATGAAATTATTCATCCAAATAACCATGTAAATATGAGCCAATCTACAAATGATGCTTATCCAACTGCAATTAAACTTACACTTTATGAACTAATTTTTAAATTACAAGATAGTCTAAAAATTTTAAGAGACTCTTTTTATGAAAAAGCTATTGAATTTAAAGATATTTTAAAAATGGGAAGAACACAACTTCAAGATGCAGTTCCTATGACTTTGGGTCAAGAGTTTAAAACTTATGCAACAATGATTGATGATGACATTTTAAGACTTTCAAGAGCTCAAGAGCTTTTAAGAGAGGTAAATCTTGGAGCAACAGCAATTGGAACTGGAATAAATACAAAACCAGAGTATCAGGAGCTTGTTATCAAAAATCTAAGAGTGGTAACTGGAACTGATTATTATATGGCAAGAGATATGATTGAGGCAACTCAAGATACAAGTACTTTTGTACATATCTCTGGAAGATTTAAATCAATTGCTATAAAAGTATCAAAAATTTGTAACGATTTAAGACTTCTAAGTAGTGGTCCAAGAGCTGGATTAAATGAGATAAATCTTCCACCAATGCAACCTGGAAGCTCAATAATGCCTGGAAAAGTAAATCCTGTAATGCCTGAAGTTGTAAATCAAGTTGCTTTTGATGTAATAGGTGCTGATGTTACAATTTCAATGGCAAGTGAGCATGGACAACTTCAGTTAAATGTGTTTGAGCCAATAATTGCATATAAACTTTTTATCTCTATAAATATGATGAGAAGAGCATTTGAGAGTTTAGCTGAAAAATGTATCAAAGGAATTACAGCAAACGAAGAGGTTTGTATGAATAATGTTTTAAATTCAGCAACACTTGTAACTTCTTTAAATCCAATTTTAGGATATGAAAAAAGCTCTGCTGTTGCAAAAGAGGCTTTAAGAACTGGAAAAAGAGTTTATGATATTTTATTAGAACAAGAGCTATTCACAAAAGAGGAGCTAGAAGAACTTCTTCAACCAAAAAATATGGTTCATAACTATGACAAAATCTAAAATTACAGTTATAAACACGGGAGGTACTTTTAATAAAAGGTACAATCCCATAACTGGAGAGTTGGAAGTTCCAAAGGATAGTATAGCTTTGGATGAGATTATAAGTTACTGTTACAATATTGAGTTTGAAGTTTTAAATATTATCTCTAAAGATAGTTTAGAGATGAGTGATGATGATAGAGAACTTATAGTAAAAACTATAAAAGATTGTAAAAATGAAAATATCATTATAGTTCATGGAACAGATACAATAGATTTAACAGCATCTTTTTTAGATGAAAAGATAAAAGATAAAAAGATAGTTTTAACAGGCGCTATGCTTCCAATCTCTATAAACAAAATAGAGGCAACTCTGAATTTCTCACAAGCAATTGGATTTTTAAACTCAAATGTAAAAAATGGTATTTATATTTCAATGCATGGAAGTGTTAAAAACTATAAATTTTTAAAAAAAGATAGAAAAATTGGACAGTTTTTAAACTCTTAAAAAATTACTATAAAAATATATTTAAAAGAAAAATTACCTCTTTTTAGATAAAATCTAGCCTTAAAATTAAAAAATATAAAAAAAGGATACAACCTATGGCATTATATACATGTGGACATATTATTCCAGATTCAGACTCTGTTTGTTCAGCTATATCTTTAGCATATCTATTAAATAAAATTGGACGAGCAGCAACTCCTGCACGACAAGGAGAGTTAAATCCAGAGACAAAATTTATTTTAGATAAGTTTGGATTTGAAGCGCCAGTTTTAAAAACTTCATTTGCAGGTGATGAGCTTTTTATTACAGATTATTCAGATATTGCTCAAGCTCCAGAAGATTTGGATAAAACAACTATTGTTGGAATTGTAGATCATCATAAACTTGGAGATATTACAACTTCAGCTCCACTAGAGTGTTGGATTAGACCAGTTGGTTGTACAAATACTATTGTAAAAGAGATGTATGATTATCATAAAGTTGAAATTCCAGCAAATATTGCAGCTATTATGATGTGTGCAATTTTAAGTGATACAGTAATTTTTAAATCTCCAACTTGTACTGCTCTTGATATTCAAGTTGTTAAAGAGTTGGCAAAAATTGCTGGAATTGAAGATTTTGGAGCACTTGGTATGGAGATGTTTAAAGTTAAATCGCAAGTTGAAGGAACACCAGTTAGAGATTTAGTAAAAAGAGATTATAAAAACTTTGATATGCACGGAAAGAAAGTTGGTGTTGGGCAACTTGAAGTTGTAGATGGATCTGTATTTGATAAAATCAAAGATGATTTAATGGCAGATATAAAAAAAGTAAAAGATGAAGAAAATCTTCATACAGTTGCACTTTTATTAACTGATATTATGAAAGAGGGGAGTGAAGTATTAGTTGTTTCAAATGATACTTCAATTTTTGAAAAAGCATTTAACTGCAAACTTGAAGATGGAAAAGTTTGGTTAGATGGATGTTTAAGTAGAAAAAAACAGATTATTCCTTTCTTAGAACCAGCATTTGCTTAAAATATAAAGCCTAAAGGCTTTATATTTAATACTACCTTTAGGAGAAAAAATGAAAAAATATTTAGCAGATTTTTTAAGAGATTTTGGAATAGAGCCAACATTTTTGGTAATGAGCATATCTATTTTAATAATTATCTCTATAACAGCACTGATTATTCATATATTACTACATAAGATTATTTTAAAAGCTATTATAAAATTTAATCAAAGAAAACAAAATTTAATAACATCTACTCTTTTAGAAGAGAATTTATACCAAAGATTATCACTTCTGTTTCAAGGTTTAGTTGTAAATTGGCAAACAAAAATTTGGGTTGAAAGTGGGTATATTTATGAAACTTTAATGACTTTATCATTGGTTTGGATATCTATATTTACTCTATTGGTTGTATATTCAATTATTGATAAAATATTTAGCTCACTTCACTTAGCAACTCAAACACCATTTTTTGCTATGAGAACGGTTATTCAAGGTATAAAATTAATTTTTGGAATTATATGTGTTATTTATATCGTTGCTATTTTAGCAGATAAATCTCCTGTTGCCATTTTAAGTGGTCTTGGAGCGATGTCGGCTGTTTTAATGTTGGTATTTAAAGATACAATTTTAGGATTTAGTGCAGGATTACAACTATCAACTAATAAGATGGTTCAGCTTGGAGATTGGATAGAGATGCCAAAATATGGTGCTGATGGAGATGTTATAGATATTGGTTTAAATGTTGTAAAGGTGCGAAACTTTGATAAAACAATTACTACAATTCCAACCTATGCCCTCGTATCTGACTCTTTTAAAAACTGGCGAGGAATGAGAGAATCAGGTGGAAGAAGAATAAAAAGAGCAATTAAGATAGATCTTCATAGTATTAAATTTTTGAATGAAGATGATATAAAAAGACTTGAAAAAGCAAATCTATTAGCTCCATATTTAAAAGAGAAAGTAAATGAGATAAAAAGTTATAACGAATCAAATAAATTTGATTTAAGTGTATCTATAAATGGAAGAAGACTTACAAATATTGGAACTTTAAGAGCATATATTCTTACATATTTAAAAAATCATCCAAAGATAAATAAAGATATGACAATAATGGTGCGACAACTAGCTCCAAATGAGTATGGAATACCTTTAGAAATTTACTGTTTTACATCTACAACAGTTTGGGTTGATTATGAAAATATTCAATCAGATATTTTTGATCATATCTATTCTGTTTTAGGTGAATTTGATATAAAACCATATCAATATGGATAAAAATAATTTTAACTATAAACAAAGATAAAATATTGTATCCTCTTAAATTCAAATTTATCAAAAAGGAATTATTATGAAACACGAATTAATGAAATTACCATATGCAAGTTTAGCGCCACTAATGTCTGATGAGACTTTAGAGTATCACCATGGAAAACACCACAATACTTATGTTACAAATTTAAATAACCTAATTGCAGGTACAAAATTTGAAGATATGAGTCTTGAAGATATTATTAAAAATTCTGAAGGTGGATTATTTAATAATGCTGCTCAAGTATTTAACCATGACTTCTTCTTTAATGGTTTAACTCCAACTCAAGGATCAATTCCAGCTTCTGTTGAAGCAGCTTTAACAAAAGCTTTTGGAAGCGTTGAGAAATTTAAAGAGGAGTTTACAGCTAAAGCTATAGCACAATTTGGTTCAGGTTGGGCTTGGTTAGTAAAAGATGCAAGTGGTGATTTAAAAATTGTTACAACATCAAATGCTGGATGCCCTATAACAGATGGTTTAAAACCAGTTTTAACATGTGATGTTTGGGAACACGCTTACTATATTGATACAAGAAATGCAAGACCAAAATTTTTAGAAAATTTCTGGAAACTTGTAAACTGGGATGTAGTTGCTAGTAAATTAGCATAATTTTAAAAGTATGGAACTCTCCATACTTTTATCTGTATTCGATTTTTCCTTGACTAGCTAACAATGCTCCACAAAGTTGGTATAAAACCCTAGCTCCAACATTTGCATCCCAACCATTTTCGCTATTTCCAACTTCACATAAATCAAAACCAATAATTTTTCTACCACTTTTTACAATCATAAAAATAAGGTGTTCAAGTTCTCCATATCTTAATCCCCCAGGAACTGGAGTACCTGTATTTGGACAATTAAGTGGCTCTAATCCATCAATATCAATAGATAGATAGACATTTTGTGGAAGTTGATTTATAAATGGAGAAAAAACATCTTCAAGTGATTTTCCACTTGCTAGCTCCAATTGCATTAAAGTATCGTATAAACATGCCCCTCTATCTTTATAATCCTTCATTCTATTAGCTTCTTCTTTACTATAATCTCTAATTCCTATTTGAACAAGCTTTGATACTTTTGGGCAATCTTTCATTACATTGTAAAAAATTGAAGCATGAGAGTAAGTAAATCCTTCATAAGCCTCTCTTAAATCGTGATGAGCATCTACATGAACTATTCCAAAATCCTCTTTACAACTATCATTTAAAGCTTTTATAAGACCATAAGGAGATGAGTGATCACCACCAACAACAGCTACAAATTTGTTTTTTTTAATTCTTTTAATTGATTCATCATATACATAACTATTTAGTGCATTTGAAACATTGTTTACAAATTTCAGAGATTTTTTATCACTCTCATCGTTTTCTAGTGCTTCAATTACCTTTATAGCTTTTTTTCTAGTTTTGTTACTAAGTTTTAAAAGATGCTTATCTGTCTCAAGCATAGCTATTCCAGCACTGTAAGGTTTTATGTAGTGGTAAGTTTCAGCATCTAGTTGATGACTTGCCTCTTTTATTGCATCTGGTGCTTTAGAAGTCCCATCTGAAAAAGATACAGTTGCTTCCCAAGGAACTGGGATTAAAATTAAGCTAGCCTCTTTTGGATCAACTTTGCTTCCTAAAAATCCATCATCTTTTTTTGGAGGAAGTCCCAATTCTAAAATTTTTATATCATCTTTTAAGTTTCTATATCTCATAAAAGTCTCCATTTTTTATTTTGAAGATTATAAGATATTTAAAACAATAGTAAAGTTAATTTTGAGTTTTATTTGTAAAATTGTTAGATTAAATATCTATTATTTTATATTTAAATAATTTTTTGAAAGTTTTATACATAAACCAGCTTTTGAAGATGCATCTGTTAAAGATTCTCCATTTTGTATAAGTCTTAGTAAAACTAACTCTTTTATATTTTTGCTTATATTTGTTATTGACATTGTTCTCCTTTATAATTTCTTGAATATTTAAATATTTTACCTTTGTATGGTTCATCTAAATACTCTGTATTTTGAACTTCATATGAAGTGCATGAAAATCCATATTGGGCCATTTTATTTGTAAATTTTGCTTGATGCCCTCTATTTGGGTTTACTAAGATAATTTTACAATTTAACTTTGCATGAGAATTTAAAAATATTGACAGAAGTTCGGCGTGATCTCTTTCATATAGTAAATCGCTACCAATTATTAAGTCAAATTTCCCAAGTTTGTCATTGTACTCATCGTCCCAATCAACTCTTACAAATGGAATTTTTTTATCTTGATTTAGTTTTGTGTTTTCTAAGAGATATTTTTCTACTTCAGGGTGATAATCTGTTGCTGTTATATCTGCATTTAGGCGGTTTAAAATTAAACTTGATAGTCCAATACCACAACCAACTTCTAAAATTCTCTTATCTTTAAAGTCGTAGTTGTAGATAAAATTTGCTAAAACTTCACTAGATGGCCAGACGACTCCAAATAGTGACCAAGTAGCACTAGAAATACCTAATTTCTCTGCTACTTTATCATCGTCATTGAACTCTTGCCTGTCCCTTAGCGTTTTTAAATGAATATCATTTTTCCCAAACTCTATTGTTTGGTATTTAAATCTGATTTTCCTCAAAAAATTTAGATTGCTCTAACATTCTTTGCTTGAGGACCTTTTTCATTTCTTCCGATTTCAAAAGATACTCTTTGACCTTCGTCTAAAGATACTCTTCCATATCCTGAACTTTGAATTTCACTGTGGTGAACAAAGAAATCTTTATTTTCGTTCTCTATTTGGATAAATCCAAAACCTTTTTCTGAGTTGAACCATTTTACTGTTCCAATGTTTTGATCTGCCATGGCATTTCCTTTTAATTAATTTTTTTACTTTTTAAAGTAATCTATAAAGTCTAAAGGAGTTTTAATTTGTATTAAGTTTATTTAGTATTAATCTGTAGTTATCAATAAAAGCAAACAAAAGATGTAGTCAAAAACCCTAAATCATCTTCAAGAACTCGAATTGTAACTGAATAAATATTTAATAGCAAGGGTTTAGCTTAATTTTAAAAAATATTTTCTATTCTATTTTAGATATTTAGTCTGTTGCATTGAGTATTTTAGATTTAAAGTCCGATATTATCACTATTGTACAACTTTTTTTAACTCTAAAATATTTTAAAATGTAGAGAGAATTAATAAGCTTTACAATATTAAATAAAATTGGTTAAAATCATAATTGCATATTTAATCTATCAATTGATAGTTTCAATTAGACAAGACACAAGAAGAAAATAAAATGGCAGAGCAATTAAAAAATATATATTCTCAAGAGTTTATAAAAAATCTATCAAATAGTTTGCAAAATAGCTATGAAGATTTTAAAAAAGATGAGTTTAAAAAAGCTATTTTTATAAATAGTTGGGAAAGTTTTGAGCTAAAACAAAGAATGCGACATATCTCAAAAACTTTGAAAGTTTTTTTACCATTTTCATATAAAGAGCAAATTGAGATTTTAATAGAAGTAAAACAAGATTTCAAAGCTTTAGAAGCTATGATTTTTCAAGATTTTGTTGAAATTTTTGGGCTTGATAATTTTGAAGTTTCTATGAAAGCTTTGGAAGTTTTTACAATAGATTCAAGTAGTGAGTTTGCTATTAGACAATTTATAATTAAGTATGAAGACAAAACTATAAATCAAATGAAAATTTGGGCAAAATCACAAAATGAGCATATAAGAAGATTAGCAAGTGAGGGTTGCAGACCTAGACTTCCTTGGGCTGTTTCTTTGCCAAATTTTAAGAAAAATCCACAAAAGGTATTTGAGATAATTGAGTTACTTAAAAATGACTCTTCAAAATATGTTCAAAAAAGTGTAGCAAATAACTTAAATGATATATCAAAAGATAATCCAAAAATGGTAGTAGATTTTGTAAGAAAAAATTTAAATATTTCAAAAAATCTTGATTGGATTTGTAAACACGGCTGTCGTACACTTTTGAAAAGAGCAGATAAAGAGGTATTAAATTTATTTAATTTTGATAAATCTCATCATATAAAACTCACAAATTTTTGTTGCGATAAAACTATATTTTTGAATGAAGATTTTAATTTTTCATTTGAGATAAATTCAGATGAACCTATAGGAAATATAAGAGTTGAATATGTTATTTATTATTTAAAATCAAACAGTAATCATAATAAAAAAGTTTTTATGATAAGTCAAAATAGTATAGAATCAACAGAAAAAAGATTTCAAAAAAAACAGAGTTTTAAAAATATGACAACTAGAAAACACTATATAGGAACTCATTTTATAGGAATTTTGATAAATGGAGTAGAAGTTTTAAAAAAGGAGTTTTTCTTAAATGACCCCAGCAATTAATTTACTAAAAAAAAATAAATGTGATTTTAAAATTCATAAATATGAACATAATCCAGCTTGTACAAATTTTGGAGATGAAGCTGTAGAAAAACTTCGTTTAGATGCAAATCAAGTCTATAAAACTTTGCTTGTTGAACTTACTCCAAAAGAGTTGGTTGTTTGTGTAGTTCCTGTATCAAAACAGCTTAGTTTAAAAGCGCTTGCAGATATTTTTGGAGTAAAAAAAGCACAAATGGCACAAAAAGATGAAGCACAAAAAGTAACTGGATATTTGCTTGGAGGGATTTCACCTTTAGGGCAAAAAAAGCTTTTAAGAACGGTTTTAGATGAGAGTATAAATGATTTTAAAACTATATTTATAAGTGGCGGAAAAAGAGGATTGGATATTGAATTAAATCCAAAAGATTTAGAAGTGATTTTAAAAGCAAAAGTGGGTAGAATAGTTGCTAAATAATTCAAAGGAGATACCATGGCAAAAAACAAAGGTGAACCGAGTTTAGAAAAGATTGATGATTATAATGGAAATGAATCAAAACAAAAAAGAAACACTGTAAGATTGATTGTTATTTTACTTCTTCTTTTAGGTGCAATTTTTGCATATTTACAAGAACCAAAAAACGAAACTGCAAAACAGATTGAGGAGAAAACTTCAATTCCAGCAAAATAGAGAGCTAAAACTCTCTATTTATCTTTTATAAAAAAGATTTTTTCTAAGATACTTTTTAAAATAATCATAACAGCTGCTAAAAGAATTAAAACTATTCCAATAATTAACCAAAAAGTAATGATTTCATTAAATATAAGAACACCTATTAAAACAGCAGTTAAAGGCTCTAATGCACCAAGAATTGATGCACTTGTTGAACCTATAATTTGTATTGCTTTTATTAAAAAAATTAAAGAGATTATTGTTGGAACAAGAGCTAAAAATATTGAATAAAACCACATATTAAAGTTTTCAAGAGGCATTATATTTGAGCTTTGAGTAAATAGTGAGTGGATAAATATAGTAATAGTACAAAACAGCATAGAGTATAGGGTAACTTTTAAAGCTGTTAGTTTTAGATATTGATTTATAATAACTATATAAATAGCATAACAAAGTGATGATGTTAAAACTAAAATTATTCCAATTTTACTAACATTTGCTTCATTGCTTCCACTTAGAAACAAAACTCCTATAATTGCTAAAGATATTGATAAAATAGTTATTATAGAGCTCTTCTCTTTAAAAAAAATAGCCATTAATATTGCCACAAATATTGGATATACAAATAAAATAGTTGAAGCTAATCCAGCATCCATATATAAAAATGAGCTAAATAAAGATATTGAAGATATACCAAAAAGCAATCCAAGAAAGATTAAAATTAGTAACTCTTTAAATGTTACAAAAAAAGTTTTTTTTTGAATTAACATAAAAATAGCTAAGAAAAGAGTAGCAAAAGCAAATCTATAAAATATTACAGAGTTTACATTTAAACCCTCTTCATATAAAAATAGTGCACCCAAAGGGTTTGTTCCATAGCAAATTGCTGATATAACAGCTAATAAAATACCTTTTGTTTGAATACTCAATTTTCACTTCCAAATTTTTTGGAAATTGTACTCAAATAAGCCTTTTTTTGGCTTATTTTCTATTCAGGAGTATTTATCATCCACATTGAGAATATATCTAAATAGTTCCAAAATGATTGTTTTAAATCATCTGGCATATCTAAATCTTTTAAGATTTCAATATAACACTCAAGCCAAACAACTCTTGCGCTTGGAGTTATTTTAAAAGGAGCGTGTCTTTTTACCATCATAGGATTACCTCTATTTTGATTAAAATAATCAACTCCACCACAAATTTGAATAAAAAAATCAGCTGAATTTACTTTTGCTTGTTCAAATTCAGTATCGTCTTGTGGAAACATATCTTTTATTTTGCTTACTCTTAGTAAATCATAGTGTCTTGATACTATTTTTCTCATACCATCTTCACCTAAGAACTCTAATACTTTTGGATCTGGTTTTGTAACAGGAGGTCTTACACCAAATTGTGCTTGTGAAATTTTAAAATTCATTTTATTACCTTTTTTATAAATTTATTAAAAAATATTTAATTATGGAAATATATATAAATTTAAGTTTCTTTAAGCTTTAAGACAATAGTATTTTAACTAAAGGAAAATTTTTTTCCATTGAATTAAGGAGAGTAAATATGAAAAAAACTATGACAACTACAGGTGGAAATCCAATTGCAGATAATCAAAACTCGCTAACAGCAGGTGAAAGAGGTCCTGTATTATTACAAGATTATCAATTAATCCAAAAATTAGCACACCAAAATAGAGAACGAATTCCAGAGCGTGTAGTTCATGCAAAAGGAGTTGGAGCATTTGGAGAACTTGAAATTACTGAAGATATTTCAAAATATACAAAAGCAAAAGTTCTACAAAAAGGTGAAAAAACAAAACTGCTTATAAGAATTTCAACGGTTGCAGGTGAAAGAGGGGCTGCTGATGCTGAAAGAGATGTAAGAGGTTTTGCTATTAAATTTTATACAAAAGAGGGAAATTGGGATTTAGTTGGAAATAATACACCTGTATTTTTCGTGCGAGATGCTATTAAATTCCCTGATTTTATTCATACTCAAAAAAGAGATCCTCAATCAAACCTAAGAAGCAACACTGCAATGTGGGATTTTTGGAGTTTAAGTCCAGAGAGTTTGCATCAAGTTACTATTCTAATGTCAGATAGAGGATTGCCAAAATCACTTAGAAACATAAATGGATATGGTTCTCATACTTATAGTTTAATCAACTCAAAAAATGAGAGATTTTGGGTTAAATTCCACTTTAAAACTCTACAAGGAATTGAAAATCTTACAAACAAAGAGGCAGAAGCTGTTGTTGGAAAAGATAGAGAATCAAATCAAAGAGATATGTTTGAAAATATTGAAAAAGGAAATTTCCCAAAATGGAGCTTTGAGATTCAAATAATGACAGATAAGCAAGCAAAAGAGTGTAGCTTTAATCCGTTTGATTTAACAAAAGTTTGGCCACATGGTGATTATCCTATGATTAAAGTTGGAACTATGACTTTAAATGAAAACCCTAAAAACTATTTTGCACAAGTTGAACAAGCTTCATTTAGCCCATCAAATATAGTTCCTGGAATCTCTTATTCTCCTGATAAGATGCTACAAGCTAGAATTTTCTCATATCCAGATGCTCAAAGATATAGAGTTGGAACTCACTATGAAGATTTACCTGTAAATAGACCAATAGTTGAGGTAAATACATATAACCTTGATGGAAGCATGAACTATAAAGTAAAAGAACCTACAAAAGCGTTTTATGAACCAAATAGTTTTGATGGACCTGTTGAAGATAGTAGTTATTTAGAGCCAGATTTGGCTATTGGAGATATTGCAAAAAGATATGACCATAGAGTTGGAAATGATGATTTTTCACAACCAAGAGCTCTGTTTAATTTAATGAGCCAAAACCAAAAAGAGCAACTGTTTTCAAATATAAAAGATGCAATGAACGGAGTTCCAAGAGATATAATTGATAGACAAATTGCACTTTTTGAGCAAATTCATCCTGATTATGCAAATGGTGTTAAAAAAGCTTTAGGAATATAGGTTTTTATATGGAAGTTTCACAAGAAGAGTTAAAGCGATATGAAGAGCTACAAGTTCTTGCACTTGATTTTGCAAGAGTTGGTAAAACGCAAGATTTAAAAGCTATGATTGAAGCTGGAATGAGTGTAAATCTAAGTGACCATAAAGGAAATACTCTTTTGATGTTAGCTTCATATAATGGAAATTTTGAAACAACTTCAATGCTAGTAGATTTAAAAGCTGATATTGATAGAAAAAATGACAAAGGACAAACACCACTTGCTGGTGTTTGTTTCAAAGGCTATTTTGATATTGTAAAAATTTTAGTTGAAGCTGGTGCAAATATTAATGAAAATAATGGTTTAGGTACAACTCCTTTGATATTTGCTTCAATGTTTGGACATACACAAATTGTTGAATATCTAAACAAACAAGATAAAAATAGAAGTTTTAAATCAAAAATATATCTACTTTTATCAAAATTTATATCGCTATTTAAAAAGAAACTTTAATTTTGATTAATTTGAGTTTTATTATCAATTAGATTTTTGAAGTTATGTTTTAAGAAAATTAGAGCTTAAAGCTCTAACTTATACATTTATTTTTTTAAGCTCTCTTATAATAGAGGCAATCTCTCTTGAGTAAGTTCTTGCTTTTTTTGAGTTATATCTATACCCAGCATTGTAACTTCCCCAAACTTTGTGCCAATCATTTTTATGAACTTTTTTCCAAAATGTTAACTCTTCAATTGCATTTTGAGTAGCAAATTCAAAGTCAAAAACAAGTTTTGATGCAAATACATTTCTATTCCAAGATGTATCTCTAATATTTTGTCTATTTAATACAGTTGTAATATTTGCTTGGTATATTCCAAAATCTTTTGAAGATATATTTATCATGTAAGCTCCAAGTTTTGACTCTTTTATAGCTATTGCCATAAGAGAGTAACTAAGCCCACTATCTTTACCCATTTTTTTAATCTCTCTTAGCATCTCTAATTGTTGAGGTGTTAGATTTTTAAGATCAATTGCGTGAGTAAAAACATTAAAAGTTAATAAAAAAGTTAAAATTAAAAATTTTATTTTCAACGGTTTCTCCTATATTCTTATTCTAATTTAACCTTAATTATATTTTAAAATTATTTAAATATTGATTAACAAATTTTTTTATTTAAACCAATATCTATATATTTTCTAACTTTTTCTATCTCATTTTTATCAAATTTTTTATTTAAAATATCTTTTGAATCATCTTTTAAAACTTCTCCAAACGGGCTAATTATTGCACTTCCTTTTGCCATATTATCATTTGCACTATTTGAAGCTATTACAAATGCTTGATTTACCAAAGCAAGAGCTTTGCTAATAGATTCGTAATGATCTTTTCTTTTTACTCCCCACATAGCAGGATTTAATATAATATCAGCTCCTTTAATCTGCTCCCAAAGAACTGGAAATCTAAGTTCAAAGCAGATTAAAGTAGCAACTTTTAAACCATCTATATCTATGATTTTTATACTATTTTGTTTTGATGGTGAAAAATATCTATCCTCTTCTCCCAAAGGAAATAGTTTTATTTTATCTTGTGTATGAATAATTTGATTTTTGTAAAATATAAAGAGTCTATTATAAAATTTATTACTCTCTTTTACAATTGTTGTAATTGCTATTGCTTTACTGCTTGAAAGATTTTTTAAATCCTCTATAATATGTTTTGAGAAATCAGAAGCTTCATCCATCCTATCATAAGCAAATCCTACAACAGCTAATTCAGGAGCAACTATTATAGAGTTTTCTTCACATGATATTATTAAATTTTTTAACTTTTTTAAATTTTTTTCAAAATTATTTGAAGTTTTTATTTGTAATGATACTAAATTCATATTTTCAACTCTCTACTAAAAATAGCCGAATTTTAACATAGTCTATTTTCTAGTTTGACCCTCTCCATAAATTTTATATTTAAATGTTGTTAAATCATTTATTCCCATTGGTCCTCTTGAGTGAAGTTTATTTGTAGAGATTCCAACTTCAGCTCCAAGTCCAAACTCTCCACCATCTGTGAATCTCGTACTTGCATTTGCATATACACAAGCTGCATCTACTTTGTCTAAAAATTTGTTTACAGCAGAGTAATCTTCACTTAAAATGGCTTCAGAGTGTCCAGAGCCGTGTTTTACAATATGCTCTATTGCTTCATCCAAATTGTTTACTACTTTAATATTTAATATTTGATCTAAATATTCTATATCAAAATCCTCTTCAACAATTTGTTCTGCATTAATAACTTCTCTTGCTTTTTCACAAGCTTTTATCTGTACATTATAAACTTTAAGTTCAGGCTCTAAATCTTTTAAGAATTTTTTATAAATATCTTCATGAACTAATAAAGTCTCTAAAGAGTTACAAGCACTTGGTCTTTGGCACTTTGCATTTACAACAATTTTAATAGCTTTTTTTAAATCTGCACTTTTATCAACATAAGTGTGGCAAACACCTTTATCATGTTTTACAACAGGAATTGTTGAGTTTTTTGAAATAAATTTAATAAGTGCTTCTCCACCTCTTGGAACAATTAAATCTACAAATTTATCTTCAACTATAAGTTTTGCAACACCCTCTCTTGAACTATCAGGAAGCAAAGAGATCGCCTCTTTTGGTAAAGAGTTTGCTATAAGAACTTCTTGTAAAATTGATGCAATTGCTTTGTTTGAGTTTTCTGCCTCTTTTCCACCTTTTAAGACACACACATTTCCACTTTTAAAACAAAGTGCTGCTGTATCACTTGTAACATTTGGTCTACTTTCGTAAATAATTCCTATAACACCTATTGGAATAGAAACTTTTTGAATATGTAAATTATCTTTTGTTAGCCAACCATCTAAAACTCTTCCAACAGGCTCTGTTTGTCCAGCTATTTGTCTAATGGCATTTGCCATATCTTCAACTCTTTTTTCATTTAAAAGAAGTCTATCAATCATTGCAGAGCTTAAGTTTAAGCTCTTTGCAACTTCTAAATCTTTTTTATTCTCATCTATTAAAAAATTTGTATTTTGTACTAATGCATCTGCCATTTGCAAAAGAGCATGATTTTTTATAGAAGTTTGTAAAGTTGAAATTATATGACTGCTTTTTTTTGCTTTTTCTAAAAACTCTCTCATAAAAACTCCTAAATTTTTTAGTAATATACTAAAGTTTGCCTTTGTAAAGGCTTTTAAAAAAGTTAAGTTTAAATTAATTTTAAGAATTGTACAATTTGGAAAATTAAAGGAGAAACAATGCAAGTTTCAAATAATTCTGCCAATTTAATAGATGCTTATAAACAAAACTCAAGTCAAAAAGTTCAATCTACTTCAATAGAAGAAAAAGGTAAAAATGTAGATAAAAATGTTGAAGAGATTATAAATAACTCTGCTGCAAAAGTAGCAATCTCTATGAATGCTCAATATATTTTGTTTGAGATGAATGCAAAATCTATGGCAAAAAATAGTATTTTTGCACAAGCTGGAATTGATGCAAATAGTATAACAAAAGATCAACAATTGGTTTTAGATTTTTTAAGTGGAAAAGGCAAAATAGATGATATGAGCCTAGCAGATATTGGATACAATGGAAAACCTATTATGGAACTATCTCAAGATGAAGCAACACAGCTTGTAAGTGAAGATGGTTTTTTTGGAGTAACGCAAACATCTGATAGAGTAGCAAATTTTGTATTGAGTTTTGCTGGAGATGATTTAGAGAAACTTCAAAAAGGTAGAGATGGAATTGTTCAAGGTTTCGAAGATGCTAACAAACTTTTTGGTGGAAATCTTCCAGAGATTTCATATAAAACTCAAGAGAGAACTTTGGCTTTAATTGATGCAAAAATCGACTCAATTAAAAATCCTCAAGATAATAATTCAAAAGAGTAAAGAGATTTATCTCTCTTTATCTCTCATCTGTTTATAAAGTAACTCACAATTTTTTATCTCTTCAAGTGTTGCTTTTCTTCTACATGAGAGATAACCTTTAGTCCCTTCACTTGTAGTTGTAGGAAATACAGTTGCAAAAACCCAATAAAAATCTCCACTTTTAGTAGCATTCTTTACATAACCTGTCCAAATTTCACCTCTTTTTACAGTCTCCCATAAATCTTTAAAAGCAGCCTTTGGCATATCTTTGTGCCTTACTATATTGTGAGGTTTTCCAATTAACTCATCTACTGTAAATCCAGCTATTTCACAAAAATCATCATTTGCAAATATGATATTACCTTTTTCATTTGTTTCACTTACTAAAAATGCATAATCATCTAATACTATCTCTTTTGACATAATTGTGTTTCCTTTAGCTTACTTTTTTTGTTTTAGCATCTTCTACTAATAGTTGAGCCATTTGTAATGTCTCATTAGCAATTGTGGCAACATTATTTGCTTCTATTGCATTTTCTTGAGTTACTCTATCAAGGTTTGAAACAGCATCATTTATCTGCTCTATTCCTTTTAGTTGCTCATTTGAAGCAATACTTACATCTTGAATAATAGTTATAGTCTCTCCAATTAATCTATTTAGATTATTATAACCTTTAATCATATCATCAGATATTTTTTTACCTTCATTTGTTTTGCTTGTTGCATTTTCAACCAAACTTTTAATCTCTTTTGCTGCTTCTGCACTTCTATTTGCTAAGTTTCGCACCTCTTGTGCAACAACTGCAAACCCTTTTCCAGCCTCTCCAGCAGTTGCAGCTTCAACAGCTGCATTTAAAGATAGAATATTTGTTTGGAATGCTATTTGATCAATTACCTCAATAGCTTCATTTATTGCTTCAACTTTAGAGTTTATCTCATCCATTGATAGAGCTGTTTTGTTTGCCAAATTCTCTCCTAAAACAACAGACTCTTTAACATCTTTACTTAAGTTTGCCATTTTTGAAGCATTTTGTGTATTATTTTTTGTAATTAAAGTAATCTCTTCAAGTGCTGCAGCTGTCTCTTCAAGACTTGCTGCTTGTAAATTTGCTTTTGAAGCAAGATTTTCAACACTTTGATTCATTACTATTGAATTTTTTTCTAATAAATTACCATTTTCAAGATTTTGTTTTGCATTTGAATTTAACTCACTACCAAGTTGATTGATTCTCTCCATAGTAAGTCTCATTTTACCCTTTAAAATAGGGTTTATGCTCATCTGTTTTCTATAATCATGCTCAGCATATAATCCAACAATTTCAACCAAATCTTCCATGTTTTTATTGGCTCTTGAAAGCATATTATTTACAATATTTTTAAGTGTATGAACCATAAAATTATTTGTATCAGAGTGAATTTGAGTTGTATATATTCCTTGAGCCACTTTGTCAAGTGCAATAACAAGCTCTCCTAGAACATGCATATCATCTTTTCTCATTTTGTCATATTTTTCAAAGTAGCAGTTTAGCTCTTTTAAAATTTGTCCAATATCATCATTTTTTATATATTCAGCTCTTCTCATGTGGTTTGTTTTAAAGAATATGAAATCCATTAAATCTTCAATATATTCTTTAACTCTATTAATTCCACCAACAACTCTTTTCATTGAGGTATAGCTTATAAAACCAATTATGATTGCAAAAACAATATTTACAGCAATTATAGCCCAGATTTTTTCATCACTTAATATAGCAACTATACTAATAGCAGCAAACCCTAGTTGACTAAGAATCATATTTAAGAGGATTCTCTTCTTTGTATGAAGATTTAAAAACATTTAATTACCTTTATTTAAATTAAAGTAGATATTGTACACTATTCGCTATTAAATTATAATTTTTTTACTTATTTTTGAATAAAGATGAACCGACTCGAATTAGATTTGATCCACACTCAATTGCTAACTCAAAATCACTACTCATTCCCATAGAGCAATATTGTGGATTAAAAGGAGCTAATTCATCAAAAATCTTTTTTGTTGTTTTAAAAGACTCTTTTATAATATTCTCATCTTCAACATGAGCACCTATGCTCATAACACCTTTTAGAGTTATATTTGGACATTTTTCTAAAATCTCTTTGTATGTTTTAACTGCAACTTCTGGATAAACACCTGATTTGCTATCTTCATAAGCAGAGTTTATTTGAAGTAAACAAGATAGTTTTTTATTTTTTGCCTTTAGTTTTTTATCTAACTCAATAGCTAAATCAAGAGAGTCTAAAGATTGAACTAAAGTAGGGTTTAAATCTATTAAGTTATTTATTTTGTTTTTTTGTAAAGTTCCAATAAAGTGCCACTCAATTGGAAATTCTTCAAGCTCTTCGCTTTTTTGTTTTAAATCTTGAACTCTGTTTTCACCAAAAGCTCTTTGACCAGCTTCATATAGAGTTTTTACATCTTGTGCTGTAGAATATTTTGAAACACCAACAATTTTTACAATATGATGTTCACTAACTCTTAATCTTGCTGCTTCAACTTTTGTAATTAAAGAGTCTAAATTTTTTGTAGCAGTTTGTTTATTCATAAAAGTCCTTTTAATTATTTAAAAATATCCTATTTATATCGTTATAAATACCTAAAATCATAAGTGATGCTAAAATTACCCACCCCATAATTGTTAAAAACATAAAAACTTGATCACTTGGTTTCTTTCTTACAATCATCTCATAAAGATTAAACATAATATGCCCACCATCAAGTGCTGGAATTGGAAGAAGATTTATAACTCCTAGATTTACAGAAATTAGTGCAGTTATTGCCAAAAGTGCTATTATGGAGCTTTGACTTGCATCACTTATAACTTTTCCAATAGTAATAACTCCACCAATTTCGCTGCTTGGAATTACACCTTGAATTAACTTTTGAATACCTTGAAAAATCATTGTTGAGGCAAAGATTGTTTTTTCATAAGCATAAACTAAAGAGTCATAAAAACCTAAATTTAAAGTTACCACTTTACCGCTTGGAGAGATACCAATCATTCTTTTTTTAATGTTTTCATTGAACATATTTTTTGCATCAGAAACTTGAGGATTTATAATTTTTACTAAAAGCTGATTATCTCTTTTTATATAAAATTGTAAAGCACCTTGTGTTGAAGTGATAACTTTACCTATATCATCCCAAGATTTAATCTCTGTATCATTTATTCTAACTATCTCATCATTTGGTTTTATTCCAGCATTAAATGCAACTGAGTTCTCTTGAATTTGACCAACCATAGGAGCTAAAGTAGTTGCTCCCATTTGAGCCATACAAAAATATAAAACTGCTGCTAATAAAAAGTTTGCAAAAGGACCTGCAAATAAAATTATAATTCTTTGCCAAGGCTTTTTTGTATTGTATGAATCATTTCCAGTTTCAATTAAAGTAGGTTTTGAGTCATCTTGACCTTTCATTTGTACATATCCACCAAGTGGTATTAAAGCAAATTGCCAAGTTGTACCTGCCCAATATTTACTATAAATTGCTTTTCCAAATCCAATTGAAAATTTTTCAACCTTTACACCAAAAAATCTTGCTGCTAAAAAGTGTCCTAATTCATGAAAAAATACTAAAAAAGATAAAACTAATAAAAATGTAATAGTTCCCAATAAAAGCCCTTAATTTTTAAAATAGTCTCTTGTATATTCATATCCAGAGTATAGAGTTAATATTACAGCAAACCATAATATTTCTGTTGCAAAAGGCCAGTTCATAGTTAAAAATCCAATTGCAATCATCTGAACTACAGTTTTAATTTTTCCAGCCATTGTACTAGCTACATTTTTACCTTCAGCTACTGCTACAACCCTAAGACCTGTTATAAAAAACTCTCTTGAAAGGATTAAAAAAACAGCCCATACATCAGCTCTATCAATAACAATTAAACCCAAAAATCCAGCAAGAACTAGCATTTTATCAGCAAGAGGATCTAATATTCCACCAAGTTTTGTCATTTGATTCCAAGTTCTTGCAATATATCCATCAAAAAAATCTGTAACAGAAGCAATTACAAATATAAGTCCAGCAAAATAGTCAAACCAAGATGGATGCCAAGATGAGAAAAGTGGGTTATCTCTAGCTATAAAAAACCAAAGCATTAGCGGAGCTAATGCTATTCTAAATAGAGCTAATACATTTGGAAGATTTAGATTTTTCGACATTATCTAAAAGTTGTCCCACCGTCAACTATTAAAGTATGACCTGTAATCCATGAAGCATCAGAAGTACATAAGAAGTAGCAAGATTGTGCTAAATCTTCAGGTTGTCCCATTCTTTTTAGAGGAGATAACTCAGTTGTTTTTGCTTTTACCTCTTCATAATTTGTAAATGCTTTTAGTGCATCTGTATCAATAGGACCACCTGAAACTGCATTTACTCTAATATTAAATTCACCAAGTTCATTTGCAGCATATCTAACCATTGCTTCAACAGCAGCTTTGTTTGTTCCATGACCTGCGTAGTTTTCAATATATACCAAGTTTCCAGTTGAAGATAGAGATACAATTGCTCCTCCACCAACTTTTTGCATTCTTTTTGCAGCTTGTTGAGCTCCACAAACAAAAGCATTTACAGTTGCAGTGTAGATATTGTTTAATCCTCTTGGTTTTAGTTTCATAAATTTACCATATCCACCTACAACAGCTCTTCCATAAATCATAGCGTTTGATATAAAGAAATCTACTCTATCAAAATCTTTGTCAATCTCTTCAAATAGTTCAACATATTTTTCAGGTTCTAAAATATTAAATGGATATGCTCTACATTTTACACCAAATTTAGCTTCCACATCTTTACAAATATCTTCTGCAACTTCTTTATTTGAGTTATATGTAAATGCAATGTTTACACCATTGCTTGCAAATTTATAAACACACTCTTTACCGATACCTTTTGTACCACCTGAAATTACTAATGTTTTTCCCTTCATGTAACTATTCATTATTTTTTTACCTCGTATTTTTTTAATAGATTTTCTAATTTTTTTATTGTCTCTTTACTTGGACTTGTTAATGGAAGTCTAAACTCAAGAGTATCTAATAATCCAGCTAAATACATAGCTGCTTTTATTGGAATAGGGTTGCTTTCACAAAAAAGTGCTTGATTTAACTCATATAAATCATTATGAATTTTTAATGCAGTTTGATAATCGCCACTAAATATAGATTTAACTAGTTTTGATTTTAAATCAGGAACTAAGTTTGCAGTAACTGAAACAATTCCTTTTGCTCCACTTGCAAGCATTGCAAAATCAACACCATCATCACCTGAAAAAACAAAGAAATTTTCTCTTTGAGATATAATTGCAGTAGCACGCTCAAGTGAACCAGTTGCCTCTTTTATTCCATAAATATTTTTTACATCATCAAAAAGTTTAATCGCCGTTTGTGGCAACAAATCAACTCCAGTACGCCCAGGAACATTGTAAAGCATAAAAGGGATTTCAACACTTGAAGCAATCGCTTTATAGTGTTCATAAAGCCCCTCTTGTGTTGGTTTATTATAATACGGAGCAATTGATAAAATTGCATCTGCTCCAATACTTTGTGCAAATTTAGCAAGATCACACGCTTCATGAGTTGCATTTGAACCAGCTCCCGCAAGAACTTTTGTAGATGTTCCTTTACAAGTTGCAACTGCAACTTCAATACACTCTTTATGCTCTTTATGAGATAAAGTTGCACTCTCTCCAGTTGTTCCAACAGGAGATACAACATCAGCACCATATGCTATTTGTCTTTTTATCAAAGATTCATATTTTTCTAAATCCACTTTCCCATTTTTAAACGGCGTTACAAGTGCGGTCATTGAACCTATAATATTTTCCATTTTTCCCTTTCTATTTATCATCTTTTAAAATAATAGTAGTTGAATTTTTGCTAATTAGATATTTTTTTGCAACATTTACAATATCTTCTACAGTTAAACTATCTAAATTTTTTTCATACTCTAAAAGTGGTTTTATATTACCTCTTACAAGATAGTTTCCAAATAAAGATGCAACATCACTAGAGCTCTCTAGTGAATAAATAAAGTCAGCTTTTGTGTTGATTTTAATCTTCTCTATATCTTTTTTTGAAACTTTTCCTGCTTGAATTTGCGCAATTATATCTAAAATCTCTTTTTCTATTTTTAAAGCATCAATATTTTCATTTGCAACTGCCATAAAAATAAATAATCCAGGGTCTTTTAACTCCAAGTTATAGGCATATATTGAATTTACTAATCTTTTTTCATCTACTAAAACTTTTTGTAGAATTGAGCTTTTACCACTACTTAAAAGTTGAGATAAAGCAGATAAAGCAACTTGATCTTGATGTTCAAAGTTTGGAATATGATAAGCCATTGCAATCATCTGCACACTTGAATCTTTATAAATTGTAGCTCTTCTTTCACCATCTTGAACAGGCTCTGTCATATGAACAGAGTTTGAGATATTTTTTTTATTTTTTATATCTTTAAAATTTTTCTCTACAAGTGAAAAAACTTCATCTTTTTTAATATCTCCACTTACAACAACTATTGCATTTTTTGGTTGGTAGTATCTTGAGTGAAAATCTTTTATATCTTCAATTTTCCAATTTTGAATATCACTCATAAACCCAATTGGAGTCCAGTGATAAGGGTGATATATGTAGCTATTGTTAAAGAGTCTAAATTGTAAATATCCCATTGGATTATTGTCTGTTCTCCAGCGTCTCTCTTCAGCTACAACATCTCGTTCTGGTTGAAACTCTTTATCTTTTAAATTTAAATTTTGCATTAATTCAGCAAATAGTTCTAAAGATTTATCTGTATTTTTTGATGCTGTTTTTATAAAGTAGTGAGTGTAATCAAAACTTGTACCTGCATTATTAACTCCACCAAAACCTTTTACAATCTCATCAAACTCACCAGCTTTTAAATTTTTTGTAGATTTGAAATTTAGGTGTTCTAGCATATGAGCTATTCCACTTTTACCCATAATCTCATCTCTACTTCCAACTTTATAAAAAACATTTACAGATACAACATTTGAGCCATTTTCCATAGGAATCGCTACAACTTCTAAGCCATTTTCTAATGTTTTTGTATAGTAGTTTGGTAAACTATTTGCACTCATTAATTCTCCAAAAATTGTAATTATTATAAATAATTTAAAAAAAATATTCATTATTTTAAATTCGCACCTATTGCTTGTGATATGTTTGAATAACCATCAGCTTTTAAAAGCTCAATTAAACCCTCATTTATCTTTTTTGCTAGTGATGGACCTTCAAAAACAAGTGCTGAGTATATTTGTACTAAAGATGCACCATTTTTAATTCTCTCATAAGCCTCTTGTACACTATTTATTCCACCAACACTTATAAGTGTTGTTTTTCCAAATAGCTCTTTTGAAAGCTCTTTAAAAAATAGAGATGATTTCTCTCTTAGGCACTCTCCACTTAATCCACCAAAATCTTTACAACCTTCAACTAAACTATAATCAATAGTTGTATTATTTGCAATAATTCCACTAGCACCTTCATTAATTGCTACATTACAAAGATTAATTGCTTGAGTTATATCCATATCAGGAGCAATTTTTAAAAATATTGGTTTATTTGTTAGCTCTTTTGCCATTGAAAAAAGCTCTTTTATAAAGTTCTCATTTTGCAAATCTCTTAAATTTGGAGTATTTGGACTTGAGATATTTATAATTAAATAATCAGCATACTCATGAAGTTTTTTAATTAAATTTTTATAATCACTTATTGCAAACTCTTCAGGAGTATATTTGTTTTTCCCAATATTTACACCAATTGGAATTGAAAAAGGGTATAGTTTTTTTAAGTTTTTAAGAACTTTATGAGCACCAAGATTATTAAATCCCATAGCATTTTGAACAGATTTGTGCTCTGGATATCTAAACATTCTAGGCTTTGCATTTCCATCTTGTGGCATTAAAGTTACAGTTCCAATCTCTGTAAAACCAAATCCTAAACTCTTCATTGATTTTATCATTGTTGCATTTTTATCAAAACCAGCAGCCAATCCAACAGGGTTTTTAAAAAATCTTTTAAATAACTCTTGCTCTAATATTTTATCTTCAACAAAATTCTTTTTTTCATAATAATTTTTAAGAATTTTACAATTTCCTAAAAATTTTAGACTAAATTCTGCAATATTGTGTGCAGTTTCGGGTTCAAATTTAAATAGCACTTTTTTAAGAGTTTCATAGCTTAACAAAATATTTCCTTTTTAAAAAAAATTGATAAATAATATCTAAAAATTATCAAATATTTGCTGAATTATGAAGTCTTTTAAACTCTTCACATCTATTTAATAACTCATCATAAGTTCCAATATCTAAGATTTTTCCACTTTTAAAAACAGCAATTTTAGTAGCATTTTTAATTGTGCTTAATCTATGTGCAATTACAAAAGTAACTCTTTCTTTGCTAACTTCTTGAATAACTTGACTTACAATCTCTTCGCTTTTGTTATCTAAAGCTGAAGTTGCTTCATCAAGAATTAATATTTTTGGATTTTTATATAAAGCTCTTGCAATTGCAACTCTTTGTCTTTGACCACCACTTAAATTTGTTCCAGCTTCATCTAAGAGTGTATGAATGCCTTTTCTCATTTTTGAAACAAACTCATAAGCGTGAGCTTGTTTTAAAGCCTCTATAACTTTAACTTCATCTAACTCTTGTCCATAAGCAACATTTGAAGCAATTGTGTCATTAAAAATATAAACTCTTTGAGTAACTATGCTAATACTATCTCTTAAAGATTTTAAATCAAATTGATTTATATTTATGTTATTTAGTAAAATTTCACCACTACTTGCATCGTAAAATCTAGGGAGTAGATTTATAAACGATGATTTTCCACCACCACTATCTCCAACTAAGGCTACAATTTCACCCTTTTTTGCATCAAGATTTATATTTTTTAATGCTTCAAAATCATCATAAAATAGACCAACATTTGAAAATTTAATATTTGATATCTCTTCTTCTATAGTAAGAGCTCCTGATACAACATTTGGTTTTATTTTAAACATATCCATAATTCTATCATTTGCAGCGATTGCATCTTGCATACTATTATATAGTTTTGATAATCTTTTTATTGGAGTATATAACATAAATAGTGCTGCTATAAATGAACTAAACTCTCCTGTTGTAAGTTCACCATTTATTACCTTCATACCACCAACAACTACAACTGTTGCAAATGCTAAACTTCCTAAAATCTCCATCAAAGGTGATGTTAACTCATTTGTCTTAACAGCTTTCATATTGTATTTGAAGAAAATCATATTTAAAATTGTAAATTTTTTCTTCTCTAAATTTTCAGTGCTATTTGCTTTTATTATCTCTATATTATTAAAAGATTCTGTTAAACTTGAAGTTATATCAGAGTTGCTCTCTTGAGATTTAAAAGATAGTTTTTTCATCTTTTTTGCTAAAAGACTAAGTGGATAAAATGCAAGTGGAAGAACAACTAATCCATAAAAAGCTAGTTCTGGAGATCTGTAAATTACAAGTCCTACAAGTGCAACAATTGTTAAACTCTCTCTTATTAGCTCGGCAAAAGAGTTTGAAACAGCTCTTTGAATTCTATTTATATCATTTATAATTCTACTTACAAGCTCACCTGTGTGAATTTTTTGAAAAAATATATAATCAAGTTTTAAAATATGACCAAAAAGACCATCTCTTACAATTCTAGTAATATCTTGACCAATATAAGACACAAAGTATGCTTGAAGATATGTTCCTAAACCTTTTGCAAAATAGAGCAAAATAATTATTACAGGCATAATATAAAGCATCTCTTCATCTTTATTTATAAAAATATCATCTAGTAATGGTTGAATTGCATAAGCTGTTCCAGCAGTTGCACCAGCTACAAGTAAAATTCCTATAAAACCTAAAATAATCTCTAAAATATAATTTTTATAAAATGGTGTATACTGTTTTAAAAACTTTCTCATTATCTTCCTGTTTTTTTAAAAAATTCATAGATTTTATCTAAAAAATGCTAAATTTAAGCCTTTTTAAACATATTAATAAATTTTCTAAAACCAAAAGCTTTGATTGTAAGATAAAAAAGAATAAAACCACTTAAAGTGCTAGCAAATGCTAATCCAGCAGCTTCAAATGGGTATATTAAAGCAAGAGAGAATACTATGTTCCAAGCTAAACTCTGCATTGATATTTTTGCACTTAAAAGCTGTTGCTCTTTTGCATATAGCCAAAGTGAAAATATTTTTGCTAAACCAAATGGAAGAAGTCCTATTAAATACATTGTTAAAATAAGTGCTGTGTTTACTGTGTCTTCACTTGTAAATGCACCTCTTTGAAATAGTATTTTTATAATAAACTCATCTAAAACAATTCCAATAAACATTGAAAAACTTAAAACTACAAATAAAATCAAAGATGATTTTTTCATAAGTTTCAAAGCTTGTTGTTCATCTTTGTTTTTAATTGCTCTTGCAACCATTGGAAATAGTGCAATTGATGTTGCTATTGCAAAAATTGCAAGTGGAAGTTGAAAAACTCTATTTGCATAGTATAAATAAGATATTGAACCACTTACTAAAAAAGAGGCAAGCCAAGTATCAATAAATGCAGAGATGTGCAGAGTTGAAGAGCCTAAAGTTGCTGCAAAAAAGTTCTTATAAAATCTATTTTCCTCTTTTTTCTTATGTTTTTTAAAAGTAAAAATTTTGCATAGATTTGCTCTTTTTATGGCTATTAGATGAACAACAACTTGCAAAATTCCACCAATAATTACACCAAATGAGAGATAAAAAGTTATGGTGTAGCTCTCTAAGCCTTTTGCAATAATCAAACTTGCAATCATAGATAGATTTAAAAGTGCTGTTGAGTATGCTGTTGTTGCAAAATGGTGTTTATATTGAAGTAAAGCTGCCATAAAAGTAACTATAAATATAAGTGGTAAATAGTAAAAATTTATAGCAAAAAGTGGACTAGCTAAATCTACGGTCTCTTTGGTAAATCCAATAGCAAATGCTTTTGCAAAAATGTGTGAAAATAGGGTAACAACCAAAGATAAAACTAACAAAAAAGCTAAAATTTGTAAAAATATAATAGAAGAGAATCTAATCTTAAATTTTGATTTTGCATAAGATGGTATAAAAGCTTGTGTAAAAGCTCCATCTGCAAAAATACTTCTAAATAAGTTTGGAAATTTAAATGCAATAAAAAATATATCTGAATAGACATTTGCTCCCAATATCGAAGCTGTCATTAAATCTCTTATAAAACCTGTAACTCTTGAGAATAAAATTCCACTACTATTTGTAAATATTGATTTAATTAATCTCATTTTATCTCTTTATAATCGCTAGATTTGTGAATAATTATTTGCATATTACCTTTAAATGATGCTAAATGAGCCTCTTTTAACTCTATTTTTGCCCCATCTTTTGGCAAAATAGTTTTATCTTTTGCAAACAGTTTTATTGATTTGTTATTTGGTAAAATTAATTTTGAATTATTTACAGTACCAACTAAGTTTGTAATAATCTCATTTTCATATTTAAAATCAAAAATATCTATTTTAAAACCATCTAAAAATAGTTTTTTATAATCTTCATGCTCATTTTTTTCTTTTAAAATATTAAAATCTTTTATCTCTTTTAATCCATAAAAATCATACACTTGATTTACTTGAATATCATAATTAAAACCTATTTTTAAATTTTTAGCATCTTTAAAAATATATATAGCTCGATTGTTATCTTGTTTTACAATAGCTTTATCTTCATATTTATAGATTACTGTAACATCTTCTAATGTTATTGGAAATAGGAGTTTCTCTTTTTTATATAGATCAGAAATCAGATTTATATTGTGTTTAAAATCTTTTTTCAAAATTGGATTTGTGTCATCTTTTTTTATAGAAAAATATGCAAAAATAGGAAGATGATCTGAAAATCCAGCACCTTTATGTTTTGAAATTTTTTCATTACTCATCTGCCATCTATAAACTTTGTTATCAAAAAATAGATAATTTGGTTTAAAAACTTCAAAAGAGTTTAAAATATATGATAAATTTTTATTATCAAAAAGAGCTGGTGGGATAATTATATTATCAGGAGTATTATTTTGGTTTCTAAATTTTGTAGAGAATCTAAGAGGAGTTTTTAAATCCAACCAAAGATTGTAGTGAACTTTGAAATTATAATTTAAAATATCAGCTAGAACTACATATTTGTCATCAACTGTAGTTTTTAATATATGGTTTATTCCTGTAAGTCCTGCTGTTTGATTTAGTTTTTTATCACCTTTAAAAGTCTCAAACTCATTGTAGTTGCTATTTAAATCTCCCAAAATTATGTAATCGTAATCATCTGCTAAAGTTTTTACTCTATCGTATAGAGTTTTTGCATATTTTATTCTATAGTTTTCACTAGCTCTTTTTGATGGCCAGTGGTTATTAAATATTTTAAATTCAATATTATCTATTTGAAAAGTTGATTCTAAAATAGGTCTATAGATTGCATTTGAAAACTTTACATTTAAGCTTGAGCTATTTTTTATAGGAATTTTTGATAAAAAACCAAGCCCAACTGATGAGTTTTGGTATTTTGTAAAACTATAATAGCTATATTGTGGAAGATTTTTTTTCAAAAGTTTCATTAAACTCTCATTTTCTATCTCTTGTAAAGCTATAATATCAGCATCTAAATCATTTAAAACTTTTAAAATATTGTTTAGTTTTATATTGAAATTTCTTTGATTCCAAAGTGTTGAACTATTTGGAATATACTCTTTGTAATCACTTATATCTTTATTTAAATCAAAAAAGTTTTCAACATTGTATGAAGCAATTTTTAAATTTTGAGCGTTTAAAAATATAGAGAAAATAAGTATTAAAAGAATTTTGTACAATATATAATCCAAAAAAAAAATTTAAAAATAGTATCTAAAATAAGGTTTTAAAATAGTAAAATTTAATCTTATTAAAAAATAAATTTTCTTTTTTAATAAGATTAAAGTAAAAAATAAACTTATTTTAGCTAGAATAAAAAAATTTTCTAAAAACTAAGGAATATCATGATTAATACAACAGCGCTATTAAAAAACTATGATTTAAAAGTAACTCCTCAAAGAATTGCTATTATTGAAGAGTTATATAAAAACGGACATATGAATATAGATGATTTATATAAAAAATTACTTGATAGATTTCCATCTGTATCACTTGCAACAATTTATAAAAATATAAACTCAATGGTTGAAAAACTTTTTTTAAGTGAAGTTAAAATACCAAATGCAAAAACAGTTTATGAATTATCAAAAAGTGAGCATGCTCATTTAGTTTGTTCAACTTGTAAAGCTGTTATGGATATAGAGTTAGATTCAAGTGATATTTCAAAACAGATCTCAAATTTAAATAATTTTAAAGTAAATCAAACTGATATTATTTTAAGTGGTATTTGCCAAAAATGCTCTTAATTTAAGAGTTTCTTACAATTAAACTAGATGGAAGATTAAATAAATTTATAAGCTCTTCCTCTTTTTTCCTATGATCTCCATTATCAACCTCATGATCAAATCCTAAAAGATGTAAAATTGCGTGAATAAAAAGTAAACTTAGCTCTTCTTCCTCTTTGTGATTGTACTCTTTTGCTTTATCTTTTACAAAATCAATTGAGATTATTATTGAACCTAATGGCATATTAGGAAATTCAAACTCCATAGGAAAACTTAAAACATCTGTTGGCTCATCTTTTTGTCTATGCTCTTTATTAATATTTTGAATAGTTTTGTTATCAACAATTAAAAGCTCTATATCTTTGGAAGTTAAAGTCGATGCTATTTTTTCTAAACTCTGTAAATCTACATCAAAATCTGTTTGATTATCTAAATCTATCATTTTTATCCTAGTTTTAAAATTATTTTAATAGTATATTATTTTTACAATAAATCTAAGGAGAAGAGATGAGTTTAGAAATAGGAACAAAAGCTACAATAGAGTATAAAGTTCAAAATAAAGATTTGGCTGCAAATTTGCAAATCTCAAAAGATGATAATTTCCCGCCAGTTTTTGCAACTGCTAGAATGGTTGCACTTATGGAGTGTAGTGCTGCTAAGATGATGAAAGAGCTTTTAAAAGATGGTGAACTTAGCGTTGGTGTAGGAGTTGATATAAAACATTTAGCACCAACTTTAGAAAATGACACAGCAATTTCAACAGCAACTTTTATAGGAATGGAAGGAAAATTATATAAGTTTGAAATAGAGGTTATTGATAGTGGAGGAGTTATTGGAACAGGAGTTCATACAAGAGCCATTGTATCAAATGAGAGATTGATAAGTGGAGCAAAAAAAAGAGTAGGAAAATAGTCCTACTTTTTTACAATAACAACTTCCAAAGAACTTTTTTGAACAACTAAAGCTTTTTTGTCAGGAACAACAGAGTTGCTACTTTTTTTCAAAAATCTACTTTTTAAATCTTCAATTTCATTCTCAAGAGATTGAATAATACTATCTTTTTGTAAGATAATATCAACACCAGCTAAATTTACCCCTAAATCTCTAGTTAAGGTTAAAACATATTTTATATGGTTTATATCTTTTTGAGAGTAAAGCCTTATTTTTCCATTTGTTCTTGATGGTTTAATAAGTCCTTCTCTTTCGTATTGCCTTAGAGTTTGAGGATGAATATTTAAAATCTCAGCAACAGCTGAGATTAAAAAAATAGGCTCTACATAGCTGTTTTTTTCCATACTCTCTCCTTTAGTTATTTGGTAGATTCTCTTCTAATATTTGAACAAATTTTGGATCTAAATCCTCTATCTTTGGTAAAATAATATTTGCTTTAAGATACAAATCACCTTTTTGATTTGTCTTTTTATTTAAAACTCCAAGCTCTTTTACTCTAAATTTTTGATTCTGTTTTGTGTTTTGTGGAACTTTTAGAGTTATATCTTTGTGAATTGTTTTTATCTCAACTTTTCCACCAAAAAGAGCTGTTTTTAATGGAATATCAAAATATTTTGTTAATGTATCACCATCTCTTTCATACTCATGGCTTTGAGCAACATTTATTTTTAAAATCAAATCACCTCTTCTTCCTTGATATGATTTTCCTTTCCCTTTTGCTCTAATTTTTTGACCATTTTCTATTCCTTCTGGAATTTTAATATCAAAAGAGTCATTTGATAAGCTAATATGCTGTTTTCCACCTAAAACTGCAACATCAAAAGGGATTGTAACTTGAGCTTGAGTATCTAAATCGGGCTCATCAAAACCAAATCCACCAAAACCAGAGTTTGAAAATCCTGATCTTCCAAATCCACCAGCTCCAAACATCTGTCTTAAAATCTCATCTAAATCAACTCCACCACCTTGGCTTCTTGCAAAATCACTAAAATTTTGCCCACCAAACATAGAGTCACCATATTGGTCATACTGTTGTTTTTTTTGTGGATCACTTAAAACCTCATAAGCTGCATTTATCTCTTTAAATTTATCCTCAGCTTTTGGGTCTTTATTTACATCAGGATGATATTTTCTTGCTAATTTTCTATAAGCTTTTTTAATCTCTTCAGCAGTTGCATTTTCGCTAACTTCAAGTGTTTCATATAAACTTTTTGCCATTTTTTCTTTCCTAAATTAATAATATTTTAAATTTTTTCAAGGCAACATTATATCCAAACCTTGAGTCAAAGTCAATCAAGGTTGAAAGTAGTTTTATAAAATTTTGCTATAATCCTTTTTATGAAAAAATATGATTATATAATTATTGGTGCTGGAATTGCAGGTTGCTCTTTGAGTTATTTTTTAAAAAAAGAGTCAAAAAGTCTTCTTTTAATCGATAAAAACTCTGATGTAGCTTTTGGAGCAAGTGGAGCTGCTGGAGCATTTTTATCACCACTTTTAGGAAAAAGCAATAACTTTAAAACTTTGGTTACAAATGCTTTAAAATTTTCAATAGATATTTACAAAAAAGAGTTTAGTCAATTTTTAGATAATTGCGGAACTTGTAGAATTCCAAAAAATAAAGATGAAGATGATAAGTTTCAAAGCTATATTCCATTTATGGATTTTGAGTTTGAAAAGTTTGAAGATGGATATTTTTTTCCAGTTGGAAGTACAATAAAACCATATGAAATATGTAAAGCTTTGAGTAGTGATGTAGAGAAACTTTTTGATTATGATGTTTTAAAAATTGAACAAAAAGATGATTTTTGGATAATAAATGATGAGATAGAAGCAAAAAAACTGTTTTTAGCAACAGGTGCAGATATTTCACTAATTTCTGAGCCATATTTTGATATAAGAGCTGTTTGGGGACAAAAGATTGATGTAAAAACTTCTACAAAAGTTGATATAAACTATCATAAAGAGTGCTCTTTATCAAAAAGTAATGAGGATATAGTTTCAATTGGTGCAACACACAATAGATTTAGTGAAGATATGAGTGATAGCTCTTATAATCTAAAACTAAAAAATATAAATCTAATAAATCATAATGAAAAAACATTAAAAATTATGAAAAATGATACAAAAGAGCTTTTAGAAAAAGCAAATAGTATTAAAAAACTCGAAGATGTTGAGGTTTTAGATGTTAAAATTGGAGCTAGGGCTTCTAGTATTGATTATTTTCCAATGGTAGGATTGCTAGTTGATTCTAAAAAGAGTTTTGAAAAATATCCTCACATAAAAAATGGAACGCATATAAAAAATGAGAATTTAGATAGTTTGAAAAATCTTTATACTCTAAATGGTGTTGGTGGAAGAGGATTTGTATTATCTTTATATTTAGCGCACAATTTAGTTGAAAATATTTTAAGAGATAAAAAATTAGATGATAATATTACAAATTTTAGGCTCTTTTCAAGATGGGCTAAAAGACAAAAGGCTTAGAAAATGATAAATATATTAAAAATAGTTGCTTTGGGAGTTGCTGGTTTTGCTTTGTTGGTTTATTTAACTGCTCCAAAAGAGTTTTTAGAGAGAAAAAATATCAATGTTGAGTTAAACTATTCAAATTTACCTCTATATCAAGATATAGTTGGTGGAGATTCTAATACAAAAAAAGAGAAGATTTTTAAAGATTTTCCAATATATTTAGTTGTTTTAAATCACGATTCATTGGCTGTTTTTAAAGATTTAGAAAAGATTAGTGATAAAAATATTGTTTTTGTTGCAAATATTTCAAATACTCCTTGGCTTATTAAAAAAATGGCAGTTGAGGGTGAGTTGGAAAAACTTTATAAAGATTCAAAAATAAGTTTAATAAATGACTCAAATGGAGAGTTTGTAAAAGCTTTGGGATTAAAAGATAACTCTATGAATAGCTATTTTGTTTATAAAATCAATAAAGATTTAACTATTGATTATATTTTTTCAAAAAAGGTTAAAATGGGTGCTTTGCAAGATGGTATAAGCGAAGATGAGATAAAAGTTGAGATTATTGAATTTTTAAATGAGTTAAACAAGTATTAAAATAGGATTTAAATCCTATTTTACATAGTTGCTTTTTTTATCTTCTGTATCTATCTCTTGACCTATCTCTTGGTATCTTTTAAAATAATACTTCACAAAAGAGTTTATATTTTTATCATTTGGCATAAAATATTTTCCATCTTTTTTTGCATAGAAGTTTAAAAATATTGTTGCATCAAGTTTATCTAAATAGTGTTTTGCCAGTTTTGTATAGTTTTCAATATACCACATTTTAAGATTTTGATATCTCTCTTCCTCTATATTTATATTTAACTTTTTATTCTCATCACTCCAAGATAAAACACCACTTTCAAAGAGTCCTGCAAGATGAATTAGCCCTTCACAATAATAAGGTTGTACTTCATCAACCTCCATCCAAGAGATAAGTCCTACACTTCTTTTTACAAGGTCGATTAAAACCTGCTCTTTTAAGTGTAGCTCATCTGTTGAAACATCAAGAAAAAAAGATATTAATCCACCTGTTGTTGCTTTGAACTCTTCTATATTTTTAAAGTTACCTGTTTTATTCATAAAACTCTCTGTCTCTTCATCGCACCATAAAATATGTCCATATTCATGCCCAATAGTGCTAATATCGTAAACACTATGCCAAGATTGTGTTTGATTAAATAAAAACTCTCTATCTTTTTTTAAAAACTCTTGCCCAAATATTTCACGGCTTAATTTTAAAAATGGTTTAGCTCTACTACTTTGTAAAATCTCATCACTAAATGCAAATATCTTTTTACCAAGCTCTTTTGAAACAACTTCATCATTTGGAACAACTTGAGCTGAAAATAATCCATTTAACTCAGCACCAAAAAACAGAGCTGGGCGACCAATATAAAGTTGTACTTTATCAAGTGATTTGAAGCTAAAATCAAATATCTTTTTGTAGTTTTCATTTGCTTCAAAACTGCTAAAGATTTTTGTAAATGATGATTTTATCTTATTTACTCTATGGTCATTTTGTGCAAATTTTGGATTTGTTACTCTAATATCCCATTCAAGTGCAACCGCTTTTCTAAAGTGGTCTTCATAGTATTCAAGTGGATGTCCTATTTGAATAGGTGTTGTTATTTTCATCCAAGCTCTATCAACATCTGCCCATTTTGAAACAAGATTATCTGTTTTATCCTCTCCAAATGCCACAATCAAGCTTTGAATATATGCTACATACTCCCACTTTTGATTATATATATCATCTTCAAGCTCTATTAATTTATCTGCGAACTCTTCAAGAGCATCTATAACTTGTGTTGTCTCTTTTTTGAAAGCTTTTATATATGCTTTTGAACTATAAGTTTCATTCTCTTTTACTAAAGCAGAGTAGCATCTATCAGCAATAATTCCACCATGTCCAAGATCAAGAAGCTTTTCATCTTCAAGATATTTCATGATTTTCTCTTCATTTCCATCAAATTTTGCAATTAATTCTTTGTTTATTTTATTTATTATGTGTGCTGTCCAAGAGCTTTGCCAAGATGACATAGCAATACCAACATTGTAAACTCCTATAAAAACCTCTTTATAAAAAGGAGTTAAAAGATTGTTTTGAACTATAAAATCGATTAAGTTTTTATGTTTTTCGTGCCAATATTTTTTTACAAATTGATACGCTTTTTCTTGAATATCAATAATCTCTTTTTCACTCTTTTCAAGTTTTTTCAAAACTTGAACTAAACTATCATCTCTTAAATTTACAAGTCGTGTAAGAAGTGCAAATCTTAAATCACTGCTCATTTGTAAATCCAAACTCTTTGCAAATTCATCTATAATAGTTAGTTTATCAAACTCTTTATTCTCTAAAAATTCTAAAAGCTTATTTGTGTTTGCTTTTTCTTTGTCTAAATAATCATATATTTTTTGTAAATCATCTATAAAATTTTGTTTTGTCATAAATTGTTCCTTATTTTTTAAAGTTTGTATTCTATCAAAACTTAGGATTAAAGAAGTTTATTTGGGTTTTATAGTTTTTGTTCAAAATTATTAATTGTAAATTTTTAGCTCTTTTTGTTCTCTTAATTTATCTAAATCTTCTTTTGATGAAATTTCTTGAATAAAATTTATATAATTTTCTTCAAGTTCATTTTCTTTGGCTCCAAACAAAACATGTTTTAAATACCAATCATAAGGCAACAAAGAATCATCTGTTTTTGTAGCATAATATATAATTGCATTAATTTTTGTCATATTTTCTAAAGTTATTTCAACTTCTTTTCTATCATAGCCATGTCCTTTGCCTTCAAAAATATCTAGATTATTCAAATTATTTTTATCTATTTCATAAACAACACCTAATACAAAATCATTTAAATCTTCTGTTTCAAAAGCATTACATTTTCCTGAACCATCTTTACTAGCTTTATGAAACTTTAATTTATGTTTTAAAAGTTTACCATTGGCAAATTTTATAGCTTTTATTCTAGCATTTAATCTTTTTGATGACATATTTGAACCATAAGCAAAATAGTACATAGCTATCCTTTTGATTTTGTATTTTCTATAATTTGTTCCATTTTAGTACGAAAGTTTTTCCATAAATTATCATCCCAACTTTTATTCTTAAGTTCATCTTTATATTCTTCCAAAGATCGTTTCATCTTTTACATAAACTCATCCGCATTAATTATTTTCTTTTTAAAATTTGAAGGCTCATTTTTACCTTCTTTTAAATTTCTTCTTAGTATCCATCCACCAGTAGTTTCTCCTTGATGTAATATTCCACAACGAATTTTATAATATATTTTTTTCCCTTGATTTTTAAATTCTTGAAAAATATCATTGTCTTTAAAGAAGTTTTCAAATGTTTTTCTACTTTGATTATTTGTATTTTTTAATCCTTGTTTAAAAGATTGTAAAGTTTCAATAAGTAAACAAAAACTTGCCATCATAGAAAAACTATTTTTATATTCTTTTTTGTATGTATCCTCATCATATTCAAAAGGTTTTATATATCTGCTATATAATCTATTATAAATAAAATCTGCTAATTTATATTTATTTTTTTTGGTTACTAAATCATTATAATCTTTTACAGTTATATGTTTTTTATCATCTAATAAATCATAATATAATATTACACCGTCATTTGTATTTGACATTTTTTTAATCTCCAAGTTTTAGGTTTAGTATCATAGCTTAGAATTAATGAAATCTCTAAAAATCAAGACTTCTTAATCTCAAACTCTTTTTTTAGCTCTTTTAACTCTTCAAGATTTTTTTCAGATTTTTCTATAATCTCTTCAACCATAAGTCCAAGCATCACAGTTTTGTAAAGATTGGGTTTGAATTTTTGCCAATTATATAAAGTTTTAATATCAATATTTAAAAATCCTGCAATATCTCTTTTTGTCATTTTCATAAAAATACCTTTTATTTTTTGGTATCAATTTACTTTATGAGTAATGACAAGACAACATAAGATTTATTCTAAATAAAAATGATAATTTAAGGAATTATTCCAATTTGTTAAATTATAATGTAGGAACTATTCTATAAATTTATTAAAATATGTGGAATATATCAAGTCAAAGGGGGAAATTTGAAAAATTCAAAGTATGTTTTAGTTGCTACTTTAAGTAGCTTTATTTTTAGTGGATGTGCAACACTTTTTGGCGGTGGTGGTGATCAAGTTATATATATTGATTCAGACAAACCTTATAAAGGAAAAATCTATCATATAGACCAACCATTTTTAAGTCAAGATTTTACTTCTCCAGCTACTGTATATGTTGAAAGAAGAAATAAAGATATTGTAATTAAAAGTGAAAATGGTGACTTTGAAGAACAAATAGTTAATAAAAAAATGAATAATTGGGTGTGGTTAGATATTTTAGCTACAAGTCCTCTTAGTACAACAGTAGATTTAGTCACAGGAGCAGCTTGGAAATATGATGAAAGAGTTAGTCTTGATGCTGAATAAATATAATAAAAAAATATTAAATGTTTTATATTTTAATATGGTTATATTTTTGTTAAGTGGATGTGCAACAATTTTTGATGATAATTATCAGACAATAAAAATTGATTCAGATAAATCGTATAAAGGAAAATGGTTTGTTGTAGACAAATCATTTTCTAGTAGAGAATTTACTTCACCCACTGTACTTTATGTTAAAAGAAGCAATAAAGATATAATAATTTCAAGTGATAACAATGAGTTTAAAACATCGGTTGCAAAAAGTACAGTTAATAATTGGTTTTGGTTAAATTTTGCTGGATTTATATATGGTTCTTATAGCTCAACTACAGATTTTGCTAGTGGTGCAGCTTGGAAATATGATGATACTGTATATATTTCAGAAAATTATTCAAAATAAATTTTTGAAGGTGAATTATGAAATATATTAATACTATTTTTTTATTTGCATTTATAATTTTTGCTACAGGATGTACTCATAAAATAAGTATAACTCCAAATAATGGAAACATTATTTCAGATAAATTTGAAAATACTAAAAATTATAATGTTGCTTATTATATTGAAAATATTAATAAAAATTTTATTTCTTCTGGTGGAGGAGGAGATAAAGTATCTTATTTTGCATATAAAGATACAGAAGGAACATTTCGAACAGTTTTAGGAAAAGTTTTTAACAAGGTATATAAAGTTGATAAAAATTTTGATATAGATTTTATTGTACGCAATAACATTAAATACATATTTACATATAAATTAAATCCACAATCTTTTTCAAGTGGCATATTCACTTGGCCACCAACAGATTTTAATATAAAACTTTATTGTGTGGCTTTTGATAAAGATAGTAAAAAAACATGGGAAACAAATGTTAATGGTAAAGGTAAAGCTGTATTTTCAGAATTTAATAAAGATTTTGGGTTGTCAGGTAAAAGAGCTGTAATAGATACTTTTAATAAATTATTGAAAGAATTAAATACTTTTGAAAAGGTTGTGAATAATGAATAATATAAGAATATTAATTTTAATATCAATTGTTTTTTTAATTTCTGGATGTAGTATAAAAACAGCTGGATACAATCCAGATGCAAAAACTGCTAATTTATTAAATGAATATGAATTAAATAAAGTTTCAATAATATCTAAGAAAAATGAAAACTTAGGTGATTTGAATTATAAATTACCATTTAGAGGTTTAGGTGGTTTTTTACCTGCGGAAGGAGGTAACTTTACAAATTTCATTGTGTTATCATTAAAACAACAACTGCAACAAAATAATTTGATTGATGAAAATTCAAACTATGTGATTATTTTAGAACTACTTGAAAATCATTCATCAATGTGGGATTTTAGTACAAACTATTATAAAATAACTGCAAATTTTAATGTAACAAAAAATGAAAAATCTATTTATAACAGAGATATAACAATAGTACATACATTTCCATCATCATTCGTTGGACAAATAGCTGGAGAATATGCTATCAATAATTATCCGATTGCAATTAGAAAATTAATTACTGAATTTTTATTAGATAAAGATTTTTTAATTGCTATTGAAAAAAGGCTAAAATAGTTTTTGAATAATATAAATTGTAAATATGTTTTATAAAATAATACTAGTAAAAATTATTTTTATTTATTTTCTTAATGCTAATGAAATAAATCGTATTTATGTAAACTTAAATAATAATCCAATTTATAATTCAACTGAATGGAAATCTTTGTTGCACTATAAAAATGGATTGAATATAAAAGATAAAAAATTTATTTTAAGTCTAGATAACTTTTCGTTAGAAAATGAGATGAAAAAAACTATTTATGGTTTTTTTGATGATAAAAAATATTATAAAAATATCAATGAACATCCACAGTGCAGATTTCCAGCTAGATTTTTATTTATAAAAAATGAATTAAATTTAAAAGATGATACTTTTCCAAAAATAAATTGTTTTGATTTTGAAACATACAAATTAAAAGCTCCAGCTGATAAAATATTTATTGTTTATGCTTCTGAAAATGTAAAAAACCCATCAAGTATGATGGGACATACTTTTTTAAAATTTGAAGGAATAAACGATAATGGTGATAAAAAACAACACTCTTTGTCATTTTATACAACAATAGAAACAGCAAATATATTTAAACTGTTTTATGAAAACACTATATCAGGAATGCAAGGATTGTTTGTTTTAAGACCATATAAAGAGACTTTAAATAGATATATTGATTTTGAAAAAAGAAATGTATGGGAGTTTGAACTAAATTTAAATGAATATCAAAAAAAACTTCTCTCTTATCATATGTGGGAGTTAAAAGATATTGATTTAAAATACTATTTTACAAAATATAACTGCTCTACAATTTTATTTTTTTCTCTTAGTTTAGTGAATAATCATATTTATGAAGATGATAAAATTTGGATTACTCCACTTGATATTACTAAATATCTTTACAAATATGATTTAAAAAATAGTAGTAAATTAATACCAACAGAAAATTGGTTAAATAGAATGCTTGAGGAAAATTTTAAAGACAAAGAGATTGACTTAAAAAATTCTACTATTGATATATCAAAATATAAATCTCCAAATAATATTCCAGATGAAAGAGAAATTAGTTTTTCATATAAAAATATAGATAAATCAGATTTTGCAAAAATCTCATTTTTACCAGCATCACATCTTTTAAGTGGAGACAATAGAGAATATTTTGGAGAGAGTGAATTAAAAATAGGATATTTGTCACTTTTAGCAAATAAAGAGAAAATAAAAATAGATGAGCTTACACTTTACGGAATGAAATCTTATTTACCTTATCAGAAGAAGGCTAAGGATTTATCATTTGAGTTTGAAATGTCTATAAAAAGAGATTATGACTCAAAAATGAATTATTCAAGTAACACTAAAATAATTGGTGGAGTTGGTTATGATTTCAAACTAAGTTACGATATGGATTTTTATTTTTTATTAAATGGTGGAATAAATTATAATAAAGAGAATAATCTAAAATTTGTTGTAAACCCAAAAATTGGATTTATAATTTATGAGATATTTAATATGAAAACTGTTTTTGATTATGAGAAATTGTACTTTGAGAAAAATAGAATTTATGACAGATATTCATTTAAGCAAAATATATTTATTTCAAAAAATAAAAATATCTATTTAAATTTTGATAAATATAAATCATATGAGGATAAAACAAATTTTGAAGTTGGTTTTGCTATTAATTTTTAATTATATAATTTTTTAGCACTCAATAAACAGTAGTGCTAAATTTTATATAAACTTTAGCCAAGTTTAATAAAGGTTTGATAAAATTCCTTTTTGAAAAATTTAAAATATTTATAATAAATATAAAAAAAGGAGATTTTTTTATGGCAAAACATCAATTTCAAACAGAAGTAGGGCAACTACTTCACCTAATGACACACTCTTTATACTCAAATAAAGAGATATTTATAAGAGAGCTTGTATCAAATGCAAGTGATGCTATTGATAAATTAAACTATTTAAGACTTACAGATGAGAAGTTAAAGGAGAGTTTCGCTTCTTGGAGTGGACAGATTAATATCTCTTTTGATGAGAAAGATAAATCTTTAACAATAGTTGATAATGGTATTGGTATGAATGAAGAGGATATGATAAACTCTATTGGTACTATTGCAAAAAGTGGGACTAAATCTTTTGTTGAAGCACTAACAGGTGATGCAAAAAAAGATTCAAACTTAATTGGTCAATTTGGAGTTGGATTTTACTCTGTATTTATGGTTGCAGATAAAGTTGATGTAATCTCTAAAAAAGCTGGAGAAGAGACAGCTTACAAATGGAGTTCAACTGGAACTGGAGAGTTTGATTTATCTGCTTGTACAAAAGAGACAAACGGAACAGTTATCTATATTAAACTAAAAGATGATGAGGTAAGTGAGTTTGCAAGTAAATATAGAATTAAAAATATAGTTGAAAAATATTCAAACCATATTGCTTATCCAATTTTCTTAAACTATGATGAAGAAGTTACGCAAACTTTAAGTGAAGAGGATAAAAAAGCTGGAAAAGAAGCAGTTAAAACTATTGAGAGAAAACATGAGCAAATAAATGCAGCAACAGCACTTTGGACTCAAGCAAAAGCTAAATTAAAAGATGAGGACTATAATAGTTTTTATAAATCAATATCTCAAGACTCAAATGATCCATTAGTTACAATTCACACAAAAACAGAAGGAGTAAATGAGTACACAACTCTATTTTATATTCCAAAAAACGCACCAATGGATATGTACAGAGCCGATTATCAAAGTGGAATTAAACTATATGTAAAAAGAGTATTTATAACAGATGATGATAGAGAATTATTACCAACTTACTTAAGATTTGTAAGAGGAATTATTGATAGTGAAGATTTACCACTAAATGTAAGTAGGGAGATTTTACAAGAGAATAGAATTTTAGCAAATATCAAACAAAGTAGTGTTAAAAAGATTTTAAGTGAGATTAAAAAATTATCAAAAGATGAAGAGAAATACTCACAATTTATCTCTCAATACAATCGTGCTTTAAAAGAGGGAGTTTATCAAGATTATACAAACAAAGAGTCAATTCTTGAGCTTTTAAGATATAAATCTACAAATGATGAGAAAAAACTAACTTCTCTTGAAGATTATAAACAAAGAGCAAATAGTGAACAAAAAGCTATTTACTATATAGTTGGAGATAATGAAAAAGTATTAAGAAACTCTCCTTTAATAGAGAGCTACAAGAAAAACGGTATTGAAGTTTTAATCTTAGATGATAAAGAGATAGATGAGATTGTAACTCCAACAATTGGTGCATTTAAAGAGTGGCAATTTAAAGATGTTACAACTTGTGAAGCCCCAAAATCAGAAATTAGTGAAGAAGAGAAAAAAGAGCAAGATGAGAAATATAGAGATATTTTAGTAAAAATCAAAGAGAAACTAAAAGATGAGGTAAAAGATGTAAAACTTACTTCAAGACTTGATAGTTTTGCTTCTTGTATTACAAAAGATGAGCAAGATGCACAAATGGCTGCTATGGCTCATATGTTTAAAGCAATGGGGCAAGATGTTCCTGATATTAAACCAATTTTAGAGATAAATCCAAATCATGAGATAGTTCAAAAACTAAATCTTACAAAAGATGAAGAGCTTATTGAAGATATATCTTGGATTTTACTAGATTTAGGAAAAATTAGTGAAGGAATGGATATAAGTGATAGAGTTGCATTTACTCAAAGACTTACAAAAATAACTGCAAAAGCTATATAAAAGTTTAAAAGCCCAAAATAATTGGGCTTTTAAAACAATATTAGATAGAATATAAACTTATAATTATTCTATTAGGAAGTTTATGGAACAGTTTATCCAAGATTGGGGTTATATAGCTCTTTTTTTATACTCATTTGGTGGTGGTTTTTTAGCATTAGTAATAGCTGCTGCTTTTTCGTTTGATGGTACTTTAAATATATATTTAACAATATTAGTCGCTGCTTTTTCAAATATTATTGGTAGTCAATTTCTATTTTTTATGGCAAAAAAGAATAAAATATTTGCGCAAGATATGATGAATAATCACAAAAGAAAAGTTGCATTTGTTCAACTGCTTTTTAGAAAATATGGTTCACTTATTATAATTATCCAAAAATATATCTATGGAATTAAAACTTTAGTTCCTTTGGTTATGGGAATTTCTGATTACAACTCTTATAAATTTACAATTTTAAATATCATAGCTTCTATTTTATGGGCTGTTGTTATAGGTTATGCTAGTTATGTAGCTGGAGCTTTTCTCTTAGAGTTCTCAAATAATATTAAATATATAGGATTATTAACTGTAGTAATTGTTTTAGCTATTTTAATTATGAGTTTTAGACCAAAAAAGAGAAGAAAGAGTAGAAAAAATGAAGTTTAATGAACTAAATATAGATAAAGATTTAGTAGAAAATTTAGAGAGTTTAAACCTAATAAATCTAACTCAAATTCAAGAAAAGAGTTTAAAATATAGTTTAGATGGTAAAGATTTAATAGCACGAGCAAAGACAGGTTCTGGAAAAACTCTTAGTTTTTCACTTCCAATAATAAAAAATTTAAATCCAAAAAAATTTAGAGTTCAATCTTTGATTTTAGCTCCAACAAGAGAGTTAGCATCACAAATAGCTACAAATTTAAGAGATTATATAAGACATATTCCAAATATAAAGATTTTAACTTTGTGTGGTGGAGTTCCATATAAACCTCAGGTTTTATCACTTAGCCATGAAGCTCATATTGTTGTAGGAACAGCTGGAAGAGTTTTAAAACATATAGAAGAAGCAAATTTAAAGCTTGAAGATATAAATAGTTTTGTTTTAGATGAAGCTGATAAGATGCTTGATATGGGATTTTATGATGATATTTCAAAAATAGCTTCAATGCTTCCAAAAAATAGACAAACTATGCTTTTTAGTGCAACTTATGAAGATAATATTAAAAAATTAGCAAAAGATATTTTAAATAAACCAGAGTTTGTAGAGGTTGAGAATGAAGAGAAAAATCATATTCTACAAATTTTTTATGAGACAAACAACAAAGATGATTTAATTGAGAAATTAATAAAAAAATATGAGGCAAAAAGCACAATAATATTTTGTAATCAAAAGATTACTTGTGAAGATTTAGCAGATAGTTTGTTTGAGAGTGGTTTAGATGCCTTAACTTTACATAGTGATTTGGATCAAAAACAAAGAGATGAGACAATTGCTATTTTTTCAAATAAGAGTTATCCAATTTTAATTGCAAGTGATGTTGCAAGCAGGGGAATTGATATTTCAGATATTGATTTAGTTATAAACTATGATGTAGCACTAAATAGTAAAATTCACACTCACAGAGTTGGAAGAACAGCAAGAGCTGGTAAAGGTGGAGTTGCTATTACTTTTTATAATCAAACTGAAATGAGTAGAGTTTTAGAGATTAAAGATGAGTTTGGTGATATCTTATTTGAAGATGAGAGTGATATAAAATATGATAGTAATTTTAAAATTGATAGTGAATTTAGAACAATTTATATAAATGGTGGAAAAAAACACAAACTTAGAAAAGGTGATATTTTGGGAAGTTTAACAGCTGGAATTGGTTTAAGTAAAGATGATGTTGGAGTTATTGATGTACTTCCTACTTGCACTTATGTAGCTATAAAAAAAGATAAATTAGATTTTGTTATGGAAAATTTAAATAAGACAAAAATCAAAGGGAGTTTCTATAATATTTATGAAAAATAGAGATAAGTTCATTAAAACTATGTTACTATTTTTAAATATTTTTAGGGGTTTAAATGTTTGCAAATAAAATTTTTATAAAAACTTTTACAATATTTTTATTACCATTAATTATAGCTTTATTGTTAAATATAAATCTATTTTATAGTAGTTCAACTATTATAGAAAATATCGTATCTATAGTATTATTTATATTTATATTTGTTCTATTTGTATACTCTTTTTTAGTGCTAAAAAATATGGAGTCAAAACAGGAGAAGAGATTTTTAGATGCACAAAAACATCAAAATATATATAAAACATTAAATTTACTAAATAAAATGTTGCCAAAACTTGATAAAAAACATACTGCATTTTCACAAATTTGTGATATTTTATCAAAAAATAAAAATATATCTTTTAATTTCATATATGATATTGATAAAAAAGAGTTGATTTCTCAAAAAACAGTTCAAAAAGAGTATTTAGAAAATAGAGCTACAAAAAAAGATTTTGTAAGTGAAACTTTAGTCTCTCAAATTATAAAAAGTGGAGAGAGTTTAGTTGTAAATACTCTAAAAGATGATAAAAAATCTATTTTTTATGGAAAAACAGATGAGTTTAAATTAAATTCACTTTTAGCAATCCCTATAAAAAAATTTGATAAAACAGTTGGAATTTTAGCTATATATTCTCATTTTCAAGACTTTTTTGATGAAGATATTAAGAATATTTTTGAGAAATTGGTTCTGGATATAACAGCACTTTTAGAAAAACTTGAATTAAAAGAGCAAAAAAAGAGGCAAGAAGAGGAGTTAAAACTTACTTCTTATGCTTTTGAAGAGTCTTTTGTACCTATGATAATAACTGATAAAAGAAACAATATCATAAAAGCAAATCATGCGTTTTTAAAAATAATGGGTTATGAAAGAGCCGATATATTAGGAAAAAATCCAAGAATATTTAAAACAGCGCATCAAGATTTTACATCTGCAAAAAAATTATGGGAGACTCTTTTATCAAAAGGTTACTGGAGTGGAGAGGTTTATAATAGAAAAGCAAATGGTGAGATAATTGCTTTAAAAGGTACAATTACAGTTGTAAAAAATAGTGAAGGACAAACCACAAACTTTATTGGTCAATATATGGATATTAGTGAGCAAAAAGATAAAGAGAAAGTTTTACAATATCAAGCAACTCACGATAATTTAACAGGTCTTCCAAATAGACTTTTATTGACAGATAGAATAGAACACGCAATTACAAGAACTTTAAGGCACAAAATTTATGGTGGACTTATTTTTATAGATTTAGATAACTTCAAAGAGGTAAATGATACTTTAGGTCATGATATTGGAGATGTACTTTTAATAACTGTTGCTCACAAAATTAAAGGGTGTGTAAGAGATGAAGATACAGTTGCTAGAATTGGTGGAGATGAGTTTATAGTTTTGATTGATAATGTTGGAAATAATAGTGATGATGCAAGAAAAAATATAAACTTTATAGCTCAAAAAATAAAAGATTCTTTAAATAGTATAACTCATATTAGAGGGCATATTAATGTTTCAACTCCAAGTATTGGAATAACTCTGTTTCATGATGCAAGTGTAAGTGTTCAAGATATTATAAAACAAGCAGATACAGCTATGTATAGTGCTAAAAAACAGGGGAAAAACTCAATTGAGTTTTTCTAAAATCCTTTTAAATATTACAGTTATTATTTAAATCATTTGTTAAAAAGTCATCGTAAGGTTCTAAATGAATACTTACAATCCACTCTCTTTTATCATCTATTTTTTTTATCTCATCCTCTATTTCATGACTTATTTTATGGGCTTCCATTAGTGTAATTAAGCAGTTGAAAACTATATGCACATCAACAAAGAATTGATTAGCCGCCTCTCTTGTTTTTAAAAGGTGGTATGAATTTACTTGAGGGCTATTTTTTATAATTTCCTCTATTTGTAATACAATCTCTTTATCAAGTGACTTATCTAATAAAACCAAAGTACCTTTTTTGATTAGTTCAAAAGCGGAGTATATAATATAAAATGAGATTAAAGCCCCAATAATAACATCAAAAATCTCATACTCTGTAATAGAGACTAAAACAAGAGATGCTAAAACAGCAATATTACTTAAAACATCAGTTTTATAGTGTAAAGCATCAGCTTTTATAATCATAGATTGAGTCTTTTTTGAAACATTATTTAAATAAGCAACTAAACCAATAGTTATAATTAAAGATAGAATCATAACATAAATTGAAATATCTAAATATTGAGAAGTTTCTCCTAAAATAGCCTTTTTTACTGCATGATATAGAAGAAAAATTCCAGAAAGAGTTATTATAACCCCTTCAATTACTAAAGCAAATGCCTCTATTTTTCCTCTTCCATAATTAAAATTTTTATCAGCAGGTTTTTCTGAATTTAAAACAGCAAAGTAGTTAAAAATAGATACAAACATATCTAAAATAGAATCAACAGCAGATGCTAAAACTGCAACAGAACCACTAAATATTCCAATAATTAGTTTAAGTAGAGTCAATATTGCAGCAACAGTTGATGAAACAATTGTTGCTTTTTTTTGTGGTGAAATTTTAATATTCATAATTTATGGCGCCAATCTTGAAATAGTCCAGCTGCTATCTTCTTGCAAACTATATAAAAATCTATCATGAAGTCTATCTTCTCCACCTTGCCAAAACTCAATTTTTATTGGTTTTAAAACATATCCACCCCAAAAAGATGGTAGTGGAACTTCACCTTTTAGAAACTTTCTTTTCATCTCATCAAATTTTTGCTCTAAAAGTGCTCTTGAACTTATAGTTTCACTCTGTCTTGAAACCCAAGCTCCAATTTGGCTACCTTTTGGACGACTTAAAAAATATTTAAGTGAATCAGCCTTTGATATTTTTTCGATATTTGCCTCAATTTTTACCTGTCTCTCTAAAGGTAACCAAGTAAAAAGTGCTGCAACTTTTGGATTTTCTTCTATCTGTTTTGCTTTTTTACTCTCATAATTTGTAAAAAAAACAAAGCCTTTTTCACTAAAATATTTTAATAAAACAGTTCTAGCACTTGGCATCATATTTGCACCTACTGTTGCAAGACAAAATGAGTTTGGTTCTATTAAATTCTCATTTATTGCATCATTAAACCAAATCTCAAACTGTTTAAAAGGATTTTTATCCAAATCTTTTATATCAAAATTTTTTGTTGTATATTTTCCTCTAATATTTGCTAAATCCAAATTCGACTCCTTAATCATCATAATAAAATTTTATCACAAATTTATATTAAAAAGGTTACATAAAATATAGTTTTTAAAAAAGTATAGTATAATCTAATTTTAATTTTAAACAAAGGCATAAGATTGGAAATTATTTTTATATCTTTATTGTTAATAATTGTTTTTTTTCTAGTGGTTTTAATAATAATTAAATATAAAAGTAGCCAAGAGATGCAATCTGAAATCGAAGTATTAAAAAGAAAAAATAATATTTTAAGACAGTACAATAAAGCTACAAAAACATCAAACATAATTTCAAATAGCGATTTAAAGGGAAATATTACTTATGTAAATGATAAGTTTTGTGAAGTTGCTATGTACGCAAGAGAAGAGATAATGGGAAAACCTCATAATCTATTAAGAGGTGAAACAGATGGAAAAATATTTAAAGAGATGTGGGAGACTATTAAAAACGGAAAAGTTTGGAAAGGAAATCTTAAAAACACAAAAAAAGATGGAAGTTTTTACTATATAAATACAACAATCTCTCCAATTTTTGATGAAAATGGCAAAATTTTTGAGTATGTTGCAATTAGACATGAAATTACAGATTTGGTTCAAAAAACAAATGAGTTAAATAGAATTTTAAGAGAGGATTATTTAACAGGTATTGGAAATAGATATAAACTAATAGAAGATATTTCAAAAAAAGAGAGTTTATCTATTGCTTTATTGGATATTAAAAATTTTAGCGAATTAAATGATCTATTTGGATATCAATTTGGTGATATGGTATTAAAGTTAGTTGCTAGAAAAATTGAGGATTTAATAAAAAAATATAAAAACTATAGTGTTTATAGAGTTACTTCTGATGTATTTGCTATTTTGGCTCAAGATGTAAAAAGAGATGATTTTATAGAGTTTGTTAAAGATATATCTTTAATTGTTTCAGAAAAACCTTTTAGTGCAAACAGAAGACAAGTATTTATAGCACTTGCTTATTGCTTCTCATTTGAAGAGAAATCACAACTTTTAGAGAGTGTTAATATAATAAGAAAATATGCTAAAAAACATAAAAACCATATCATTTATGATAAAAATCTTAATATAGAAAAAGAGTATGAAAACAATATTTACTGGACACAAAGAGTAAAAGCTGCTTTAGAAAAAGATCAAATAATACCTTTTTTCCAAGGAATTTATAATTTAAAAACGCAAAAAATAGAGAAGTATGAAGCTCTTGCAAGATTAAAAGATGATAATAGCACAATATCACCTTATTTCTTTTTGGATATATCTAAAAAATCTGGACAATATAAAGAGATTACAAAAAGTATTATTAGGAAGAGTTTTGACTATTTTAAAGATAAAGATTATCAATTTTCAATTAATCTTGCCTTTGAAGATATATTAGATGATGAGGTAAAAGATTTTTTAATAGAAAAAATAAAAGATTATAATATAGGCTCAAAATTAGTTGTAGAGATAGTTGAGAGTGAAGAGGTTGAAGATTTTGAGCTATTAAATGAGTTTTTGGAGACTCTAAGCTCTTATGGATGTAAAATTGCAATAGATGATTTTGGAAGTGGATATTCAAATTTTGAGTATTTAACAAAAATGAGAGCAGATTATATAAAAATTGATGGCTCTTTAATAAAAGATATCTTAAATAGCAAAGGTAACCAAAATATTGTAAGTATGATTATAGGTTTTGCAAAAGAACAAGGATTTAAAACTATTGCAGAGTTTGTATGGAGTAAAGAGATTTTTGATAAGGTAAAAGAGCTAGGAGTTGATTATATTCAAGGTTACTACATAAGTGAACCAAAAGAGGATATAGATATTTAAGAGAGATATCTCTTAAACATCTGATAGTTTTACAAGAGCTTTTAAAATCTCTTTTGCGCTATCTTTATTTAAAGCTTTTTCATAAGTTGTTAAAATCTCTCTAGCTAAGATATTTGCACCTAAATGTTGAAACATAATTCTCATAGCTTGAAGTCCTTTTTGACCTCCACCACCACTGTGTGTTGCAAGAGCAACTATTTTATCATTAAATGCATCTCTCCAATTTTTTGTTGATCTTGAAGTCCATGCCATTGCATTATTTAATACAGGTGGCATAACTCCATTGTATTCAGGTGCAACTACAATAAAGGCTTTTAAATCCATAATTTTTGTAGTTAAATCAAGTACAGATTCAGGAATACCATTTTTATTCTCTTCTGTTGTGCTATATAGTGGCAAATTATAATCAACTAGATTTATAATTTCACTATCAAATTGTAACTCATCTGCTATATTTTTTAACTCATTTGCTAATTTTAAATTATTATTAGAACTAGCTACTAATATTCCAATTTTTGACATTTTTAAATTCCTTTTATACTTTTTATAAGAGGTGATTATAGCTTAGATTTTATTAATTGAAAGATATTTAGATGGTGGTTCGAGACAGAATCGAACTGTCGACACAAGGATTTTCAATCCTTTGCTCTACCGACTGAGCTATCGAACCACAATCATAAAGTGGTGGTGAGAGAAGGATTTGAACCTTCGAAGCCGTAGGCGGCGGATTTACAGTCCGCAGGATTTGACCACTCTCCAACCTCACCATAAAAAAGAACTTAAATTAAGTGGATGGGGTAGAAGGATTCGAACCTTCGAATGACGGTACCAAAAACCGTTGCCTTACCGCTTGGCGATACCCCAATAATTTAAGTGGACGAAATTATAGTATTATGAATATTAAACTTTGATAAAAATATCGGCTTTTTATGAAATTTATTCATAAAAAGCAGGAGTTGGTGGAAAAGTATCAAATGCTCTTTTTATTGCAAACTCAACTTGATTTTTATTTTTAATATTTTGAGTTGGATGTGAAAATTGAAGATAGTTTATAGATTCAGGAATAGTTTTCTCTTTTTTATATACAAAAGCAACTTTTTTGCCCATTTTTTCACTATTTTCAAATATTGTTTTTGCATATTCAAAAATATGTGGAAACTCTTTTTTATTTAGTTTATCTCCCCAGCAAAAAAATACAAATTTTCCAGCTGGAACAAAGTTTTTTACATCTATATACATAATATCTCTATCAAACTCAGTATTCTGATTTGAGTTATACTTTTCTAAATCTTCATTAAATTTATTTAAAAGTAAGCTTGAATCGATCTTTGCTTCTATTAGATTAAACAAATTTTTAATCTCTACAATTTTTCCTTTACAATGCTCACTCATTGCTTGTTTAAAAGATGTTATGTAGCCTTCACTCTTTAACTCAATTAATTCATCAAAAGAGTTAAAATCTTGTTCTAATAAAAATTTATTAGAGTCATAACCAAGAGGTGTAACAACTGGATTATATAAAATCACAGTTCCAATTATATTTTTTTTTCTACTATCTTTTGTTTTTATTAACTCTTTAAACTCTTTTACACTTATATCATTTTTTCCAAAGTAGATATAGCTTTGAGTTAAAAAAACCTCTTCGTACATTGTTTGAATTTCACCAAAATATTGCATTTTTTATCCTTTATCTCTATTTATATATGTTTTAAAATCACCACACTCTTGAATTAGTTCTTTACTGTTTTAAAATTTGAGCAAGATTATAGCTATTTTTATATTTATGTGTATAAAAATATATCTCTTCAAATTTACTCCAAAGGTGGTAAAACTATAGCTTTTTTTGCTCTTGTAGCTGCTACATAAAAGATATTTAACTCTTCATTTATTTGAGTAAAGCTGTAGCTGTTTTTACTATTTTCAATCTCTTTTTTATTAATAAAATCATTTGTCATAATAACTTGATCATACTCCATACCTTTTGCTTTATGTGCTGTTGTAAATATAATTTCAGCCTCATCTTTATTTTGGCATAAAAGCTCTTTTGCTCTTTTATTTATCTCAAAAATATTATCACCATAAGTATTTATAAATTTTATAATATTTAAATAGTCTTGATTTTTTGTCTCTTTTGCAAAGTTTTCTAGCTCATATATTGTGCTAAAACTCTTTATCTCATCCACAGATATTTTCTCATTTTTTCTATTTTTTAGATAAAAAATTGAGTAAACTGTTTGATTCATAAATGAGTAAGATGAGTATCCACCTTCAAAAAATATCTTTTTATTATCTTGAATATATTTTACTAACTCTTGAATTAGTGCAAATGATGTTCTTGAGATTATACAAATTGGTTTTGATTTGTCTAAATATCTATCTCCAACTTCTGTATTTGTATCAATACCATTTAAAACAAGGTTATTTTTTCCATTTAAAGAGTAGAGTTTATTTAAATTTCTCTCTAAATATTTTGCATAAGAGTTTGAAAATCTAAAACTAATTGTAAGATTATAAGCTGGAAGATCAATCTTTGCAAGAGCGTTTGTTGCATATCTAAAACTATATATTTGTTGAAAACTATCTCCCACATATATACGATTTTTACCAAAACTTTCAACAATACTAATCATAACATCACTTATATCTTGTGCTTCATCAATTAAAATTAAGTCATAATTTAAATTTTTATCAAAATTGCTACTTAAATAGTACATCTTTAGATAAAAATCGTGAGTTGCATCTATTTTTCTATTTTTCATTGCACTTAAAACAACTTTTAGGTGCTCTTTTAGTTTATTTTGGTTTTTATTTAATATTTCTAAAAACTTTGCACTAAAGTCACTTTGTTTTATAAAACTATCAATTAATCTATTATCAAGCTCTTTAATACTTGAGTTACAATAAAAATTTACTAAATCTCTTAAAAGTGATAGATACTCATTTGAAGCATAAAAGCTTTGATTATTTTCATCATATTCATAATAACTAATAACTCTATCTAAAACAGTTGTTTTTAGGTCATTTGTTAAGTTATAGTTTAAAGCTCTTGTTCTTTTATAAATAAATGAGTGAATAGTACTTGATTCTAAATTTGGTACTTTGAAATTTTTTAATTTCTCTAAAATTGATGTTTGTAAAGATCTGTTATAAGCTAAATAAAGAATTCTTAAATGTGGATTTTTTTGTGCATATAGAAGTAGAGTTGTGGTTTTTCCACTACCAGCAACTGCATTTATTTTAAAAGAGCTTAATGTACTATTTACAATATTTTCTTGTTCATTAGTTTTAACTATTTTTTGCAAAATTATGAAATCTTTCTTGAAGTTTTACTTTTTAAAAGCCAAAATTATACTATTTTAATCTTTATTAGAGATATGATTTATATCTTTGAGGAAGTAAAGAGTACTTTTAGTACTCTTTATTGTTCTCTTCTTCCTCTTTTTTTAAATCTTCAGCAATTGAGCCCTCTTTTTCCCTACTTAATCTTGAGATTAATATATAAAATAGAGGTATAAATAAAATTGCTATAAATGTAGCAGTTAGCATTCCACCAATTACACCTGTTCCAATAGAGTGTTTACTAGCAGCTCCAGCTCCACTACTAATTGCAAGTGGCATAACCCCAATTGTAAATGCTAGTGAAGTCATAATAATTGGTCTAAGTCGCACTTTTGCAGCTTCTAGTGCTGAATCAATTAGATTGTATCCCTCTTTTCTTTTTTGTAAGGCAAACTCTACAATCAAAATTGCATTTTTAGCAGCAAGTCCTGCAAGAACCAAAAGTCCAACTTGAAAATATATGTTGTTGTCAAGTCCTCTTAAATTTGTAGCTAAGATAGCTCCAAAAATAGCAAATGGTACTGCTAAAACAACAGCAATTGGAAGTAACCATTTTTCATATAGAGCTGCTAAAATTAAAAATAGGAATATAATACCAAAGATAAATGCTTGAGCTGAACTTCCACCTATTTGTTTCTCTTGATAAGCAGTTCCAACCCAAGATATTGTATATCCTTGAGGTAAAACTTCATTTGAAACCTCTTCTATGGCTTTTAGTGCATCTCCTGAACTATATCCAGCAGCTGGTTGTCCTGAAACTTTTGCAGCTTGGAAAAGGTTAAATCTCTCAACAATATCAGCTCCAACATCTTTTTTCAAAGTCACAAAAGCACTTAAAGGTAGAAGTTCCCCATTTGATGATTTAACATAAATATACTGCATATCATCAACATTTGATCTATATGTATCAATTGCTTGCATATTTACTTTGTAAGTTCTTCCATATAAAGAGAAGTCATTTACATAAAAGCTTCCAAAGGTTGCATTTATTGTGCTATAAATATCATTTATACTAACACCTTTTGCTTTTGCTTTTTCAATATCTACATTCATTTTGTATTGAGGAATATTTGCAGATAGTGAAGTTCTAACACCCATTAACTCTGGTCTAGTTTGTGCTTTTTGTATTACAGCATTAACAACTTTTTGTAAATCCTCAGTACTTCCACCAGTTCTATCTTGAATATACATATCAAATCCACCTGTTACACTCATTCCAATAATTGCAGGTGGAATAACAGCGATTGAAAATCCTTCACTAGTTTGCATTAATTGACCACTAAATTTCTTTAAAAGTGCTTGTGCTGATTGACTTGAATCTGGTCTTTCGTCCCAATCTTTTAGTTTAATAATTGTTGCAACCGTGTGTGTTCTTTGAGCTGATGTTGTAAAGTCATAACCAGCAAGTGTAATAATATTTTTAACATTTGGGTCTTTTGAAACAATTGCATTAATCTCTTCACTTAGCTCAATAGTTCTTGAAAGTGATGAACCAGGAGGATTAAATCCAAATATAAATATTGTACCTTGATCCTCATCTGGAACTAATCCTGTTTTCATACCTTTAAACATATCGTAAGATATAAATATTAAACCACCAAATAGTAGCATAGATATTAAAGAGTATCTAATTGTTTTTTTAACTAAAAATGAATAACCAACAGTAGCTCTATCAAACATATTATTGAACCATTTGAAAAAACCTTTTGGTTCATGTTTTTTATTTTTTAATATTCTTACACATAGTGATGGTGTTAAAGTAAGTGCAACAAATCCTGAAATTGTAACGGATACAACAATGGTAATAGCAAATTGTCTATACATCTCACCACTTAATCCACCCATAAAAGCAACAGGTATAAACACAGCTCCAAGAACTAAAATAATAGCAATTAAAGCTCCAGTTACCTCTCTCATAGCAGCAAATGCAGCCTCTTTTGGAGTTTTTCCCATCTCCATATGTCGTTCAATATTTTCAATAACAATAATAGCATCATCAACAACAATACCAATAGCAAGAACTAGTCCAAAAAGTGTTAAAAGATTTATACTAAATCCTAAAGCATACATTCCAGCAAATGCACCAATAATAGAAACAGGAACTGCAATTAAAGGAATAATTGTAGCTCTCCAGTTTTGTAAGAATAAAAATATAATTAAAATAACTAAAATAAGTGCTTCAACAAATGTTTTAACAACTTCGCTTATAGAAGCAGAGATAAAATCTGTACTATCATAAGGAATTGTATAAGTCATATCTTCAGGAAAGCTTTTACTAGCTTCTTCTAAAGCCTTTTTAATAGCTGCTGCTGATTCTAAAGCATTTGCTTCACTTTGTAAAAATACACCAATTGGTAAAGAAGGCGAATTATTTAATCTTGTTTGCATACTATAATTACTAGCACCTAGTTCAATTGTAGCAATATCTTTAAGCTTTAAACTACTCCCATCAGGATTTGAACGAATTACAATATTAGCAAATTGAACAGGGTCATCAAATCTCTCTGGAGTTTGAATTGTATATGTGTACATCTGTTTATTTGCAATTGGTTCAGCTGCAATTTTTCCAGCTGCATATTGATTGTTTTGCTCTTTAATAACAGCTATTACATCAGTTGTTGCTAAAGAGTATTTTGAAAGTTTTGAAGGGTCTAGCCAAACTCTAATAGAGTAATCTTTTGCTCCAAAAATCATAGCATCTCCAACACCTTCAACCCTTTTTAGTGTTTCAACCATATTAAGTAGCGCATAGTTTGATAGATATATAGAGTCATAAGTGTTATTTGGAGATTGAAGCATAATAAATTGTAAAATACTAGGACTTCTCTCCCCTACAACAACTCCAACTCTTTGAACTTGCTCAGGCATTGAAGAAAGTGCTGCTTGAACTCTATTGTTTACATCAATTTTTGCACTATCAGGATCTGTTCCTACTTCAAAATATACATTAATTGATAAATTTCCACTATCATCAGCTAAAGAGTTCATATAAATCATATCTTTAGCACCATTTATCTGTTGTTCAAGTGGAGCTGCTACTGTTTTTGCAATAGTATTTGCACTAGCTCCTGGATAATTTGTGCTTACAACAATTTGTGGAGGAAGAACTTTTGGGTATTGTTCAATTGGTAAATTGAACATAGAAATAAGTCCAACTAGAAATATAATAATAGATAAAACTCCTGCAAAAACAGGGTTTCTTATAAAAAATGCTGAAATCATACTATTTCTCTTTATTTATTATTTGAACTTTTGTATTAGGTCTTATTTTTGCAATATTTGAAATAACAATTTTTTCACCACCACTTAAACCACCTTTTATAATAACACCATCTTTAATCAAATCTCCAGCAACAACTGGTTTTGGATTTACAATATTGTTATCATCTACAACCATTACAATAGAGGCTTGAGATGTTTTTAAAACAGCATTTTCAGGAACTACAAAAACATCACCTAAATCAAGATTACTAATTTTGATTTGTGCAAAATCTCCAACTAAAAGATCACCATTTTTATTATCTATTTTTGCTCTTAAAAGCAAAGTATCAGTATTTGAATCTATTGTTGGAGATACAAAATCTATCTCTCCTTGATACTCTTTATTATTTAAGATAAGTGCTGTTTTTGCTTTGTTATCTTTTATCTGTTTTAAAAAGTTATTCATATCTGCTCTTGGAAGTGAAAACTCTGCATGAATTGGATTTGTATTTGTAACAGTTACTAAAACAGAGTTAGTTGCACTTGTTCCAACTAAATCACCAATATCTTCTCTTTTAATTCCAGCAATTCCATCTATTGGACTAGTTACTTTTGTATAGTTGTATTGAATTTGTGCTTCATCAAGTGCAGCTTTTGAACTCTCATATTGAAATGTAAACTCATCAAATTGTTGAGGGCTAATCGCTTTTGATTCAATCAAAGATTTTGCTCTTTCAAAATCTTTTTTTGCTTTTGTAAAGTTTGCTTTTTTAATATTTAAATTTGCTAAATATGTATCTGGTTCTATTTTATAAAGCAAAGATCCTTTTTTTACAAAATCACCTTCATTAAAATGTTTCTCTTTTAAAATTCCAGCAACTCTTGCTGTAACATCAACTTGTTCAATTGATTTTAAAATAGTTGGATAATTTTTTGTAGTTTTAAAATCTTTTTTCTCTACCTTAAAAACTTGCACTGGAAGTGCAGGGGCTTCATTTGCAAAAACTGTAGAAAAACTAACTGTTGCTAAAATTATTGACACTATCGATTTTTTTATCATTTTATATACTCCTTAATTTTCTCACCACTATGGTAAATTATTGTTGCTTTTTTAATCTCTAAATCATTTAGAGCTTTTTTATGTAAGCTTATTGCATTGTATTTTTCTGTTAAACTTTGTAAGAATGCAACATTATCAATTAAGCCATTTTCAAATTTTGATTTAATAACCTCATAAGCACTTTGTGCAGCTTTTACAGATGCTTCACTTGAACTTATTTTTGCTTTTGCTATATTGTAAGCTTTTAGTGCCAATTTAAAATCAACCAAAGCTTTGTTTTTTTCATAATCATAGTTTGATTTACTAGCTAAATACTCTTTTTGCTTTGCTTGAGATTTAAATCTTGTCTCTCCAAAAGAGAAGATATTCCAATTTAAATTTGCACTAGCAACATTTTGATGATAAATTCCATTTCTCATATTTTCATCATCATAATCTTTGTCATAGTAGTTAAAAGTGTTATTTAAAGTAATTGTAGGAAGATAGTCACTTTTAGCAGCTTTTGTTTCATAAGCTTTTGCTTCTGTATCAAATAAAAGTGCTTGAATATCAAATCTTTCATTAGGCTCTTCTTTATTTTCAATCTCTTTTATAGTTGAACCACTTGAAATAGTAACTGTTTGTCCTGTTAAATACTCAAGATTATGTAGTATAGTAATAAGCTCAAGCTCAAGCTCTTGCAACTCAACATTTGAAGCTTCAACTCTTGAAACTATTTTTTGATACTCATCCTCTGTTGCAGTTCCAGCTTCATAGAATCTTTCAATTCTATTTTTTTGAGCAACAAGCTGCTCTATCTCTTTTTGTTTAGCATCTTTATTTGCATCTAGCGATAAAAAGTTATAGTAGTGATTTACAACAGTTAAAGAGATATTGTTTTTAAGTGCTTCAAGAGAGCTTTCACCACTTTTAATTGATGATTTATAAATATCAAAAGTATCTCCTCTTTTACCACCATCATAAATAATAAAATCTACACTTCCATATGCAGTTAAACCTTTTTTTGAAATTTGTTGTGCTGTGTACTCTTTATCATTTACATAATAAGTTGTACCAACATTAACTTTTGGTAAGTAACCACTTTTTATACTTTTATAATCCTCTTTTAAAGCCTCAAGATTTTGTTGTGAAGCTTTAACAAGCTGATTCTCTATTGATAAAACAACTAGTTCATCTAAAGTTTGACTATGTAAAAAAAGCGGTAATAAAAAAATAAAATATATCTTTTTCAAAATTACTCCTTTTAAAAATAAAAAGCGATAATATCAAAAATTTACTTAAAACTATCTTTCTAGAAAGATATTTTTAAACTTAATTTAGTTAAACTTCCAAGATGAAAAAAAGACATATAGAAGATTTTTACAAAAAAGTTGTTCAAGAAGAGAAGTATGATGTATTTGCTTTATCTCTTCCTATTATATTGATTGCAAAACATATATATCAGGAAGAGGAGAGTTTTCATAAACAAAATTTTGATCTTCTGCACTCAGAAGTTGATGTTTTAGCATCTTTATATTTTGAAAACAATGAACACGCTCTAACACCAACAGAGTTGTATAATACAATGATATTTTCATCAGGTGGAATGACAAAAATATTAAAAAAACTTGAAGATAGAGGTTTGATAACTAGAACATCTTTAAAAGAGGATAAAAGAAAACTTCTAGTTGTTCTTACACCAAAAGGTAAAGATATAATACTAAATTGTGTAGAAGAGAGTTCAAAAAGGCTTGAAAATACATTTAAAGATTTTAGTAAAAAAGAGAGAGAAGTTTTAAAAGGTAGTTTAAAAAAACTACTCTTTTCTATAATTTAGGCTTTAAAAACTTTTAAAGCTCTGTTTAAATCCTCTTGCGTATCAATTCCAAAAGATTTTGAATTAACTTTTACCATTGCTATTTTAAATCCATTATCAATTGCTCTTAGCTGCTCAAGTTTTTCAATATTTTCTAATTTTGAAGGGTTTAAACTACAAAATTTATTTAAAGATTTTTTTGTAAATCCATAAATTCCTAAGTGTCCAAAATATGTTGAGTTTTCGCTATGATCTCTGTGATATGGAATTTTTGCTCTTGAAAAGTAGATTGCATTTTCATCTTCATTTAAAACAACTTTTACCAAATTTGGATCATCTGCATTTTCGCTATTTATCTCTTTGTAGCAAGAAGTTATTAAAATATCATCTTGATTTTTAATCTCTTGAACTCTTTTTATAACAGCCTTTACAACATCTACTTCTATAAAAGGCTCATCAGCTTGAACATTTACAATAATCTCATCATCACTTAAGTTTAATCTATTTACAGCCTCATTTATTCTATCTGTTCCGCTATTGTGATTAACACTTGTCATAACAGCATCAAAACCGTGCTCTTTTGCTAAATCCATAACTTCACTACTATCGGTTGCAATTACAACTTTATCCAAAGAGCTTACTTGTTTTGCAGTTCTTATAACCATTGGAAGACCTAAAATATCTACTAAAATTTTGTTAGCAAATCGGCTTGAATTTAGCCTTGCTGGAATTATTATCATCTTTTATCCTTTTATTATAAACCCATATTTAAAAGAGATTATTATATTATAAAATCTTTAAAACCTATATTGAAAGAAGATTTATGAAAAAAAGCATCACTATTATCGATACATTTGGATTTTTATTTAGAAGTTATTTTGCACTTCCACCCTTGCGATCAAACAGAGGTTTCCCAACTGGACTTTTAACAGGTTTTATGAATTTTGTTGCTGGAATTGGAAAAGATTTTAAGACAGATTATATAGTTTTTGCTCTTGATGCAAAAGGATCTACTTTTAGAAATGAGCTATTTGATAACTACAAAGCTCAAAGACCAGATGTTCCTGAAGATTTATTAACTCAACTTCCAGTTGCAATATCTTGGATTGAGAAAATGGGATTTAAAATAGCTATTAGAACTGGATATGAAGCTGATGATATGGTGGCTTCAATTGCAAAAGATGCAAAGGAAAAAGGCTTTGAGGTGCGAATTGTATCTCATGATAAAGATTTATATCAACTAATTGATGATGCAAATAGTGTATATCTGTTTGATCCAACTAAAAAGCAGATTATTAATGAAGCAAAATGTATAGAAAAATATGGAGTAACTCCAAAGCAGTTTATAGATTATCAAGCACTAGTAGGTGATACAGCTGATAATATTCCAGGAGTAAAAGGAGTTGGTGCAAAAACAGCACAAACTTTAATAGAGCAATTTGGAACACTTGAAAATATATATGAAAATATTGAAAATATAGATAAAAAAAGAACAAAAGAGCTATTAATTGAGGGAAAAGAGAATGCCTTTTTATCAAAACAACTTGTAACTTTAAAAGATGATTGCCACTTTATATCAAATATAGATGAGTTTTCTTTGCCAAGTGAGAATCCAATTTTAAAAATAGCTTCAGATTTAGAGTCTTATGATATGCACAGAATTATTGAGAGAGTAAACAAAAATGGTCTAAATTATAAAACAGAAGTTCCAAAAAAAATAGAAGATGAGAAAATTGAGTATATTTTATTAAATAATGAAAATGATTTAACTTTGGCAATAAATAAAATTCCAAGAGATGCAATAATTGCATTTGATACAGAGACAACAAATCTTGATACTGCAAAAGCAAAAATAGTTGGATTCTCATTTTGTTATGAAGATAAAAAAGCATATTATGTACCAATATCTCACAACTACTTAGGGGTTGGTAATCAAATCTCAATTGAGGCTGCTAAAAAAGCAATAGAGATTTTAAATAGATATAAACTTGTTTTTCAAAATTTTAAATATGATTGGCAAATTGTAAAAAACAATTTTGATTTGGATTTAAAACTATATGCAGATACTATGATTTTATCGTGGCTTTTAGATACAAGTGAGAAAGTTGGAATAGATTATCAAATAAAAAAATATTTTCAAATAGATATGGTTTCTTTTTCTGAAGTTGTAAAAAAAGGTGAAGATTTTTCAAGTGTTGAGTTAGAAAAAGCAACACAATATGCAGCTGAAGATGCTTTTATGACTCTGAAACTATTTAATAAACAGCTTGAGATTTTTAAACAAAGAGGCGAAGAGGAGCTTTTAAGTATAGCTTTTGAGTTGGAGTTTAACTTTATTTATGTTTTAGCTTCAATGGAGCAAAAAGGTATAAAAGTAGATGTAAATCTTCTAAAAGAGTACAAAGATAGAAGTTTAATTTATCTAAATGAATTAACTCAAAATATTTATGAAGCTTGTGGTGAGAGTTTTAATATCAACTCTCCAAAGCAGTTGGGTGTGATTTTGTTTGAAAAACTAGGACTTGCATCTTCAAAGAAGACAAAAACAGGTTATAGTACAGATGAGTCTGTTTTGGAGAGTTTAAAAGATAAGCACAAAGTAGTGCCTCTTTTACTAAAATATAGAGAGGCTTTTAAACTTCACTCAACATATATTGAACCACTTTTAGAGCTTGGATTAAAGGATAGTGAAAATAGAGTTTTCTCTTCATTTTTACACACAGGTACTACAACAGGAAGATTAAGTTCAAAAAATCCGAACCTACAAAATATTCCTGTTGGGGCTTTTAGTGATATTCAAATTAGAAGAGCTTTTATAGCACAAGATGGTTATAAACTTGTTGGAGTTGATTATTCACAAATTGAGCTTAGACTTCTTGCACATTTTTCAAAAGATGAAGCTTTACTTGAAGCTTTTAGAAATGATTTAGATATCCACTTACAAACTGCTATTAAAATTTTTGGAGAAGATGAGGCAAAAGATAAAAGAGCTATTGCAAAAACTATAAACTTTGGGCTTTTATATGGAATGGGAAGTAAAAAACTATCAGATACTTTAGGAATTTCTACAAAAGAGGCAAAAACATATATTGACTCATACTTTGAAGCATTTAAAAGTGTAAAAGATTATTTTAAATCTATTGAAGATAGTGCTATTGAAAATGGTTATGTAAAAACACTACTAAATAGAAAACGACTTTTTGATTTTCAAGGTGCATCTCCTATGTTAAAAGCCGCATATTTAAGAGAGGCTGTAAATACACTATTTCAAGGAAGTGCGGCTGATTTAATAAAACTATCTATGATAAATATTCATCTAAAATATAAAGATAATCCAAATGTAAAAATGCTTTTACAAATTCATGATGAGCTTATTTTTGAAGTTAAAGATGAGTATATTGATGAGGTAAGCAAAGATATAAAAGAGATTATGGAGAGTATTTTTGTATTAAATGTTCCTTTAAAAGTATCTGTTGGTGTTGCTAACTCTTGGCAAGATTTAAAATAGTTTAAGTATAATTTCAGCTAAAAAATTAGTTTAAGGAAGATATTTTTATGACATTTTATCTGCTAGCAATAGTACTAGGATTTGCTCTTTTAGTTTGGAGTGCAGATAGGTTTGTAGATGGTGCTGCATCAACAGCAAAGCATCTTGGAATGCCAAGTTTATTAATAGGTATTTTAATTGTTGGATTTGGAACAAGTGCTCCAGAGATGGTAGTTTCTGCAATAGCAGCTTATGAAGGAAATCCAGCACTTGCACTTGGAAATGCTATTGGATCAAATATTGTAAATATTGCTTTGATTTTAGGAGTTACAGCTGTTGTATCTCCAATTATGGTTAATTCAAAAATAGTTAAAAAAGAGATTCCACTTTTACTTTTAATAGTATTGTTTACAGGATATTTGCTTTTAGATAATAGTTTAACACTTTTTGAAGGAGTTGTACTTTTAGTAGCTTTTTTTGCACTAATTTTATGGTCTGTTTATACAGCTTTAAAAAGTAAAGGTGATAGCTTAGAAAGTGATATGGATGCAGCGTTAAAACACTCTATGAGTTTAAAAGTTGGAGTTATGTGGCTTGTTTTTGGGCTTGTTTTATTAATAGCAAGTTCTAGACTTCTTGTTTGGGGAGCTGTTGGAGTTGCTGTTGAATTTGGAGTTAGTGATTTAATAATTGGTTTAACAATAGTTGCTCTTGGAACTTCTTTACCAGAACTTGCAGCTTCAGTAATTGCAGCAAGAAAAGGTGAACATGATATTGCTATTGGAAATGTTGTTGGATCAAATATGTTCAACCTTTTAGCAGTAATTGGAATTGCTGTTGTAATTGCACCTATGAATAGTGTTCCTCTTGAGGTTTTAAAAAGAGATTGGATAGTTATGCTTCTTTTAACAATTGCACTTTTTGCTACGGCTTATGGCTTTAAAGGAAAAGATGGAAGAATAAATAGAGTTGAAGGAACAATTTTGATTCTTTGTTATGTTGCATATAATACATATTTAGGAATGAGTTTGGTAAATAGTTAAACTATTTTGTTATTTATCTATCTTTATCAAATCATTATTTATATAAGTATATAATGATAAAATTTTTTTAAAGGTGAGATATGACAAAAGAGATGATTATGACAAAGCTTTTTGAGTTTTCTGCTCCAACATACTATAAATGGAAAAAGCATGATAAAAGAAAGATAATTTCACTTTTAGAGTATGCTTTTAGTGATGATGATTTAATTGAGTATTTAGAATATGGAAAAATATCTAAGATTGAAGATATAGGAAATTTAGATTATCTTTTAGATCTATCTATGAAATTTTATAAATTTTTAAGACATATTACAAATTATAAAGTTGCAAAAAGAGTTTTAGAACTTTTAGAGAGTAGTTTTTTAGAGAGTAACAATAAGATACAAATAGATTTAATAGCAGAAAAAGTATATAAAGAAGAGGAGTTTTACTCATCTTTAAAACTTGCTATATTAAATCTTATTCAAAAGCAAGAACCTCTTGTTTTGGAGTATATTTCAAAAAATAGATTAAAAATAGAGAATGAATTTAATAAAAAAGGTTCAAAACTTATTAAAAAATCTGATTTCTTGATTCCAAGTATTGCATAAATTATGACAGATTAGTGTTAAATATGAAGTTATAACAAACTATAAGGAGAGTATATGAAAACCATTGCAATTTCTGGTGCTAGTGGATTTGTTGGACAAAGTTTAGTTGAGTTTTTTTCAAATAAAAACTACAAAGTTGTTCAAATAAAAAGAGAGGTTTTAAATGACTCTTCAAAGCTTGATGAACTTATAAGTTCTAGCGATGTGATTATAAATTTAAGTGGCGCAAATATTATAAATAGATGGAGTGAGAGTTACAAAAAACTTTTGATTTCAAGTAGAATTGAGACTACAAAAAAATTGACAGAATCTATAAATAGAGTTGAAAATAGACCAAAACTTTTTATATCAACTTCAGCAGTTGGAATATATGACAACAAAAAAACTTATGATGAAAATGGCTCTTTTTCAAATGATTTTTTATCAACTCTATGTCAAAACTGGGAAAAAGAGGCACAAAAAGCAAAAAACAGTACTACAAAAGTAGCTATTTTTAGATTTGGAATAGTTTTAGGAAAAGATGGCGGAGCATTTAAAAAGATGATTACACCTTTTAGATTAGGATTAGGTGGAATTATTGGAAGTGGAAAACAGTATTTTTCATATATTCATATAGAAGATTTAGTAAATATATATAATTTTGTTATTGAAAATGAGTTTGATGGTGTGTTTAACTCTACAGCACCAACTCCTACAACAAACTATGAGTTTACAAAGAGTTTAGGAAAACTTTTAAAAAGACCAACAATTTTTCCTATTCCAGAGTTTGTTTTAAAACTTATATTTAGTGAAGGTGCAAAAGTTTTAAGTGATGGACAAAGTGCAGTTCCAAAAAGACTTTTGGATTTAAAATTTAATTTTAAATATAAAAATATAGAAGAGAGTTTAAAAAGTTTAGTTTAAAAGAGTTTAGAGTTTTATCTCTAAACCTTTTCTCTCTTCAAGACCAAGCATTATATTCATACATTGAACAGCGGCTCCACTTGCCCCTTTTCCTAAGTTATCAAGTCTTGAAATAACTACTAAATCAGTTTTATTTTCATAAACAGATATCTCAATACTATTTGTATTGTTACATCTCATTGGATTTAAAAATCCATTTTCTAAATACTCATCATTGTTCTCAATAATTTTTATAAAAATCTCATCACAGTAGTAGTTTTTATAAACTTTGATTAACTCATCTTTATTTAGAGGTTTTTTCATACTACTTTTTTCAATATATGAGATTACAAGCATACCTTGCTTGAAGTTACCAACACTTGGAGTAAAAATTGGAGCTTTGTTTATTTTTAAGACATATTTCATCTCTGGAAGGTGTTTATGATTTAATCCTAAAGCATAAGGTCTTTGAGCCCCAATAGTGTTAAAATCTCCATTTTCATAATCATTTATCATCTGTGTTCCACCACCACTATAACCAGTTATTGAGTGGCAAATTAGTTTATGATTTTTGCTTAAAATTTTGTTTTTAAATAGAGGTTTCATAGCAACAATTAATCCACTAGCATGACATCCTGGCACACAAACTCTTTTTGAAGTTTTGATTTTATCTCTTTGTTTACTTGTAAGTTCAGGTATTCCATAAACCCAATCTGAATTAGTTCTGTGTGCTGTACTTGCATCTATTACTTTTACATTTTCATTTGTTATTAAACCAACAGACTCTTTTGAAGCATCATCAGGAAGGCATAAAAAAACTAAATCAGCACTATTTAAAAGTTCTGCTCTTTTTTCTTTGTTTTTTTTATCTTTTTCATCAATTGTTAAAAGCTCTAACTCATCTCTTAAAGCCAACATCTCATGGATTTTTAATCCTGTTGTTCCATGTTGTCCATCTACAAATACTTTAAATTTCATATCTTCCCCAGTTTTTATTATTGTAATTTTGGATTTTATCCAAAATACTCTTTAATTGCTCCACCAAAGTCTTAATTTAAGCCCAAAAGTAGAACTATATCCAACTTCACTAAATTTTAAATTCTGATTTTTGTCATATATAAAAGTTGTTGGAAATGCTTTTATATTAAATGCTCTTGATAAAGTTGCAAAATCATCATTTACAACTTTAAAGCTCAAGTTATTTTTTTCTAAATACTCTTTTATCTCTTCACTGCTTCCAGATTGACTTGCTATTGTAATAACTTGATAATCTTTTGAAATAGTTTCAATATTTTGCTCTTCAACTGCACAAATAGGGCACCAAGTTGCCCAAAAGTGAATTAATATAGGTCTATTTTTTTCTATTTCATAAGTTGTGCCATCTAGTAGTTCAAAGCTTGTTATTTCAAGTTTGTTATTATTTAAATCAAGGCTTTTATAGTAACTTACAAGATTGATAACTACAATAAAAAAGATTGCATATTTTATAAAACTTATTAAATATTTTTTTAGTTTTTGATTCATTTTATACCTTTTTTATGAACAAACTATTTTTGCATTTGATATTTTTTTTAAGATTTTCAATCTTTTTTTAAGTGGCAACCAATTTACTAAAATAATAGCCATAGCTTCCCATAAACAAACCCAAGCCCCAACAGTAACACCTTCTGTAAGTATTTTTAAAATAAACTTCTCTTGAGCTGGAATAATAAATGAAATTGCAATCAAAGCAACTCCAAGAGATATAAATATCAAAGAGTTTCTAAGATTCTCACTCATCTTCTTTTTTTCCAAAAATTGAAGATATTCAAAATACTCTTTAATACTAACTTTTAATCTATTTTGCGTCTCAACACTGCTTTTTTCATCAAAATTAAAATTTATAATAAAACTATTATCTGCTATTTCAGCAACACTCTCTTCAAGATAGTTCTCTAAATCCTCTTTTAAATCTTTTTTTATAAATGTAGATTTTTTGTCATAATCTTCGTATAGATTCTCTATCTTTGTTGTATAGATTTTTATGATTAAATTTCCATTTTCATCTTTGTCATATCTGTTTAAAATTGTGTTTTGCATGTATCTACTTTTCAAAATTTTTGCTATTTTACAATATTTTGCTTAACTATAGTTCTTTGGTTCAAATTTTATAAACTTATGAAACAATTTGATAATATTATCATATTGTGATAATATTTTAAATACTTAAATTATCATATAAGGATAATAAAATGATAGCACCAATAGATTTTATAAAAGAAAAATATATAGAACCAAATAAAATAACACAAGATACACTTTGTGAAATTTTACAAATAGGCAAAAAAACAATAAGTGAACTCTATCAAAAAAAGAGAGGCTTTACTATTCATACAGCAAAAAAGTTTGCAAAATTTTTTGATTTGAAGCCAGAGTTTATATTATTAAAGCAAATGGAATATGATTTGTCTTTAGATAAAGAAAATTATGATTTTATAAAACCATATAATAAATTTTTAGAAGAAGAGAAAAAAATATCTATAGCAAAATGGATATTATCAATTATAAATAACTCTATAAGTGATAAAAGAGTTCATTATACTTTAGATGATTTATACAATATTTTTTCAAAACCAATAACAGATAAAAAGTATCAATATGCCATAACTACAATTTTTAATGAAGTAAATTATGATGATGTAATAAAATATTGCGAAATTTTTGATATTGATAAAACAAATCTAAAAATAGTATATGATTATTATAAAGACCAGTACAATGCAAAGGAGATTTCGCAATATGAGTGGCTATTTAAATAATTTTGAACAACAAATAAATACTTTAAATAATGTTTATTATGAGTTATTAGCTCCTATTGAAAAACAGTCAACTTTGAAAAATTGGTGGGTTTTTGGTGGTGGTACTGCTTTAGCAATGTTTCATTTTAATCACAGAAAATCATTTGATATAGATATATTTATAACAGAATCACAACTTTTTGATTTTTTAAATCCAAAATGGTACATAGATGAGACAAATTTATTTGATAGTAATGAATATAGATTTGATGGGATGAATCACCATGTACAACTTAAAACAAAAGATGATATAAAAGTAGATTTTTTACTTAATGAATCAATTATAAATAATCCTATCAAAAATGAAATCATAGAGTTAGATTATAAACTTTTTTATGAATCAATTGAAGATATAGTAGCAAAAAAAATAAAGTATAGAAAACAAGACAATCTTACTCGTGATATTTTTGATATTGCAGTGGCTATATTTTTTGATAAAAAAATTATTGAAAATCTAGTTTTTTCAAGATTTATATCCTTTGATGACTTAGATATTTTAAACTCATCTTTAGATAGACTTGATGAGAAAAAATATATTTTAGAGCTTGAAAAAATTGAACCACAAACTAAAGAGTTTGAAAATATAGCTTTAAATGCTAAAAATATAATTCAAAAAAGTATTAAATCTTTAGAGATATAAAATTTTACTTCTTTATTTTAAATTTCTCTTCCAAAGCTTTTAGCTCATCTGCATTTTCTTGTGCTTTTTTTACAGCCTCTTCAAAGGCGAAGCCTTTCATTACTATTTCATATAGTTTTGGTTTATGTTTTTTCCAATTTCTTAAAGTTACAGGAGTAACACCAATATATCCAGCCATATCTCTTTGAGTCATTTTTTAACCTTTTTGATTAAAACTTAACTTATAAGTATTTATTACTCAACAGATTAAATATTAACTACAAAATAGATATTTATAGTTAATATTTAACTAGTATTAAAAATAAGAAGATAAAATACTTCTCTAAAATTTAAAAAAAGAGAAAAATATTATGCCTTTATCATTTAAACAACATATTGAAAACTTATTTAAAAATTCACAAACTTTTAGTGATAGTAATAAAGTACTTTTTATTCCAAAAATATTGGAAGCAATAGAAAAAATAGATATTGAACTTATTAAAATACTTAAAAATGATGATAGAGCAAAAAAACATTTTTTTACACAAGTTGATGATATTTTTGTACTTAATCAAAATAAACTTATAGAGTTTTTTACTTTAAACGATTATATGAAAAATGGCTCATATACTTCTTATACAAATAAAATAGGACTTATAAAAAAAGATAATTTTATAAAAAAATTTGATGATGTTGTTTTAGCCTTTCCTCATAAAGATTGTATTTTAGAAGGCGGTCAAACAAAAGATGATGATAAGAAAGAAGAGGTTTTTTATAATGAAATACTTTCAAGCAATGAAATAGATAGGTTGTTTGAACCAAAAGTGCTTACAAATATCAAAAGATATAGTAAAGATGAAGTTCAAGAGAATTGCGAAATTAAAGATGATGATAATTTGATAATTAAGGGTAATAATTTAATAGCTCTTCATAGTTTAAAAAAGAAGTATGCTGGGAAAGTAAAGCTAATATATATTGATCCACCATATAACACTGGAAATGATAGCTTTAAATATAATGACAACTTTAATCACAGTACTTGGCTTACTTTTATGAAAAATAGACTTGAAGTGGCAAAAGAATTTTTAAGTGATGATGGCGTTATATTTGTGCAATGTGACGATAATGAACAAGCTTATCTAAAAGTGCTGATGGATGAAATATTTGGTAGAGAAAATTTCATTTCAATTGTAACTTGTAAAGTAAAAAGTGCTGGTGGATTAACAACTGATACTGAAATGTTTTTTGATTGTTCAGAATATTTGCAAATTTATTCAAAAAATATTAATAATTTAAAATATAATTCAATTAAAATACAAACTGAAATAATAAATGCAAATTCAAAAACAGCAAAGCAATATAATAGTCTTATTAACAATATTAATTTTGATAAAAAAGAATTTATAGTTCAAAAAGATGAAATTAAATATTATAAAATTCCAAAAGGAAATTTTAATATTGAAACCTTGTCTATTAAACAAATGAGTGAAAAAGATTTTTTTAATAAAAGAGATGAAATTTTTAGACTTACTGCATTAAGTGGTGGAATTGGAAAAAAATTAAAACGACATATTGAAGATTTTTCAAATAATGAAGATTTGTTTTTATATGAATATACACCTAGTAAAGGAAAAGATAAAGGAAAATTATCTCAATATTTACTTTATAAAAATCAAACTATCACGATGTTGAATAAATTAATTTATACAGATACTAAAAATCAAAAAATTATAAAGTTAGAACCTGTTAGTAACATTATTACAGATGATTTATGGCAAGGAATATCTAATGAAGGACAAATTCAATTTAAAAATGCAAAAAAACCTGAAACACTTATAAAAAGAATTTTAGAAATTGCTACCAATGAAAATGATCTTATTATGGACTATCATTTAGGAAGCGGAACAACATGTGCAGTTGCTCATAAAATGGGAAGAAGATATATAGGTATTGAACAGATGGATTATATAGAAGATATAGCAGTACAGAGACTTAAAAAAGTGATAGATGGTGAGCAAGGTGGTATTTCAAAAGCTGTAAATTGGAAAGGTGGTGGAGATTTTGTATATGCAGAATTAAAACAAATTGATACTTTTAAAGATGTTGAAATTGGAGCATTAAATAAAAATATGCAATATTTTCCAATAAGTGAAATAGAAGATGAAACTTACAATGTAAAAAAAGAAGAAATAGAAATAAATAAAAAGTTTTATGGAATAGAAAATGAGTAATTTTTTATATCAAAAAATAGAAAATTTTTTTGATGGAGTTGATAAACCAGATATCTCTTTAAGCATTACAAACAACCTTAAATATCCATTAAGACCCTATCAAAAAGAGGCTTTGGAGAATTTTATTTGTTATATGCAAATGCACAAAAAATACAAAGATTTACCCAATAAACATCTACTTTTTCATATGGCAACGGGAAGTGGAAAAACCAATATTATTGCTAGTTCTATTTTGTATCTGTTTGAGTTGGGTTATAGGGATTTTATCTTTTTTGTAAATACAAACAATATTATTACAAAAACAGTAGAAAATTTAGTAAATTCAAATAGTAATAAGTATCTATTTAACCCAAAAATAATTATCAATAATCAAGAGATAAAAATAAATCAAATAGTTGATAATTTCTCTATTAGTAAAAAAGAAAATATAAATATTCATTTTACAACTATTCATAAACTTCATAGTGATTTGGAACTTATCACTAAAGAAAATGCTATAACTTATGATGATTTTAAAGATAAAAAAATAGTTTTAATAGCAGATGAAGCTCATCATCTTGACAATGAAAAATCTGATGAGAGAAGTTGGTGGCAAACTGTACAAAACTTGCTAAAAACAAACAAAGAAAATATTTTACTTGAATTTACAGCAACAGCAAAACTTCAAAATAGTTATTATGATGAGAAAATTATCTACGATTATCCACTTATTAAATTTAGAGAGGATAAATATTCAAAAGATATTGTTTTAATAAGTGATGGACTTAGTCAAAACCAAAGAATTTTACAAGCTATTATGATAAGCGAATATCGCCAAATAGTTGCTAGTAAGTTTTTAAATAAATCAATTAAACCTGTAATAATGTTTAAAAATCCAAAAGGAATAAAAAATATTGATAAAAATTTTGATGACTTTATAAATCTTATTGATAATTTAAAACCTAAAGATTTAGAAGATATTTTTAAAGATTCAGATTTAAAAGCTATAAAAGAACTTCAAAAATTGATAAATATTGATGATTTTGTAAAAAGATTAAAATATTCATTTTCAAAAGATAAATGTCTTGTAATTTATTCAACAAGCGAAGATAAGATTGAAAAATTAAAAAATCTTAATAATCTTGAAGATGAGAATAATAACATAAGAGCAATTTTTGCAGTTGAGATTTTAAATGAGGGTTGGGATGTTTTAAATCTTTTTGATATTGTTAAACTTGATGAAGCAAAAACAAGTGGTAAAAGCACTGTAAGTGAAGCTCAACTTATTGGAAGAGGTGCTAGATATTTTCCTTTTGTTTATGAAAGTGACGATAAATATAAAAGAAAGTTTGATAAAGATTTTACAAATCCAATAAAAATTCTTGAAGAGATGTATTTTCATAGTGTAAATCAAAGTGAGTATATTAAAAATTTAAAAACAGAACTAAGTAAAATAGGACTTATGGACAAAGAAGAGAGTGCAAAAACTATAACATTGAAATTAAAAAATAGTTTTTTAGAAGATGAGCTTTATAAAAATGGTGTTGTATATGTAAATGAAAAAATATCAATAGACAGAGCAAAATATAACTCAATATCTAGTTATATAGGAAGTTCATATAAAAATCAAATTAAGAATATAGATAATAGTTCAAATCAAACTATAATTTTTGATGAAGAAGTAAAAATCTCAAATTTGAGTGTTTCAACCGTTATAAAAATATCTGAATTTGATAAGTATTTAATAATAGTTGCTATTAATAAAAAACCATTTTTCTATTTTTCAAATCTTAAAAAATATTTTATTAATTTAAAGAGTATTGAGCAGTTTATATCTGATAATGATTTTTTAGGTGCAATAGAGTGGCATATAAAAAGTTCAAAAACAATAAATATTGATAATAATTTTAAAATTTCATTATTGCTTGAAGTTCTTGAATCAATAGAGAAAAAATTGTCTTCAAATAAAACAAATTTTGTAGGGAGTTTTAAATTTCATCCAGTAAGAATAAGTGATAAAGTACCAAAAGAAAAAACTATTAAATTAAAAGATAGTGCAAGTAGAATTGATATTAGAGATGATTGGTATGTATTTGAAGAACATTTTGGAACAATTGAAGAGAGAGCATTTACTGATTTTATTTTAAAAGTTTCAAATGAATTAAAAAATAGATATAAAAAAGTAGCATTGCTTAGAAATGAAAAAGCTTTTAAGATTCATAGTTTTGATGAGAAAAAAGATGGAGAAGGATTTGAGCCTGATTTTTTACTTTTACTTCAAAATGAAAAGTGTTATTTTCAAGTTTTTTGTGAACCAAAAGGTAAACATTTATTTGATTTTGACAAATGGAAAAATGATTTTTTAAAAGATATTACAAAATGTACAAATGAAAATAAAATAAGTTTAGAAGATATAAATGAAAATAGATTGTCTTTATATGAAAATAGGTGTTATAAGATACTTGGATTACCTTTTTATAATGAAGAGTATGAGAATGAATTTAAAGAAGAATTTTTAAATAGTTTTTTAAATAACGATTGACTCAAATCACCACTTGATTAAAAGATATAAGATACAATAACTTCTTACCAAAAAAGGAGTTGTTATGTTTTCTTGCTTATTTAAAAAAGATGATAAAAAAAGAGTAAAAAGAGCCAAAACATATGTATGCAAACACTGCAAACTCTCATGTGAAACTTGCAATACAATGTTTTGTTACTCTTGCCACTCAAATATAGCAAATCCATGTCCTAGATGTGGAAAAACAAATATTATGGAAAAAGAAAAACCAAGTTTATAAAAAAGTTTTATATAAAGTAACACCCAAAACCAAAAGATTTAAAAGTAAAACATAGTTTTTATATGAAGTTGATTTTGTTTTCTCTTTTATTTTTATTCCAAAATATACACCCAAAATAGAACCAAGTCCAATAATAAAACCCTCATAATAAAGCATATTTCCATATATCGAAGTAGATATAAATCCACCAATTGAAGAAAATATTACAAAAAATAGTCCCAAAGATGTTGCAACTTTTAAATCATATTTTAAAAACCCAACCAAAATTGGAAGTAAAATCAAAGATCCACCAATTCCAATACTCATTGCAAAAATTCCAACAAAATAACCAATAAAAGCCAAAGTTAAAAAGCTTTTTTGTGATCTATCTATATCGCTAGAAGAGGGTGCTTTAAAGAGTGTAAATATTGTATAAAGTAGAACAAAAATAAACAGATATTGAAGATAAATATCAGGAACAGTTGGTAAAAAATAACCACTAGTAGCTCCTCCAAAAACAGCTCCAACACCTAAAATAGCACCATCTCTAAAAAGAGATTTTATTTTTTTTGAGTTTAAAAAAGAGCCATAAATTGAAGAGAAAACCATCTGCATAATTGAGATTGAAACAGCTTCTTTCATCCCATAGTTTGCTAAAAGTAGCATAGGTATTAAGATACTTCCACCACCAATTCCAAAAAATCCAGATGTAAAACCTGTAATTAATCCAAAAGCTATTAGTTCAAGTTCCAAGTTTAATCTTTTTTATTTGAATTTAAAGTCTCTATAAAATCGTTGTACTCTTTTTCCAAAGTTCTATTTTTCTCTTCTAGGGTACAATTCTCATCTTTTTTTATAGAGCTTTCAAGGTTTGTAATTCGTTCAATTAGATACTTAAACATCTCTTTATTTATATCTGGAAGCTCATTGTGAGCCATTTTATCTCTTTTGTTATCTTTTTTAATAATTCTTGCAGGTACTCCAACAGCAGTTGAGTTATCAGGAACATCAACAACTACAACAGAGTTAGCCCCAATTTTTGAGTTAGCCCCAATTGTAATATTTCCTAAGATTTTAGCACCACTTCCAATAACCACATTTGATTTAACAGTTGGATGTCTTTTGCCTTTATTAAGACTAACTCCACCCAAAGTTACACCTTGGTATATTAAAACATCATCTTCAATTATTGCAGTTGCACCAATTACAACTCCAATTGCATGATCTATAAATACTCTTCTTCCAATAGTACAAGCAGGATGAATATCTGTTTTTGTTAAAAAAGTAGATAATCCTGATATAAAACGAGCAAGTTTTTTAAAACCCTTATAGTAAAGTCTATTTGCAACTCTATAATTTATAATTGCCCAAACTCCAGGGTAGTTGAAAAATAGTTCAAAATTTGAGTCAAGAACTGGGTCGTTTAGCTTTGGAACTCTGAAATCTTCTTTGATTAGTTGCCAAAGAGTTAACTCTTTATCTAAACTATTATTCGTCATAGTAACTCCATATTGTTTTTAAATAGCTATTGTCATTTAGATATTTTTTTAGTGTCTCATAAATTTCAAGAGGAACTCTTCTGCTTAAAATTGTTTGAATCTCCTCTGTGTCATAGTCAATATCATCTAATATATCTAAAACTTTTTGAGACTCTAAAATCTTTTCTAAAATAACCTCTTCATCTTTAAATACAACATTAACCTCAGTTGGATGGGCAAATAAGTTATGCTTCATTCCTAAAGTATCTTGATAGGCTCCAACATTAAAAAATCCTAGGAAATAATCCTCTTTATTTAGATTTACATCGTGTAAATATAGTGGTTTTTGCATATCAAATGGAATCTCTCCATCGCTATCACAAGTTATATCCCATAAACTTGCTCTTCTGCTTGGTTTTTTATCCAAATGAGTTATTGGCATAATAGGAAACTCTTGGTTTATTCCCCAATAATCAGGCAGAGATTGGAAAAGTGAGAAGTTTAATAGATATTTTTCTTGAATATTTTTATCAAACTTTCTTAACTCCTCATAATCATCAACTTCAAGAATTGAAATTGCTTTTTTGATAATTTGATGAGTTAAAACCTCCGCATTTGATCTATCTTGTAAATCAATATATCCTAAATCAAATAGAGTTAATAAAGACTCCAAGTGATCCATAGCATCGTGCATAAACTCATAAGCCTTTTTCTTTGTCATATCTTTTAAAAGGTCATTTAACTCTTCAATTAAAGGTGGATTTTTCTCTTTTAATTTTAGATGATCAAGCTCATATTCAGCTGAAAATAGCTCTAAAACAGGAGCTATAAGAACAGTTGAAGCAGCACTTATGAATCTACCTGATTCTGTAAAAATATTTGGCTCTTCAACACCTTTTTGTTTTGCAATATCTTTAAGTGTAAACACAACATCACTTGCAAACTCATTTAAAGAGTAGAATCTTGATTGCTCATAAGCACTATATTCAACATGTAAACCACCACCAATATTAATTGATGATAAGTTTTTAGCACCTAAATTTTTAAGCTCAGCATAAATATGACCTGACTCTCTTAAAGCTTTTTTCAAAGGCTTAATTGTATTCATAGCTGAACCTATATGGAAGTGAATCATTGTTAATAGATCTTCAAGATTATTATCTTGCAGTAGTTCAAATGCCTCTAAAATCTCTGTTGATGTAAGACCAAACTTAGAGTCAATTCCTCCACTTTTTGCCCAAACACCGCTTCCTCCACTATGAAGTCTAACTCTAATACCAACATTTGGAGACTCCATTTTGCTCTCTTCTAAAACCTCCAAAATCATCTCAAGTTCATTTAAACCTTCAATAATTACAGTTATATCATGTCCCATACTTTTAGCTATAAAGCACAAATGAATCATCTCTTTATCTTTAAATCCATTTACTGTAATTGGACTTCCCATATTGTTGTATGTCATTGCAATTATAAGTTCAGCTTTACTTCCAGCTTCTAAACCATAACCATATTTTTTACCAGCACTCACAAGTGGATGAACAAAGTTTGGAAGTTGATTTACTTTTAGAGGAAAAACTGCATTAAAGCTACCTTTGTATTCATACTCTTTAATACTTGAATTAAAAGCATTAAAAAGTGTTTTTATCTGTTTTTTTGTAATATGAGGAAATCTCAATAGTAGTGGTCCTCTAAAACCTCTTTTTCTAATATCTTTTGTAATAGATATTAAAGATGGATAGGGTTTGTAATTTACCTTTACAACTCCATCTTCAACAAAAAAGTTACCATCTCCCCAGATGTCAATTCCATACTCAAATTTATTTTTCACTTATAAACTCCCTAATACTTATTGTTTTTTCTTCTTTTGTCTTTATATTTTTGATATAAATTGTATTGTTGTTCAACTCATTTTCGCCAATAAGTGCAACTATATTGCAATTTAATTTTTCTGCAATACTAAAGTGTTTTGCAAATCCTCTTGGTGTGTACTCAAGATAAGTTTTTGTTGTTTTTCTTTTTTGAATTGCTATTTCAAATGCTTTGTTTAAAGAAGTTTCATCTAAAACTCCAATATACAAAGAGTCCTCTTTTTGTTTTTTTACTTTTATAAGCTCAAGAAGTCTCTCTATTCCAATTGCAAAACCAATTCCAGCTGTGCTTTTTCCTCCAAGATACTCAACCAATCTATCATATCTTCCACCACCAGCAATTGCATTTTGAGCACCAATCTCATTGCTTACAAACTCAAATGCTGTTTTGTTGTAGTAGTCAAGCCCACGAACCAGATTTGAATCAATCTCGTAATTTACACTGTTAAAATCTAAAATCTCTTTTAGCTTTTCAAAATCGCTATCGCAAGATTTACACAAACTACTTGTTATTTTTGGAGCGTCTTTTAAAAGAGTTTGACACTTCTCGTTTTTACAGTCTAGTACTCTAATTGGGTTTGTAGCAACTCTTCTATTACAGTCATCACAAAGTTCTTTTTTAAAACTATTTAGATGATTTATTAAGTTCTCTTTATATTGAGGCATACACTCAAGGCAACCCAAAGAGTTTAGTTTTAAAGTAAAGCCTATACCAAAGTATTCAAGAATCTCACAAATAAGCATAATAATATTTGCATCTTCGTAAACATTTGCTATTCCAAAAACTTCACAACCAAATTGATGAAACTCTCTTAATCTTCCTTTTTGAGGTCTTTCATATCTAAACATAGGTCCATAGTAGTACCACTTGTAAGTTCCACCAGCACGATCAAGTTTTTTCTCTACAAAGTGTCTTACAACTCCAGCTGTTCCTTCAGGTCTTAAGCATACATCATTTTGCCCTTTATCGATAAACTGATACATCTCTTTATTTACAATATCGCTACTTTCTCCAACACTTCTTTTAAAAAGTGCTGTCTCTTCTAAAAGTGGAGTCTCTATGTAAGAGAAGCCATATTTTTGTGCAATTTTTGATGCGTTTTCTATAAAGTAGGTAAAAAGTTCACTATCCCTTCCTACGATATCTTTCATCCCTCTTAAACTTTGAATTGTATTACTCATTTATAAAATCCTCTATTCTTTTTGAAATCTCATCTATACTTAAACTAGCATTTATAAAAATATGTTCAATATTTAGTTTCAAAATAACCTCTTTTAATCTAGCTTGAATCTCAAGCAAATAATCAACTCCTCTTTTTTCAATACTATCATTTGCTTTTTTTGATAATCTTGAAATTAACTCTTCACGGCTTAGCTCAAGTAAAATGGCTTTTTGTGGCAAGATATTTTTTGTAGCAATCTTATTTAACTCTATTAACTCATCCATATCTTTTGTTAAAGCATAAGCAATTCCAGAGATTAGTGATCTATCTGAAACAATTTTTTTATCCAAATTTGGAATAATCACATTTTTAGTATGTTCAGCTCTATCTGCCAAAAACATAAACATCTCAGCAGTTTTACTACTAGCTTCTCCATTTAAAATGAGTTCTCTAAGTTTAACTCCAAGCTTCGTTCCACCTGGCTCTTTTGTAAAAACTGCATCTTTAAATCTATTTTGCAAAATTTCAAGTTGAGTAGATTTTCCAGCTGTATCAATACCCTCAAGAACTACATACATTCTAAAACCTCTTTTGGAACTAAGTGCTCAAATTTGCCTTTAAATCTTATAATCTCTCGTACAATTGTAGAGCTTACAAAAGCGTGTTCTAAAGTTGGCATTAAATAAACTGTTTCAAGATTTTTATTTAAAGATGAGTTTGCATAACCCATTTGTAACTCAAATTCAAAATCACTAACTGCTCTAAGCCCTCTAATAATTGTGTTTATTTGCATCTCTTTTGCAAAATCTACAAGCAATGTATCAAATCCAACAACTTTTATATTTGGCATATTTTTAGTTACAGCTTTTACAAATTCAACTCTTTTCTCATGACTAAACATAGGTTTTTTTAGTTCGCTTTTAGCAACACTAATAATAACCTCTTCAAAAATATTACTAGCTCTTTTGATAATATCTAAATGCCCAATTGTAATTGGATCAAATGTACCACTATAAATAGCTTTTTTGTAAGAGCCTATATAGTTATATTCACTGTTTTGATTTTTCATATCTATTTCCATCTTTTATATAAGTTGTTATCTATTTTTAATAAATCCATATATTTGCCTATAATAAAATTTTCCATATCTCTTAAGTTTTGTTGAGCGCTATAATATCCTAAAATTGGTGGTGCAATAGTAACTCCAAGTTTTGAGAGTTTTAACATATTTTCTAGCATTATAGTGTTAAATGGTAACTCTCTAGGTGCAACTATAATCTCTCTTTTCTCTTTTAGCATAACTGTAAATGCTCTTGTAATTAAACTATCAGCAATTCCAACAGCACACTTTGCCAAAGTATTTGAACTGCAAGGCAAAATTATCATTTTATCAACCTTAAAAGAACCAGAAGCTAAAGCAGCTCCTATATTTTTATCTTTAAATATAGTTATATTTTCTCTTTTTTCAAGTGACTCTTCTATCTTTTTACCATTTTCCATAGCAAATGCTTTTTTTGCAGATTTTGAAAATACAAGAAAAAGCTCAATCTCTTTAGGTAAAGAGTTAATAAATCGTAGTGCTAAATTTACACCACTAGCCCCACTTATTGCAACTGTTAATCTCAAAAGAATCCTTAAAATTTATCTATTTATAAAAACTTTGATAATACCAAAAATATACTTTAAATTATATTTTACAATGATTTTTTGTATAAGCTTTAATTAATTATTTAACAGATAACATTTTGTATAAATTTAAATGGTTTAAATATATAACAAAAGGATTATATTATGACAAAATATTTTACATATATAAGAGAGAGTCAAGTTGAGGAAAATTATGCAAAAAATCAGAAAAAATCTATTGATGAGTATGTTTTAAGAAAAAAAATTGAAGTTTATAAAGAGATTAAAATAGCTATAAATAGACCTCAAGAGGAGAGAAATCTTCTTAAACTTCTTGAAAATTGTGAAAAAAACTCAACACTTATTGTTGCAAATTTAAATGTATTTGGAAGAACTATAAATAGTATTTTAAAAATAGTTAAGTTTTTACTATCAAACAATATAAGAGTTATTGTGGTTGAGCAAAATTTAGATTTTATAGATGATAAAGATCCTTTGGCAAATATGGTTTTAAATGTTATAAATATTGCTATAAATTTAGAAAAAGAGCTTCAAAGTCTTAGAACAAAAGAGGCTTTAAATGCAAAAAAACTTGAAGGTATAGCTCTTGGAAAGCCTGTTGGAACTATTCAAAAATCAAAATTTGATGAGCAAAGAGATAAAATTGAAGAGCTTTTAGCAATGGGATTAAGTGTGCGAAAAATAGCAAAATTATTAGGTTATAACAACCATATTGGTTTAAATAACTATGTTAAAAAAAGGGATATTAGAAAAATAGCCTTACAAAAAGAGATATAGCTTTATTGGGCTTTAAAAAAAATATTGTAAAATATTGAGTTAAAAATTATAAGGATAGATAAAATGAAAGTATTATTAATAAAAGATGTTAAAACTTTAGGAAAAGCAGGTGAGATAAAAGAGGTAGCTGATGGATATGGTAAAAATTTTTTAATTGGAAAAGGATTAGCACTTCAAGCAACAAATGAGGTTATTGCAAGACATAAAGCTGAGCAAAAAAGAGCAGAAGCTAAAGAGCAAGAAGAGATTGCAAAAGCAAAAGATTTGGCTGAAAAATTAAATGCAACAAAGCTTACAATTAGACATAAAGTTGGTGCAAATGACCAACTAATTGGAAGTATTACAAATAAAGAGATTAGTGAAGAGCTTGAAAAACAGTTCTCTATTATGATTGATAAAAAAAATATCTCAATTGATAATAAGATTAAACATATAGGGATTTTTGAAGTATCTTGTAAATTAGGACACTCTATAAACGCGACTTTAAAAATTGATGTTATAGCAGGTTAAATTATGTTTCACGCAACAACGATTTTAGCCTACAAAGGCAAAAACAAAGCAGTAATTGGTGGAGATGGACAAGTATCTTTTGGAAATAGTGTTTTAAAAGGAAATGCTACAAAGATTAGAACTTTGTATCAAGGAAAAATCTTAGCAGGATTCGCTGGAAGCACGGCTGATGCTTTTAACCTTTTTGATATGTTTGAAGCACATTTAGAATCTTGTAAAGGTGATTTATTAAAATCAGTAATTGCATTTTCAAAAGAGTGGAGAAAAGATAAATACTTGCGAAGACTTGAAGCTATGATGATAGTTTTAAACAAAGAGAAGATATTTATTTTAAGTGGAAATGGTGATGTTGTTGAACCTGAAGATGGAGAGATTGCAAGTATTGGAAGTGGTGGAAACTTTGCAATTAGTGCTGCAAGAGCACTAGCAAAACACTCACAGCTTGATGAAGAGGAGCTTGTAAGAGAGTCACTTATGATTGCAGGAGAGCTTTGTATTTATACAAATCAAAATATAAAAATATTAAAGTTAGAGGATTAAATATATTATGGATATGACACCAAAGCAAATTGTAGAATATTTAGATGACTATATTATTGGGCAAAAAGATGCCAAAAAAACTATTGCAATAGCTCTTAGAAATAGATACAGAAGAATGAAACTAGATCCTCAACTTCAAGAAGAGATTATGCCAAAAAATATTCTTATGATTGGAAGTACAGGAGTTGGTAAAACAGAAATAGCAAGAAGAATGGCAAAAATGATGAATCTGCCTTTTGTAAAAGTTGAAGCTAGTAAATATACAGAAGTTGGATTTGTAGGTCGTGATGTTGAATCTATGATTAGAGATTTAGTTTATGAAGGAATTAATCTAGTAACTCGTGAGTATGAAGAGAAGATAAAAGATAAAATAGATGATGAGGTAACTAAAAAGATAATTGAGAAGTTAGTGCCTCCTCTTCCTGAAACTGCAAGTGATAGTGCAAAAGAGTCATTTATAAAAACTTATAATTTAATGGAAAAAAAGTTTTTAAGTGGTGAGTTAGATGATAAAAAAATAGAGATAGAGCTTCCTAAAAAAGCCCATGTTGAGATACTTGATTCAAATATACCTTTTGATATGAGTAGTATGCAAGAGAGTTTAAATAAAATGCTAGGAACTTTAAATAAAGAGAAAATAAAAAAAGAGGTAACAATAAAAGATGCCAAAATTCTTTTAAGAGGGGTTGCTAGTGAAGGACTTCTTGATAGTGAAGCTATAAAAATAGAGGCCTTAAAAAGATGTGAAAATGGTGGAATTATATTTATTGATGAGATAGATAAAATAGCTAGTAGTAAAAAAAATAATGGACAAGATCCATCAAAAGAGGGTGTTCAAAGAGATTTACTTCCAATAGTTGAAGGAAGTAGTGTTCATACAAAATTTGGTCAAATAAAAACTGATCATATTTTATTTATTGCTGCTGGGGCTTTCCATGTATCAAAACCAAGTGATTTAATACCAGAACTTCAAGGAAGATTTCCACTAAGAGTTGAGTTAGAATCTTTAGATGAAGACTCTTTATATAAGATTCTAATAAATACAAAAAATTCACTTTTAAAACAGTATAAAGCACTTTTGGCTGTTGAAGATGTTGAGTTGGAATTTAGTGATGATGCTATTAAAGCTTTTGCAAAATATAGTGTATTAGCAAATGAAAAAACTGAAGATATAGGTGCTAGAAGACTTCATACGGTAATAGAAAAAGTTATTGAAGATATATCTTTTGATGCTGATAGTAAAAAAGGTACAAAAGTTGTTGTAAATAGTAAGTTAGTAGAGGAAAAATTAGAAAAAATAGTTGAAAATGAGGATTCTACTAGATATATTTTGTAGTTTAAATATATTTTGAATAGAATACACAATATTTAAAAAAAGGGGAGTTCATGAATATCGTTACTTTTTGTCAAGTAGATGAGACACTATTTAATCCAGAGTTTAATGTAGAGTATTTTCACTCAGGAAGTTCAAGTAAAGCTGATATTGTTATTTTGGATATAGAGACAATATTTGAGTACGAAGAGAATAAACATAATGTTTGTAATGAAAAGTATGTATCAATTGCAGTTTTAGATGATGATGAAGATTATGAAGCTTTTAAAAACTTTGGAATAGATGCTTGGATTAGATCAAGTGAAATTGCTCAAATAAACAATTTAATTGTTCAATTACAAGATAGATTCTTATCATAATAAAGGATAGAAAATTATTATAGATACTCATTGTCATCTTGACAACGAAGCTTATTTAAGCGATATAGATGGAGTTATAAAAAATGCACTAGAAGTTGGTGTTAAAGCCTTTTTAATTCCAGGTGCTGATGTAGCAACTCTTCCAAGAGCAATAGAGCTTAGTGAAAAATATAAAGAGGTCTTTTTTGCTGTTGGAACTCACCCTTATGATATAGATAGTTATGATGAAAAAATTATTGAAAAATATGTAAATCATCCAAAATGTATTGCTATTGGAGAGTGTGGCTTAGATTATTATAGATTGCCAGATGATGAGCTTGAAAAAGTAGAGAATATTAAAAGACAAAAAGAGGTATTTATATCTCAAATAGAGCTATCAAAAAAGTATCAAAAACCTTTAATTATTCATATTAGAGAAGCTTCAAATGACTCAAGATTGATTTTGGAAAAATATGCATCAAGTGAACTTGGTGGTGTTTTACACTGTTTTAATGCAAGTGCTCATCTTCTTCCTTTGGCAAATATGAATTTCTATTTTGGAATAGGTGGAGTAATAACCTTTAAAAATGCAAAAAAATTAGTTGAGATTTTACCTTTAATTCCACAAGATAAATTAATAATTGAAACAGATGCTCCATATTTAACACCACATCCACATAGAGGTGTTAGAAATGAGCCATATTATACTATTTATGTCGCAAAAAAGATGGCTGAACTTTTAAATTTAGATGAAGATTTTATAGAAGAACTTACAACAAAAAATGCAAAAAAACTATTTAAAGAGTTTAGCAGTATAAATTAGATAAAATCTCTCGTTTTTAAAAAAGGAGAGATTTTGCATCTTTTTAAAACATATAAAATAACAGTAATTTTAACAATATTTATAATAATATTTTTTAGCTCTTGTAGTAGTGTAAGAAGTGTAAATAGTGATTACACAAAAAAATCATCTACAAAAAATATAAATAATAGTGAAGCTGTACAAAGAGCAACAATGCGTCCTTATGTAGTTATGGGAGTAAGATATCATCCAGCAGTTCCAAGAATGAATGAAAAATATACAGGCGTTGCATCTTGGTATGGACCTGATTTTCATGCAAAAAAGACTTCAAATGGTGAAATTTACAATATGTATGCAATGACAGCAGCTCATAAAACTTTCCCTATGAATACAATTGTAAAAGTAGAAAATTTAGAAAATGGTAAAAGTGCAATAGTAAGAATAAATGATAGAGGACCTTTTGTAAAAGATAGAATAATTGATTTATCAAATAAAGCTGCTCATGATATTGATATGGTTAAAAAAGGAACAGCTAAAGTTAGGCTTACAGTTTTAGGATTTAATGGAAGAATAGGAGATACAAATGCCCCAAATCCTGATTTTAGCGTAGGTTATGTACCGCCTTCAAAACCAGCGGTTGATTATATTGAACCAAATAATAAAGCAAATAAAGTAGTTAAAAATGGAAATGTATCACTTCAAATTGGTGCATTTAGTTTAGAAGATGGTGCAATTTTTACAAAAAATGAGTATAAAAAGAGATTCTCAAATAAAAATATAGATTATGTAGAGAGTGGTGGAATTTATAGAGTTTATATAAAAGGTTTTAAATCTAGAGTTGAAGCTGAAAATTTTAAAAATCAAAATGGCTTAAATAGTGCAGTTATAAGAGAGTAAGGAGATAAAATGGTAGAGATAAAAAGAGATACAAAAGAGACGCAAATAAAGTGTAGTTTAACTTTAGATGGTTGTGGAAAATTTTCTATAAATACAGGAGTTGGATTTTTTGACCATATGCTTGAAGCTTTAAGCAAACACAGTGGAATTGATATAAATTTAGAGTGTAAAGGTGATTTACACATAGATTCACATCATACAGTTGAAGATTGTGGAATAGTTTTAGGACAAGCACTTAAAAAAGCAATTTTTCCAATACAAGCAGTTGAGAGATATGGAAATGCGACTGTTGTTATGGATGAAGCAGCAACAACATGTGCTTTGGATTTATCAAATCGACCTTTTTTGGTTTATGAAGTAAATGTTAGTGGAAAAGTAGGAGAGTTTGATGTAGAGTTGGTTGAAGAGTTTTTCCATGCTTTAAGTGGAAATGCTGGAATAACACTTCATTTAATACAAGATAGAGGAAGAAACAAACATCATATTATTGAAGCAACATTTAAAGCTTTTGCAGTTGCATTAAGACGAGCTTTAGTAAAAAATGAAAAACTTGGAATTCCTAGTACTAAAGGTGTTTTATGATAGAACTTTTAGTTTTTGATGTTGATGGAACTTTAACAAATGGTGATATTACATATTCAAGCAGCCTTGAAGAGTTTAAAACTTTTAATGTAAATGATGGTTTTGCAATAGTTTTTTGGACAAAACATTTAGGAAAAAAAGCTGCAATTATTACAGGAAGAGAGTCAAAAATTGTTGAGTATAGAGCAAATGAGCTAAAAATAGAGTATTTATACCAAAATGTAAAAGATAAATTAGCAGTTCTTGATGAGATTTTAGAAAAAGAGAACTTGCAATACAATCAAGTTGCAGCTATTGGCGATGATTTAAATGATCTTAAAATGCTTAAAAAAGTAGGACTTTCATTTGCTCCACAAAATGCAATAGAGCTTGTTAAAAATAGTGTAAATGTAGTTTGCAAAAAAAGCGGTGGAAGCGGAGCTGCAAGAGAGATGATAGAGTATATTTTAAAAGAGGAGAATCTTGAGGAGGAGTTTTTAAACTTATGGCTTTAAAACTCTTTTTTTTTATATCACTAATTTTAAGTTTACTATTTTACTACTATCCTATAGAAAGTTCAGTAAGTGGTAATGAAAAAGAGAATAGACCAATTTTTATTTTTGAAAATCCAGTAATGTACACTTTAAATGATATAGGAGTTAGTAAAAAGATTATCTCGACACAAGCTGTTAGATATAAAAATAAAGATGAGATCTATTTTGCAAATATTGAGATATTTAATAAAGATAGTAAAAAAAGTTATTATAAAGATAGTTTAAAAGCAGAGTTTATAGAGAAAAAAGGTGAGAAGTATTATTTAGCAAATAGTGTAAAGTTTAAAAGAGATAATTTTATAGAGTTTAATACAGATGAGTTATATTTTGATAACATTAAAAAAATAGCAAGAAATAAATCCCCTTTTAATTCGATTTATTATGAAAATTTTTATAGTGGAACAAATTTATATTTTGATATGAATAAAAACTATATAAAATCAAGAAGAACGCAATTTATAATTGAAAAAAATTAGGAGTTTATAAATGAAAATTTTTTTAATATTAATTTTATCAATCTCAACTTTAATAGCAAAAAATGAAAAACTAACAATTGATGCAGTATATTTTCAAGCAGAAGATAGTAGAAATGTAGCAACTTTTGAAATAAATGTAAAGATACAAATGGGTGAAGATAGACTCAATGCACAAAAGCTTGAGCTGTTTTTTGAAATTGACAAAGATACAAATAAAAAGGTTGTTTCAAAATATGAAGCAACAAAGAAGGCTGATTTTGAGATATATTCAAATGGAAAGCTTTATAAAGGCAGTGGAGATAAAATTATTTATGAACCAAAAAAAGATGAGTACAATATTATTGGAAATGCTTTTTTACATGAAGTAAATGAAGATAGAAAAGTATATGGAGATCATATTTATATAAACCAATTAAACGGCGAAGCTAGAGTAAAAGGTAATGAAAAAAAACCTGTTAGATTTATACTAAATATTGATAATAAAGAAAAACAAAAGGAAGAGTAGTATGAATTTAATAGATGCAAAATTTTTGCAATCAGCACAAAGCTTAAATGATTCACCACCACCATCAGTTGCAGAGGTTGCATTTTTAGGAAGATCAAATGTAGGAAAGTCTTCAATTTTAAACTCACTTACAAATCAAAAAAATCTTGCAAAATCATCATCAACTCCAGGTAAAACTCAACTTATAAACTATTTTGAGATTAAATTTAAAACAACAAATCAAGAGACACCTTATGTTTATGCAAGATTTGTAGATTTACCAGGATTTGGTTATGCAAAAGTAGCAAAGAGTCTAAAAGCTGCTTGGAATAGAAATTTAACTGAATATTTAGAGCAAAGACCAAATCTTCAAATATTTGTACATTTAATAGACTCAAGACATCCAACTCTTGAGATTGATAAAAATGTTGATGAATTTTTAAAAAGTATTAAAAGAGGTGATCAGATTATTATAAATGCTTTTACAAAAATAGATAAGTTAAATAGTAGTGAATTGGGAATTTTAAAAAGAGATAATCCTGATGGAATATTTTTATCTAATTTAAAGAAAAAAGGTATAATTGATCTTCAAAATAAAATTACGGAGTATCTGTTTGGAAATTAGATTTTATAAACCAACGGTTCTTGATATACCAAAAATGCAAGAGCTTGTAAAAGAAGAGGTTGAAAAAGGAATTATTCTATTTCGTTCAAGCGATGAGATGGCAACTACAATAAGATCTTATATAGTAGTTGAAGTTGATGGTAAAATGGCAGGTTTTACAGCAACTCACATTCATTCACCAAGAATGGCAGAAGTTAGAAGTTTAATAGTAAGCAAGGATTTCAGAGGTCTTGGTCTTGGTAAAAAACTTGTAGAAAAGTGTGTTGAAGAGGCTAAGTTTTATGGAATAAAACAGGTTTTATCTTTAACATATGAGAAAGATTTCTTTTTAGGTTGTGGATTTAAAGAGATAAGTAAAGAGGATATTCCTGAACAAAAAGTTTGGGCTGATTGTATAAAATGTAAACTCTTTCCTATATGTAATGAAATAGCAATGGTAAAGGATACATAAAATTTATAGAATATCTTGCTTAAAACTAACTTACTATCTCTATTAAAATTGAGTTTTCTTCCTTTTTAAAAGGAAGTAAATTTCAATAATTTCTTTCAAAAGCCCCATAAGTATTGACTCTTAATCAAAAATAAGTTATAATCCGCGTCCACTTAATGTGGTTAGAACCATTTTTTGGTATCTAACGAGTTCTTTAAAGGAAAAAAATATATGGAAAAAATCAGATTAAAGCTTAAAGCTTACGATCATAGAGTTTTAGACAGAAGTGTTGCTTCAATAGTTGAAGCTGTTAAAAGAACTGGTGCTGATTTAAGAGGTCCAATCCCTCTTCCTACAAAAATCAGAAGATATACAGTTATCAAAGGTCCTCACGTAAACAAAGATTCAAGAGAGCAATTTGAGATTAGAGTTCACACAAGAATAATAGACATTATCTCTGCAACTGCAGATACTGTTGATTCTTTAATGAAACTAGACTTAGCTCCTGAAGTGGATGTTGAAGTAAGATCAATGGGTCAAGAATAAGAAGAAAGGGTAATACAAGATGGAATTTATAGTTCAAAAAATCGGTATGAGTAGAACAGTTTCTGTTCCAAGTACTGCTGTTACACTTTTAAAAGTTCTTGATGCGAAAGTATGTCAAGTTACTGATGGTGTAGCACTAGTATCTTATAGCAATGGTAAAAAATTTAACAAAGCTATTGAGGGACAACAAAAAAAATATAAACTTTCAAAAGAGTTTAATAGATTTGTAACTCTAAATGTAGCAAACAGTGAAGCTGGAGATTTAGATGTTTCTGGTTTAGGTGAAGCTAAAGTTGTAAAAACTACTTTTAGAACAAAAGGTAGAGGTTTCACTGGGGTTGTTAAAAGATGGAATTTTGCTGGTGGAAGAAATGCTCACGGGCATAGAATGGGTAAAAGAACAGGTTCAATTGGTAACTGTGAGTTCCCAGGAAGAGTTCAACCAGGTAAAAAAATGCCAGGACAATACGGAAATACAAATGTATCTGTAAAAAATGAAGTTCTATCATTTGATCAAGAGTCTGGAATCTTAATTGTAAAAGGTTCAGTTTCTGGTGCAAATGGAACATTAGGTAAAGTAAAGGTTGCTAAATGAGTAAGGCAATAGTATTAAATACAAAATTTGAAAATAGTGGTGAAGTAGTTTTACCAGCTAGTTACGAAGAGATAAATAGACATAACTTATATTTATATGTTAAATCATATTTATCAGCTCTAAGATCAAACACAGCAGCAGCTAAAACAAGAGCACAAGTGAGCGGTGGTGGTAAAAAACCTAAAGCACAAAAAGGTAGCGGTGGAGCTAGATGGGGTTCTAAAAGATCACCTCTGTTTGTTGGTGGTGGGGTTATATTTGGTCCTACAAAAAGAAACTATGAGCAAAAAGTAAATAAAAAACAAAAAGCTTTAGCACTTAAATATGCTTTAAATGCACAAGCAAACAATGGTTCACTTTTTGTTGTTGATTCAATTAATCTTGAGTCAGGTAAAACTAAAGATGCGGTTGCAGTTTTAAGTAAATTAAATAAAAGAGATACATTAATTGTTGTTGATTCAATTGATGAGAAAACTTATTTAGCATTTAGAAATCTTAAAAACTGTTATATGATTGAAAAGCAAGAAGTAAATGCTTATTTACTTGCAGTATATCACTCTGTACTAATTGAAAAATCAGTACTAGAAGCATTAACAAAAGAGGCTTAAGATGGCAGATATTACAGATATTAAATCAATTTTATATACAGAAAAAACAATTGAGCTTCAAGAAAATGGTGTTATTGTTGTTCAAACAAGTCCAAGAATGACAAAAACTAGTTTAAAAGAGGTGTTTAAAGAGTATTTTGGAGTAACTCCAACAAAAATAAACTCTTTAAGACAAGATGGTAAAGTTAAAAGATTTAGAGGAAAACTTGGAAAAAGAGTTGACTTTAAAAAATTCTATGTAACGCTACCTGAGGGCGCAGCTATTGCGAACCTATCAGCATAAGGAGTAAATAATGTCAATTAAAAAATTTAGACCAATCACTCCTGCTAGAAGATTTATGTCAGTTATTGAAAGTTCTGATATTACTTCAAAACCAACAGTAAGATCTTTACTTGTAAGAGTAAAAGCAAATGCTGGTAGAAATAATAATGGAAGAATTACATCAAGACACAAAGAAGCAGGTGCAAAAAAACTTTATAGAATTATTGATTTCAAAAGAGATAAATTTGGAATTGAAGGTACAATTGCTACTGTTGAGTATGACCCATATAGAAACTGTAGAATCTGTTTAGTTTCTTATGTTGATGGAGATAAAAGATATATTATTCAACCTTCAGGAATGAAAGTTGGAGACAAAGTACAATCTGCTATTTCTGGACTTGATATTTTACCAGGTAATGCAATGCAATTAGCAAGTATTCCTGTTGGAACAATGGTTCATAATATTGAGTTAAAACCTGGAAAAGGTGCACAATTTGCTAGATCTGCTGGTGGATATGCACAAATTATGGGAAGAGAAGATAAATATGTTATCTTAAGATTACCATCAGGTGAGATGAGAAAAATCCTTGGAGTTTGTATGGCTACAATTGGTGTAGTTGGAAACGAGGATTATATAAATATGGTTGTTGGTAAAGCTGGAAGAAATAGACACCTTGGAATTAGACCTCAAACAAGAGGATCTGCAATGAACCCTATTGATCACCCACACGGTGGAGGGGAAGGTAAAACTAACTCTGGAAGACACCCTGTTACTCCATGGGGTATGCCAACTAAAGGTTATAAAACTAGAAAGAAAAAAGCTAGTGATAAACTAATCATTTCAAGAAGAAAGAAGTAAGGGTTTAAGATGGCAAGATCAGTAAAAAAAGGACCTTTTGTAGATTCACACTTAATGAAAAAAGTAGTGGCTGCTAATAGTTCAAAAGATAAAAAACCAATTAAAACATGGTCAAGAAGATCAACAATTCTTCCAGATATGATTGGTATAACATTTAATGTACATAATGGTAGAAACTTTGTTCCTGTAAATATTACAGAGAACCATGTTGGATATAAATTAGGTGAGTTTGCACCAACTAGAACATTCAAGGGCCACAAAGGTTCTGTTCAAAGAAAGGCATAATAATGGCAAGAGCAATATTAAAATTTATTAGAGTTTCTCCTATTAAAGCTAGATTAATTGCAAAAGAAGTTCAAGGTATGAATGCAGAGTATGCTATTGCATCTTTACAATTTACACCAAACAAAGCAGCTGCAATTATTAAAAAAGTTATAGCTTCAGCTGTTGCAAACTCTGGTTTAGATCCAGTAGATGCAGTTATTACAAGTGCTAGAGTAGATAAAGGACCAGTTCTTAAAAGATTTACTCCAAGAGCAAGAGGTTCAGCTTCTCCAAAGCATAAACCAACAGCACATATCATGATTGAAGTAGCAGCATCTACAAAAGGAGACAAGTAATGGGTCAAAAAGTTAATCCAATAGGTTTAAGATTAGGAATTAATAGAAACTGGGAATCAAGATGGTTTCCAAAATTCGAAACAATGCCTGCAAATGTAGCAGAAGATGACAAAATTAGAAAATTTGTTAAAAAAGAGTTATATTATGCTGGAATTGCTCAAACAGTTATTGAAAGAACTGCTAAAAAAGTAAGAGTTACAGTTGTTGCTGCAAGACCTGGAATTATCATTGGTAAAAAAGGTGCAGATGTTGAGAAATTAAAAGATTCTTTATCAAAACTTGTTGGTAAAGAGATTGCAGTTAATATTAAAGAGGAGAGAAAACCTCAAATTTCTGCTCTTTTATCAGCTGAAAATGTTGCTCAACAGTTAGAAAGAAGGGTTGCATTTAGAAGAGCTATGAAAAGAGTTATGCAAAATGCACTAAAAAGTGGAGCAAAAGGTATTAAAGTATCTGTTTCTGGAAGACTTGGTGGAGCTGAAATGGCAAGAACTGAGTGGTATTTAGAAGGAAGAGTTCCATTACATACTTTAAGAGCAAGAATTGATTATGGTTTTGCTGAAGCTCATACAGCTTATGGTTGTATTGGTATTAAAGTTTGGATATTCAAAGGTGAGGTTCTTGCAAAAGGAATTCCAGCTGAGAAATCTGAATCAACTGAGTCTAAACCAAAAAGAAGACCAGCAAAGAAAAGAGGTAAATAATTATGTTAATGCCTAAAAGAACAAAATTTAGAAAAATGATGAAAGGAAGAAATCGAGGTGAAGCTCACAGAGGTAACTCTTTAGCTTACGGAGATTTTGGAATTAAAGCAGTTGAACACGGAAGAGTAGATTCAAGACAAATCGAAGCTTCTAGGGTTGCAATGACAAGAAAAGTAAAAAGACAAGCAAAAGTATGGATTATGGTATTCCCTGATAAACCACTTACTGCAAAACCATTAGAAACAAGAATGGGTAAAGGTAAAGGTTCAGTTGATAAATGGGTAATGAATATTAAGCCAGGAAGAGTATGTTTTGAAATGGCTGGAGTAGATGAAGATTTAGCAAGAGAAGCTTTAGCTTTAGCTATGCATAAACTACCATTTAAAACTAAATTTGTAACAAGAGATAGCGAAAATGAACTATACTGATATTAAAGATAAAAGCTTGAGCGAATTACAAGCGTTATTAAAAGAGAAAAAGGTGCTTCTTTTTGAATTAAAAGCTAAGCTAAAAACTATGCAGTTAACAAATACATCTGAGTTAAGAGTAGCAAAAAAAGATATTGCTAGAATTCAGACTGCTATTACAACTGTTAAAGCTAACTAAGGATCTAGTATGTCACATAAAAGAGAGATTCAAGGTGTAGTAGTAAAAAGATCAGGTGATAAAACAGCTTCTGTTTTAGTAACTAGATCTGTTTTACACCCAAAATATCACAAAACTGTTAAAAGATTTAAAAAATATTTAGTTCATGATGAAAAAAATGAGTTAAATGAAGGTGATACTGTTATTGCAGTTGAGTGTAGACCGTTGTCAAAAACTAAATCTTTTAGACTTAAGACAATAGTTGCTACAGGAGTTAAATAATGATTCAAAGTTTTACAAGATTAAATGTAGCTGATAATACTGGTGCTAAAGAGATTATGTGTATCAAAGTTTTAGGTGGTTCTAAAAGAAGATACGCAACTGTTGGAGATGTAATTGTAGCTTCTGTTAAGAAAGCTCTACCAACTGGAAGAATCAAAAAAGGTCAAGTAGTAAAAGCGGTAATTGTACGAACTCATAAAGAGGTACAAAGAGAGAATGGTTCATTAATTAGATTTGATGATAATGCAGCTGTTATTTTAGATGCTAAAAGAGAGCCTATTGGAACAAGAATTTTTGGACCAGTTGCCAGAGAAGTAAGATATTCAGGATTTATGAAAATCGTTTCACTTGCACCGGAGGTATTATAATGGCTATTAAATTAAAAATTAAAAAAGGTGATATTGTTAAAATCATCGCTGGTGATGATAAAGGTAAAACTGGAGAAGTTTTACAAGTATTACCAAAAAAGAACAAAGTAATTGTAAAAGATTGCAAAGTTGCTAAAAAAACTGTTAAACCAGACCAAGAGAGAAATCCAGATGGTGGATTTGTAAACAAAGAGATGCCAATTGATATTTCAAATGTGGCAAAAGTGGAAGGGTAAAATATGGCATCAAGATTATTAGAAAGATATAAAGCTGAGATTAAACCAGTTCTTGAAACAGAGTTTCCAAAAAACAAAACTTTAACTGCAAAAATTGATAAAGTTGTTATCTCTGTTGGTGCTGGTGAAGCTATGAAAGATACTAAGCTAATCCAAAACATTCAGGATACAATCTCTTTAATTGCAGGTCAAAGAGCAGTTAAAGTTATTGCTAAAAAATCTGTTGCTGGATTTAAAGTAAGAGAAGGAATGCCTGTTGGAGTTAAAGTAACATTAAGAGGTGAAAATATGTATCACTTCTTAGATAAACTTTGTACTATTGCATTACCAAGAGTAAAAGACTTCAGAGGTGTAAATAAAAATGGATTTGATGGAAGAGGAAACTTTAACTTTGGACTTGATGAACAATTGATGTTCCCAGAAGTAGTTTATGATAACATCATTAAAACACATGGAATGAATATCTCTATTGCTACAACTGCAACTTCTGATGCAGAAGCTTATAGACTATTAGAGTTAATTGGAATTCCATTTACAAAAGGAAGAGCGTAATGGCAAAAAAATCTATGATCGCTAAACAAAAAAGAACACCTAAGTTTGCTGTAAGAGCATACACTAGATGTTCTGTTTGTGGAAGACCTCACTCAGTTTATAAAGATTTTGGTCTATGTAGAGTTTGTTTAAGAAAAATGGCTAACGAAGGTTTATTACCTGGAGTTAGAAAAGCTAGTTGGTAGGAGAAAAAAGCTATGATGAATGATTTAATCGCAGATGCTTTAACTAGAATTAGAAATGCTTCTATGAGAAGATTAGAAGTTACAACACTATTACACTCTAATACAGTTGCTGGTGTAGTTAATGTACTTTTACAAAAAGAGTATATTTCTGGTTTTAAAGTTATTGATGGACAAAATAATAAAAAAACAATTCAAGTTGAATTAAAATATGATGATAAAGAGAAATCAGCAATTAACGAAATTGTAAGAGTTTCAAAACCAGGAAGAAGAGTTTATAAACCAGCTTCAGAAATTAAAAATTTCAAAAACGGATACGGTACTATTATCCTTTCAACAAATAAAGGTATCATTGCTAACGATGAAGCATATGCTGCTAATGTTGGTGGTGAAGTACTTTGTACTGTTTGGTAGGAGGGTGTAATGTCTAGAATTGGTAAAAAACCTATCGCAATTCCTTCAGGAATTGAAGTAACAATAGATGGAACACTTATTAGTGTTAAAAAAGGAAACAATGTTTCAACAGTTGAAACTCATGGAAGAGTTTATGCAAAAATTGAAGATAATCAAGTAGTTCTTTCAAAAGTTGGTGAGACAAAAGAGTCAGCAGCTTTCTGGGGAACTTATAGAGCATTAACTGCAAATGCAATTAATGGTCTTCATGAAGGATTTACTAAAACTTTAGAGATCAATGGAGTTGGATATAAAGCAGCTGTAAAAGGTAATGTTTTAGAGTTAATTTTAGGTTACTCTCATCCAATTAATTTTGAGATTGCTAAAGGTTTAGATATCTCTGTTGAGAAAAATATCATTACTGTTAAAGGTGCAGATAAACAACAAGTTGGTCAGGCTGCTGCAATTATTAGAGGCTTTAGAAAACCAGAACCTTACAAAGGTAAAGGTGTTAAGTATACTGATGAGAGAATCATCAGAAAAGCTGGAAAAACGGCTAAGAAGTAAGGTGTAACTATGAGTAGAGAAAAAGATTTAGCAAAAAAAATTGCTTTAAGAATTAAAAGAAAAAAGAGAGTTAGAGCTACTATTTCTGGTACAGCAGATAAACCAAGAGTATCGATTTTTAAATCTAACAAATACATTAGTGCACAAGCTATAAATGATGCTGAAGGTAGAACTTTAGCAGCAATTAGCTCTCAAGCTATGGGTTTAAGTGGAAATAAAGAGAATGCTTCTAAAGTTGCGGCTGAGTTTGCTAGTAAATTAAAAGCAGCTGGTATAGAAGCTGTTGTTTATGATAGAAACGGGTATCTTTATCATGGTGTTGTTGCAGCATTTGCTGACGCATTAAGAGAAAATGGTATTAAATTATAAGGATTAATGATGGCAGTAAATAGAGAAGAATTTCAAGAAGCAATCGTTAAAATCGGAAGAGTAACAAAAGTTGTAAAAGGTGGAAGAAGATTCAGATTTACAGCTTTAGTTGTTGTTGGAGATAAAAACGGTACAGTTGGGTTTGGAACAGGAAAAGCAAAAGAGGTTCCAGATGCAATTAAAAAAGCTTTAGATGATGCATTTAAAAGCTTAGTTACGGTTTCTATTAAAGGAACTACAATAGCACATGATATTGAACACAAGTATAATGCAAGTAAAATATTATTAAAACCAGCATCTGAGGGTACTGGGCTTATCGCTGGAGGAGCTGCAAGACCTGTTCTTGAGCTTGCTGGATTAAAAGATATTATTGCAAAATCTTTAGGTTCAAATAATCCAAATAACCTTGTACAAGCTACTGTTGAAGCACTATCAAGAATAAAAGGATAAGAATATGTTATTAGAAAATTTAAAACCTGCTTGTGGTAGCACAAAAAATGCTAAAAGAAAAGGTAGAGGACAAGGAAGCGGTAACGGTAAAACTGCTGGTAAAGGTAACAAAGGTCAAAGAGCTAGATCTGGTTACAATGTAAAAAGAGGTTTTGAAGGTGGTCAACAACCACTTTCAAGAAGACTTCCAAAAGTAGGATTTACTTCAAGAGTAGTTAAACCTTATTCATTAAATGTAGATAAAATAACTGCAGTTGCTGAATTACCAGAGATTACACTTGAAACTATTAAAAGTGTATATAAATTATCAAGAACTGTTGAAAAAGTAAAACTTATTGGTTCAACAGCTAAAAATTTAAGTGCTAAAATAAAAGACGAAAACGTTACAACTACTGGAAATTAATTATGAGTAAAGATCTAGTAAATAAGATTCTTATTACATTAGGCTTTATTTTTCTTTACAGATTACTGGCATACGTGCCAGTACCTGGAGTTAATATTGATGTAGTTAAAGAGTTCTTTGATTCAAATGCAAATAATGCATTAGGATTAGTTAATATGTTTAGTGGTAATGCAGTTGAGAGATTAAGTATTATTTCACTAGGAATTATGCCTTACATTACAGCTTCTATTATTATGGAGCTTCTAGCAGCAACTTTCCCATCGCTTGGAAAACTTAAAAAAGAGCGAGATGGAATGCAAAAATATATGCAAATCATTAGATATACAACTATTGTTATTACTTTAATACAATCAATTGGAGTATCAATTGGATTAAACTCATTAACTGGTCAAAATGGTCAAACAGCAATCTCTATTGATATGAATACATTTATAGCAGTTTCAGCTATTTCAATGTTAACTGGAACAATGCTTCTAATGTGGATTGGAGAGCAAATAACTCAAAGAGGTATTGGAAATGGTATTTCTTTAATTATCTTTGCAGGTATAGTTTCAGCAATTCCAAGTGCTATTGGTGGAACAGTTGAGTTAGTAAATAATGGACAAATGAGTATTTTAACTGTTATTGGTATTTTACTTGTAATTTTAGCAACAGTTGGAGCTATTATTTATGTTGAATTAGGAGAACGAAGAGTTCCTGTCTCTTATTCAAGAAAAGTAGTTATGCAAAATCAGAATAAAAGAATAATGAACTATATTCCAATTAAAGTAAACTTAAGTGGAGTTATTCCAGCAATTTTTGCAAGTGCGATTTTAATGTTTCCAGCAACTATATTACAAGGTTCACAAAATCCTTATTTAGTAATTATTGCTGATTATTTAAATCCTAGTTCTTATACTTTTAACCTATTTATGTTTTTATTTGTAGTTTTCTTTGCATTCTTTTATGCATCAATTACATTTAATGCAAAAGATATTAGTGAAAATTTAAAAAGACAAGGTGGATTCATCCCTGGAATTAGACCAGGAGAGGGAACTGCTGGTTATTTAAATGATGTAGCTGGAAGATTAACATTTTGGGGAGCTATTTATCTTGGGTTAATCTCAACACTTCCTTGGTTAGTTGTAAAAGCTATGGGAGTACCATTTTATTTTGGTGGGGTTTCAGTTTTAATCGTAGTCCAAGTTGCTATTGATACTATGAGAAAAATAGAGGCTCAACAATACTCAAATAAATATCAAACTCTAAGTGCGGTTGGACTATAAAAATGTCTATCGCTCTTAGAAAACCAAATGAGATTGAAAAACTTTATGTTGCAAATCAAGCAGTTGCTAAAACACTAAAATATCTTGAAGAGAATGTAAAAGCAGGTATGACTTTGAAAGATGTTGATGCTATGGGTGAAAAAGTAATTAAAAGCCTAGGAGCAAGAGCTGCTTTTAAAGGACTTTATGGATTTCCAAATGCTGTTTGTACTTCATTAAATGAGGTTATAATTCATGGAATTCCATCTGATACTGTTTTAAAAGAGGGAGATATTTTAGGTCTTGATATTGGAACAGAGGTTGATGGTTGGTATGGTGATAGTGCAATTACTATGCCAATTGGAAAGATTTCAAAAGAAGATGAGAAATTAATTGCTTGTGCTAAAGATGCTTTATATTATGCAATTGACATTATTGAAGAGGGCATGAGATTTAAAGAACTATCAAAAGCAATAGAAGATTTTATAGTTGCTAGAGGATTTGTTCCATTGATTCGATTTTGTGGACACGGAATTGGAAGAAAACCACATGAAGATCCTGAAATTCCTAATTACTTGGAACACGGAAATGCAAAATCTGGACCAAAAATAAAAAATGGTATGGTTTTTTGTATTGAACCTATGATTTGTCAGAAAGATAGAAATCCAGTTATTTTAGAAAATGGTTGGGATGTTGTATCTGCTGATGGTTTAAGAGGTAGCCATTATGAGCATACAGTTGCTGTTGTTGATGGACGAGCAGTTATTTTAAGTAAGATAGAAGATTAAAGGAAAAATGTGGCAAAAGATGATGTAATCGTAATTGATGGAAAAGTTATAGAGGCTTTACCAAATGCAATGTTTAGAGTACAGTTAGATAATGGTCATGTTGTATTGTGTCATATCTCAGGAAAGATGAGAATGCACTATATAAAAATATTACCAAATGATACTGTAACAGTAGAAATTACGCCTTATTCACTTGATAAAGGCAGAATAGTACATAGAAAAAAATAGTTAAATGAAGCTTTAAGGCTTCATTTAACACTTCAATCAACACTAAAGTAAATTTTTAGTAAAATCCCATATGACAAAAACAAAAAGAACAGAAATTTTAAGATATTTACACAGTTTAAAACTTTTTGGGTTTAACTATACTCAAGATTTAATTTTGCAAAAAAAATCATCTTGTGACTTTGCTTTGCCATCAAATCTTAGTGAATTAAAATCAAGAGTTGAGAATTGTCATCTATGTGAACTTTCAAAAAGTAGAAAAAATCCTCTTTTTTCATATGGAAATTTAAATAGTAAAATTGTTTTTATTTGTGACGAACCAACAAAAAGTGAAGATGAGTTAGGCTCTTTTTATTCAGGTATTAGTGGTGATATGTTACTTAATATGATAGAAAAAGTTTTAAAATTAAAAAAAGAGGATGTTTATATCACTACATTGGTAAAATGTAGAGGAAGAAGTGAAGCTACTGTTGAAAATTTTGATAGTTGTAGTTGTTACTTATTTAAGCAACTAGATATTGTAAAACCAAAAATTATTGTTGCTTTTGGAGAGAGAGTTTTTAGTTATCTATTAAAAGATAGTGAAGATTTTTCTCAAAAAAGAGGAGAAATTTTAAATTTTAATAAATCTTTATTTATAGGAACTTATTCAACGACTTTTTTATTAAAGAATCCATCTTTTAAAAAAGAGGCATTTGAAGATTTATTAAAAATTAAAAAATTATATGAGGAGATAGATTGAACTATTTAATTAATATTTTATTTGTAGCATTTTTATTTGTAGGGTGTTATCAAAAGCAAGTTGTAGATTTAAAAACAGAAGATACTCCAATAGAGATTAAAGATTCAAATATTGAGATAATTAAACCAATTGATTCAATAATAAAAGAGGAGATAATTGACCCTTTTGAAAAAAAAGATAGCTCTTATTACTTTAATCCAAAAAATAACAAAATCAATGTAGCACTTATCTATCCATCACAATTAGTTGGCAGATACGCTAAGAGCTCTATAAATACTATTTTGGGATATCTTAATTTTATAGATGAAAAATATAATCTTATAGCTATTGATACTCTTGATGAGAGTTTAGAAAATATGCAAAAAGTTATAGATGAGTTAGAAGATTTAGAGATTAAAAATGTAGTAGCTCTATTTACACCTGAGAGTGTAGATAATTTAAAAGAGATTAAAATTGATAACTTTAAAATATATTTTCCTTTAATTGAAAAAAAAGAGTATGTTTTAGGTGATGAAAATTTAGTTTTAAGTGAAAATATTATTTTTGGTGCAATATCTTATAGTGAGCAGTTGAAAAAGTTAAGTCAATATAGCGATTCAGATAATGTACTTTTTTATCTGGACACATATTTAGGAAATAAATTAAAACATAGTTATGATGAGTTAAATATAACTACCTCTATTCAAAAAGATATAAAAAGAACAGATACAAACTTTAAAAATATTGTAAAAGATGATAGATTAAATGGTAGTTTTATATTTTTAAATTTGGATATTGTAAAGAGTTCTTTGATACTCTCTCAACTTAGAGCAAATGAGATAGATCCAAAAATTATATTTGCAACGCAAGTTTTATATGATCCAATTTTAATGACTCTAACTCAAGATAAAGATAGAGAGAGAGTTTTATTAGCAAACTCTATAGATAGAGTTTCAAGTGAGTTAAAAGATAGTATTTCAAACTTTGGTGGAAATATTAGTTATGAGTGGGTAGATTATTCAACATTAGTTGGAGTAAACTATTTACTTAAAGGTAATAATGAAATTGTTTCAACAAAAGTTGAAAATAATCAAGCTATATATATTCCAAAATTGTATATTAGTACAGCTTTTGGATTTGTAGAAATTAAGTAGGTTTTAGATAAAATCGCCAATTATTTAGGAAAAAGGATTAATTTTGAGAACACATTATTGTAGTAGTGTAAGAGAAAATTTAATAGGAGAAAAAGTAACAGTAGCTGGGTGGGTTAATAGCAGACGAGACCACGGTGGAATTATTTTTATAGATTTAAGAGATAAAAGTGGTTTAGTTCAACTTGTAGCAGATCCTCAAGATTGTAAAGATGCACTAGCAATTGCAGAAACTGTAAGAGATGAGTATGTTTTAATTGCAACTGGAACGGTAAGAGCTAGAGGTGAAGGACTTGAAAATCCAAACTTAGAGACTGGAAAAATTGAGATTATTTTAGAGAATCTTGTTATTGAAAATAGATCTAAAGCTATGCCTTTTGATATAAATGATGAAAAGGTAAATGATGAGATAAAACTAAGAAATAGATTTTTAGAGTTAAGAAGCAAAAAATCATTTGATATTTTTCAATTAAGAAGTAAAGCAACTATTCAAGCTAGAAATACACTTGATGAGTTAGGATTTTTAGATGTTGAAACTCCAATTTTAACAAAATCAACTCCAGAAGGAGCAAGAGATTATTTAGTTCCATCAAGAGTTCACGCTGGTGAGTTTTATGCACTTCCACAATCTCCTCAACTATTTAAACAGCTTTTAATGGTTGCTGGATTTGATAGATATTTTCAAATTGCAAAGTGCTTTAGAGATGAAGATTTAAGAGCAGATAGACAACCTGAATTTACTCAAATAGATGTTGAGATGTCTTTTTGTACTCAAGAGGATGTTATAGCTGTTGCTGAGAAATTGATTTACGATATATTTACAAAATGTGGTAAAAAAATTCCATCATCTTTTAAAAGAATGAAATATAGTGAAGCAATGGAAAGTTATGGAAGTGATAAACCTGATTTAAGATTTGATATGCCTTTAATTGATGTTATTGATATTTTTGAAAAATCAACAAACGAAATCTTTACAGATATTGCAAAAGATAAAAAGAACAATAGAATTAAAGCTTTAAGATGTCCAAATGGAGATAATATCTTCTCAAAAAGACAGATGAAAGGTTTTGAAGATTATGTAAGAAAGTTTGGAGCAAAAGGTCTTGGATACTTCCAAATGAAGGAAGATGGATTAAAAGGTCCATTAACTAAATTCTTTAGTGAAGCTGATTTAGAAGAGATTGTAAAAGTTACAAATCTTGAAGTTGGAGATGTAGTATTCTTTGGAGCTGGAGATAAAAAAACTGTTTGGGATTATATGGGAAGATTTAGACTGTTCCTTGCAAATGAGATGAATATTATTCCTCAAGATGCTTATGAGTTCTTATGGGTTGTAGATTTCCCTATGTTTGAAGTTGAAGATGGAAGAACAAAAGCACTTCACCATCCATTTACAATGCCAAAAGATTTAAATAAAGATGATATAGAAGATATTGAATCAATCGCTTATGATATTGTTTTAAATGGAACAGAGCTTGGTGGAGGAAGTATAAGAATTCACAAAGAAGAGATTCAAAGTAAAGTGTTTGAACTAATGGGAATTAGCCAAGAAGAAGCAAAAGAGAAGTTTGGATTCTTACTTGATGCTTTACAATATGGAGCACCAAGTCACGGTGGATTTGCATTAGGACTTGATAGAATGATTATGCTTTTAGCTGGAACTGATTCTATTAGAGATGTAATAGCATTTCCAAAAACTCAAAAAGCTCAATGTCTATTAACTCAAGCTCCATCAAGCGTTGATGAAGCACAATTAAAAGAGTTACATATTCGTGTGCGAAAAAGTGTTGAGAGCTAGAAGTAGCTCTTGACAAAAAATATAAAAACTACAAATATTTCTATGCAAAAAAACTCACAAAACTTTTCACAAAACAAATTTTTACCAACAACTAAAGAAGAGATGAACGATAGAGGCTGGGATGAGCTAGATGTTGTTTTAATAACAGGAGATGCCTATATTGACTCACCTTTTATGGGAATTGCTGTTGTTGGAAGAATTTTAGAAGATATTGGTTTAAGAGTTGGAATTATTGGGCAACCTGATATTAACAGCGATATTGATATAAAACGACTTGGTGAGCCAAAACTATTTTGGGGAGTTAGTGGTGGAAGTATAGATTCTATGGTTTCAAACTATACTGCTACAAAAAAGTTTAGAAACGATGATGACTACACTCCAGGCGGAAAAAACAACAAACGACCAGATAGGGCAACTTTAGTTTATACAAATCTTATAAGAAGATATTTTAAAAATACAGTTCCTATTGTTTTGGGAGGAATAGAAGCTTCCTTGCGACGACTTACGCACTATGATTATTGGTCAAACACTCTTAGAAAACCAATACTTTTTGACTCAAAAGCTGACTTTATAATTTATGGAATGGGTGAACAAGCCATAATAGATTTAGCTCTTTATTTAAAAGATGGTAAAGATGTAAGAACTATTGCAGGGCTTTGTTATATCTCAAAAGAGCCTGTAAAAGAGTATGTTCAAATTCCTTCACACAAAGAGTGCTTAACAAATAAAGAGAAGTATATTGATCTATTTAGAGCTTTTTATGATAACAACGACCCAATGTACTCAAAAGGTCTTTGCCAAGAAGTAGATGGAAGATACTTAATTCAAAATCCACCAAGCAGGTATTTAGAAGAGAGTGAAATGGATAAAATAGCCTCTTATCCATATCAAAGAGATGTTCATCCATATCATGCAAAAGATGGAAAGGTAAAAGCCTTAGAGACTATAAAGTTCTCTATTATGACTCATCATGGTTGTTGGGGAGAGTGCAACTATTGTGCAATTGCAGCTCATCAAGGTCGAACTATTAGAACAAGAAGTGAACAAAATATTTTAAGTGAAGCAAAACATTTTACAACACTTAAAGATTTTAAAGGAATAATCTCTGATGTTGGAGGACCAACGGCAAATATGTATGGTTATGAGTGTAAAAAGAAGATGAATCTTGGAACTTGTATTGATAATAAAAGATGTGTAGATGCTCATAGACTTTGTCGTACAATGAAGATAGATCATAGCAGAAACATCAAACTTCTAAAAGATATAAGAGCTATTCCAAAGGTTAAAAAAGCATTTATAGCTTCAGGTATTAGATATGATTTTATAGCTGCTGATAAAAATCATGGAAAAGAGTATTTAAAAGAGATAATTGATCATCATATATCTGGACAAATGAAAATAGCACCTGAACATACAAGCGATGAGGTGCTTCATCATATGGGAAAACCTGGTAAACAATCACTTATTGAGTTTAAAAAGATGTTTGATGATTTAAATAAAGAGAGTGGTAAAAAACAGTTTTTAACTTACTACTTAATTGCTGCACATCCTGGATGCAAAGAGAGCCATATGCACGAACTTAAACAGTTTACAACTCATGAACTCAAAATAAATCCAGAACAAGCACAAGTCTTTACTCCAACACCTGGGACTTACTCTGCTGTTATGTACTATACAGAGCTTGATCCTTTTACAAAAAAGAGGATATTTGTTGAAAAAGATACATTAAGAAAAGAGCGACAAAAAGAGATAGTTGTTGCAAAAAAAAAGTTTGGTAATAATAAAAAGAGTAATAATTTAGGAATGCAAGGTTAGAGAATTTAATAAAAAGTAACCAAAAATGGTTACTTTTTAAAAATTTATGCTAAAGCGTTTATCATATCTTTTGTAACATCTGATACATCTTTTGTACCATCAAGCTCTACAAAAAGCCCCATTTTTGTATAAAAATCAATTAGTGGAGTTGTTTGTTCGTGATAAGATTGAAGTCTGCTTTTTACAGTTTGCGCATTATCATCTTTTCTTATAATTAACTCACCATCACAATAGTCGCAGTTAGACTCTTTTTTAGATGGATTAAACTCAACATGGAAAGATGCTCCACATTTTGAACAAACTCTTCTTCCTGTAATTCTTCCTACTATTAGCTCATCTGGAACATTCAAAGAGATAACTTTATCAAGTTTAATTTTCATATTTTTCATAAGTTCATTTAAAGCCTCAGCTTGAGCCAAAGTTCTTGGAAAACCATCAAGAATAAATCCATTTTTACAGTCAGCTTCAGCTAATCTATCTTTGATAATTCCAATAATAGTTGAATCTGGAACAAGTTTTCCCTCATCCATAAACTTTTTTGCTTCCATTCCCATATCTGTTTTATCAGCAATTGCAGCTCTTAAAATATCTCCTGTTGAGATTTGTGGGATATTGTACTTCTCAATTAGAAATTTAGCTTGAGTCCCTTTTCCAGCTCCTGGTGCTCCAAATAGCATTAAATTCATATTTTATCCTTAAAATTTTTTCGCTTATTGTAGTAAAAAAGGATTTAATAGTAGATAAGTTATAAAGAGTAGATTAGGAATTTAATTGATTTTTGATACAATCCACTCTTTACAGAAACAGTTCCTTTTAAGTAGGAACTATCTAAAAGGAAATGAATGAAAAAACTATTTTTAATTATTGGAGCACCTGGAAGTGGAAAAACAACAGATGCCGAACTTATAGCAAAAAGACACGAAAATATAACTCACTATAGTACAGGCGATATGCTAAGAGCTGAGATGGCAAAAAAAAGTGATATAGGAAAAGAGATAGCAAAATATGTAAATGCTGGAAATATAGTACCAATACAAATAGCTATACAAACTATAATAAATGCTATAAAAAATGCCCCAACATCTACAATAATAATAGATGGATATCCTAGAAGTTTAGAGCAAATGAGTGCTTTGGATGAGTATTTGAAAAATGAAAAAGAGCTAGAGCTACTCTCTTGTATAGAGGTAGTTGTAAGCGAAGAAGTTGCAAAAGATAGAGTGCTTGGAAGAAATAGGGGAGATGATGATAAAGTTGAAGTATTTAACAACAGAATGAGTGTATATATAGAGCCTTTGAAAGCTATTCAAGATTTTTATGAGAGTAAAAATATTTTGAAAAAAATAGATGGTGAGCGAACTATAGAAGAGATTGTAGATGAGATGGAGAGTTTCATTTTGTCAAAAATAGTTTAAAAAAGATTTTAAACTATGAATAAGAGGGTAAATTTTTATAGTGTAATTATTGGAACTGAACTTTTAAATGGAAGAAGAAAAGATGCTCACTTTGCATTCTTAAATCAAGAGCTTCTAAAGCGTGGTTGGGAGCATAAAGCATCTTTTGTGATTGAAGATGATAAAGAGTTGATACTAAAAATATTTAATCTTATAAAATCTGATGAGCATAGTGTGATGTTTTGTTTTGGAGGAATTGGAGCAACTCCAGATGATTTTACAAGACAAATAGCTGCAGATGCTTTTACAAACTCACAAATGGAATTTCACAAAGAGGCTAAGAAGAGAATAGAAAATAGATTTAAAGAGGAAGCATATCCTCATAGAGTAAATATGGCGTATCTTCCAATAAATGCAAAACTTCTAAAAAATGTTGTAAATGATGTATCTGGATTTTATTTAGAAGATAGATTCTTTTTTACACCTGGATTTCCATCTATGAGTCAAAGTATGGTTTTGGAGGCTTTGGATAAACACTACACAAAATCAAATATCAAAAAATATAGAAAAACAGTGACAATTGTAAGTAGTGAGAATGACTTAATTGAAGTTATGAAAAAAATCCCCACACATCTTGAGTTTTCATCCTTGCCAAAGATTATTGGCAAGGAAAGAAAAGTTGTAATATCTGTTGCTGGATATAATCAAGAAGAGGTTGATTTTGCTTTTCAACTCTTTTTGGATTTTTGTCTTGAAAATAAAAAAGAGTATGTTTTAGAGGATAGTGTGTAATTTATAATAAACTACACACTATTTTATTAGTTTAAGCTTTCAACAACTCTTTTTATACCCTCTAAAGCCTCTTTTAAAATCTCAAGAGGTGTTGCTATATTTACTCTTATAAAATTATCGCCATTCTCTCCAAAAGTTATTCCAGATATTACTCTTACATTTCCAAAATCTTCTAGTTTTTTTGTAAACTCTTTTGAGTTTAAGCCAATATTACTTATATCAATCCATAGTAGATATGTAGCTTCGGCTTTTACTACTTTTAGGTTTGGGATATTTTTTGCTATAAACTCTTCCAAAAAGTTTTTATTTTTTTCAAGATAAATAAGTAGTTCAAAAAGCCAATCTTCACACTCTTCATAAGCACTAATCAAAGAGTAAATTCCAAAAATATTAACTCCTTTCATCTCATTTTTGCTTAGAGTATTATCCAAAATAGATCTTAGTTTTTTATTTGCCACAACAACATTTGAGGCTTTTAAAGAAGCAATATTAAATGTCTTACTAGCACTTGTACAAGTAATAGAGTTTTGTTCAAACTCTTTATTTATAGATGCAAAAGGTGAGAAGATATAATCTTTGAAAACCAAATCTCTATGAATCTCATCACTTATTACCAAAACACCATATTTTAAACACAACTCGCCTATTTTTTCTAACTCATCTTTTGAAAAAACCTTCCCAACAGGATTGTGAGGATTTGATAAAATAAATAGTTTTGGTCTATCATTTTTTAGTTTCTCTTCAAAATCAACAAAATCTATCTCATATTTTGCATCTTTATATATCAAATTGTTTGTTATAACTTTACAATCATTATTTTCTATAACTATATTAAAGTAGTGATAAACAGGAGATTGAATTAAGATTTTGTCATCTTTTTGGCAAAAAGTTTGAATAATAGCACTCAAAGATGGAATTACACCAGCTGTTGGAATAATATCCTCTTTTTTTATCTCATAGTTAAATCTTTTTTTCCACCAACTAATCTCAGCTTCAAAATACTCATTTGGAACCATTGTGTAGCCAAAAACTGCATGATTTGCTCTTTTTATAATAGAATCCACAATAGGCTTCGCAACTTCAAAATCCATATCAGCAACCCACATAGGAATAACCCCATCTTTTGTAGTATCCCATTTGTAGCAGTCTGTATTTTTTCTATTTATCACTTTATCAAAATTGTATTTCACATATTTCCTTTAAAAAATTATTCAAATATAAAATTATTATACAAGATTATGATTTATATAGGGTTTTGTTAATTTAGTATATAAAGAAAAATATAGATAAAATTCCAAAAAAAGGAGTAATTTATGGAAAATTTTAGTTTTTGTAATCCAACACAAATTGAGTTTGGAAGAGATAAAGAGAAAAATATTGGAAAATATATAAGTAAAAATGGAATAAAAAAAGTTTTAATAGTTTATGGAAGTCAAAGAGTAAAAAAAGATGGACTTTTTGACACTGCAATAAATAGTTTAAAAGAGCATAATATTGATTTTGTAGAGATTGGTGGAGTTATTAGTAATCCTATTTTATCTAAAGTAAAAGAGGCTATAAAACTAGCAATTGAGCAAAATGTTGAGGCTATTTTAAGTATTGGAGGAGGATCTGTACTTGATAGTTCAAAAGCAATAGCTGTTGGAGCTTTATATGAAGCAGATGTTTGGGATTTCTTTTTAGGTAAAGAGAAGATTAAAAAAGCTTTGCCTATTTTTGACATAATTACTCTTGCAGCAACTGGAAGTGAGATGAATGGATATGCCGTTGTTACAAATGAGAAAACAAAACAAAAATTTAGTATTTTCTCACCTTTGATTTATCCAAAAGTTTCAGTTATAAATCCAGAGTTACAAAAAACTATTTCAAAAGAGTATTTGGTTTATTCAGCTACTGATATTATTGCTCACTGTATTGAAGGCTATTTTACAGCAAAAATCCAGCCAAAATATATGAGTAGGCAAGTTGAAAATATTATAAAAACAGTTATTGAAACTACTGAAATTTTAATAAAAAATCCAGATGATTATAGTGCAAGAGGAGAGTTTGCTTGGGCTGCAACAAATGCTTTAAACGGCACAACAACAGTTGGAACAGCTGGTTTTTCTTTTCCAAATCACTTAATAGAACACTCTCTTTCCGCACTTTACAATGTACCTCATGGAGCAGGGCTTAGTGTAGTAATTCCAGCTTGGGCAAAGTGGTATTATAAACAAAATGAAGAGCAGTTTATAAGATTTGCAAAAGAGATTTTTGACAAAAACAGAGCTCTTGAAGGTATTGAAGCACTTGAGAGTTGGTTTAATAAAATAGGAACTCCTACAAGATTAAATCAATTTGGATTAGATAAAAGTAATATTTCGGATATTATAGAAAATTTATCTTTTCAAGAAGAGTTTTCAAAAGAGGATTTAGAGCAAATTTTAAATAATATGCTATAAAAAATATTTTGAATGAATTTTAAATTCATTCAAAATTATAATAACTTATTTAAATCTATATTATCTTTTCCTACAAATTTCTTTTCATCTGTTTTTTTTACTACCATTTTTGCAATCTCATCAGTTTCAACTGCAACATCATGAGTTAAAGATGCTATTTGTGCATTTTGTTGAGTTTGCTCATCCAAACTATTTACAGCATCATTAATCTGTTCAATACCCAAAAGTTGCTCTTTTGAAGAGTTTTCAATATCATAAATAAGTTTTGAAGAGTTTTTTATATTTTCATTTAACTCTTTATATCCTTCAATCATAGAGTTTGCAATCTCTTTACCTTGATTTGCCTTTAATGTTGCATTTTCAACAATATTTTTTATCTCTTTTGCAGCTTCTGCACTTCTGTTTGCTAAGTTTCTAACCTCACCTGCAACAACTGCAAATCCTTTTCCAGCTTCACCAGCTGTTGCTGCTTCAACAGCTGCGTTTAGACTTAAAATATTTGTTTGAAATGCGATATTATCAATCACGCTTATTGCTTCATTTATCTCAGATACTTGACTACTAATCTCTTCCATAGAAGCAGTTGTTTGGTTTGCAAGTTTTTCACCCTCAATAGAAGAGTTAAGAAGTTTTTGTGATAGTTGAGTCATTTTTGATACATTTTGTGAATTGCTTCTAATATTTGATGTAATTTGTTCTAAAGATGCTGATGTTTGTTCAAGAGATGCGGCTGCTTCATTTGAACTTATATTTAATTTATCTACATTTTTAAGTAATATATTTGAACTTTCATCAAGTTTTAATCCAATTGATTTGTTTTCAATTAACATTTGAGTAATTGAATCACCCAAAGTATTCACGCCATTTGCAAGTTTTAAAAGATGTTCTTTTAAATTTTTTGTTGATATTTTATTTAGATAGTTATAGTTAGAGTATTGTTCTAATACATTTAATACATTTTCAATATTTGATTCAAGATTATTTGCCATTCTGTTTAATACATTTTTCAATTCCATTAATGCAGGATTTGAAACTTCAATATTAATTCTTTGACACAAGTCACCATGTTCAAACTCTGATAAAACAGCAACTGTTTCATCGATTAATTTTCTATCCTCATCTGTTGCTTTTTTTGCTTTCTCAATATTTTCATTAATCTGTTTAGCCATAATTCCAAACTCATCTTCTGAATCAATAGCAATCTTTTCAATACTATTACTCTCTTTATTTAAATATCTAAAAAATGACAATAATCCATCTTTGATTCTTTTAAGAGATTTTAAAGATATTGTTAAAGTTATAAAAATAGAGATAGATATTACAATTAAAGTTATAATAGATAGTGTGATTATTAAATACATCAGTTTATTTGCATCTTTAAAAATTTCATTTGAATTAACTCCACCAACTAAGAGCCAATTCCATTCATCAAAGTTTTCAAATACTGTAAATTTTTCTTCATCATTCCAAATATATGTAAGGTCACCATTTTTCTTATTTAAAATCTCTTTTACAATATAAACTCCATTTTTATCTGAAATATCTAAACCAGATTTTTTGCTTAATGTTGGATGAGAGATAAACTCTCCATATTTTTTATCATTTATATTTGAGTTTAAAATATAGTAGTAACCACTTTTTCCTATAACTCTATTTTTAATAGTTTGCATTAAATCATTTAAATCAGAGCTAATATCAGACCCTATAAAAGCTATTGCAATAACTTTATTATCTTCTATTATTGGTATATATTTAGTCATATACTCTTTGCCAAATAACAAGGCTTTTCCTAAATAAGCTTTTCCCTCTAAAACACTTTTATATCCAGGATGATTACTGTCTAGTTTAGTTCCAATAGCTCTATTTCCATTCTCTTTTTTTAAGCTAGTAGATACTCTAATAAAATCATTATCTTTTCTAACAAATATTGTAGCAACAGAGCCATTAGTAATTTGTGTAAATTTATCAACCAAATCAAAATTTAAATTTACTAAATCTCCATTTATATATAAAGCAGGAGTTTTTAAATTTTCAATCTCTATGTTTTTTGAATTATCTATTTTAATATCATTTAACATACTTAAAAATATATCACCAGATAGATTTGCACCACTTTTTGCAACTTTATTGAAGGTATTTATATTTTCTATTAGTAAAGACAGCTCTTTTTGAACAGTTTTTTCAGTATTAGTTTTCATCATTTCAAAACTATTATTAACAACTAAAAAAGTTAATATAGCCATTGAAATAGATATTGATATTATTGATACAGATACTACTTTTGTAATAACTGAATTTTTTATAAAATTCATTTTAATCTCTCCGCCTATTTTGGTTAAATTTTTTTGACCGTAATTATAGACAGAATTTAATTTAATCTTAATGAAACTCTAAACAATCTCTCTTTTTATCCCATCTTTTAAAGAGCAAGTTATCTCATATGTGATTGTATTGTGAATTTTTGCCAACTCTTTTACATCTTCAAATATACAAACCTCTTCATCATCGCTATTTATAGATAAATTATCCATAGAAACACGACCTAAAACTTGATAGCCTTTTGGAGTTGTATATTTTTGATGTTCATTTAATCTTAAAAAACCATCTCCATAACCAATATCATAAGTAGAAACAACCATATCTTCACTTGCACGAAATGTTCCACCATAACCAAGGCTTTGATCTTTTTTTAAAGTTCTAGTTGCCATTTTTGATGCCCAAAGACTCATTACAGGTTTTAATTTAGCAAAATCAAAAACTTCATCACAATCAAAATATCCATAAGTTGCAATTCCAACTCTAGCAAAATCATCACCTAAAGAGTCAAAGTTATTCACTCTAAAAAGTGCATTTGAGTTGCAAGAGTGAAAAGCTGGGATTGGTAAAAAAAGTTTTTCACATACCTCTTTTACCTTAGCTTTTGCTTTAAAAAAATTTGAATTTTGCCAAAAGAAATCTGTGCTTAAAGTATCAGCACCTCTGTGGTGTGTGAATACTCCTGTAATAGTCGCTTTTTGCTTCAAAAGCCCTAAAAAAGCCACTTCTATCTCATCTATGCTTACTCCATTTCTATGCATTCCTGTATCGATTTTTAAATGAACATTTGCATTTTGTGGTACTTTTGATATATCTTCAAGGCTATTTATTGCTATGTGAAAAGTATGTGAATAGTTGTGAAAAGTGCTGTCTGCAAGGACTAAAATATAGGAGAAAAATTGTTCTATTTTCTTTGCATCTTCTATTGTTTGAACTACAGCTTTTTTTATTCCAAACTCACTTGACAGTTTTGCAATTTCTATAAGTCCATGACCATAGGCATTATCTTTTAACACAACAGCAACTTTATCTTTGTTTGTTGCTTTTTTACTAATAACTTCAAGATTGTAAAAAAGATTATCCTTGTTTATTAATATCTTCGCCACTTTTATCCTTTTTAAAATAATCAACTATGTTTTTTGCATCACTTTGATTTAAAACAGTTTTTAACTCATCAAATGTTGCATTTTTTATCTTTTCAAACTCTCCAAAATAAAGAAGTAGTTTTTTGATTTTTGCTTCACCAATACCTTTTATTTGAAGAAAAGAGATATCTTTGTCCTCTTTTCTTTTCTGTTTTTTATGAAAACTAATAGCAAATCTATGAGCTTCATCTCTTAATCTTTGAACAAATTGCAATCTTTTATCACTTGGAAGAAGATTTATACTTTTTATCTCTTTATTTTCAATAAAGTGCAAAATATCTTTTGCATTTCCTTTGGCTCTATAAGCTTTTGCATCTACTTTTTGTTTTGAAATGGCAATAATATCTAAATTTACCCCAATAGAAGAAACTATCTCAAAAGCTAAATTTAGTAGAGTTGAACCACCATCAATAAGCCATAAATCAGGAGGAGAGTTTTTATCAAAACTCTCAACTCTTCTAAAAAGTAGCTCTCGCATTTGAGAGTATTCATCAAGTGATTCAAGATTGTAGTGTCTATATGATTTTTTATCAAAACTCTCTATTTGACTATTCCAAACAACCATAGCTCCAACTCTTGCTTGTCCCATTAAATGAGAGTTATCAAAACTCTCTATTATGTTTGGACTATTTTTCAAACCAAATAGCTCTTTTATTTCACTATAAATAGAGTTTTGCTGTTTAATACTCTCTAATCTTAAAAGCTCATCACAGTTATTTAAAGCAATTTTTACGATACTAGCTTTTTTATCTATTTTTGGATTTGTTATTTTTATCTTTTTATTAAATTTTTGATACAAAAAATCTTCAATAGAATCAAGCTCTTCAAGCTCATTTGCTACAAGTATCTCTTTTGGAATAATTGGCAAATCATTTGAGTAGTAGTTTATAATAGCTCTTTTATAAGCCTCTTGTATATCAAACTCAACATCATCATTTGATTTCATAAAATCATAGTTTGAAGATGCCAATTTTCCATCTCTTATAAACATTCTTACAATTACAGCTTTTTTGTTACTATCTTTTATAGCAAAAATATCTAAATCTTCATTTGAAGCTAAGTCAATTCCCGTTTTGATTTCTGATTTTTCAATAGTTTTTATTCTATCTCTTAATACAAGTGCCTCTTCAAATCTAAAGTTTTGTGAATAAAAAAGCATCTTCTCTTTTAATTTTGTTAAAATTTTTGATTTATTGTAGATATAACTTAAAGCCTCATCTAAAAGTTTTTTATACTCCTCTTTTGAGATTTTATCTTCACAAGGAGCTAAACATTTTCCTATTTGAAAAAATAGACAAGCTTTTTTTCCTTTTACACAAGACTTTTTTTGAACCAGTGGAACTATCTCATAAATACTATCAAGCATATCTTTTGCTCCACTTGAGTATGGACCAAAATATTTTATATTTTTACCTTTCTCTATTTTTCTTGTAATTTCAAGTCGTGGAAAATCCTCATTAAAATCTACAAAAATATATGGATATGTTTTATCATCTCTTAGTAGAACATTATATTTTGGTTTTAGCTGTTTTATTAGTGAATTTTCTAAAATTAAAGCATCGTGCTCATTTGGTACAACAATCCACTCCAAAGAGGATGTTTCACTAATCATCTTATAAATTCTTGGACTTAAATCGCTTGAAGCTTGTAGAGTAGGGCTAAATTTAAAGTAGCTTTTTACTCTATTTTTTAAGCTTTTTGCTTTTCCTATATATAAAAGATGCCCTTGATTGTCAAAATATTGATAAACTCCAGCTTCATTTGGGAGTTGCTTTAATTTCTCTTCTAAATTCATTTTGAAATAGTAGCTAAAAACTCTTTTTAGAGCCTTTAGATGCTATCTTGAGTTATTTTTTTTAGACTATTTTTTATAACTATTGGAACAAAAAACATAGATACTACATAAGAGATTAAAGTTCCACCAATAAGTGCAACTCCAAGCCCACCAAATACAGCATCATTTGCAATTAAACTACTAGCAAAAACAAGAACTAAAACAGTTAAAATAATAGGTTTTGATCTTGTAGCTGCTGCTTTTGCTATTGCTTCATTTACTTCTAAATTATTCTGTAAAATAAGCTGTTTTGCAAAATCTATAATAAGTGTTGAGTTTCTTGAGTTTATTCCAATTAAAGCAATAAATCCAATAAGGCTAGTTGCTGTTAAATAAAAAATATCTTTTGTAAAAATATCCATAATAATATGGGCAAAAATTACTCCAATAATAGAGATAAAACTAGATAAAACTATTGCAGCACTTAGTGCAAAGTTTTTATAATAAACCACCATTAAAAGGAAAATCAAAACAAGTGCTATAATAAAAGCAGTTCCCAAATCAATAAAAGTATCAATTGTAACTTTTAGCTCTCCATCAAAAACCAAATCAAATCTCTCATTGCTTTTTTTATCAATAAATGCAAGATTTAGCATATTAGTTTTGATTACATCATAATCTTTACTAAACTCTTCAATCATCTGCTCTCTTGATTTTAAAAGAGGATATATTTGACTATCATTTGAAGTTTCAGCTATTACATTTATTAAAATATTTAGATTTTTTGATGTAATTTCTGGCTCTTTTAAACTCTCTTTTATTGTAACAAGTTCAGAGATACTTATCATTTCACCACGACTGTTCATAATTTTTAAGGATGAAAGTTTTGAGTTTAGAGCCTCTTTTGAGTGATCTGTTATATTTTTACTATGCGATAATCTTAAAAATATTGGAATTTGACTCTCTTTGTTTCTATCATTTATAACACCAACTTGCATTCCTTCAAAAGCTAGATATAAAGTTGCTTTTAGATGTTGTAAATCAACTTGACTCATCAAAGCTTTGTTGTTATTTATCTCTAAAGAGTAAGTTTTAAAATCACGATTTGCTAAAACATCAATATCCACTAAAGTCTCTTGATTTTTAAAAATTTTTGCAACTTTTAAAGCAAAATCTCTTTGATTATTAAAACTATCTCCTCCATAAATTTCAGCAACCAAAGATGCAAGAACAGGAGGACCAGCTGGAAGTTGAATAAATTTTATTATTGCATCATCTTTAGAGCAAGAGCTTAAAACTTCATCTCTTAAAATATTTACAAGATTGTAGCTTGTAATATCTCTATTCTTAAATCTTTTAATATTTACCATAAGTTCAGCTTGACTCTCTTTATCTTTTAGAGAGCTTAGTTTTACAAGACCTGCAAAATCTATTGGCTGACCTTGTGATAAAAAGGCTGAAACATTTAAGACATTATCATTTTTTTGTAAAGTGTGTGCAATACAATCAACCATAGCCTTTGTCTGTTTTAAACTTGAACCATCTTTTAAATCTAAATATACAGAGAAACTATCTGAGTCCTTATCAGGAAGCATTTTTGCTTTTACAATTTTTGTTGGAAATGTTAAAACTGAAGCTATAAAAAGTATTAAAGTAAAAACCAATACAAACATACTCTTTTTTTTATTGTTTAAAATATCTAAAATAATATGCTCTAATCTCATTTTTTAGCCTTTAAAACTTTTTTTACTAAATATGGCGTAAACGCATAAGCAACAAATAGTGAAACTGCCAAAGAGATAGGTACAAATACAGGAAGAGGGTGCATAAACTCTCCCATCATTCCCCCAACAAAAAACATTGGAATAAATACTAAAATAATAGCAATAGTTGCAATATTTGTTGGATTTCCTATCTCATTTGTTGCCTCTATTGCAATTTTTTCAATATCATCATTGGGACTTTGAATTTTGTGTCTATGAATATTTTCAATTACAATAATAGCTGCATCAACCAACATTCCAAGAGATACAATTAGAGCAAAAAGAGTTATTCTATTTACTGTTTCACCAAGTAGAAAACCTATAAATAGAGTTAAAGATAGAATCATAGGAACTGTTAAAGATACTATTAAAGCCTCTTTAAATCCAAGTGTAAAAATAAGTAAAATAAATATAATTACAATTGAGATAAAAAGATCTTTAATCAAAGCATTTACAGCATTGTTAGCAGTATATCCATCATCTCTAGTGATTGTATATTTGATATTTTTTTCTAAAAGTGGCTCTTCTATGCTACTCATATACTCAAATATCTTCTCATTTATAACAACACTATTTGCACCTTTTAATTTTGATGCCATAAGTGTAATTTGTGAATGTTCTTGCACATTTCCACTCTCATCTTTTAGATAAATATAGGCATCTTTTCTGTTTTGTATCTCATAAGATTTTTCTATTTTTGCAATATCTTTTAGATAGATTGGAGTTTGAAAATTGTATGAGATGATTAAATTTTCCAAATCTTTTACACTTTTTATAGCTTGATCAATACTTACAACAACAAGCTTTCCATCATCTGTATTTGTAGTTATATTTGGAGTGTTGTAGTTTAAAGCTTCAATGCTCTTCATAACATTTGCAAGTGCTATGTTATAAGAGCTTAATTTGTTAATATCAACTTCAATATTAAACTGCTCTTTTTTTTCGCCTTTTAAATCAACCATGGCTACATCTTCTATTTTGTTTATATCTTTTGATATACGACTTACTTCATTAAAAAGTTGCTCTTTTGTTAAAATATCTTTTCCATCTTTTTTTGAAGAGTAAAAAGCTATTGTTGCTATTGGAATACCTGTATCAATATCCATTGTTTTAATTATTGGTTGTAGAGCATTTTTTGGCATTAAATCCATATTTCTCATAACTTGGTCATATAGTTTTAGATTTGAGAACTCTTTATCTTCTCCAATAAAAAATTGAACTTGAACAATTCCAACACTATCTTTTGCATAAGAGTAGATATGTTCAACCCCTTTTATCTCTTTTATCTTTTTTTCTAAAGGTTCAATAATTACTTTTTGAATTTCACTAGCTTTGGCATCTGGTAAAGCTACAATTACAACTCCACCACTAACTTTAATTTGAGGATTCTCCTCTTTTGGCATAAGTAAAAGTGAAAAGTAGCCTAAGATTAAAATAAAAATACCCAAAATTGAAGTTAATGGATGATTTATAAATATTTTTGCAATCTTACCTGCAATATTTAAATCTCTACTCATTTTGATTATCCAAATATATTTTTACTTTTGCATACATAGCTGGATAGATATTGTAATCTTTTTTATCAAAAGCAATTTTTACTACAAATGAGTGAGAACTACTTTGATAGTTTGGAAATATTGCAATAACTTCTCCTTTTGAAAAGAAGTTTTGTGAAGGAATCTCAATATCTATCTCTTGGTTTAAACTTATATTTTTCAAATTTGATTCAGATATATTTGTTCTTATAATTAAAGAGTTTAAATCTGTCAAAACCATATGAGGCATTCCAGGAATTGCCATTTCACCCTCTTTGATAGATTTTTTTATAACTAAAGAGTCATTTAAAGCTCTTATTTTTAAGTAGTTATAGTTTGCATTTAACTCATCTAATTTTGCTTTAGCAGTTATTAAATTTAACTCCAACTGCTCATAATCAAACTTAGAGATTAAATCTTGATCTAATAGCTCTTTATATCTTTTTAGATTTAGCTCAAGATTTTTTACCTGATTTTTAACTATTTGTTCATTATATTTAATATCTGTTGAGTCAATCTCATATAAAAGCTGAGCTTTTTTTACAATATCACCCTCATTTACATAAACTTTTGTGATATTTCCCATTACTCTACTTGAAATAATCTTCTCATTTTGTGACTCAACAACTCCATCAAGCTCTAAATAAGAAGATAGTAGTTGAGTTAAAGATAAAAGTATTAAAAACAGAAATCTCATTTTGTATCCTTTGTTAAGTTAAGTCCTAAAACCTGTTTTAATTTGGCTTTTGCCAAAGATGCTTCATATCTTGCATTTAAAAGTAAAGTTTGAGTCTTTCTAAAATTTGTCTCTTGAGCTAGAAGTGTAGTCATTGAGATAAGTCTATTTTTGTATTGAAGTTTTGCTTGTTCTAAAACCTCTTGAGCTAACTCTAAACTTTTAGCATTTGTTTCAAGCTCTTTCTCTTTTAAATTAAGATTTAAAATAGCCTCTTGAAGCTCTAATTTTATGCCATCATCAAGCTTTTGCATATCGAGTTTTGCTTTTAGAAGTTCTAGTTTGCTCTTTTGTAATTGGCTACTTCTTGTTTGATCAAAAAGTGTAAGATTTACTCCTAAAAATGCCATATAGTAGTCTTTGTCACTTGAAGCTGTAAAATTATTGTCATTGTATCCATACTCTAATCTTGAAAAAATAGTTGGATAGTATGAGCCCTGTTTTGCTTTTATATTTTTGCTATTTGCATCAACTTCTATCTTTTGTAAAGCTTTTTCATCTCTATTTAATAAAGCAATCTCATATAGCTTTTCAAACTCTTTTAGAGTAAACTCTAAGCTTTTTAAATCTTCTACATCTTTTATCTTCTCATTTGAGCTTAAAAATCTAAGATATGCAAGTGATAAATCAAAATTGTTTTGTGCTTGTAGAAGTTGAGATTCAATATTTAGTAAATAGAGTTTTGCCTCATTTACATCTAGCTTTGTAACAAGTCCATTTTCGTGAAACTTAACTGCGCCATTTGCAATAAAATCAACACTCTCTTTTGCTTTTTGTAAAGTTTTTACAAAATCTTTTGCCAAAACAGAGCTATTGTAAGCTTTTAAAACTTCAAGCTCAAGATTTTTTTCATTAAGAGTGTATATATACTCATTTGCTTTTTCTTGAAGTTTTGCAATATCTTTGTAGTTTTGAATAGCAAATCCCATAAACAAAGGAATATCATATACTATTTTGTTATTTATATTTGTTCTATCATCTGGATAGTTTAAATCTTTTGGAGCTGTATCTATTCCTTCACCCATTTGAGAAAATCCAAAATCTCTAAATGTTGCCTCTCTACTAGATAGTTTTGAGTTAAAAACATATCCAGAGTGATTTGTTCTACTAACTTCACTTGATAGATATAGCTTACCTGTTTGAACTCCAGTTAAATAATCACTATTCGTTTTTGCAATATCAATATCAATTTTATGTTTTTGTAAATCTTTGCTATTTTCTAAAGTTTGAGTTAAAAGTTCATCAAAAGATATTGTTTGAGAAAATAGAGTTGAATAGAAGCTTATCAAAAATAAAATTTTCTTCATAAAAATTCCTTAAAATTAAAGTAGAGATTATAACAGAAAATTCTATTTTTTTCAAAAGAATTATAATTTAAATTTATAATTATAAATAAATATTCATTTACTTATAAGATATTTTTATTAAATATCTGAATACTCCTCTTTTATTTTAAGTATATCATCTAAATTTTCAAAGAATATATCAACAAGTTTTGGATCAAAGTGTTTTCCTCTTTGCTCTTTAATAAACTCTAAAACTTTTTCAATCTCCCAAGCTTTTTTGTAGCATCTATCGCTTCCAATAGCATCAAAAACATCTGCTAAAGCTGTAATTCGACCAAATATTGGTATATCTTCACCTTTTAAATTGTTTGGATAACCTGTTCCATCATATTTTTCATGATGAGTTAAAGCAATTTGTGAAGCTACTTTAAACAGAGGTCTATTTGAAATATGTAACATATCATAACCTTTTTGGGCATGAGTTTTAATAATCTCAAACTCTTCAGGAGTTAGTTTTGCTGGTTTATTTAAAATAGCATCTGGAATCGCAATTTTACCAATATCATGCATAGGACTAGCAAGTTCTATCATATCAACTTCATCTTCACTAAGACCATAAGCAGTTGCTAAAATTTTTGAATATTTTGCAACTCTTTTAATGTGTTCACCTGTCTCTTGAGATCTAAACTCAGCAATAGAACCCATAGTAAAAATAGTCTCTTTTTGAATCTCTTCAATCTCTTTATTGGCTGTAATATCTTCTCTTACAGCAAAATAACCAATATGATTTCCTAAATCATCATACTCAGGCTCCAAATCAGCAACAACCCAATAATAAGATCCATCTTTTCTTAAGTTTTTTATCTCAATAGTTATCTTTTTTTCAGCTTTTAAACTATCCCAAATCTTTTTAAATGTAGATTTTGGCATATCTGGATGTCTAACAATATTGTGAGGTTTTCCCAAAAGCTCCTCTTTTGTATATCCACTAATCTTACAAAAAGCACTACTTGCATGAGTTATTATTCCATTTAAATCAGTTCTTGAGAAGATTACATTTTTATCATAAATATCAAGTAGTTTTTCAAGTCTGTTTTGTTGTTCTTGAATCATTTTTGTTTTGATTTTTACATCATTATCAAGCTCTTTTGCATACATAGTTTTTAGAAGATATAAAAATCCTATAAGATATAGAGCAGAAAAAATTATAACAATTGATAAATATTGATTTTTAAAGTTTATTAGTGGTGAATAATCCAAATTCTTTTTCTCAAAAAATAGTAAAAATAGTCCCATATCCTTACCATATATATCTTTTATCTCTAAATTTGTAAGAATATATTTATCTATTAATAGATAGTTTTCAATATTTAAAAAACTATCAACACCTCTTTTTTCAACTAATTTTAAAAGTGATCTATTGGCATCAATATTTACAACATAATTATCACCTATAAAAGTTTTGCTAAAAGGTTCAATTATTTTTTTACTTTTTTCTATACTTAAAATAAATATAGGTTCTATATTTTCAAATTTCAAGTTTCTTGATATTGAGTTAAATTTAGATATGAACTCTACAAAACCTAAAATCTCTCCATTTGTATCATAAATTGGATTTATAGCTTTTAGAGTTAAATCAAAGAGACCAGAACTTATATTTGTAGTTGGTTTTGGATTTTTTAAAAGCTCATTTAAATCAGTTCGAACAGTTGATAAATCATCTCCTGACATCTTTTTCCAAGATCTATAGAAGCTTCTTCCATTTTTATCAACAATATGTAACCAAAGGTTTTTATAATCGCTGTTATCGTGTAGAAATTTTAGAGTTTTATCATAATTTAACAAGCTTCTATCCTCTGTTTTTAAAGCTTGTATGAGTTTTTTATCTTGACTTAAGATAAATGCCATATTCAAAGTGTTGTCTTGTTTCTTTTTTATCTCATCTGTAAAAAGTTTTCGCATTTGAATACTTTTTTCTAAATATATATTTTTATATATTTCAGTTTTATTTGGTGAGTAATAAAAATAGTGTGATAAATAAATTAAGCTTAAAAAGCCAATAGCAAAATATAAAATTTTTTTCATAAATATAAAACCTTAAATAGTTATTTAAAGGATTGTGCTAGGTTACCAATAATTAGTGGCCACCCATCAACGACAATAAAAAATATAATTTTTATAGGCAAAGATATCATTACAGGAGGTAACATCATCATACCTAAACTCATTAAAATAGAAGCGACTATTATATCAATAATTAAAAACGGTAAAAATATAAGAAATCCTATTTCAAATGCTGTTCTAAGCTCACTTACTATAAATGCTGGCATTAATAGTGTTAGTGGAACATCATCGATATTTTTTGGATTTGGCTCTTTTTTTATTCTATAAAATAGAGCTAAATCAGATTCTCTTGTGTTTTTTATCATAAAATCTTTAAAAGGTGCAACACCTTTTTCAAAAGCATCTTGATAAGATATTTTCTCATCCATATATGGAACAATACTCTCATCCCAAGCTTTTTTCCCATAAGGCTCCATTATAAATATTGTCATAATAAGAGCTAAAGATATTACAATTTGTGTTGGAGGTGTTTGTTGAAGACCCATAGCTTGTCTTAAAAGTGATAAAACAATTACAATTCTTGTAAATGAAGTTACCATTAATAGCAAAGTTGGAGCAAGAACTAAAAGAGCTAAAATAATAGCTATATTTATTGTTTTTACAAATTGTACTGGCTCTTCAAGGGCTGCAACAGATAGATTTATCATAGGAACAGGATCAGCAGCAAAGCTAAAAGTAGTTAAAAAAAGTACTCCTAAAAAAAGTCTCAATAAAAATTCCTAATAAATAAAATAGTTATAATTCTATCTAAGTTTAAATTAAAACTACTCAAGTTCAGTTATGTAACCTAATTCATAAAGTTTATCGTAAATATTACTTAAAATCCCACCCGTTGCTCTACCACCACTCTCTCCATGCTCAACTATAATTGTAACAACATATTTAGGATTTTTATATGGACCAAATGCTGTAATCCAAGCATGAGATCTTTGAAAATATTCAAGTTCACTCTCTTTCATTCTTACTTTTTCATCTTGAGGAATAGTATAAACTTGAGCAGTTCCTGTTTTTGCAGCTATTTTAACTTTTGAAGTTATATGTCTATTTGCTGTTCCCTTTGGTGAGTGTACAACATCAAACATAGATTCTCTCATTAAATTTAAGTGCTCTTTTTTAAAATCAAGCTCTTTTGGCTCTTCATAAGCATCTTTTGAAAGATGTGGCTTTGGAAGTTTACCATTTGCAAAATATGCTGTAAACCTTGCAATTTGAAGTGGAGTTGTAAGCATATTTCCTTGACCAATAGATGTAATTACAGTCTCTCCAATGTACCAAGGTTCATTAAATCTTCGAGCTTTCCACTCTTTATTTGGATTTATTCCAATAAATTCATTATCCAAATCAATTCCTGTTTTTTGACCAAATCCAAATTTAGCTAAAGTTTCAGAAATTTTATCAATTCCAATTCTTAGGCTTCCTTTGTAGTAAAAATCATCGCAACTTTGAATAATAGAGTCTTTAAAATCAACATTTCCATGACCTGTTAATTTCCAACATCTAAAATTTCTATTTCCAATCTCTAGGCTTCCTGTACAATTAACACTGTAATTTTCAGGAATTCCATTTTCTAAAAATGATAAAGCAATTCCCATTTTAATAACAGAACCAGGTGGATAAAGACCATTTGTAATCTTATTTGTAAAAGGGTGGTTAAAATCATTTCTTAAAATATCCCACTCCTCTTGAGATATACCTTTTACAAAGATGTTACTGTTGTATTCAGGAAAAGATGAAGCTGCTAGAATCTCCCCATTTTCTGAGTTCATAATTACAACAGCACCACTTTTACCTTCAAACTCCTTTTGTAGAAATTTTTGAAGTTCAATATCAATTGTTAATTGGACATTATTATCTATAGATGGATCTCTTTGAGATATAATTTCAAGCTCTTTGTTGTAGGCATTTACTTTAACCTCTTTGTATCCAATTTGACCTTGAAGTTTTTCATTATAATATTTTTCAATTCCACTTTTACCAATCATTGTTCCAAGTCTTGCTACTTCATTATCTTGCGCTTCTGCTTTTGTAGATTTTCCAACATATCCAATAATATGTGTGGCTAATTCATTAAATGGGTAGTGCCTTTTTGAAGAGAGTTCAACTTTAATATTTTGATTACTCTCAAGATATGTAAATTTTGCTAACATCTCATCATAATCAACAAAATCTATAATATTTATGAAATCATGATTATATGGTGAGTCGTTTCTTATATATGTTTTATAAAGCTCTTCTTTGTTGTAGTTTGGTAGATGTTTTATAATGTTTTCTAATGTCTCATCAAGTTCAGCTTTGTATCTATTTGCACTTAAATGAGGTTTTATATTTATTGAAAATCCTATTAGATTTAAAGCTATTAAAGTGTTATTTCTATCTTCAATAATTCCACGAACTGGTAATTGATAACTTTTTTTAATATAGTTGTTTTTTGATAACTCTTCATAATAGGTATTTGATTTAATAGATAAAAAATATACTCTAGCTAAAATCATCAATGAAATTGTTGTGATAATAATAAATACAATATTTAGTCTAATTTTCATAAAAATATTCCAAATAGTATAATATCAAGAAGTAGTGCAAAAAGAAGTACGAAAAAAATATGTATTGAAATATCATAAAAAATTGTAAAAACAATTAGCATTCCAAGATAAAAAAACATAATATAAATATAGTTATTTGCCTTTTCTTGTTCATATTTTGGAATTATAAATAGATATATAAAGTATGCAATTAGTGCTAGAGAAAAAGGTTTTAATCCCATATTTAACTCAATTAAAAGAAGAGCAAACAAAACAAAAGCAAAAGAGTAGTAGTGCTTCTGTTTTAAAGTTCTATAAAATGCTATTGATATAATTCCAGCAAAAGGAATAGTAATAAAAAAAGATGATGCTATAACAGATATAAATACTAAAATATAGATAAAAATTATTAAAAAAATTGGGTTATCTAAACTATTTATTGACATAAAATCCTAACTTTTAAATAGCTCTTTTGGGTCTATATAAGCACTATCTTTTGTAACTTGAAAAGTAAGATTACTACTAACTCTTCCAACAACACTACCTTTTTGTATCCACTTACCAACAACAATATTTGGAGCTATATCATCCAAATGAGAGTATACTGTGTGAAGTCCATTTGAGTGTTGTACAATTACTACATTATCAAGCATTCCAGCATTCTTTTTTGCAAAAACAACTTTTCCATTTAAAACAGAGAGAACCTTTGCATTCTTCTCTTTAGAGTTTAAAACAATTGATTCATTAAATAGTTTTATTTTATAAACAGGGTCATAATATGTTCCAAAAGGTTTTTCAATACTAAAAGATTTTAATGGTGCTATTGTCTTAGCTCCTTTGTATTTTACAATTTTAACACCATTTGTAGATGAGCCTATTTTTCTAACATCCAAATCCAAACTTTTTGCAAACTCTTGATTTCTTTGATTCTCTGTTTTTGCTAATTGTTCAGCTTTTTTTGCCTCCTCTTTTCTTTTTATCTCCTCTTGTTTTAAAATTTTTAAATCTGCTAATATTGAGTTAAGGCTCTCTTGTTGTGATATAACTTTTTTTAACTCAGCTTGATAAAGTTTATGCTCTTTTTCTAAATTTGCTAAAGATTTTGTATGACTCTTTTTTAACTCTAAAAACTCCTCTTTCTTCTTCTCTCTTGCATTTATGTAGCTACTAAGTTTTATAATAGCCTCTTCATTCTCTTTTGTATTTTTAGATAGTTGATTATAATTTTGATTAATTTGATCTATTCTATTTTTTGAGTGTTCAGATAGAAGCGAAAAAACTTCACTATCAATTAGCTCTTCAATTGACTCTTTTGAAGCTAGTTTTATAGCCATTGATACTGAAAACTCTTCAATTATAATATCTACAATCTCCTCTTCACTCTTTCTTTTTTCAATAATTAAATTTTTTGTATCACTTTGAAGTTGATCTAGTTTTTTTTCAGAACTTTCAAGCAAATTTTGATGTTTTAAGATATCTAAATTAATACTCTCTATATTTTTTTCTAAATTTAAAATATTTCTATTTTGCTCCTCAATACTTTTTGCAATCTCTTTTGTTTTATCATTTGCATCTTTTCGTTTTTGTTGAGCTTGAGATAAAACTTTTTCATTTTGTTCAATTTTTTGATCAATATTTGCTTCTAAAGTTGATAAAAAAATAGCAAAAATAAGAAAAATATTTTTAATCATTGTCAATCTTATATTTAAATAGTGTTCCAAAGATTGTAAATAAAGATATTACAAAAGCAAGAGCAAATATTTTAAAAATCTCCTCCTCAAGATGAATTTGAATATTTACAATATCTTGCAACTCAAATGGAAAAATAGCCTCTATATTATTTGAAATATAGATTAAAAATATTGAAGCAACTATAAAAGCTAAAAACGAACTAAAAAAAGCATACTTTATAACACTTGAAGCACTATAAATAATTGATGCCCCATGTAGTCTTAAAATAGATATTTTAACTCTATGTTCATGAAACCACAGTTTTATCTGTTTTGCCAATATAATAACTGCAAAAATTGTAATAATTAAAAATAGAGTAAAAGATATCGTATTTAAAATAAGTAATAAAATATATACTTGACTATGATTTTTATAAAAAACTTCTACACTCTTTATGCTCTCTTTACTTTGTAAAGTTTTTCTTATCTTTTCAAGTTCAGTGCTTGTTGGAAAATCCTCTAAATATAGTTGATAAAAATATGGAAGTTTTGTTCTTAAAAGTGTAATAGAACTTGAAGATAGATTTGCTTTTATATTTTCTATAATTTTTTCATTTGAGATTAGTTTTAATTCACTTACATTTATTCCAGCAAGATTTCCTAAATCCTCTTTTTGTAAAGATTTTTTTGAAACCAATATTATTGAATAATCTTTTGATATTTTACTTTTGTAGTTATTTACAATATTATCAATTAGTAAAAATATACAAAATGCAATAAGCATAGACAAAAGAGGTATAAAAAATCCAAAAATTGAGTTAAGAGACCTCACAAATAACCCCTTCAACAATTGAAAGCTGTCTAAATTTTATTCCTAAATGTCTAGGAACTCTATGTGTTACAACTACAATTGTAATACCAAGTCTCTCATTTGCACTTTTTAACAAATTCCAAACAACATCAGCTGAACTATCATCTAAATTTCCAGTTGGTTCATCTGCAATTATAATTTTAGGATTATGTGCTAAAGCTCTTGCAACTGCAACTCTTTGTTGCTCTCCACCACTTAATTGATTTGGATAATAACCTTTTTTATGAAAGAGCTTTACATGCCTTAACAGATCATCAGCTTGTTTTCTTGAAGTCTCTTCAACATAGTTGTTTACTCTAAGAGGAACCATAATATTCTCTTCAATAGTAAACTCATTTATAAGTTTATAATCTTGAAAAATAATTCCAATATCTTTTCTTAAAACTCTTAATTTATTTCCTTTTATCCCAACAACACTCTGTTTTGCAATATTTAACTCACCATGTCTTATTGGTAACTCTCCATAAAATGATTTTAGCAAAGTTGATTTACCACTTCCAGAGTTTCCACCAATAAATACAAACTCTCCCTCTTTAATAGAGAAATTTCCTTGTTTTATAATATACTTATTATTATCGTAAGTAAGATATAAATTTCTAGCTTGAATCATTTTTGTAAAACTTCTTTTAACTTTTTATGTGAAATTATATTTGAACTTGTTGGAAGAGGTTCCCCTTGATAGTAAGATACTTTTCCATTTAAAACTAAAAGATATTTTGTAATTGGGCGGTCAAAATTACCCATAGTAACTTTTATTAATCCAGAGTTTTCTTTATCTAAAATTTTATAAAGCTCTTCAATATGTACAAAATAGTTACCCATAATTAAAGCTTTTAGAGAACTTTGCTCACAAAATCTATTTAAATCTAAATCAAAATCAAAAGAGAAATCAAAATTTAAATCTCTTTTTTTATCTTCTGATTTTGAAATTAAAACTACATCATAGATGTTTTTACCTTGTCTTCTCCATCTATCTTCATATTTACTAACAACTTTTAGCTCTTTGTTTACATCAATTAAAATTGAAGCTTGATTTAAATTTGTAAGTAAATCTACACAAAAATCAAAGTAGTTTCTACTATCAGTTCTAAGTTCAAGTGTTCCATCAATTTTTAAAACTCTTAAAGCTTCATTTACAAACTCTTTTGAAAAAATTCTTCTATGTGGTTTTTTGTCCCAAGGAACAGGAAAGTGTACAAAAATTTTCTCAACTTGGTTTGACTCTATAAACTCCATAAAAAGTCTTGCATCATAATTTACAACTAAAACATTTGTAATGTTTTGAAGCTCTAGCTGTTTTAACAACTGCTCAATTGATGGGTAGTGGATTTCAAGTCCAATAAATTGAACATCTGGATTGTTTTTTGCTTGATATAGAAGGTGTCTTCCACTCCCAAAACCAATCTCTATTTGAATATTTTTATCTGTTTTAAAATCATCTACAAAATATTCAATATCTTTTAAATACTTATGAGGAATCTCTTTTTTCTCTTTTAAATTTGATGTATTTGTAAATAAAATATCAGTTCCATTCTCTTTTGCATAAGAGTTTATAGCATCTTTTATTATAGCAACAGGAGAGATTCTTGTTGTTTTATCAGATTTAATTAAAAAATTATCATCTTTCTCTTTAATAGCTAACATAAAATCTCTATTTTGATATTTTACAGCAACTTTATACTCAGTTTTTCTGTCACTCTCTTTACTAAAACTTTGAGCAACAAATAAAAACTCCATATTATTTGATTTAAATGGAGTCTTTACTATTGGGTTAGATTTAAAAACAATATGTGGCATTATGCTCTTTATTCCGCTGTTGGAAGTATTACTTTAGTTTCGTTACTAGCTTCTGAAACCAAACCAAACTCATCTATAGCTTGAACACTATATTGATACTCTAAACCAGCTACAACATCAAAATCTTCATATCTTAAATCTTTTACACCCTTTATAATTAGTGTATCAGTTTGTAAAAAACCTTTTTTTGTTTTTTTGATAATATTATATGCAACAGCTCGGCTATCCCCTTCTTTCCAATTTAAAATAGCTTTTTTATCTTGAATTTGAGCCAAAGTTAATATCGGTTTTGCAGGATTTATTAAAGTTGAACCTAAAATAGCAGTTATATCTTGAGTGCTTTCTAATCTATCTTTATCAACACTTACAACTTTATAAAAATATTTTTCATTATCACCTTTTAACTCATCTGTATAATCTAAAGTTTTTGAATCAACAGTTGCAATTTTACTAAAGCCATATTTCTCACTACTACTTCTATAAATATCATAAGATACTACATCTAAAGTTGAACTAGCTTCCCAAACTAAATATATCTTTTTTGGAATATCAGTCGAAGCTTTCAAATTTGAAGGAGGTAGAGGAAGAGGTTTTGTATTTGCCTCTAAAATTAAACTAGGATTTGACTCTATATTTTCAAATGTATATGATTTTATTCTATACTTATAAATTGTATTATCAAGTAGGTTTATATCAATAAACTCAGCTGATAGTCTATTGTTTATTTTCCCACTTACAGAACTCCATTTTTTAGATTTAGAGTCAAATCTTTCAACAATATAGTATTCAACTCTTTTATCAGGATGTGGTTGCCAAACAACTTTTACTTTTCTTGGAAGATTTGAGATAGCTTGTCCCATTTGAACACCTTCAAGCCTTGGAAGAGTTTGAGCTAAATATGCTTTAGTTGTTTTTGACTCTTTATTATCTTTTAATTTTACAGAAATTTGATAAAGATATTTTGTATTTGGTTCAAGATTTTTATCTACATAGTGAGTCTCAAATCTATTATTGCTAGAATAAATTAATTTGAGTTTAGTCTCATTTTTATCAGCATTTGCTCTATAAAAGTTGTAACCAACAACTCTCTCATCATCAACTCTTTTCCACTCAAAACCAATTGATGTCATATCTGAAATAGTTATTATTGAGTCATAATCAACAGTTTCAAAACTCTCATCAATTTCAACTTTTGAATTACCGAAGTTTTGAAATGTATTTGCACATGAACTAAGAAACGAAACTAAAAGAGTTAGTAAGCCTAGTTGGATCAATTTTTTCATCTATTATCTCCTTGGAAAAGTTAATATCTATAAAATTCTCTATATCTTTTGGAATATCTGCTTTAAAGCATAAATTTGTTTTTTTTATTGGGTGCATAAACTCTAAGTAATATGCATGCAAAAAAATTCTGTTGATTTTACTTAATTCGCTCTTAAAACCATATAAAGTATCTCCTAAGATATGTCTTGAGATTGAGTTTAGATGGACTCTAATTTGATGAGTTCTTCCTGTAAAAAGTTTACAAGCAATTAGTTCATATTTTTGATTATTTGAACTCTCTATTTTATAAAATGCAGTTCTTGCATCTTTTCCATTTTCAACAATTCCCATTTTTAATCTATTATTTGGATTTCTTGCTATTGGTCGATTAATAACAATATTATCTTTTAGTGGTAAATCAATAATTGCTAAATAGTATCTTCCAATATTTCTATTTTCAAACTCTTTACTTAAATTTTGATGTGCTTCATTTGTTTTTGCAACTACTAAAATTCCACTTGTTCCTTTATCAAGTCTATGAACAATTCCATGTCTTAGCTCTCCACTAATAGTTGAGAGTGAGAAATTTTTTAACTTTAACCAATCAACTAAAGTTGGCTCTTTTACACTAGATGCTTCATGAACAGTCAAATTTGCTGGTTTATTTAAAACTAAAATATCTTCATCTTCATATATTATTTTAATCTCAAAATCTTTGAAAAAATCCAGAAGATATTCACTACTTTTTATATTAAGTTCTTCAGGCTTTGGAATCTCTACCTCTACAATTTGATTCTCTTTTAATTTATAACCATTTTTATCTATAGTTTTATTATCAACTTTAACTAGATTTTTTTTAATAAGCTGTAAAATTTGGTTTCTTGAATCCTCTAAGTTTTTACTTAAAAACTTATCTAATCTATCTTCACTATCTACAATAAATTTTTTATACATTTTATGATACTCTTTCGCATGCGATTATTTGATAAAAGAACTATTTCTCACTTTGACTCTGTTTCGATGATATTAGTTATACCATTTGTACTATTATCATATTATTTAATTCAAGAGACAAATGATGCTCTTGCAAATAAACAGCTTTTTTATTATACAGTTTCATTGTTTATATTCTTTTTAGTCTTTATTTTACCAATACGAAAAACACTATTTTTGGTTCCAACTTTATACTGGTTTGCAGTTATTTTACTGATTTTAGTTGAGTTTATCGGTGTTACAAAATTGGGAGCTAAAAGATGGATTGCTATTCCATTTACAGATTCAACAATTCAGCCATCTGAGATTATAAAACCTATATATATATTAATGCTTGGATATCTAATACAACACAGACCCCCTCCAGTTGATGGTTATAATATAAAAGATTTTTGTTATTTTTCTATATTTATTTTGACACCATTTTTTCTAATTGCTATTGAACCTGACTTAGGTTCAGCTTTGGTTATGCTTTTGGTTGGATATGGAATACTTTTTGTTGTTGGAGTTAATTGGAAAATTTGGCTAACTATTTTTATTTTTTTAGCAGCTCTTTTACCACCTTTTTATACTTATGGCTTAAAAGATTATCAAAAAAAGAGAGTTCATGACTTTATTGTTGCTGAAAAACCAAGTTATCATGTCCAACAATCTATTATTGCTATTGGTTCAGGTGGATTAACAGGAAAAGATAGTGATGAAGCAACTCAAACTCAGCTTAGATTTTTACCAATTGCCACTAGTGATTTTATTTTTGCTTATTTAGTAGAGAGATTTGGATTTTTAGGTGCTTTAACTGTTGTAGTTCTTTACTTTTTTTTAATAATTCATCTTTTTACATATAATTTAAGCATAGCTTTCAAAAAAGATTATGTCACAAAAGTTTTTGCAACGGGTCTTGCTCTGCTTATATTTTTTAATATGAGTATAAATATTTTAATGGTTATTGGTTTTGCACCAGTTGTTGGAATACCATTACCCTTTTTCTCTTATGGTGGGAGTTCTTTTACTAACTTTATAATTATGTTAGCAATTCTACAAAACTTGGTTTCATATAGATATTTAGATAGTTATAGTTATGAAAGAAACTTATAGCTTAATAGAGTCGATAAAATACTTTAAATCTCAAAATTGTTGAAGTTTGTGGCTTTGGATACTCTTTGTAGGCAATTTGAATTAACTCTAATGTTCTATTATCTAAAATTGAGTAACCAGAACTTTGAATTATTTTTAAATCACTAATATCTCCATTTGGATGAAAAATAAACTCAACTATATTTATTCCAGTAATTTTAAGTCTAACTGCTTCGTGTGGATAACCAAGTCTATTTAAAACTCTTTGAGTAATAATTTGAAAATTGTTTATATTTTTTTCTAAATAGGCTTTTTGAACAGTTGTAAAATTATCATACTCTTTTCCATAAAGCTCTTTTAGCTCATTAAAAACTTCACTATTGTAAATAGTATCTTTTTGGCTTAAGAAATTTTCTAAAGTTTGCTCTTGAAGTTTGCTACTCTCTTTTAATATTTTTTCTTGAAAAGATTTTGCCTCTTTTAACTCTTTTGGAACTAAGCTATTTTTCTCTTCTATCTTTGCTTTCTCTTTTGTTATCTCTGTTTTAGGTTTTGGTTCCTCTTTTTTTAAAGGTTTAGCCTCTTTTTGTGAAATTATAGGCTCACTTGGAGTTAGTTTTACAAACTTCACTTCACTTATATTGTGTGGTTTTTGAATATTTTCATGAGTTTTGCCAGATTTTAGTTTTAGACCTGTATCAGCAATAATTAGTGCATGAACTAACAAAGATATGATAAAAGATATGGCAAGAGTAACTAATAATATTTTTTTCATTGTGCAAATTATAGTAGATTTTTTGTTAATTAAGTTTATGAGCTTATCTTTTGCTTATTTAAATTATTGTAGAATATTTGCTTACTACAAATTTAGGATAGAAAATGTTTAAGAAATCAATAAAAGCTTATGAAAAAGCTTGTCAAGTAATCCCAGGTGGTGTTGATTCACCAGTTCGTGCTTTTAAAAGTGTTGGTGGAACACCTCCATTTATTAAAAAAGGGAAGGGCGCTTATTTATATGATGTTGATGGAAACAAATATGTAGATTTTGTACAAAGCTGGGGACCACTAATATTTGGTCATTGTGATAAAGATATTGAAAAAGTTGTAATAGAGACTGCAAAAATGGGTTTAAGTTTTGGTGCTCCAACTAATCTTGAGACAAAATTAGCTCGTGAGATTGTTGATATGTATGACAATATTGATAAAGTGAGATTTGTAAGCTCTGGAACAGAGGCTACTATGAGTGCAATTAGATTAGCACGAGGTGTTACAAATAAAAATGATATTATCAAATTTGAGGGTTGTTATCATGGGCACTCTGATTCTTTACTAGTACAAGCAGGAAGCGGAATGGCAACATTTGGAAGCCCAAGTAGTCCAGGAGTTCCAGCTGATTTAACAAAACATACACTTTTATGCGAATATAACAATATAGAGCAGTTAGAGAAGTGTTTTGAAGAGAGTAGTGATATTGCTTGTATTATAATTGAGCCAATTGCTGGAAACATGGGATTAGTTCCTGCAACAAATGAGTTTTTGGCTACTTGTAGAGAGCTTTGTGATAAACACGGTGCTTTATTGATTTTTGATGAGGTAATGAGTGGTTTTAGAGCTTCTTTAAAAGGTGCTAGTGGTATTTTAGATGTAAAAGCAGATATTTTAACTTTTGGAAAAGTAATTGGTGCTGGTATGCCTGTTGGTGCTTTTGCTGCATCAAAAGAGATTATGAGTCATCTTTCACCTGAAGGAAAAATTTATCAAGCTGGAACTTTAAGTGGAAATCCAGTTGCTATGGCAGCAGGACTTACTAGCCTTAGAAAATTAAAAGCAAATCCAAAAATTTATGAAGATTTAGAGAAAAAAGCGAAAAGATTAGTAAATGGATTTAAAAAAGTAGCTGATAGATATAATATTCCTTTACAAGTAAATACAAGAGGAAGTATGTTTGGATTCTTCTTTTGTGAAAACGAGCCAACAAATTTTAAAGAGGTAGGGCTTTGTAACTTTGAAAGATTTGCAAAATTTCATCAAGAGATGCTAAGAAGAGGTTTCTATTTTGCTTGTAGTCAATATGAAACTGGATTTATTTGTACAAAAATTACAAATAAAGAGATTGATTTGTGTATTCAAGCAGCAGATGAGATTATGAAAGAGTTTGTTTAATGGAAAATTTAAATAGTTTTAAAGGTGTAGAGTTAATAAAAAAAGCAAATATTTACTTTGATGGAAATGTTACAAGTAGAACTTTTATAGATATTGATGGAAGTAAAAAATCTCTTGGAATTATGATGCTTGGTGAGTATGTTTTTGGAACAGTAGAGGCTGAAAAAATGGAGATTATTGAAGGTGAAGTTGAGGTAAGATTAAAAGGTGAAGATAGTTTTAAAACATATAAATCTGGTAGCTCTTTTGATGTTGCTGCAAACTCAAGCTTTGAGATAAAAGTAAAAAAAATAACAGATTACTGTTGTTCATATATAAATTAGGAGCTTTATGAAAGATAATAATATAGAAGAGAAACCAAAACATAGAGATAAAATAGAGGCTTTGGATAATTTATCTTTAGGAATATCTATGGTTGTTGCTATTGTTTTTGGAGTTCTTATAGGAGTTGGATTAAAACATCTTACAGGTTATGCTTGGACTTTATGGCTTGGAGTTTTTTGGGGAGTCGCTGCAGCTGGATTAAATATATACAAAGCTTATAAAAGAGCTCAAAAAGTTTATGAGGGTATGGAAAACGATCCTAGATATTCTCATAGAGCAAAATATGGTGACAACTCACCTGATGATGAAGATAAATAGTAATATCTTAAACTTTGCAAAGGTTTTTATTTTTTTAAACCTTTGTTTAAGTGTTTATGCAATTTTATTTCAAAACACAATTTGGCTTTTAAATCTTCAAGTTGCATTTTTCTCTTCACTTTTTGTAACTATCGCTTCATTTTTATCTTATAGAAGAAATATCAAAAATAGATTATCAAATATTGATGATACAAATAGAGTCTCAGCAGATGATAGAGATAAAATTGATGAGATTGATGACCCTTATGATTTATATAGTGAATATGAAGAGGTTCCTGAATCTGAACTTACATCTGATAAAATAAAAGAGATAATTGAAGAAGAGAAGAAAAAAGTAAAACAAAATAGTATAAAAAATATAGTTTTTAGTGCAGGTGGTTTTGTATCTATTTATAGAGTTTTGGGATATGTATTTTTAATATTTGGATTTTTTGCACTAAATAATCACGGCTTTTTTACTCCACTAGCTTTTATTATTGGTTTAGGGCTTGTGCCTATAGGGGTTTTATTTAGTAAGGTTTTAAAAAAATAATGAAACTAATGTTTCTTTCTTTCATACTTTCTAGAAAAGTATGCAAAATCGGAACATGAGTTGCTTTTTTAGGGATTTTCTCAATAAATTTCTAAAAACTCAAAACTCACTTCGTTCAAACAGTTGAGTTTTTTTAACGAAATTTATCTCAAAAATCTTTTTCCTAAAAAAGTAAAAGTATGCATTCCCAAGCAGGAGCTTGGGAACGAGGCAAATTATATTATTATTTAATATAACCTCTTTCTAAATAATAATAGTAACTACTGCAAGCAGATCTAGAACCATTATGACAAGCTTCATTATATAAATTTATTGCTTTTTGAAAATCTCTAGGTACAACTTTTCCTGAATCATAGATGTTAGCCAAAAAATTTTGTGACCATACATTACCATTTAAAGAGGCTTTTTCATACCACTCTATGGCTTTTTCTATATTTTTTTCGATAGCATTATTACCGTAATAATACATATTTGCAATTCTTAATTGAATTTTATTATTTTTATAATTTAAATTCATATAATTATTAAAAGCTTTTAGATGCCAATATCCTGATGCTTCTTCATCTATTTTTCCAACAAACTGTCCACTATGATAAAAATTACCTAAACTTTCTTGTGCAGTTGGTTCTTCCTTAAGAGCTGCATTCTTATACCACTCTAAAGCTTTTTTTTCATCTCCAAGATTATGATAAGCTTTTGCTAGACCTATGTAAGCATCTAGGTCGCCTTGATTGGCAGCTTTTTCATAATAGTCTTTAGCTAATTTAAAATTTCCTTTTACTCCTAATCCATTAAAATAAATTTCTCCTAAGGTAAATTGAGCATTTTTATTACCATTTTCTGCGAACTCTTTAAAAATTTTAATAGCCTTATCATAATCCTTGTTAATGTAGGCTCTATAACCATCTCCTAAATCTTTGCCAAGTAGTACAACTGAAAGTATAGTAAATAAAATAAAATTTTTCATATTATTCCCCTTTTATTGACATAAATAGAATTTTATAATACATCTATATATATAAGCTTAAGTTATAAAAAAATATAAAATTTTTTTTTAAAGCGTATAGAAAAGTTACAAAAAAAGAGTAAGAGCTATTCTGCATACATAAAGCAGAGAGCTTTACTTCGTTCTCAAACTCTAGCTTGGGAATGGGTAAAAAAAGCTTTGGAGATATTGGATATAAATTATAATTATGTAAAGATTAGCTCTCTACATAATTTTTAAGATTTTTACCAACTTTTGGGTGTTTTAGTTTTTTAATAGCACTTGACTCAATTTGTCTAACTCTCTCTCTAGTTACATTTAACTCTTTTCCAATCTCTTCTAAAGTTCTATCACTAGCATCATCCATTAAACCAAATCTCATTCTAATAACTGCTTGTTCTCTTTCGTTTAATTGACCAAGAATTTGATCAATTTGTCCTTGTAAATCCTCTTTCATGATATTATCAATTGGAGTTGGAGCTTTTTCATCTGGTACAAAATCTCCAAATTTACCATCATCATCACTTCCAATAGGAGCTTCAAGTGAAACTGGCTCTTTTGTAATTTTAATTACCTGTTTTACTTTATCAACAGGTAATCCAACCTCTTTTGCAATCTCTTCAACATCTGGCTCTTTACCATTTTCTTGAATAGCTTTTCTAATAATTTTATTAATTCTATTTATAGTTTCAATCATATGAATAGGAATTCTAATGGTTCTTGCTTGATCTGCAATTGCTCTAGAGATTGCTTGTCTAATCCACCATGTTGCATAAGTTGAGAATTTATAACCTTTTTTATACTCAAACTTATCAACAGCTTTCATAAGACCAATATTTCCTTCTTGAATTAAATCCAAGAATGCTAAACCTCTATTTGTATATCTTTTTGCAATAGAAACAACAAGTCTAAGGTTTGATTTTGCCATTCTATCTTTTGAAGTATCTGTTATTCGTTTACCTCTTTTTATCTGCTCTAAAACTGCTTTTAACTCTTCAGGAGATAAATCAAATCCATCTTTTGATGCTTCAACTGTTTGGAAAAGTTTTTTAATCTCCATATAAGTAGAAACCATAGTAGCTTCAGGAACCATTGCAGTTATTTGTGCTTTTGATAAATTTACAATATTTTCTAAAATCTTTTGGTGATTTTTTTGTAAATTTTCATTAAATAGCGGAAGTTTATACTCCAATCTTTTTAACTCATTTTCAAAACCATCTTCGCTCTTTAGAGTTGTCTCCATAGCTTTTACTATTTCAGTAATTAGTTTTGAAGTTGGTCCTAAATCAAGTAAAGCCTCTTTTAATAATTTTTTTCTAAATGCAGTATTTAGATTAAAAGTCATCATATCAACTTCATCATCAGATTTTGCTGTCTCTTTTGCTTGAAATTTTAACCACTCTTTTTTCTGTTTTTCAAGATTTTTAAAAGCTTCTATGATTGTTTGAGCTCTTTTATCAAGTTTTTTCTGTTTTGCACCTGAAAGTTTCTTCTCTTCATCTTCAAACTCTTCATCTTCAAACTCTTCATCCTCAATCTCTTCGATCTCTTCACTCTCTTCTTCATTATCATCATCGAAGTTTTTAAATAGCTCTTTTACTTTTCTCTCTCTATTTACTAAAGGCTCTTTGTACTCTAAAATAAAATCAATTAAGTATGGAACATAACAAATAGCATCAAGGATAATATCCTCTCCCATCTCAATTTTTTTAGATATTTCAATCTCTTCATCTTTTGTTAAAAGTGGAATTTGTCCCATCTCTCTTAAGTACATTCTTACAGGTGAATCTGATCTTGACCACTCTAGTAAATCTTTGTTTTTTAGTAAGTCAAACTCATCATCTTCTGCTTCGATTAGTTTTTCTCTTTGTTCTCTTCTTTTTTTTGCCTCTTCATCATTTAAATGCTTTGCTTGTTCTTGAGAACTTAAAACTTTTACATTATATAGTTGAAGTAGTGCCAGAATTTTTTTAATTGTGGCTGCATTTGGTGTTTTAGGAAAGATTTTTATTAACTTTTCATAAGTTAAAGTAGAGTCTTTGTACTCTTTAATTAACTGCTCAATAGCTTTGTTTATGTCTTTTACGCTCATTTTTTGGGAAATCCTTCTTTTTAAATAGAATTTGTATTATACCCAAACTTTTTGAGCTTTTGGTTAAATCGGGTTTTATTTAAACAGATATTTTTATTTTCTTGGATAAAATAACCGTTTAACTAAAATTAGTGTTTAATATTTAAGGATAAATAATGAGTAAAATCACAGGTAAAGTATGGAATTTTGGTGCAAACATTGATACAGATGTTATTATTGCAGCACGATATTTAAATAGTTCAGATCCTGAGCATTTAGCAAAATATGTTATGGAGGATGCAGATCCTGATTTTCCAAAGAAGCTAAAAAAAGGTGATATTATAGTTGCAGGTGAAAATTTTGGTTGTGGTTCAAGTAGAGAACATGCTCCAATTGCTTTAAAAGCAGCAGGAGTTGCTGCTGTTGTTGCTCCTAGTTTTGCTAGAATTTTCTATAGAAATGCTTTTAATATGGGACTTCCAATTTTTGAACTGCCTGAGTCTTTAGAGATTAAAGAGGGTGAAGAGATTAGTATTGATTTAGATAATGGAGAGATTACAAATAATACAACTAAAAAAACTTATAAATTTACAGCGATTCCTCCATTTATGCAAGAGTTAATTGCAAGTGGTGGATTAATTAATTATGCAATAGATGAAATGAAGGCTAAATAATGAAAAATTACAATATCTCAATAATAAAAGGTGATGGAATAGGTCCTGAAATAGTTGATGAGGCTATTAAAGTTTTAAATGCAGTTGCGAAAAAATGTGATTTTACTCTAAGTTACAAAGAGTATTTAATGGGTGGAATTGCAATAGATACAACAGGTGTTCCTCTTCCAGAAGAGACAGTTCAAGGTGTGTTAAACTCTGATGCATGTCTATTTGGTGCAATTGGTGGAGAGAAATGGGATAGTTTACCAAGAGAATTAAGACCAGAAACAGGGCTTTTAAACTTTAGAGAAAAAATGGGTGTTTATGCAAATTTAAGACCAGCTATTGTTTATGATGAGCTTGTAAATGCTTCTACACTAAAAGCTGATGTTATAAAAGGTTGTGACATTATGGTAGTGCGTGAGCTTATTGGTGGAATATATTTTGGAAAACCAAGAGAGAATGATGGTTTTAAAGCATATAACACAATGGTATATACAAAACCTGAGATTATTAGAATTGGAAAAACTGCCTTTGAACTTGCAATGAAAAGAGATAAAAGAGTTTGTTCTGTTGATAAAGCAAATGTTTTAGAGGTTTCTCAACTTTGGAGAGATACTATGAATGAACTTTCACTTGAGTATCCAGAGGTTCAATTATCTCATATGTATGTTGATAATGCTGCAATGCAGTTAGTGCGAAATCCAAAACAGTTTGATGTTATTGTTACTGGAAATATTTTTGGAGATATTTTAAGTGATACAGCTTCTATGGTAGTTGGTTCAATTGGACTTTTACCATCTGCAAGCACAGGAGATAAAACAGCTATTTATGAACCAATTCATGGCTCAGCTCCAGATATTGCAGGACTTGGAATTGCAAATCCAATAGCTACAATATTAAGTGCTGCTATGATGTTAAAATATACATTAAATGAACAAAAAGCTAGCGATATAATAGAAAAAGCAATTAAAGATGCTTTAAAAGATGGATATAGAACAAAAGATTTAGCCTCTTTTGATGCAAAAGAGGTTTTAAATTGTGTTGCTATGGGTGATAAAATAGTTGAGTATATCAATAAATAAAGGTTATTAATGAGTGAAAAAAAGTATAGGCTTGTAACACGAAGTGATATGGATGGTTTAGTATGTGGAACACTTTTAAAGTATCTTGATATTATAGATGAGATTACATTTGTTCATCCAAAAGATATGCAAGATGGTTTAATAAACATTACAAATAGAGATATTACTACAAACCTACCATATGTTGAAGGAGTTCATTTAGCTTTTGATCACCACTACTCTGAAATTTTAAGAAATGAAAAAAGAGCCAACCATATAATAGATCCAGATGCACCAAGTGCTGCACAAGTTGTTTATGACTATTATGATGGTGATAATGTATTTCCTGGTTATTTTACAGGAATGATGATGGGCGCAAACAAAGCTGATAGTGCTGATTTTATGTATGAAGATATCGTAAGACCAAGAGCGTGGACACTTCTTAGCTTTTTAATGGATTCAAGAACTGGACTTGGAAGATTTAGAAATTTTAGAATTTCAAATTATCAGTTAATGATGGATCTAATTGATTACTGTTCAAGACACAATATTGACCAAATATTAGAGTTACCTGATGTAAAAGAGAGAGTTGATATATACTTTAAATATGAAGAGCAGTTTAAAGAGCAGTTAAAAAGATGTTCAACTGTACATGGTAATTTAGTTGTTATTCACTTAAAAGATGAAGAGGTTATCTATCCTGGAAATAGATTTATGATATATACACTATTTCCAGAACAAAATATATCTATTCACTCTTTTTATGCAAAAGATAGATCAAAATTAGTTTATAGCACAGGAAAATCTATCACAAATAGAACTTCAAAAACAAATATAGGTGAGCTTATGCTTAAATATGGTGGTGGTGGACATGCGAATGCTGGTGCTTGTCAAATACCAGTTGAAGAGTCTGAAGAAGTTTTAAAAGAGTTAATAGAAAAAATAAATCAAGATGGCTAAAAACTCTTTTTTAGCTCATCTATAAAGTTCTCAAAAGAGGGTAAAAATAGTTTTGCCTCTCTTTGTTTAACTCCCCACATAGGCTCTGGGAAAAAGCTATCATCTTTAAATCTTGCCATAATATGAAAATGGACATGAGGAACATAGTTTCCAAATGAGGCTATATTTATCTTATCAGGTTTGTAATAATTTATCATAGCTTTTTCAATAATATCTAAGTATTTCCAAATATCTTGTTTTATTTCGATACTACATTGTGAAAACTCTTTTATATTATCATTTGTAAATATTTTAAGCCAAGGTATTTCGCTTTTCTCTATTTGAATATTTATTAGACTATTTTTAAAAATTTCCATTATCTACCTTTTTGTGAAATTAAAACGAAGTATAGCATATTCAACAAATTTTAAGTAAGATTTAAATAAAATGCAATTTCGTTTTTTCAACCATAAAAGAAGTTTTTATAAAATTTGTTAAAACATAGCTGTTTTATAGAGAGTTGGAGATGCTTCTTTTAGCAGCACTCCTGTTGGAAAAATAGAAAACACAAATTAAAGAAGGATAAGACTTATGAAAGTAAGAGCTTCAGTAAAAAAAATGTGTGATAAATGTAAAGTTATCAAAAGAGATGGTATCGTAAGAGTAATCTGCGAAAACAAAAAACATAAACAAAGACAAGGATAAGACACATGGCAAGAATCGCGGGTGTTGATTTACCAAACAAAAAAAGAATGGAGTATGCTTTAACATACATCTTTGGAATTGGATTACATAATTCAAGATTAATTTTAGATGCAACTGGAATTGACTACAATAAAAGAGCTCATGAATTAACAGAAGATGAAGCAGCTTTAATTAGAAAAGAGATCCAAGAAAACTACATGGTAGAAGGGGATTTAAGAAAAAAAGTTGCAATGGACATTAAAGCTTTAATGGATTTAGGTTCATACAGAGGATTAAGACATAGAAAAGGTTTACCTTGTAGAGGGCAAAAGACTAAAACTAATGCTAGAACAAGAAAAGGTAAAAAGAAAACTATTAGTGCGGCAAGTAAATAAGGATAGATGATGGCAAAAAGAAAAGTTACTAGAAAAAAAGTTGTAAGAAAAAATATTGCTGACGGTATCATACATATTGCTGCAAGTTTCAACAACACTATGGTTACAGTTACAGACAAAGCTGGAAATGCAATTGCATGGTCAAGTGCTGGAAATCTAGGGTTTAAAGGTTCTAAAAAATCAACTCCATTTGCTGCTCAAGCTGCAGTTGAGGATGCTTTAACAAAAGCTATGGAACATGGAATTAAAAATGTAGGAATAAAAATTCAAGGACCTGGTTCTGGAAGAGATACAGCTGTTAAATCAGTTGGTTCAATGAATGGAATCAAAGTTGTTTGGTTTAAAGATGTTACACCATTACCACACAATGGTTGTAGACCTCCTAAAAGAAGAAGAGTGTAAGGAGTAAATAATGGCAAGATATAGAGGACCAGTAGAAAAAATCGAAAGAAGACTTGAAGCGGATCTAGGACTTAAAGGTGAGAGAAGACTTTCAGGTAAAAGTGCTTTAGAAAAAAGACCATTTGCTCCAGGACAACATGGACAAAGAAGATCTAAAATTTCTGAGTATGGTTTACAATTAAGAGAAAAACAAAAAGTTAAATTTATTTACGGTATTTCTGAAAAACAATTCAGCAACTACTTCAAAGAAGCAGTTAGAAGAGAAGGAAATACAGGAACAATTTTAATTACTTTAATTGAACAAAGATTAGATAATGTTGTTTATAGAATGGGATTTGCTACAACTAGAGCATTTGCTAGACAAATTACAACTCATGGACACGTTTTAGTTGATGGTAAAAAAGTTGATATTCCATCATATTTAGTAAAACCTGGACAAAAAATTGAGATTAAAGAGAAAACTAAAAATAATCCACAAGTACAAAGAGCTATCGAGCTTACAAATCAAACAGGAATGGTTGATTGGGTAAATGTAGATAAAGATAAAGTTTTTGGAATTTTCACAAGAATACCTGAGAGAGAAGAAGTAGTTATTCCTGTTGAAGAGAGATTAATAGTAGAGTTATATTCTAAATAAAAAATAAAAAGGTAGCCAATGAAAAAGTTTGCAGAAACTCCGTTTTTACCAACTGAAGTTGAGATTGAGGCTATTAGTGCAAATGAAGCAAAGATAACAGCATATCCATTTGAAGATGGATTTGCTATTACTTTAGCTCATCCGTTAAGAAGATTACTTTTAAGTTCATCTGTTGGTTATGCACCAATCGCTGTTAAAATTGAGGGTGTTACTCATGAGTTTGACTCATTAAGAGGAATGCTTGAGGATGTTGCTATGTTTGTTATAAATCTAAAAAATATTAGATTTAAAATAAATAGCGATAAAGATCAAGTATCTGTTGAATACTCTTTTAGTGGACCAAGAGATATTAAAGGTGAAGATTTAATCAATTCTGAAATTGATGTAGTATCAAACAACGAGCATTTAGCAACTATAAATAGTGATTGTAACTTAAACTTTACAGTTATTATTCAAAAAGGTATTGGATATATGCCATCTGAAGATATCAGAGATATCGTTGGACCAGATTTTATACCAATTGATGCATTTTTTACACCAGTAAAAAAAGTAGTTTATAATATTGAAAAAATGTTAGTTGAAGATAATCCTAACTTTGAAAAAGCAGTATTTAATGTAATTACAAATGGACAAATTAGTCCTGTAAATGCATTTAAAGAAGCAGTTAGCGTTATGTACTCACAAATGTCAGTATTTAATAAAGTTTTTGATTTATCTGAAGTTTCTATTTCTGAAACATCTGAAGATAGTTCAGAAATTAAAGATTTAATAGTTAAAATTGAAGACTTAAATTTAAGTGCAAGAAGTTTTAACTCTCTTGATAGATCAGGAATTAAATACTTAGGTGAGTTAGTTCTTATGAGTGAAGTGGAAGTAAAAAGTATAAAAAATCTTGGAACAAAATCTTATGAAGAGATAGCTATGAAGCTTGAATCTTTAGGTTATCCAGTTGAAAATACACTTCCAGAAAATATTGCTTCTTCTTTAAGAAGAAAATTAGAGCAATTAAAAGCATAATAAAGGTTTAATATGAGACATAAGCACGGATATAGAAAGTTAAATAGAACTTCTGCTCATAGAAAAGCATTGCTAAAAAATTTAGCAATTGCTATTATTGAGAGAGAAAAAATCGAAACAACTGTTCCAAAAGCAAAAGAGCTAAAAAGATATATTGAGAAATTAGTAACAACTGCAAGAAATGCTGATTTAAATACACACAGAACTGTATTTGCTGCATTACAATGTAAAGAGGCTACTAAAAAGTTAATTAACGAAATAGCTCCTAAATATGAGGGAAGAAACGGTGGATATACATCTATTGTTAAAACAAGAATTAGAAAAGGTGATGCTACACCAATGGCATTTATCTCTTTCATCTAAATTTTAAATAAAAAGAGATTTTTCTCTTTTTATTTCTTAAAAACTACTACAAAAACTACCTACACTTTTTTTAAACTTTTTTTTGATATAATCAGCCTTTTATAAAAGAACCTACAAATATTAGGAGAATTGATATATGACTCTAAAAGAAGCACTAAGTTTAAATAGTGAAGAGATTAAAAAACTTAAAGATGATTTAAAACATAAGATAAAAAATAGCAAAATTGGTGCTTATATTGAGCAATTAGAAAATATTGAATTAAATGAGAGCGGTTGCGGAATTCCAATAGCAATTAAAAACAATATAAATGTTAAAGGTTGGGAACTAAGTTGCTCTAGTAAAATTTTAAAAAATTATATAGCTCCTTTTAATGCAACTGTAATAGAAAAATTAGAAAAAGCTGGATTTAGTCCATTTGGTCTAACAAATATGGATGAGTTTGCTATGGGAAGTTCAACTGAATCTTCTTGTCATGGTAAAACATTAAATCCAATAGATAATAGTAGAATTCCAGGTGGAAGTAGTGGTGGAAGTGCTGCTGCTGTTGCAGAAGGTAGTGCTATTGCAGCACTTGGAACTGATACGGGTGGAAGTATTAGACAACCAGCTGCTTATTGTGGTGTTGTTGGAATGAAACCAACTTATGGAAGAGTAAGTAGATATGGAATAGCTGCATACTCATCTTCACTTGATCAATGTGGAGTTATCACTCAAAATGTTGAAGATGCTGCAATATTATATGATGCAATAGCTGGATATGATGAAAAAGACTCTACAAGTGCAAATATTGATTATGAAAAAATTACTCCAAATTTAAATTCAAACAAAAAATTTACAATTGCTGTTATTGATAACTATATTGAAAATGCGAGTAGTGAGATTAAAGAAGCATTTAATAAAACAGTAAAACTTTTAGAAGAGCAAGGTCATAAGATAGTTCATACAAATATGCTTGACTCAGATAAAATAATTTCAACTTACTATATTATCTCTGCTGCAGAAGCAAGTGCAAACTTAGCAAGATTTGATGGTGTTAGATATGGATTTAGAGCAGCTAGTTCAAGCTTAAAAGATATGTATGTTAATACAAAAACTGAAGGTTTTGGATATGAGGTTAAAAAAAGAGTTATGGTTGGATCTTTTGTTTTAAGTTCAGGATACTATGATGCTTATTATATAAAAGCACAAAAAGTTAGAAGTCTTATCAAAAAAGAGTTTGATAATATTTTTGCAAGTGCTGATTTAATATTAAGTCCAGTTGCTCCAACAACTGCTCCAAAGTTTGGTTCATATAAAAGTGCCCTAGATATGTATTTAGCAGATTTATATACTATTAGTGTGAATTTAGCAGGACTTCCAGCTATTAGTTTGCCTGTAGGAAAAGATAGTGAAAACTTACCAATTGGGCTTCAACTAATTGCAAATAGTTTTCAAGAACAAACTTTGTTTGATGGTGCTTTATCTATGGAAAAAGCTGTAAATTTTAAAAAATAATTGAATAGGATTTAAAGATGAAAATAAGAAAAAGAGCTTTAACGTTTGAAGATGTGTTGTTAGTACCTGCTAAATCTGAAGTATTACCAAAAGAGGTTTGTATTAAAACTAAACTTACAAGAAAAATAGAGCTGAATATTCCATTTGTAAGTGCTGCAATGGATACAGTTACAGAGTATCAAGCTGCTATTGCAATGGCAAGACTTGGTGGAATTGGAATAATTCATAAAAATATGGATATTGAATCACAAGTTTTACAGTGCCAAAAGGTTAAAAAATCAGAATCTGGAATGATTATTGATCCAATTACAATAAAACCAGAACAGACTTTACAAGATGCTGAAGATATTATGGCAAACTATAAAATCTCTGGAGTTCCTGTTGTTGATGATAATGGTATTTTAGTTGGAATTTTAACAAACAGAGATATGAGATTTACAAAAGATTATAGATTTAAAGTTTATGAAAAAATGACAAAAATGCCACTTGTTACAGCAGTAGAAGGAACAACATTAGAACAAGCTGCTGAAGTTATGCACCAAAATAAAATTGAGAAACTTCCAATTGTAAATAAAGATAATAAATTAATTGGTCTTATTACAATTAAAGATATTAATAAAAAAATTGAGTATCCAAATGCTTGTAAAGATGAGTTTGGAAGACTTAGAGTTGGTGCTGCTATTGGTGTAAATCAGCTTGATCGAGCTAGAGCATTAGTTGCTGTTGGAGTTGATGTTTTAGTTTTAGACTCTGCTCACGGACACTCAAAAGGTATTTTAGATACAGTTAAAGCTATTAAAGCAGAGCTTGATGTTGAGTTAATTGCTGGAAATGTAGCAACAGCTGAAGCAACTAGAGATTTAATTGCTGCTGGTGCTGATGGTGTTAAAGTTGGAATTGGACCTGGAAGTATTTGTACAACTAGAATTGTTGCAGGAGTTGGTGTTCCACAAATGAGTGCTATTGATGAGTGTGCTATTGAGGCTAAGAAAACTGGAACTCCTATAATTGCAGATGGTGGAATTAGATACTCAGGAGATGTTGCAAAAGCTTTAGCAGTAGGTGCAAGTTCTGTTATGATGGGAAGTGCACTAGCTGGAACTGATGAGTGTCCAGGTGAAGTTATTTTATACCAAGGAAGAAAGTTTAAATCTTATAGAGGTATGGGAAGTATTGGTGCTATGACAAAAGGAAGTACAGATAGATATTTCCAAGAGGGAACTGCTGCTGATAAACTTGTACCTGAGGGAATTGAAGGAAAAGTTGCATATAGAGGAAGTATTGCTGATATTATTCACCAAATGGTTGGTGGACTTAGAAGTTCAATGGGATATTTAGGTGCAAAAGATATATCTATTTTCCAACAAACAGCTGAATTTGTAGAGATTACAAGTGCTGGATTAAAAGAGTCTCATGTGCATGATGTAACAATTACAAATGAGGCACCAAACTATCATGTATAATTAAAATGTAATAGAGAAATCTATTACATTTACTCTTCAAGCATTAAAACTTCAATCTTATTCTCATCAAAATCTTCAAACTCTATTTTTGAATCTTTTAAAGTTTTTGTAGTTTTTGCTCCAAGTTTTTTTAGGTTTTCAACTCTAGTTAAAATATTACCACTCCCTTCACTAAGCTGTTTTGTAGCAGTTTCGTAGCTATTATTTAAAGCTTTTATTTGATTTCCTATTTTATTGAAGCTATCTGTATAATTAACCATTTTATCATATAACTTTCCAGCCTCATCAAATAGTTTACTAGCCAAAGTTGAAGATTGTTCGCTTTGCCAATATAGGTATATAGTTCGCAAAGATACGGTTAAAGTAGAGGGATTTACTATTGCTATATGTTTTTTTAGAGCATACTCATACAAAGTTGGATCTTTTTGAACTGCAAGTGAAAATGCACCTTCAATTGGTACAAACATAAATACATATTGAAGTGTTCCAATTTTATAGTGAGCATAATCTTTTGAATCAAGATTATCTATATGGTTTTTAAAAGAGCTTACAATATTGTTTAAGCTAATTGCTCTTTGCTCATCACTTTGCGCTCTTATGTACTCTTCATAATCATTTAATGAAACTTTTGAGTCAATTATCATAGATCTATTTTGTGGAAGCTTTATAATAACATCTGGTCTTTTTGTATCACCATGATCATCTTTATAACTTTGTTGAGTAAAATAGTGAATATTTTTTAAAAGTCCTGAATACTCTAAAACACTCTCTAAAATCATCTCTCCCCAACTTCCTTGAGTCTGTTTTTTACCTTTTAATGCTTTTGTTAAATTTTCTGCCTCTTGAGAAATATTAAGTCCAGCTTTTGTAAGTATCTCTATCTCTTTTGATAATTCAGCAAATTTCTTTGTACTATTTTCTTGAGACTCTTCAACTCTTTTTTGAAAAGAGTCAATATTCTCTTTGAATGGTTTTAAAATATTATCAAGACCTTTTAGTGAAGTTTCATCAAATTTTTTTAGCTTATTATCTAAATTATTTTGCATAATCTCATTTAATTTTAGCTCTAATTTTTTGCCTTGCTCCTCTAAATCATCTTTTAATTTTTGGTTATTCTCTTTTTGAAAATTTATATTTGCATCTAAAGATGAGTTTTCAATTTTAAGTTTAATATTTTGCTCTTCTAAATTTTCAATATTTTTTAATAACTCTTGCTCATTTTTTAAAAAATCATCAACTTTTTTTGAAAAAAACTCAAGATTTTGGCTCAATTTTGCAAGTTCTATATCTTTTTGAGATATTTTTGATTTTAGAGTAAATAAAAATATAAGAGATATTAAAAAGAGAGAAAAAAATAGTATTGTTAAAATATCAATATTTTCTATCATAAAATTAAATCTCCAAGTTCAGTACTTCTTACTTTATCAATTGAAAAAGATTCATTTGCAAGATTTCTTACAGTTGTATCTTTATATAAACTTACAACCTTATGAATAGTTTTAAACTCATCTTTTGAAAATAGCTCTTCACTAAAATCCTCTTCAAATTTTGAGAAGTTAAGCTCTTTGTAACCATTTTTTTCAACAATATCAATCTCTAAAAAATCTAAAAGTTCTTGAATAAAATAGACTCTCTCATCCTCTTCATCAAGATCAACTTCATCTATAATTAACTCAAAAATCTCACTAAGATTTTTTGCTTTAACGCCTCTTTTATCTTTTATAAACTCTTCATTTACAATTTTTTGATTAAAAAAATCAAGATGATTTTTTTCCATAAAAAATAGCATCAACTCTACTTTTTTGTTATTTAAACCTTTTACTTGCTTATGTAGCATATATAAAATTATATTTGCTACTTTTGTCATATCTACCATATTAAATCCTTAGTTCCCATAGTTTTGCATTAAAATATCTCTATACTCATTTAACTTTTTCATCTTCTCATCATCTTGCCCATTTAAATCAGGATGATAAACTTTTGCCAACTCTTTGTATCTTCTTTTTATATCCTCTTTAGAAGGAGTAGATGAAAAGCCAAAAAACTCTTTTGCCTCTTGTAATTTTGAACTTTGAGTATAAAAGCTTCCTTGAAAATTTTGATTGTTGAAGTTTTTAAAGCTTCTAAAGTCAAAATTTTCATAATCTTTATTTGTAAAACTCTCAAATTTAAACTCAAACTGCTGTGCTCTTTTTCTAAGCTCTCTTTTTAAAAAATATATGATTAAAATAAAAGATAGAACAACTCCACCAATAACTGCTAAAAAGACTCCAAAATTTGTGAAAATAAGATATAAAATCCCAAAAATTATTGCATATTTAACTAGTGTTGCTAAAAAATTCATATAAAAAATACCTTTGTTAAAAATTTTGTCATTATACAATAAGTTGATTAATCATAATATTTGTGTACAATATTGCCTTTTAAAGGATTTTTATGAGTTATGAAGATTTTATAAAAGCAGTTGAGATATTTGGAATAATCTCAACAATGAGTAAAAAAGATATAAAAAAAAGATACTTAAAGCTTTCAAAAAAGTATCATCCAGATGTTGAGGGTGGAAGTAATGAGAAGTTTATAGAGCTAAAAAAAGCTTATGATATTTTGCAAGAGTATATGGAAAATTATAGTTACTCTTTTGAAATTGATGATTTTAAAAAGCAGTTTCCATCATTTACAAACTATAAAAACTGGGTTAAGTAGGAGATTTATGAAAAAAATATTATTGATTTTAGCTCTTGTTATTTCAAGTTTTGCGCAAGAAAAATATAGTGAAACGCAAATAAAACAGATGATTGCAAAGATGGTTATCCTTGGATTTACAGATACAAAAATAACTAAAAATAGTCAAATTTACAAAGATGTAGAGTTTGGTTTGGGTGGAGTTATATTGTTTGATAAAGATCCAAATGATAAAACAAAAGCAAAAAATATAGAAAATTTAGAGCAGTTAAGAGTTTTAAATCAAACTCTACAAAATATAAGTGATAGAAAATTACTCATTTCAATTGATCAAGAGGGTGGAAGAGTTCAAAGATTAAAAGCTGATATTGGTTTTAACGAAACTTTAGATGCAAATGAAGTTTCAAAAAAAGGTGAAAGTTTTGCAAAAGATAGTTACAAAGCTATGGCAAAAGGTTTAAGTGATGTTGGTATTAATTTAAACTTTGCTCCTGTTGTTGATTTAGCTATAAATAAAAACAATAGTGTTATATATAAACTTGGAAGAAGTTACTCAAAAGATGCAAAAGAGATTACAAAATATGCCTCTATTTTTGTAGATGAGTTAAAAAAAGAGGGTGTTCTTGCCACTTTAAAACACTTTCCAGGGCATGGTTCATCTTTGGCTGATTCTCATTTGGGATTTGTTGATATCTCAAATACTTGGAGTGAAGTTGAGCTGGAACCTTATAAATATTTTATAAAAAACAACAAGGTTGATTTAATAATGACAGCCCATGTTTATAATGAAAATTTAGATAAAAACTATCCAGCAACACTATCACACAATATAAATACAAAACTTTTAAGAGATAAACTAAATTATAAAGGGGTTTTAATAACTGATGATTTACAAATGAGTGCTATTAGTAAACATTATGATTTAAAACAGACTTTAACACTTTCTATTAATAGTGGGGTAAATCTGCTTCTTTTTGCAAATCAGTTAGCAAAACCAATAACATTAAAAGAGATTGTAGATACAACTTATAGTGAAGTTTTAAATAAAAATATAAAATTAGAAAATATTATTGAATCAAATAAAAAAATTGATGCGTTATTGAAGAAATTGTGATATAATCTCACAATTTCGGCATACTTCGGTCTATGCCTGACTTCGTTTATGTAGATTTTCTACAACTCAATTAAACTCAAATTATTCAACCTAGATCGTAACTTAAGCTAATCACTTTTGTAGGTTCATAAAACAAAGGTAATTATGTCATTTTTAAATTTAGGATTATGCGCGCAAATTCTTCGTGCAGTAGAAGAAGAGGGCTATACAACAGCAACTCCTATTCAAACAGAGGCGATTCCAGTTATATTGTCAAAAAAAGATGTTTTAGCAGCTGCTCAAACAGGAACTGGAAAAACAGCTGGTTTTACACTTCCACTATTGGAATTGTTAAATAAAAACTATTCAAAAGATAGAAAAAGTTCCGTAAAAGCACTTATTTTAACTCCAACAAGAGAGTTAGCAACACAAGTAGCTCAAAGTGTTGAAGTTTATGGAAAATATCTTCCATTTAAATCAGCTGTTATTTTTGGAGGAGTTGGAATAAATCCCCAAAAAGCAATCTTAAAAATGGGTGTTGATATTGTCACTGCAACTCCTGGAAGATTGCTTGATTTGGTTTTTCAAGGTTGTTTAGATTTATCAAAAGTAGAGTTTTTGGTTTTAGATGAAGCTGATAGAATGCTTGATATGGGATTTATTCATGATATTAAAAAGATATTATCAATTTTGCCAAAACATAGACAAAATCTACTTTTTTCGGCTACTTTTTCAGATGATATTAAAAAATTAGCAGATGGTTTACTAAAAACTCCAGTTTTAATAGAGGTTTCAAAAGCAAATAGCACTTCACACAAAGTTGAACAAACTGTTCATCATGTTGATAAAGAGAGAAAAAAAGAGCTTTTAATTCATCTTTTAAATAAAAATAGCTGGAGACAAGTTTTAGTTTTCACAAGAACAAAACATGGTGCAAATAAACTAAGTGAAGCTTTAATAAAAGATAAAATAACTTCAGCTGCAATTCATGGAAATAAATCTCAAGGTGCAAGAACAAAAGCTTTGGATGATTTTAAAGCTGGAAGCGTAAGAGTTTTGGTAGCAACTGATATAGCTGCAAGGGGAATTGATATTGATCAACTTCCACATGTAATAAATTTTGAGTTACCAAATGTTCCTGAAGATTATGTTCATAGAATTGGAAGAACAGGAAGAGCTGGAAATAGTGGAGATGCTATATCTTTGGTTTGTATTGATGAGCATGATTATTTGTTTGGAATTGAGAAGTTAATTAAACAAAAGATAAATAAAATAGCAATCGAAGGATTTAAAGTAAATCCAAATATAAAAGCAGAACCTATTTCAAATGGTAGAAATAGAGCAACACAAAGCAAAGCTTCTAAAACAGAAGATAAAACTTCTAATTCAAAAAGAACTTTTGGTAGAAATAGAAGAGTAAGTTCAAGTTTAAAAAGTAAATAGACTCAAATTTTAAGTAAGATATTTGAAAATATCTTACTTTCTTCATAAAATTAATATTCAATTCATAGCCATATAGATATACTTTTTTCTTTAAAAATATTGTAAAAATAGAAAGAATTTATATATGAAAAAATTAAAACTACAAAATCTTGATTGTGCAAATTGTGCTTTAAAAATAGAGAAAACTTTAAATAATATGCCACAACTATCAAATGTAAGGCTTAATTTTTCAACTTCAACTTTAACATTTGAACAAAATACAAACAAAGATTTAACTTTTATAATAGAAAAAGAGATTCAAAAGATAGAAAAAGAAGTTTTTATAGTAAAGCAAGAGAGTAAAAAGAAAAAAACATTTTGGCAAAATTTGGACAAAAAGCTTTTAATTATTACTTTAATATCACTCTTTTTAACTTATATATCTTATAACTATATAGAAAATATACAATTACAAATAACAGTTTTTGTTATAGCTTATATGATTGTTGCGTGGGATGTTTTATATAAGGCATTTAAAAATATTATTGTTGGTAAAGTTTTTGATGAGTATTTTTTAATGTCAATTGCAACAATTGGAGCTATTGCTCTTTTTGATTTTGTTGAGGCAATTGCTGTTATGATTTTTTATCAAGTTGGTGAGATGTTTCAAAGAGTTGCTGTAAGTAATTCAAGAGATAGTATAAATGCACTTATAGATATAAAACCAGAATTTGCATTTGTAAAAGAGGGTGAAAGTGTTGTTCAAAAAACTCCCCAAGAGTTAAAGCTAGATGATGTTATTTTAGTAAAAGTAGGCGAGAAAGTTCCAGTTGATGCTATTTTGCTTGAAAACTCTTGCTCTTTTGATACAAGTGCAATAACAGGTGAGTTTAAACCAAAAACTCTAAAAGAGAAAGAAGAGGTTTTAAGTGGATATATAAATGTTTCAAATGCTGTTTATTTAAAAGTAAAATCACTTTACAAAGACTCAACAATTGCAAAGGTAATTGAGTTAATTGAAAATGCAAGTTTAAAAAAGGCAAATGCTGAAAAATTTATTACAAAATTTGCTTCAGTTTATACTCCAATAGTTGTTCTGTTGGCTTTGTTTTTAGCATTTTTACCACCACTTTTTATCCAAAATGCTTCTTATGCTGACTGGATTGAAAGAGCTTTGGTATTTTTAGTAATCTCTTGTCCTTGTGCTTTGCTTGTGTCTGTTCCTCTATCATATTTTAGTGCTATTGGAGCTGTTTCAAAAAAAGGTGTACTAGTAAAAGGTGCAAACTATATAGAAAAATTAACTGAAATAGAGAATTTCGTTTTTGATAAAACAGGAACTTTGACAAAAGGGGTTTTTGAAGTTACAAAAATAGAAGCTTTTAATATGAGTAAAGATGAGCTTCTAAGAGTTGTTGCAATAGTTGAGAGCTTTTCAAATCATCCAATAGCAAAAGCAGTTGTAAAAGAGTGCAAAGAGGAGTTAAACCTAAAAGAGCTTAGTTTTAGCGAAGAGTTTAGTGGTTTAGGTATAAAAGCTATTGTAAATGGAAAAGAGATTTTAGTAGGAAACAAAAAACTTCTTGAAAAATTTGGTGTAGAAATTTCACAAAATCTAAATGATAGTTTAAATATTGTTTATGTATCAATAGACTCAAAATTTGCTGGATATATTGTTGTAAGTGATGTTATAAAATCTGAAGCAAAAGAGTTTTTAAAAGAGTTAAAAAAACTAAATATTTTAAAAACTTATATGCTAACAGGCGATAAAAAAGAACAAGCTTTAGAAGTTGCAAAAAATATAGGAATAGATGAAGTAAGATATGAACTTTTACCACAAGATAAACTAAAAATTTATGAAAATATAAAAAAAGATACAAACAAAACAACAGCTTTTGTAGGAGATGGAATAAATGATTCCCCAACACTTGCAAATGCAGATATTGGCTTTGCAATGGGTGGAATAGGAAGTGATTTGGCTATAAAATCTGCTGATGTTATAGTTTTAAATGATAATTTGAATTCAATAATTGATGCAATAAAAATAGCTAAAAAAACAAAAGTGATTGTATATCAAAATATTATATTTATTATGCTTGTAAAAATTGGTTTTTTATTTTTAGGTGCAGGTGCAGTTATTGGTATGCAAGAGGCGATTTTTGCAGATGTTGGAGTAGCTTTAATAGCTATATTTAACTCTATGAGAATTTTAAAAGATATTAAAAAATAGGAAAATTTAAATCAAAATATAGAAGATAAAAGTTTAATTGAAGTTTGAAAAATACTATTTCAAAAACTCTTTGAAATAGTGCTTTATAGCTGTTTTTATATCTGTTTGTTTGATTTTCTCTTTTCTTAAACTCTTGATTCTTAAAATAAAAATATATCTCTCTATTAGGTTTAAATCTTGAATTTTTTGATAAATGCTTAATACAAATTCACTATTCTCTTTTAACTCTTTTGCAGTTTGTTCTATATAAATTGTGTGTAATTTTTCAATCTCATTTACAAAGTTTTCCAAACTAAGATTTAAAATAAACAAAATATCATCTTCACTAAAAGTGCTTTTTATAGTTTTTGAATATTTTTCTAAAACAATATTTATATCTCTTAAATCATCATTTTGTCCATCTGAATTTAAAAGTAAACTATAAAGATTTGGTTTTGTAGTTTTCCAGTTGTGCAGGGTTGTTCTTGTTACTTCATACTTTTCTAATACATCTTTTACTTTTAACATTCAACTATTTCCTAAAATATTTTTTAGCATTGTAAATGTTTCATTATTAGACAAAAAAACAATATTTATAAAATATTTATCCATTTATTAAACAATAATATATTAAAATCTAGACTTTTAAAAAATATCCAATAAATGAACATAAAATAAATATATTTTTACTATTGTGTTCTATTATTAAACATTAGGGGAAACAAAATTGCTATTTAACTCATATGAATTTATATTTGCATTTTTACCAATAACATTTTTTATCTATTTTTACTTAAATAGTAAAAGATTAACAGTTGCTTCAAAAGGTTTTTTGGTATTTGCTAGTCTGTTTTTTTACTCTTGGTGGAATATTGCATATCTGCCTTTGATTTTAGTAAGTATGTTGTTTAACTATATAGTTGGAAATAGCTTAGCAAAAGCTAGTTTTGAGAATAAAAAAGGATTAAACAAATCTTTTTCAAAAAAATCAATTCTAATATTTGGAATAGCTGCAAATCTATCTTTGCTTGGATACTTTAAATATGCAGATTTTTTTATTGCAAATTTTAATTTAGTAAGCTCTTCAAATGTTGAGTTGCTTCATCTTCTTTTACCTTTGGCAATTTCGTTTTTTACATTTCAACAAATAGCTTATTTAGTTGATTCTTATAGAGGTGAAACAAAAGAGTATGACTTTTTAAACTATGCTTTGTTTGTAACTTTTTTTCCACAACTAATTGCTGGTCCAATTGTGCATCATAAAGAGATGATGCCACAATTTGCAAGTAAGTGGAATATGGTAAAGAAATATAAAAATATAGCTCTTGGTCTTTTTATATTCTCTATTGGATTGTTTAAAAAAGTAGTTATTGCAGATACATTTGCCGTTTGGGCAACAGCTGGGTTTGATAGTGCAACAACACTAAATCTAATAGAAGCTTGGGCTACAAGTCTAAGTTATACTTTTCAACTATACTTTGATTTTAGTGGTTATACAGATATGGCAATAGGAATAGCACTAATGTTTAATATAAAACTTCCAATCAACTTTAACTCTCCATACAAAGCTTTAAATATACAAGATTTTTGGAGAAGATGGCATATAACTCTTTCAAGATTTTTAAGAGATTATGTTTATATACCTTTGGGTGGAAATAAAAAAGGAAGTTTTAGAACATACTCAAATCTTTTAGCAACATTTGTAATAGGAGGACTATGGCATGGAGCTGGATGGACTTTTATCTTCTGGGGATTTCTTCACGGAATGGCATTGGTAATTCATAGAGCTTGGAGTAATCTTGGATTTAAAATGTGGAGTTGGCTATCTTGGTTTATTACTTTTAACTTTGTAAATATAGCATGGATATTTTTTAGAGCTAAAGAGTGGGAAGATGCTATTAAGGTTTTAAAGGGGATGTTTGGGTTTAGTGGTTTACAGTTGCATCCAATTTTTGCTAGTAAATTGGCATTTTTGGAAAAATATGAAGTGATTTTTCATCCATTTGACACAATACATTTGCCATTGGCTGAAACACTATGGTTTATTTTTGCATTTATTTTAGTTCTATTTTTCAAAAATAGTATGGAAAAAAGAGATAGTTTTAAACCAAACTATAAACTAGCTTTTTTAACAGCATTTTGCTTTATTTTTGCAGTCTTATCTCTAAATAAAGTATCTGAATTTTTATATTTCAATTTTTAAAGGTGAGTTATGAGTAGTAAAAAATTTTTAAAAATTGTTTTAGGTTTATCTTTTTTTGTTGCAATATTAATTGGTGGGGTTAATTATATTGTTGATGCTTATGGTTTAAATTCTAATAAAAATAAATATATTAATAACTTAACCACTATCAACAATCCTTCTGTGACAAATTTAAAAATTAAATTTAAAGCAGATTATTATTTAATTGGTACTTCTCGAGTAATGAGAATTGATCCAAATCTAATTGAAAAATATTTAAATCATAAAAAAGTTTATAATATAAATATTTCAGGTGCAACATTTAAAGAAAATTCAATGTTAGCTTCTAAGTTAAAAGAACAAAATTTAAACTTTATATATGGATTTGATGCTTTTTCTCTAAATAAAAATAGATTAGAACAAAAAGATTTAATAAATAGATACGACTCGTTTAAAAATGCAATAAATGAAGATATAAATATTAATACATATTTTAGTATTGATTATTTTTTATTAAATATTAAGGATATATTAAAAAAAATATTAAAAATAGACTTATATAAATATTTTATTTTAGAAGATAATAAAGTTTGTAAAGTAACAATTGACGGAGTAGAAGAACATCTTGATTTATCCAATAAAGGAAATAAAAAATCATATACAAATTTTGAAATAGTAAAAGATGATGAAATTCTAAAACTTGCACAAAATACAAATAAAAATGATATTTTTATAATTTATCCTAAACATTTTTATCATTATATTTTATTCCAAAAATATCAAGATATTGAAGAAAAATATTTTAGTGCTATTAAACTTTTAGTAAAAAATACAAATGCACAAGTTTGGTCTTTTTATGGAATTAATAAAATTACATTAGATGAATATAATTTTGATGAAAATGGTTGGCATTTTAAACCGAAAATATCAAATTTAATTTTTGCAAAAATCTTTAATGACAAATCAGTAGAAGTTCCAGAAGACTTTGGAGTTTTAGTTACAAAAGATAATATTGATGAGCATTTAGAAAACTTAAGAAATCAAATAAAAGAGTATGATTTAAATAAAATTTTAGAGTAGCTTTTAACCATAAAATTATTATTGCATTTTGCAATATTTCTTTATATTTTCAACTTTATTTGCTAATATAATCTAAAATATATTTAAGAGGCAAATTATGAAATCAAGTGAAGCTATAAAAATATTTGAATAATTTAAAACAAAGATTAAAAGAAGAAGGAAAGTGATGGATAAGTAAGTCTTTTAATTAGTAAAACATAGTTGTCCGAAAAAATCGGACAACTAAAAATAAAATTACTTTCTCTTTACAGCTTTTGCGTTTGGTAAATCTGTGATAGATCCTTCATAAATCTCAGCAGCCATACCAATAGATTCATGTAGTGTTGGGTGAGCGTGAATTGTAAGTGCGATATCCTCTGCGTCACAATCCATCTCAAGAGCAAGAGATATTTCACCTAAAAGCTCTCCAGCATTCTCTCCAACAATAGCTCCTCCAATAAGCTGGTTTGTATCTTTATTAAAAATTAGTTTAGTAAGTCCTGTATTTGAAACATCACTAGCTAGTGCTCTTCCACTTGCACTCCAAGGAAATGAGCTAACTTCATAGTTAATACCAGCTTTTTTAGCTTCGATTTCAGTCATACCAGCCCATGCAATCTCAGGGAATGTATAAGCAATAGATGGTATCTGTTTTGGTTCAAAATATACTTTATGACCAGCAATAACTTCAGCAGCTACATGCCCTTCATGTACGGCTTTGTGAGCAAGCATAGGTTGACCAATAATATCTCCAATAGCAAATATATGATTTACTTTTGTTCGAAGTTGTGAATCAACTTTGATTAGTCCTTGTTCATCTACTTCTACATTTGTATTTTCAAGTCCTAGTTTGTTTCCATTTGCACTTCTTCCAAGAGCTACTAAAACAGCATCATATAAAATCCCCTCTTTAGGTGCATTTTCACCTTTGAACTCTACATAAATTCCATCTTGTTTTGGAATTATACTTTGAGTTTGAGTTTTGCTCATAATATTAAATCTATCTTTATTTGCTTTTGTATAAAGTTTTATCAAATCAGCATCAGTTCCAGTCATTAGTTGCTCTCCACGAATCGCAACATCAACTTGGCTTCCCAAAGTTGAATAAACTGTACCCATCTCAAGACCAATAATTCCACCACCAAGAATTAGAAGTTTTTTAGGAACTTCTTTTACCTCTAAAGCATCTGTTGAATCCCAAATTCTAGGGTCTTCATGAGGAATAAATGACATTTTAGAGCTTTGGCTTCCAGCTGCAATAATACAGTAATCAAAACTTACTTTTGATTTTTCGCCATTTGTAAGAGTTACTTCAACACTATGCTCATCTAAAAACTTAGCATAACCTTGAATATGATTTACCTTTCTCATTTTTGCCATTGCATCTAAACCACCAGTTAGTTTTTTTACAACGCCACTTTTATATTGTGCAACTTTTTGTATATCTATTTTTGGTTCTTCATAAAATATACCAGCATTTTTTATATGTTTTGCCTCTTCAATAACTTTTGCAACATGAAGTAAAGCTTTTGAAGGAATACAACCTACATTTAAACAAACTCCACCTAAAGTTGAGTATCTCTCAACAATAGTTGTTTCAAATCCTAAATCAGCACATCTAAAAGCAGCAGAATAACCACCAGGTCCTGCTCCAATTACTAAAACTTGAGTTTTAACTTCAGTCATTTTAACTCCTTATAGACTTAAAAGTCTTAAATCACTTAGGATTTGACTTAAAGTTGTTGTAAATCTAGCACCATCAGCACCATCTATTACTTTGTGATCATAAGATAGACTTAATGGAAGCATAAGTCTAGGTTTAAATTTCTTACCATTAAACACTGGTTTAATAGAAGATTTTGAAACCCCTAAAATGGCAACTTCAGGAGAGTTTATAATTGGTGTAAAGTATGTTCCACCAATTCCACCTAGGCTTGAAATAGTAAAGCATCCACCACTCATATCAGCACTAGTTAATTTTCCTTCTCTTGCTTTTTGCGATAGTTGTGCTAATTCAATTGCAATCTCTTTGAAACCTTTTTTATCTACATCTTTAATAACAGGTACTAAAAGACCATTTGGTGTATCAACTGCAACTCCAATATTAAAGTACTCTTTCATAATTAATTCTTGTCCGTCGCTACTTAAACTTGAGTTGAATTTTGGATGAATTTTTAGAGCTTTTTCAACTGCTTTTATTATAAATACAAGAGGTGAAAGTTTGAAATCTTTTGCTTTTTCATTTTGCTCTTTTCTGAACTCTTCAAGCTTCGTAATATCAGCTTCATCAAATTGTGTAACATGAGGTGCTGATAGATAGTTTTTATGTAAAAATGGTCCTGATACTTTTTGAACACGACTAAGCTCAACTCTTTGTACTTTCCCAAATTGTGAAAAATCAATCTCTTTTGACTCAGGAAGATTAAACCCAAATCCAACACCTGTTGCACTTGCTGGTTTATTAAGTTGCTCTTTTACATAAGCTTTTATATCTTCAACTACAATTCTTCCTTTTTTTGCACTTCCTTTTACAAAACCTAAATCAACTCCAAACTCTCTTGCAATTTTTCTTACACTTGGACTTGCATATACTTTTGTTGCTTTTTTAGATAATACTTTGCTCTCTTCTTCAATATCTGCACTTCTTGCAGCTACTTCTTGTAGTGTTGGAGTAGAAGGTGCAACTTTTTCAACTTTTGTAGGAGTAGTTGGTGTTTGGAATGCTGGAGTTGGAACTTTATTTTCTACAACAACAGTTTTTATCATTTTTGCAATTAAATCACCACTATTTATTTTTTGTCCAACTTCAACAAATAGTTCAATAATCTCTCCACCAAATGGTGCTGGAACATCCATTGAAGCTTTTTCTGTTTCAAGAGTTATTAAACCATGATCAGCTTCAACTATATCTCCAACTTTTACCATCACATCAATTAAATCAACATCTTTATCAGCACCTAAATCAGGAACTCTAACCTCTTCAACAACAGATTGAATAGATTGCTCTTTTACAAATTGTGTTGGAGTTTGAGTTATAACTTCCTCTTTAATCTCTTCAGCTTTAGCTTCATCATTAGAGTTCTCTTCTAAAACTTCAACTCTAGCTATTAAATCTCCACTATTAGCCTTATCTCCAACTTTTACTAAAATCTCTTTGATAATTCCAGCATGAGTTGTAGGAACATCCATAGAAGCTTTTTCAGTCTCTAAAGTAATAAGTCCATCTTCAACTTCAACTCTATCACCAACTTTAACCATGATATCAATTAAATCAACATCTTTATCAGCACCTAAATCAGGAATAAAAATATCATAAATTTTTGCCATTTTTTACTCCTTAAGCTTTTAGTGGATTGATTTTATTTGAATCAATCTCATATCTGTTTTTAGCTTCAAGAGCAACTTTTTTATCAATTTTTCCATTTCTTGCAAGTTGTGCAAGTGTTGTATAAACAATAAAATTAGTATCAACTTCAAAGAATTTTCTTAAATTTGCTCTACTATCACTTCTACCAAATCCATCAGTACCTAAAGCTTTAAAGCTTCCTTTTACAAAAGGAGCAATTTGTTCTGAGTAAGTTTTTACATAATCTGTTGCAGAGATAATAATATTATCCTCATCATCACCTAAAACACTATTTACATAAGATGATTTTGGCTCTTTTTCAATATTTAAAAGGTTTTCTCTCTCAACATCTTGTGCTTCTCTTGCTAATTCATTGTAAGAAGTTACAGAGAATAGTTCACTTGAAATTCCATACTCTTTTTCTAAAATCTCTGCCGCTTTTAAAACCTCTTGGAATATTGAACCAGAACCTAAAAGTTTAACTTTATAGTTGTTTTTAGCTTCAAAAGTTTTAACTTTATAGATTCCTTTTATAATTCCCTCTTCAACACCTTTTGGCATTGCAGGTTGTGCATAGTTCTCATTTAAAGTTGTTATATAGTAGAAAACATCCTCTTGTTTCTCTCCATACATTCTTTCCATTCCATTATGAACAATAACAGCAACTTCATAAGCATAAGTTGGATCATAAGTTATACAATTTGGAACTGTATTTGCTAAAATATGAGAGTGTCCATCTTCGTGTTGTAGTCCCTCTCCATTTAGTGTAGTTCTTCCACTTGTTCCACCAATTAGGAATCCTCTTGCTTTTTGATCTCCAGCAGCGTAACATAAATCTCCAGTTCGTTGGAATCCAAACATTGAGTAGAATATATAAAATGGAATCATTGGGCAATCATTTACTGAATATGATGTTGCAGCTGCTATCCATGAACTCATAGCTCCTAGTTCATTAATTCCCTCTTGTAGAACTTGACCTTTAATATCCTCTTTATAAAACGCAACTTGATCTTTATCTTGTGGAATATATTTTTGACCAACACTTGAGTAAATTCCAACTTGTCTAAACATACCTTCCATACCAAAAGTTCTAGCTTCATCTGGAACTATTGGAACAATATTTTTTCCAATATTTTTATCTTTTAATAGAACATTTAAAACTCTTACAAATGCCATTGTTGTAGATATTTCTCTATCTGCAGTACCTTCAAGCATTGCATCAAATGCATTTAAAGCTGGAAGCTCAAGTTTATTTGAGAATTTCTCTCTTCTTTGAGGAACATATCCACCAAGAGCAGCTCTTCTCTCTTGTAAATATTTAAACTCAGGTGAATTCTCTTCTGGTCTATAATATGAGAATGACTCAACTTGCTCATCTGTAAGAGGTAAATTAAATCTATCTCTAAATTGAATTAAGTTTGCAGTATCCACTTTTTTAACTTGGTGAGCAATATTCATACCCTCAGCAGCAGCTCCCATTCCATAACCTTTTACAGTTTTTGCTAAAATTACAGTTGGTCTTCCAACAGTTTCAGTGGCTCTTTTAAATGCAGCATAAACTTTTACAGGGTCATGTCCACCACGATTTAGTTTCCAAATATCATAATCACTCATATTTTCAACTAATTTTGCAGTCTCTGGATATTTGTTAAAGAAGTTTTCTCTTGTGTATGCTCCACCTTTTTGTTTAAAGTTTTGATACTCTCCATCAACTGTTTGCTCCATTAGTTCAAGAAGTTTTCCAGACTTATCTTTTTCTAATAAAGAGTCCCATAATCCTCCCCAAATAACTTTAAGAACTTCCCATCCAGCACCTCTGAATTGTCCTTCAAGCTCTTGAATGATTTTTCCATTTCCTCTTACTGGACCATCTAGTCTTTGTAGGTTACAGTTAATTACAAATATTAAGTTATCTAATCCTTCTCGTCCAGCAAGTCCAATAGCTCCTAATGATTCAGGTTCATCAGTCTCACCATCTCCTAAAAAGCAGTAAACTTTTTGTCCACTACAATCTTTTATTCCTCTATTTGTAAGATATTTTAAAAATCTTGCTTGATAAATAGCTTGTAAAGGTCCAAGTCCCATAGATACAGTTGGAAATTGCCAATAAGAAGGCATTAATTTTGGGTGTGGATAAGATGATAATCCATTTGCAAAAGCCTCTTGTCTAAAGTTATCCATTTGCTCTTCGCTAATTCTTCCTTCAACAAAACTTCTAGCATAAATACCAGGACTTATGTGACCTTGGAAAAATATTAAATCTCCACCATCTTTCTCATTTGGTGCTTTAAAAAAGTGATTAAAAGCAACATCATAAATAGTTGCAGAAGATTGAAATGATGCAATATGACCACCTAGTTCTAAACCTTTTTTAGAAGCTCTTTGAACCATAATTTGAGCATTCCATCTAATAATAGATCTAATTTTTCTCTCAATATCCATATCAGCTGGCATTTTTGGCTCTTCATTAGTTCCAATAGTGTTTATATATGCAGTTGTAGCACTATATGGAAGATGCGCACCGCTTCTTCTTGATTTATCAATTAACTTCTCAAGTAAAAAATGAGCTCTCTCAACTCCTTCTTCCTCGATAATTGCCTCTAAAGCCTCCATCCATTCTTGTGTCTCTAATGGATTAATATCTTCTAAATTTAACTTTGGCATGAAACCCCTTTTATAAAAGTTATCTTAATTTTTTAAATTAGTTTGCAATTTTAATACAAATTAAATTATAATTCACTTATATCATATTTTTTAGGATAAAAGCATATGAAGTTTAACAATGAATTTAGATTGATTATAACACAAAATTTTAGTTCAAGTATTAATTCAAATATTGATAAAGCACTATTTAAATCATTTGAAAATGATTCAAAGCCAATATTAAGAGTCTATTCTTGGGAAGATTGTGTTACTTTAGGAGCTGGACAAAAATTAGATGATTACGAAAAGTTACAAAATAGTTACAAAAATAATATATCTAAGAGATTAACAGGTGGTGGAGTCTTATTTCATGGTCATGATATCTCATATACAATTTTGTTAAATCCAAATATGATAGAGAATAAAGATGTAAAAGAGACATACTTTTTAATATGTCAATTTTTATTAAAATTTTATGAAGATTTAGGATTAAAACCAAAATTTGCAAAAGATGATGAGAGTATAGTTTTAAGTAAAAGTCCTTTTTGTCAAGTTGGATTTGAAGCATATGATATTATAATCGATGGTAAAAAAATAGGTGGAAATGCACAAAAAAGAGCTAAAAATTGTATACTTCAACACGGTTCAATTCCTCTTTATACAAAACAAAAAGATGAGGTTTTTGGAACTTCATTAGAGGATTTTGGTATAAAATTAAATTTTGAAGAGGCAAAAGATAGATTAATAAAAGCATTTAAAACTACATTTAATGTAGAGTTTTTAGAAGATAAGTTAAATAAAAAAGAGTTAGAAATTTTAGATAGTTTAAATAAGGATAGTTAAAAATGACACAACAAATAGATTTTAAAGAGAGAGTAAATTTTAAAAAACCTGAGTGGTTAAGAAAAAAACTAACTCCTCACACACAAATTGAGATGGAGAATTTGCTTAAAGATGTAGGTGGACTTCATACAATTTGTCAAGAGGCAAAATGTCCCAATATTAGTGAGTGTTTTGCAAATAAAAATGCTACATTTTTAATTTTGGGAAATATATGCACAAGAAGATGTACATATTGCAATGTAACAACTGGAAAACCACATAGTGTTGATTTAAGTGAAATTCAAAAAGTAACAACTTCTGTATTAAGACTTGGACTTAAATTTGTAGTTATTACAAGTCCAGCTAGAGATGATTTAGCAGATGGTGGAGCAGAGCAATTTTACAAAGTAACAAGAGATATTTTGGAAAAATCTCCTCAAACAAAAGTTGAGATTTTAATTCCAGATTTCAAAGCAAATGAAGAGAGCTTAAAAAAAGTAATAGATTCTGGAGCTACAATTATTGGACACAATGTAGAAACAGTTCCTTCTTTATATCGTATAAGAAGAAATGGAACTTATGAGAGAAGTTTAGAGGTTTTAAGAAAATTAAAAGAGCTTGGTGGTGATAAGATTAAAACAAAAAGTGCTTTAATGGTTGGACTTGGAGAAACTGAAGAGGAGATGGTGCAAGTATTTAAAGATTTACTAAATGTTGGTTGTAAGTTTTTAAGTATTGGTCAATATTTAGCACCAAGTGGAGATTTTGAAAAAGTTATAGAGTATGTTAAACCTGAACAGTTTAAACGATATGAAAAATTAGCCTATGATTTGGGATTTGAGTTTGTAAAAGCAAGTCCATATGCAAGAAGTTCATATATGGCTCACCAATATCTACAAGAGTAGTTAAAATTTAAACTCTATTTATGGAGTAAATTACTCCATAAAAGAGATAGTTTTGAAAAACTCTCTATATTTTGTATCTTTTTCATCTCTAGCTTTCATAGCAGCTCTTGGATGTTCGTTTAGTTGACCTGTTATCATGTATGGAATACTATATCCCCAGTCAAGTTTTTTCTCTAAATCCACTATATAGTTTTCAATAAACTCTAAAACTGGCATCTGTTTATATTTTGGATTTTTCAAAAATCCTAAAAGAAGTTCAAGTGGGCAATTTCCAGCTCCTCGTCCTAGACCTGAAACTGTAACATCAAGGAAACTTGCTCCATAAATCATAGCTTCTAAAGTGTTTGCATATGCAAGTTGAAGATTGTTGTGTGCATGAATTCCAACTTTTTTACCAGATTTTTCTGCAAAACTTAGATATTTTTCTGTTAAATCTCTTATTTGTTCTGGATAAAATGATCCAAAACTATCAGCTATATAAATTACATCAACATTTGTTTTGCTTAAAGCTTCTAAAACTTCATCTAGCTCTTTTTCTGATACTTTTGAAATAGCCATAATATTTACAGTTGTTTCATAACCTTTTGCGTGAGCATCTTCTATTAGTTCAATTGCTGCTGGAATTTGGTGAATGTATGTTGCTATTCTTATCATATCAACAACACTTTCACTCTTTGGTCTAAGCTCTTCTTTTAGGCTTCTTCCAATATCACTCATAACAGCAATTTTTAGATTTGTATTATTTTCCCCAACAACTCTTCTAATATCCTCTTCTTTACAAAAATTCCAAGGTCCATACTCATCTTCACTCATAAGTGTAGGAGATACATTTTTACCAATCTCCATATAATCAACACCAGCTTTTACACACATTTCATAGTGAGCCTTTACAAATTCATCACTAAAGTAAAAATTATTTACAAGTCCACCATCTCTAATAGTGCAATCAAAAACTTTTAAATCTTCTCTAACTGAAAGGATAGTCCCTTTTTTTTCCAACATATTATTCCTTCAAAATTTTAGTCAATTATCTTAGCAAAAGATAATAAAAAGATAAATTAATAAAATTAATTTTCTAGTTTATTTTTATAAATATCCTCATTTATCTCTTTATCTTTTAGAAGCTTATCATTTATTAAAAAATGATACAATACTACCCAAAAATTAAAGAATGAGTTTAGAGTATGACAAAAGAAGAGTATGATAAAAAAATAGAGAAATTAATAGCTTGGGCAAAGGCATATTATGTTTTTGATGAGCCACTTGCTAGCGATGAAGAGTATGATTTACTAGCTAGAGAGTGTTTGGATTTTGAGCAAAATAATCCACTTTTAAGTAATCCAAATTCACCAAATAAAAGAGTTGGTGGGTATGTATTAGATAGTTTTTCAAAAGCTACTCATCTTAGTCGTATGTGGAGTCAAGAGGATATTTTTGATACAAAAGAGCTTGAAGATTGGATAAAAAGAGCTTCAAAAGCTGGTGATGAGTTGGAGTTTTTTATTCAGCCAAAGTTTGACGGAGCTAGTTTGAATTTAATATATGAAGATGGTGTTTTAAAAAAAGCAATTACAAGAGGAGATGGAAGCGTTGGTGAAGATGTAACTCACAATGTTTTAACAATTCACTCAATTCCACTACAAATAGAAGAGAGATCACTAATAGAGATTAGAGGTGAAGTTGTAATAAAAAAAGATGATTTTTTAAAAATAAATGAAGAGAGATTAAAAAACAACGAAACTCCATTTGCAAATCCAAGAAATGCCGCTGCTGGAAGTTTAAGGCAGCTTGACTCTAAAATTACAGCAAAAAGAAAACTATATTTTACTCCTTGGGGAGTAGGGCAAAACTCTTTAAATTTTTCAAAAACAAGTGATTTGATGAACTATATATTCTCTTTGGGATTTGATGAAGCTCCTATGCAAACCATTTGTAAAGATGCAGTTGAAATTGAAGATGTATATAAAAATATGGTAGAAAAAAGAGATAGTTTTTCCATGCTTCTTGATGGTATGGTTATAAAAATCAATAGCATAGATACTCAAAATAGTTTGGGCTACACACAAAAATTTCCAAGATGGTCGTGTGCATATAAGTTTCCAGCAATAGAGAAAACTACAAAACTAAAAGATATTATATTACAAGTTGGAAGAACAGGAGTTGTAACTCCAGTTGCTATTGTAAATCCAGTTGAAATTGAAGGTGCAGTTGTTGAAAGAGCAACACTTCACAACTTTGATGAGATACAAAGGCTTGATTTAAAAATAAATGATGAGATAATAATTATTAGAAGTGGAGATGTAATACCCAAAATTACAAAAGTTTTAAAAGATAGAAGAGATGGAACTCAAAGAGATATTTTAAAACCAAAAGAGTGTCCAGATTGTAAAAGTGAACTTTTAATAGAAGATATTATGATTAAGTGTCAAAATCTTGATTGTCCATCAAGAGTTGTAAACTCAATAATATATTTTGCAAGTAAAAATTGCTTAAATATTGATGGTTTGGGTGAGAAAATAGTTGAGCTTTTAGTAAATGAAAAAAAGATATATGATATTTTGGATTTATACTCTTTGAGATATGAGGATTTACAAAATCTTGAAGGGTTCAAAGATAAAAAAATAAACAATCTATTAAACGCAATAGAGAACTCAAAAAATAGTGAGCTATATAGAGTGCTTACAGCTTTGGGAATTGAGCATATTGGAGAGGTTGCATCAAAAGCAATTTGTTCTAAATTTGGTTTAGCTTTAGTTGATATTACTTATGATGATTTAATCTCTATTGATGGAATAGGGGAGCAAATGGCAAACTCATTTTTAGAGTTTTTTAGAGTAAATCGTGAACTTGTGCTAAAGCTATTTGAGATACTAAATCCAAAAGTAACAATAAAAGAGGAAGCAAGAGAAAATATCTTTAAAAATAAGACGGTAGTAGTTACTGGAACTATGAGTAAAAGTAGAGATGAGATAAAAAACTTTTTAGAAAATCTTGGAGCAAAGGTGAGCTCTAGTGTATCAAAAAAGACAGATTTTGTGATTTTTGGTGAAGATGCTGGAAGCAAGTATGATAAGGCAATTGAACTTGGAGTTAAAACTCTAAGCGAAGAGGATATGTACTCCTCTTTGGAGTAAATCTATCTTTTTTGGCTTTTTGAATCAAAGAGTTTTAAGATGTTTTTATAAGCATCTGCAAACTCTAAACTAATCAAAGACTCTTTACCATTTATGATATTTAAAGATTTTTCAATACTCTCTTTTGTAAATATATCAACAAATGCATCTTTAAAATCATCAAAGTTTTGATTCTCTTCATAAACTCTTAAAACTTGTGCAAGTGTGTAGTTAAAATCTTTGTTTGATTGTTCTAAATAAAAAATAGCCTCTTCATACTCTTTTTGTTTTATTAAAATATCTGCTTTGAACTCAAATAGAGTAAAGTCATTTTTAAATACAACACCAATAAATGCACCAACATTTACAGAGTCATCAAAACCACTTAACTCATCAAGAAGCTCTTCTAAATCGTAACTCTCTTTATTTAAAATAAAATCTCTTATTAATTTTCCTTGATTTTTATTGTTGTAGATGAGGTCTTCAAGTGGATAAATCTCTGAAAAATTTGGAACTATCATTTGACAAGAGTAAAAACCCAAGTAGTCATACTCTCTTAAATATATAGTTTTATCTTCTTTATCTAAAATATTTTTTAATAGTTCAAACTGTTTAGAACTATCTTTTTCTTCAAATTTCCAAGGAGTGTATCTAAATGATTTATTCTTATTTAAAAATTGAATAGCAACTTTTGCATTTGAATCAACAAAGTGAGACTCCAAATTTGAATTTGATGCAACATCCTCTAAATCAAAACTAGGTTTTTCAAAGCTATCAAGTTCATCTATATCTCTTCCTTGCAAAAGCTCTGTTAATGTTCTTTCTATTGAAACTTCTAAAATGTTATGGCTTCCAAAAGATAAAAATAGGGTGTTGTTTTTTGGATTTATAAATGCTATTGCTGTAACTGGATATTTTCCATTTAGTGAAGCATCATAAACTTTTAGAATAAAACCATGATTTTCTAAAGTTCTAATATCTTCACTAATTTTAGAAAAACTGTTTATAAGCTCTTTTGGAAACTCTGGAAGAGCTAATCCTTCACTTATTACTTTTAATTTTACATATCTTTCAAAAATTTCACAAAGTGCTTGAACCTTTGCTTCATTTTGTGTATTTCCTGTAGATAATCCATTACTTGCGTATAGATTTGATAATATACTTGTAGGAAAATATACCTTCTTTTTTGTGGTTTGATTTATAAATGGAAGAGAGATGATTTTATCAAAATTGTTTGAATTGAAATCCAAATAATCACTGTTTTCAACTCCATCCATAGTGTAATATTTTTTTATCTCATCATCTAAAAAATCTTCATTTTTATCAAACTCTTTTTGATCTAAAAAGAATTTTCTACCTTCTAAATAGAAATCATTAAAATAAAGATTTGTTTGAAGTCTTTCTATAAACTCTCCATAAGCACTTGCTAAACAAGAGTTTAAAAGAGTTCCTTTTCCATTTGAAAAAATAAAATTATTTGCACCTTCAAAACTTAAATTTATTGAAAAGCTATTTTTTACAGGATTTTTCTCTTTTGATAGTCTGATTTTGTATCCAAAATCATCTATGATTTTTTTCATTTTTTTTAAGCTTACTTCTAGTGGAGCATCTTTTGATATAAAGTTCATATATTTATTTTCTTTTACTTTCTAAAAAATTTAGTAAGTATAGCTAAAAGAGCTTGTATTTTATTTTCAAGTATAACTTATTGTCTTTTATCATACATAAAAAAGGAAAATTATGAATAAATATATACTATAAAGTTATTCATCTTTATTTATTTCAAAATCTAGCAAACTCTTTTTTCTCTCAATTCCCCATCTATAACCACTCATAGCACCACTTTTTGCTATTACTCTGTGGCAAGGGATGAGATATCCAATATGATTTTTTCCAATAGCACTTGCAACTGCTCTTACAGATTTTGGTCTATCTACAATATTTGCAATATCGCTATAAGTTGTAATTTCTCCATTTGGGATATTTATTAATGCTTTCCAAACATTTATTTGAAGATTAGTCCCTTTTACAAAAAGGGGATATCTTTTATTTTTTATAAAGATATTTTCCAAATACTCATTTGCTAATTTTTCATTAAAAACTAAGTTTGCATTTTCCCAAAGTTCATTAAATCTTTGAAAAATATCTTTTTTATTGTTATCACAAAAACCCAAATAGCATACTCCTTTAGAGGTAAATCCAATCAAAGCTTCACCAAAAGGAGTCTGTCCAAAACCATAAGTTATCTCTACATCTTTACCTTTTTCTTTCCACTCTTTTGGAGTAACTCCAATTAAGTTTACAAAAAGTTCGTGAAGACGGCTTGAACTTGATAGTCCAATATCTAAACTACTATCAAGAATAGATTTGGACTCTTTTATATGCTCTTTTGCATAGTTTAAAGTAACACTATGCAAAAACTGTTGTGGAGTAAGACCAACATAATCTTTAAAAACTCTTATAAAATGGTACTTACTCATTCCAACATTTAAAGCAATTTCATCAATACTTGGATGAGATTTGAAGTTCTCATCTATGTATTTGATAGCTTTTTCTATTTGATTATAAGTAGAACTATTTTTTTCTATTTCCACTTTTTTCTCTTTATTAATATGTCGAACTACTGTAAATCACAAACTTACTAGCTAACTCTTCAAGCTCTTTGTTTATTTTTTTATGTAACTCTTTATCTTCAATATTATCTAATACATCACAAATTTTATTTGCAATATATTCAAACTCTTTCTCTTTCATTCCTCTTGCTGTTAGTGCTGGGCTTCCTATTCTAATACCACTTGTAACAAATGGACTTCTTGTCTCTCCTGGAACTGTGTTTTTATTTACTGTAATTCCTGCATCTCCAAGTGCTGCATCTGCATCTTTTCCACTAAATGGTTTATTTAAGAAAGATACTAGAACTAAGTGATTATCTGTTCCACCACTTACAATATCGTAACCTCTACTTACTAGAACTTCTGCTAATACTTTTGCATTTGCTTTTACTTGTTTTGCATAGCTTTTCCATTTTGGATCAAGTATCTCTTTAAATGTAACAGCTTTAGCAGCAATTACATGAACTAAAGGTCCTCCTTGAAGTCCTGGGAAAATAGCACTATTTATTTTTTTAGCTATCTCTTCATCATTTGTCATAATCATACCACCTCTTGGACCTCTTAGAGTCTTATGAGTTGTTGTTGTTACAACATGAGCATATGGAAATGGACTCATATGCTCACCAGCAGCAACAAGTCCAGCAA
>NZ_PDKH01000018.1:0-515 GCF_004116575.1 Arcobacter sp. AHV-9/2010 | reverse complement strand
GTCGTGGGTGATGCGAAGCAGGGCATCTACCGCTTCCGCGGTGCTGAAGGAAACGCCTTTGAGGAGATGGCCAGGCGAGTGACTGCGCGCGGCCTGCCAGCGTTGCGCGAGTTCCCGCTGACCCGCAACTTCCGCTCCGGCCCGCGTCTGCTGGACTCGCTGCACCCCTTCTTCAGGAGATGGGGTGGCGCCCAGCTCCTTCCGTACGTCGAGTCGGACCGGTTGCGACCTCAGCCGCGGGCGGACGACAGCAGCCGACCTGTCCACCTGGAGACTGGACGTTCGAATGACGTCGCGACGGAGGCCGCGAGTCGGGTCGCCCGCTGGCGCGCTCGGCACCCCGGGACCAGCGTCGGGATCCTAGGCCGGCAGAACTGGCAGGCCGTCAAGGGCCAGGAAGAGGTTCGGCGACTGGACCTGGCGTGCGAGCTGCGCGTCGGTGGTTCCTTCTTCGAGTCTCCGGCGGTGCGTGAGCTGCGCGTCCTGCTCGAGGCCGTGGCGGACCCCTTCGACGA
>NZ_PDKH01000017.1:0-516 GCF_004116575.1 Arcobacter sp. AHV-9/2010 | reverse complement strand
CTTTCTCTTTCATTCCTCTTGCTGTTAGTGCTGGGCTTCCTATTCTAATACCACTTGTAACAAATGGACTTCTTGTCTCTCCTGGAACTGTGTTTTTATTTACTGTAATTCCTGCATCTCCAAGTGCCGCATCTGCATCTTTTCCACTAAATGGTTTATTTAAAAAAGATACTAAAACTAAGTGATTATCTGTTCCACCACTTACTATATCGTAACCTCTACTTACTAGAACTTCTGCTAATACTTTTGCATTTGCTTTTACTTGTTTTGCATAGCTTTTCCATTTTGGATCAAGTATCTCTTTAAATGCAACAGCTTTAGCAGCAATTACATGAACTAAAGGTCCTCCTTGAAGTCCTGGGAAAATAGCACTATTTATTTTTTTAGCAATCTCTTCATCATTTGTCATAATCATACCACCTCTTGGACCTCTTAGAGTCTTATGAGTTGTTGTTGTTACAACATGAGCATGAGGAAATGGACTCATATGCTCACCAGCAGCAACAAGACCTGCAA
>NZ_PDKH01000016.1:0-487 GCF_004116575.1 Arcobacter sp. AHV-9/2010 | reverse complement strand
GACAAAGATTTTAGAGTTTCTAATACATTCATTATTTATAAGGATAGTTTAAATAAAGCTTTTTTTGTAGTTGAAAAAAGAACAAAGTATGACACTAAAGATGAATCAGAAACTGTATCTTATATAGACACTTTTTTGTTAAAAAAAAGTGAAACAATTTATTTAAAAAATCAAGATTTTTCTCAAAAAGAATTATTATTAAAACAGGAGAAATTAATTAGTACTATCAAAGAAATAGACAGTTTTACTTCGGATTAAATAAAATACAAGATGTTATAATTAATGCTAAAGATTTCGAAAACCACGCTATTTGTAAAATAAAATTAGCATCTTCTAACAATCATACCAATAAAAGCTACAAAGACGCCTTAAACAAAGCCGAAGGAAAAACCAGTCCTTTTTATATAGCTATGGATGAAAAACAAAATAACATCTAAACGATTAATCAAACGAGTCATCTCAAAGATACACTCATACCTCATATCGC
>NZ_PDKH01000015.1:0-539 GCF_004116575.1 Arcobacter sp. AHV-9/2010 | reverse complement strand
CTTTTAATATTCTCCATAATCAAATTAGTTAGAATCTAAATTAGCTCTTAAAACTTTGCTTCTTTTATGAAGTTTTAAAACCTAAAATAGCACCAAACAAATATATAATTTTATTTAGAATTATTCTAAATAAAATTATATTAAATCTTTCAACACTAATTGAATGGATGTATTGCCATTCCATGTATTTTCATCAAGAGAATATACAATATCAAAATCATTTTCAACATTCTCTATCTTACTTCCCAATCCAACTCCAATCGCATTATATGTTTTCTGATTTGCTCCATAAATAATATTTAATTTTAGATGTGCTTTATCAGCTCCCACCTGTTTTCCATATCCATTATCTCTTACAGAACTCGTTTTAAAAACGGGCTTCATGTTTTGAGGTCCAAATGGAGCCATTTGCTGTAAAATTCTATAAAACTTTGGTGATATTTCAGACAGTTCAAGTTCTGAGTCAATTAAAATCTCAGGAATGAGTAATTCTTTATGGATGGTACTTTTCACTACTTCCTCAAATTTCGATTTAAAAC
>NZ_PDKH01000014.1:0-741 GCF_004116575.1 Arcobacter sp. AHV-9/2010 | reverse complement strand
TATGAACTACATAACAAACGATAATTTAGAAGTAGCAGATAAAGAGGTATTTGATATAGTTGAAGCAGAACTAAAAAGACAAACAAACCATCTTGAGATGATTGCAAGTGAGAACTTTACAAGTCCAGCAGTTATGCAAGCTATGGGAAGTGTTTTTACAAATAAGTATGCTGAAGGTTATCCATATAAAAGATATTATGGTGGATGTGAGTTTGCTGATCAGGTTGAACAACTTGCAATTGATAGAGCTTGTAAAATATTTGGATGTTCTTATGCAAATGTTCAACCACATAGTGGAAGTCAAGCAAATGGTGCAGTATATGCAGCACTACTTAAAGCTGGAGATAAAATCTTAGGTATGGATCTATCTCATGGTGGACATTTAACTCATGGAAGTAAACCTTCATTTTCTGGTCAAAACTACTCTGCATTTTATTATGGTGTTGAACTTGATGGAAGAATTAACTATGATAAAGTTGAAGAGATTGCAAAAATTGTTATGCCAAAAATTATTGTTTGTGGTGCAAGTGCATATGCAAGAGAGATTGATTTTAAAAGATTTAGAGAGATAGCCGATGCTGTTGGTGCTATCTTATTTGCTGATATTGCTCATATTGCTGGACTTGTTGCTGCTGGTGAGCATATGAGTCCATTTCCATATGCTCATGTTGTAACAACAACAACTCATAAGACTCTAAGAGGTCCAAGAGGTGGTATGATTATGACAAATGATGAAGAGAT
>NZ_PDKH01000013.1:0-696 GCF_004116575.1 Arcobacter sp. AHV-9/2010 | reverse complement strand
ATAGTACGCCCTAGCAACTCCCTCGATATAAAAGTACAAACGGTAAAAACGGCTTATTTTGCTAAAAAAGAAATTGTAAGTACCGAAAAAACAACAGAGGCTATTTCTTATACTTTTAAGGGAAATAATAACACGGGAACTAAAAAAAGAAAACGTAAAATAGCCAAAATAATTTATAAAAACCTACAAGGAAAACTCATTAATAAACAACAAACAAGCTTAGAACAGGTTGTAGCAGCATTAAGTAAAAGCAATTATACTAAAGGCGACTGTATAGACATTGCTTTGGTAAAGGAAAGTATTAAATTTACCAAACGAACCAGTGCGCAATTAGGAGAGGAGGTATATATTGTTATACAAACACAATATATGCCAGATAGAGAAATAACTTTAAACCTAAAACAAGGAGGAGATACCGATGCACTAACAACAACGAAAGAACCGATATATGTAACTCAAAATAATAAAAAAGTATTTGCTTTTAAGGCGGTTGTTGGTGAGTTTTCCCAAAAAAGTAATGCGCTCAATGCAGCTGATTTTAAAGATCATGCCATTGCTAAAATCACCTTACAATCTACAGACCAACAAGAAAACAAACAATACAAAGACGCCTTAAACAAAGCCGAAGGAAAAACCAGTCCTTTTTATATAGCTATGGATGAAAAAAAAAAAAAAAAAAAAGAAATAAAAAAAAAA
>NZ_PDKH01000012.1:0-947 GCF_004116575.1 Arcobacter sp. AHV-9/2010 | reverse complement strand
TAAGTATTTAAAAATGTTGACAACTATTTTTAATTCTTGTATAATTTCACCGTTAAGAGAATGTAAAAATAACTTAAGTGGGCTGATAATCCACGAAGTCGTGTAAAGGTAGAGCTTTTTAGCTTTACCTTTTTTTTTGCGGGTAGTGTAGCAATTTAAAGGGTGGGAGCGACTTTAAAAGGAGTTACCTTGCATTCTCTTATAGTGGTAATAGTTTTAATATGTATAGTATTTATTACTAGAGCATATTAATAAAAAGGATAGGACTTATCACCCTATCCTGTTACCACTACTTATAAAATCAATTTTTCCTCTTTTTTAATAGCTTATCTAAAATCTTAATTATCTCAATATTTTGTTTTACAAGATATTTTACTTCTGGAATTAAATTTTCTCTATTAGTTAAATCTCTTTCTATCCATTTGCTTGGATGTTCTCCACTATTATAAGCTTTAAGAGTTTGATTTATATTTGAAGTTAAATTTGCAACTGCTTGTCTAGTTCTTGCTGTATCTAATCTTATTTTACTTAACTCATCAATTTCAATTTTATAATCTTCAGATAAACTAGATTTTAATCTCTCTCTTGCAAATGATGATAAATTTTCATAACCCTCTTCAAGAGCTTTCTTTGTAAATAATATTTTATCTTCTTGAGTTACATTAAATTTTAAATATTGGTTTTTTATTTCATTTGGATTTGATTTAATTTGTATATTTTTTAATTGGCTTCTATAAATTTCTGAAAAGTCTTTTTTCATTCTAGCTCTGAAAAATTCTGAAAATGTTTTATAGCCCTCTTTTTTTGCAATTTTTAAATATTCATCTTTTTCTTCTTCATTATCTAATCTTATTTCAATTCTAGTTTTTTTCATTATTTACCCTTTGATGAATTATATCATTCTAAAAATAAAAAACCGTACAAAAAGAACTAAAAGACAGTATCCT
>NZ_PDKH01000011.1:0-1800 GCF_004116575.1 Arcobacter sp. AHV-9/2010 | reverse complement strand
TTCATCTTTTTCTTCTTCATTATCTAATCTTATTTCAATTCTAGTTTTTTTCATTATTTACCCTTTGATGAATTATATCATTCTAAAAATAAAAAACCGTACAAAAAGAACTAAAAGACAGTATCCTACCTATCTTAAATTATTACTTTTTTTGTGGTTGCTGTAGATTTTAAAGTTTTTTCAGTTGTTTATACTTACTAATTCAATTATAAAGTACGATATAAAATAGTATATATAATTAATTTATATATTTGATAATAGCTGAAATAAATGATTTTATTAAATATAAAGAGACACCTATAAGGATACCTAAAAAATATTTTTTATAATTTCTATTAGAGTTTGTTTATATCAATATTTATATCATAAGGTTTGTTTAATGGCGACCCCAGCATGATTCGAACACGCGTCATTAGGAGGAAATCTTTATGCCTTATATATTCATTTATTTACAATTTTTGATAAATATCCCATTTTATAATGCTTTTAAGGTTTTGTATATTAATATTCACTTCATATAATTACATATATAAACAAAACAAACTACACCCCAAACTGTACACTAAAGGAAAATTTATGGCTTTACCAAAATTAACTATTACTAATTATAAAGGAATTTATTTTTATAAAGACAATTATAAAGGTAAAGTTTTTGTAGGTATATTTGAAATTAATAAGAAAAGATATAAAAGAGTTTTAGGTTATGAGAATGATGCATTTAAAACAAATGCAAAAATTGCATTTTTAAAAAAAGAAGAATTAAAAAATGATATTTTAAATAACAACTATATAAAAAAAGATTTGATTTTTAAAGAGCTATTTAAAATATATATAGAACATTTAGAAAATTCTAAATCAGTATCTAGTAGAACAATTTTAATAAAGCTAAGTAATTATAAAACTCATTTTAAACCTGTATTTGATAATTTATTTATTAATAATATGCAAGCCTTTCAGATTCAAAATTTAGCTAACACTTTATTAAAATCAAAAGCTCCAAAAACTGTTGACAATTTATTAGCTGACCTATCTGCTATTTTTAAATATGCTATGAAAAATAAATATATAACTAATAATCCAGTTTTATTAGTGGATAAACCAAAATATGACAACTTAAGAGATTATCCATTAAACATTGATGAATCAAAAAGGTTATTTAGAGCTATTATAGATTTTAAAGAGCCTTTATATAAAGAGATATTTACATTTCTACTTCATGGTAGAAGAAAAGATGAAGTTCTTAGTTTAAGCTGGGATATGATTGATTTAGAAAAAAGAGTTTATTACATAGGATTTGAAATTAACAAAGCTAAAAAAAATATGAGTTATGAGATTACAGATGAGCTGTATGAAATTTTATCAAATAAAGAAGATAAAACTGGTTATGTTTTTAAATCTTTAGTAACTGGAGATAAAGTTAAAAATCTAAGATGGGCTTGGAAAAGAATATTGGAAGTTGCTGAAATTACAAAACCTATAAGAATACATGATTTAAGACATTTAATTGGTGAAATATCATTAAATGAAACAGATAATAGTATGGAAGTAGTTGCTGCTATTTTAGGACATAGTTCTACTCGCCCTACTCGTAGATATGCAAAAGTTCAACAAAAAGTAGCAGCTCAAGGATTGAAAAAGGTTTTTGATACTTTGAAATAAAAATTATAGTAACTATAAATGATAGAATAATAACAATTAGTATAACCTATTTCTATTTTTATATATCAATTGACATAATACTATCAATTATAATAAATATTTAAGGTTTATATATGCTAAATAAAAATTTAGATAAATTGA
>NZ_PDKH01000010.1:0-5803 GCF_004116575.1 Arcobacter sp. AHV-9/2010 | reverse complement strand
AAAATTAAGATCTTTAAAAGTATGATTAGACGGTTTAAGAAGAATGTAATCTTTATAAACTGAATATGAGAAATGTTAAAAAAATATTATGAAGAAACAAGTATAAGTAAAATTATAACTTGTCTATAACTTGAGTGATAATTTTGTAATTTAGTAATAAAAAACAAAAAAGTCAGATTCAAATAAACTATAACAAATATATATTTATGAGAATAGATATAAAAAAATTATGGAGAGTTTGATCCTGGCTCAGAGTGAACGCTGGCGGCGTGCTTAACACATGCAAGTCGAACGAGAACGGGCTATAGCTTGCTATAGTTGTCAGCTAAGTGGCGCACGGGTGAGTAATGTATAGGTAATATGCCTCTTACTAAGGGATAACAAATGGAAACGTTTGCTAATACCTTATACTCCTTTTATGCATAAGTATAAAAGGGAAAGATTTATTGGTAAGAGATTAGCTTGTATTGTATCAGTTAGTTGGTGGGGTAATGGCCTACCAAGACTATGACACATAACTGGTTTGAGAGGATGATCAGTCACACTGGAACTGAGACACGGTCCAGACTCCTACGGGAGGCAGCAGTGGGGAATATTGCACAATGGACGGAAGTCTGATGCAGCAACGCCGCGTGGAGGATGACACATTTCGGTGCGTAAACTCCTTTTATATAAGAAGATAATGACGGTATTATATGAATAAGCACCGGCTAACTCCGTGCCAGCAGCCGCGGTAATACGGGGGGTGCAAGCGTTACTCGGAATCACTGGGCGTAAAGAGCATGTAGGCGGATTAATAAGTTTGAAGTGAAATCCTATAGCTTAACTATAGAACTGCTTTGAAAACTGTTGATCTAGAATGTGGGAGAGGTAGATGGAATTTCTGGTGTAGGGGTAAAATCCGTAGAGATCAGAAGGAATACCGATTGCGAAGGCGATTTACTGGAACACAATTGACGCTGAGATGCGAAAGCGTGGGGAGCAAACAGGATTAGATACCCTGGTAGTCCACGCCCTAAACGATGTACACTAGTTGTTGTGAGACTAGATCTTGCAGTAATGCAGTTAACACATTAAGTGTACCGCCTGGGGAGTACGGTCGCAAGATTAAAACTCAAAGGAATAGACGGGGACCCGCACAAGCGGTGGAGCATGTGGTTTAATTCGACGATACACGAAGAACCTTACCTGGACTTGACATAGTAAGAACTTTCTAGAGATAGATTGGTGTCTGCTTGCAGAAACTTATATACAGGTGCTGCACGGCTGTCGTCAGCTCGTGTCGTGAGATGTTGGGTTAAGTCCCGCAACGAGCGCAACCCTCGTGTTTAGTTGCTAACAGTTTGGCTGAGAACTCTAAACAGACTGCCTACGCAAGTAGGAGGAAGGTGAGGACGACGTCAAGTCATCATGGCCCTTACGTCCAGGGCTACACACGTGCTACAATGGGATATACAAAGAGCCGCAATACGGTGACGTGGAGCAAATCTTATAAAATATCTCCCAGTTCGGATTGTAGTCTGCAACTCGACTACATGAAGTTGGAATCGCTAGTAATCGTAGATCAGCTATGCTACGGTGAATACGTTCCCGGGTCTTGTACTCACCGCCCGTCACACCATGGGAGTCGAACTCATTCGAAGCGGGGATGCTAAAGTAGCTACCTTCCACAGTGGATTTGGCGACTGGGGTGAAGTCGTAACAAGGTAACCGTAGGAGAACCTGCGGTTGGATCACCTCCTTTCAAAGAAATATTATTAAGATTTGGTTCTTAATATATAAATAAAGAATAAAATGATATTTTTTAACAACTCATATTTGGTTTATAAAGATTATTTAACCGAAAAGTATAGGTGAATGGGCCTATAGCTCAGCTGGCTAGAGCGCTCGACTGATAATCGTGAGGTCTCAGGTTCAAGTCCTGATAGGCCCACCATTAAATAATCTTTAAAGATTGTTGGTTTGGGGAATTAGCTCAGCTGGGAGAGCGCCTGCTTTGCACGCAGGAGGTCAGCGGTTCGATCCCGCTATTCTCCACCATACTTAAGTTTTAATATAAGTTTTATAAGAGATTATAAGATTTATATTAGAGCTTTGTAAAAGAAGTTACTAAATGATATTTAAAAATATAATGTTAAAGTCTTTAAAATTTTTTCGTAAAGATAAATAGAAATATTTAACTTTAAATAAAAAAATTTCATATCTAAAATTTAATAGAGATATTAAATAACTATAGATAACACAACTAACTTATTAAAGTATGTACTTGTATATATGTTTAATAAGATAGTAGCCAAAGAATATTATCAAATTTAGAAGTTGTAGTTTACTATAACTTTTAGGCAAGAAAAGAGGACCCTAAATAAAATCGTAAGATTTTTTTAGGTTCCGATTATAAGCTATTAAGGGCTAATGGTGGATGCCTTGACTGTAAGAGGCGAAGAAGGACGTATTAGGCTGCGATAAGCCTCGGGGAGCTGCCAAAGAGCTTTGATCCGAGGATTTCCGAATGGGGCAACCCAACATATAGAGATATATGTTACCCTGCGGGGAGCGAACCTGGTGAAGTGAAACATCTCAGTAGCCAGAGGAAGAGAAATCAAATGAGATTCCCATAGTAGCGGCGAGCGAACTGGGATTAGGACAAACCCAATGCTTGCATTGGGGGTTGTAGGACCATAATATAAGATTAAAGATGATAGATGAATTAGTTGGAAAGCTAAAGCATAGAAGGTGATACTCCTGTAATTAAAATCATCAATAACTTTAATGGTATCCTGAGTAGGTCGGAACACGTGATATTTTGACTGAAGCTGGGGGGACCACCCTCCAATCCTAAATACTACTTACAGATCGATAGTGAACAAGTACCGTGAGGGAAAGGTGAAAAGAACTGCAGCGAGCAGAGTGAAATAGAACCTGAAACCATTAGCTTACAATCATTCAGAGCCCTATGGTGCATCTCGTAAAGTTTTAACTTTACTAGTGCACCGAAAGTCATCAAGATTAGCGGAGTCCTTGTAAAATCGTAAGATTTTATGAGGTGCACCAGGGTGATGGACTGCCTTTTGCATAATGAGCCTGCGAGTTGTGGTGTCTGGCAAGGTTAAGCCAAGTGCGAAGCCGTAGCGAAAGCGAGTCTTAATAGGGCGACATAGTCAGATGCTGCAGACCCGAAACGAAGTGATCTATCCATGAGCAGGTTGAAGCTGGTGTAAGAGCCAGTGGAGGACCGAACCCGCTGACGTTGAAAAGTCTTGGGATGACTTGTGGATAGGGGTGAAAGGCCAATCAAACTTCGTGATAGCTGGTTCTCTCCGAAATATATTTAGGTATAGCCTTGTGTTGTAGCATATAGGGGTAGAGCACTGAATGGGCTAGGGCTGCTTACCGCGGTACCAAACCCTATCAAACTATGAATACTATATGTGGAATCACAGGAGTCAGGCGGTGGGTGATAAAATCCGTCGTCGAGAGGGGAACAACCCAGACTAACAGCTAAGGTCCCTAAGTTACATCTAAGTGGAAAACGATGTGGAGTTACTGTGACAACCAGGAGGTTGGCTTAGAAGCAGCCATCCTTTAAAGAAAGCGTAACAGCTCACTGGTCTAGTGATTCTGCGCGGAAAATATAACGGGGCTAAGATGTACACCGAAGCTTTAGATTCAATTTTTAATTGAGTGGTAGGAGAGCGTTCTATTCAGCGTTGAAGGTATACCGGTAAGGAGTGCTGGAGCGGATAGAAGTGAGCATGCAGGCATGAGTAGCGATAATTAAGGTGAGAATCCTTAACGCCGAAAACCCAAGGTTTCCTACGCGATGCTCGTCATCGTAGGGTTAGTCGGGTCCTAAGTCGAGACTGAAAAGTGTAGACGATGGCAAATTGGTTAATATTCCAATACCAACATATAAGCGCGATGTGGGGACGCATAGAGTTAATCGAGGTCACGGATGGAAGTGTGGCTCGAAGGATGTAGGTTGTTAAGTAGGCAAATCCGCTTAACATTAGACCGAGATCTTACAGGCTCTTGACACTCTTCGGAGGAGATGGAGAATCGATGATACTGTCGTGCCAAGAAAAGCCACTAAGTTTATTATATGTTGCCCGTACCGTAAACCGACACAGGTGGGTGGGATGAGTATTCTAAGGCGCGTGGAAGAACCCTCTTTAAGGAACTCTGCAAAATAGCACCGTATCTTCGGTATAAGGTGTGCCTACTTTGGTATATGAACTTGCTTCAAAAAGCTAAAGAGGTTGCAACAAAGAGTCCCTCCCGACTGTTTACCAAAAACACAGCACTTTGCTAACACGTAAGTGGATGTATAAGGTGTGACGCCTGCCCGGTGCTCGAAGGTTAATTGATGATGTCAGCGCAAGCGAAGCATTTGATCGAAGCCCGAGTAAACGGCGGCCGTAACTATAACGGTCCTAAGGTAGCGAAATTCCTTGTCAGTTAAATACTGACCTGCATGAATGGCGTAACGAGATGGGAGCTGTCTCAAAGAGGGATCCAGTGAAATTGTAGTGGAGGTGAAAATTCCTCCTACCCGCGGAAAGACGGAAAGACCCCGTGCACCTTTACTACAGCTTGACACTGTAGCTTGGATATTCATGTGCAGGATAGGTGGGAGGCTATGATGACTAGACGCAAGTAGAGTCGGAGCCATCCTTGAGATACCACCCTTGAATATTTGAGTTACTAACTGCGATGAGTTATCCTCATTCAGGACAATGTCTGGTGGGTAGTTTGACTGGGGCGGTCGCCTCCTAAATAGTAACGGAGGCTTACAAAGGTTAGTTCAAAGCGGATGGAAATCGCTTGTTGAGTATAATGGCATAAACTAGCTTGACTGTGAGACCTACAAGTCGAACAGAGACGAAAGTCGGTCATAGTGATCCGGTGGTTCTGCGTGGAAGGGCCATCGCTCAAAGGATAAAAGGTACGCCGGGGATAACAGGCTGATCTCCCCCAAGAGCTCACATCGACGGGGAGGTTTGGCACCTCGATGTCGGCTCATCGCATCCTGGGGCTGTAGTCGGTCCCAAGGGTATGGCTGTTCGCCATTTAAAGCGGTACGCGAGCTGGGTTCAGAACGTCGTGAGACAGTTCGGTCCCTATCTTCCGTGGGCGTAGGAAAGTTGAAGAGATTTGTCCCTAGTACGAGAGGACCGGGATGAACCAACCACTGGTGTACCAATTGTTCTGCCAAGAGCATCGTTGGGTAGCCACGTTGGGATGTGATAAGAGCTGAAAGCATCTAAGCTCGAAGCCAACTCTAAGATGAACTTTCCCTGAAGTTCCCAGCAAGACTAGCTGGTTGATAGGCTGGATGTGTAATGGGTGTAAGCCCTTTAGCTGACCAGTACTAATAGAACGTTTGGCTTATTTTTAACAATTTTCTTTGGTTTACTATCTTATTAAGCATATTACTTATGTTTAATTTGTGTTGATTATATATAGATATACAAATATGAAATTAGCTTTTAAAGCTACAAAGACTTTAGCATTATTTTTTCTTAACTCTAGTTTGAGTTGAGTGTTAAGTATAATTTACTTAATTTGGATTTTAATTCAAAATTAAGCATTCAAAATTAAATTTAACACTCAACTTGCTGGTGGCTAAAGAGAAGTGGAAATACCCAGCCCCATTCCGAACCTGGTAGTCAAGCACTTCATCGCCGATAATACTGCTGGGTCCCCCGGTGGAAACGTAGGTCGCTGCCAGCTCTTTTGAGTTTTATTCAAGCCTTTATCTATTCACTTATCTCTTAAGTGTTTAGCTGAAGGCTTTTTTTATTTA